>JAVKEN010000001.1:0-144255 GCA_040221415.1 Rickettsiales bacterium
CTTCATCTCAGTAGCACCACCAGCCTCAGCTAATACCTTAGTAATCGCCGCCGTTAACGTCGTCTTACCATGATCTACGTGACCTATCGTACCTATATTACAGTGAGGTAAACTCCTATCAAACTTCTCTTTAGACATAACTTTACATTCCTTTTATTTAAACACACCAAAAATCTCAAGCCCTTGGAGCGGGTGATGGGAATCGAACCCACACAACCAGCTTGGAAGGCTGGGGCTCTACCATTGAGCTACACCCGCATACTGCGCCCATCCACTTAATGGTGGAGGGGGTAGGATTCGAACCTACGTACGCTTACACGGGCAGATTTACAGTCTGCTGCCTTTAACCACTCGGCCACCCCTCCCAGAGGGTAATGGCTACACTATATCTTTTTTATAAAAAATCAACTAAAAAATAATATATTTCTTAGGGGTTCACTTTTTAATATAATTGAGTCAGAATGTCAATTCCCAAGCTAAAATAAATGTAATGAAAAAAGTAACGCTATTTGGCAAACATTCTATTTTATCAGCACTGCAAAATAAAAATAGACGCATCTTTAAAGTCTTTCTTTTGAAAGATTCAGCAAGGCACATTGAAGAGCAGGCAGTAGAACGTAAGATAGATGTAACGTACGTCAACAAAGAATTTCTAGACAAAGTCACCAATAACTCTAGCCACCAAGGCGTAGCAGCAGAATGTGAGACGGTTTTTAAAAAATTTTCTTTTCCTGATTCCAATGATGAAGAGCCAATTGTAATACTTGACCAAATAACTGACATTCAAAATATAGGATCTATAATAAGATCAGCCTATGCTTTTGGGATCAGAAAAGTTGTTATACCTAGCGTAAATTCTCCAAACGAAACTGGCGCAATATCTAAACTATCAGTAGGATGCATAGACCAAGTATCCGTTGAAATCACTAATAACATTGCTAGAACAACAGAGATGCTGAAAAAGAGCGGCTATTGGGTTATAGGTCTTGATTCTAAAGGAGAGACTAATTTAAATAATTTTGATTTTCCAAAAAAAAGCGTAATTATTTTAGGATCAGAAGGAACCGGAATACGAACGTTAGTCAGAAACTCTTGTGATTTTTTAGTAAAAATACCCATGCAGCAAGATGCTGAAAGTCTCAATGTGTCGTGCGCTGCCACAGTAGTGTTTAATAAATATTTTACACACCACCAATAAAACTACTCACATACAACAGCACTTCTTTTTCCAAGTGACTTGAATATCTATCAAAATTAATTAATTTAGCCTCTTTTTGACTTCTAAACCAAGTCATTTGCCTCTTTGCATAATTGCGTGTCTTTTGTTGGGCACTCTCAACTGCACTTCCAAAATCAGTTTTTCCACATAAGTAATCATAAAGATCCTGATACCCAAGTGCCTTTTCTATCATATGAGAGCCTTTATTCTCAACCAACGTACTAAAAGCAATTACCTCCTCCACAGCCCCCTCTTCGCACATCATTTTAAAACGAATGTTGCAGTTGTTATACAAGTAGTCGCGATCAGGCGTGAGAGATAGGTGCATACAATTATATTCTTTATTTTGTATATTTTTTGAAGAATAACTATAAATAGACCTGCCAGTATGTTCAACAACTTCAGCAGCCCTGAGCATTCTTTGCTTGTCACTTGGATGAATTTTTTTTATGCATTTCGGGTCAATATCGCACAAAAACTTGTAGAACTCTTCCCGCCCATCTTTGTCAAATTTTTTCAAGACATCACTTCTAACTTTAGACGGTATACTCGGTATATTTGAAAGCCCATATATCAAACTTTTTATGTACAAACCGGTACCTCCCACAACTATAATCAACTCTTTGTTTTTTAACTCATTTGAAACAAGGTTATTAAAGTCCTCCAACCAAATGCCAGCAGAGCATTTATTATAAAACTTTTTATATGCAAAAAGGAAATTCTCATGGAAATTTTTTGGTAGAGCAGTAAGTATTGGCAAAGAATCATAAACCTGCATAGAGTCAATATTTACAATTGCTGCATCAACAGCCACTTCATTTTTTACAAGATCAGCTAAGATGCTTTTGTGACTTGCAGTTGGCCCACTTATTATAACAATTTTTCTTTTCATCAACTGATTACATCGGTTATTTGAACACCTTTTTCATAACCAACATCTTCATCATGAACACTAACCTCTGAGCTAGCATCCTCGATGTCATGCCATCGAGAATCTTGTTCTACAAAAGATCCAAATTTCTTTTCTTTATATATTACTGCCCATACTATATTACTGCTTCTAGAAACATTAAATAAATTCCCAATAGACAAATAATTAACTCCACTTAGAATAAAGTCGTACATCTTGCGAGCATGACTTACTTGATCTCGTTGATACCCTCTATCAATTATATTGATCTCTTCATTATCATCCGTTGAATGATAGCTGATTTTCGCTTGCAATCCTAATTTCTTTGCCACTTTATAAATCATACTCTTACTTTTGGCAGAAGATGTTAAATGAATCAGAACAGCCCCACCACTCTTCAAAACACCTCGGAAATACTGATTAAACGCCTCCTCAGTCAAGAACTCCGGCACAACTTCACCTCCCGTGTAAGCATCAATAATTAATAAATCAAAATCTTTTTTATATGATTGAAGTTCTTGTCTTGCGTGCCCTATATCTATTTTGACCTGACCTTTGCAGAATTTGATGTAGTTAAATATCCCGGACTTTAATGCCAAGTCTTTTAAAGTGGGATTAATTTCAAAAAAGGTAATTTTTTGTTTTGTTTCTACTAACGATGCAAGCATACCGATCCCCATACCAACAACACCAATAGATATCGGTTTGTCAGAAAACTTTTTAAGTAACGAATAAAATGCATTTCTTGTTTTCAAACCGGTGTAGTATTGATGCCTGCATTCACCCCCTTTATAGCCAACATCTTCTACCCCATGTAGCACCCTATTGTTAAGTAACACTTTTTTCTTGTTTTTATAATCATAATAAACGTACAGTTCTCCATATTTATTTTCCTTTTGGTAAAGGATAGGACTTCTTAAATAAAACATCATAACTATGAAAGAAATCACACCAGGATCAATGGTTAAAGCTTGCATTTTACCAGGCAAAATCTCCAATACTAACAATGAAAGGCTAGCAATAATCAAATTTTCTTTTTTGTGCCTAAAAGATAAAATAAAAATCACTGCATTCACAACATAAATAATTTGAAATAATTGACTTGAATTAAAATAACCAAAAAATAAAAATAATTTGTTACACAGAAGAGTAATAGTCGATATTTTTTGGATAAAATAACTTTTTCTATAACTCGATATAACCTCTTTGATTCCAGATTTATAAGTACCAACGTATAGAAATATTAGTATTAGAAGAAAATAAAAAGCCTTAAACAATGATTTTTCTGATATTACAAAACTCTCTATTAACTTAAAATTTCTTACTACCAGACAACCCAGAATAAGAAGCAAGGCAGAAAGAACAAGGTAAATTTTTAAGCGTTTGTATCTCAGAATTGCCCTTTGAATTGTATCTTCTATCAAAAGCAAACTTGAAACAAAATATGCGCACCCTGTTATCACAATTATTGAATAGTCATAAAGTTTATTAAAAGCCAATATCACAGAATAGAAGCATATCAAGAATGGCTGAAACAACTTTAGTAATTTTGAATCCAAGCTTTTTTGCTGTTCATCAACAAATTTAATGGCAAGAAATAACACAAAATAAGAGCATATAACACCTAACTGATTCAACCACGTATTACCAAAATTAAAAAAAACAAAAGGAAAAAGAACATTTAGAAACAGTAAACAAATTACAGCCCATTTCTTATTAATTTTTAACATGTTTCTATAAAATTTTTGAAAGGTTTAAACTTTGCATAGATTTCACTAAGCTCATCATCTGGGTCAGAGTCTGCTACAATAGCTCCTCCAACCTGAATCTCATATTGATTCTTTTTTATCACCAAAGTTCTTATCATAACGGAAAAATCAGCATACCTGGGATGATAATAACCTAGGCATCCACTGTACAACCCTCGCGAATAATTTTCAATCTCATCACACACTTCAATTGCGATCTTTTTAGGTGCGCCCGTCATAGACCCGGGAGGAAAAGCATCCGAAAGACAATCAATGAATTCTCCTTTTAACTCTCCTTCAATATCAGAATACATGTGTATAACATTCTTATAAATCTCAGTTTCAAAAAGATTTTTAACATTAACAGTATTAGGTATACAGTTCTTAGAAAAATCATTTCGCATTAAATCAACTATCATTAAATTCTCTGCTCTATTCTTAACAGAGTGCTTGAGAATTTCCTGGTTTTTTAAGGTGTCCTCTAACTTTTTGCCAACAGAGATTGTTCCCTTAATTGGGCGTGATGTCACAATACCATCAGAGAGCTTGATGAAACGTTCAGGAGAAAAAGAAATAATCTCAAAATCTTTTAATTTTGCATACGCTCCATATGGCACTTGATTCACATTTAAAATATCTCGATATATTTGAAATGAATTCTGAACATTACATTCCCCAAAAAATTTTCTAGTTAAATTAGCCTCATAGAAATCACCATTAAAGATTTTTTTCTTAATCTCTTTAATAGCCGCCTTATATGATTCATCACTAAAATTGGATCTAGCGCGTGAAAATTTGTTTATCAAGTTAATTTCTCTAGATAGGGATTTTTCCTGAGTCTGGACTAATAAATCACGAGATGCTTTATCATTCTCAGAAATAACTAACTTATGTTCCAAATGGTCAAATAAAATTACTGACTTGAACTTGCAAAAATAAAACCCCGGTACATCGATGTGTGACTTACTTTTATTTGTGAGCGCCGAATCATAACTTATAAAGCCATACACACTCTCTTCCAGAGACTCAAGAAAGGAATCTGTAGGGTTTTGATAATCTAATTCCAAGGTTTTTTTTTTAGATCCGCTAAATTAGCACCACAAATTTCTTTCTCTTTACCAAAAGAAATTATGGAGTATCTGGAGAATTTATCATTTACTTGTGAGCTATGGAGAAATACCCACTCTTCGCTATCTTTATTAGACAATATTTCTGCGACACAGACTGGATCTTTCCAACTTAATTCAATCATTTCAAAATCCCACCGGCAAAATTAACCCATGTTTGTGGAGTAAATCTTTACATTCATTCTTCAAATTCTCAAAATTTCTAGATGTTTGCCCTTCAACTCTTACAACTAAAATATCCTGGGTGTTGGAGGCTCTTATAAGCCACCATCCTTCTTCTCTGTCAACCCTAATGCCATCAGTGTCAGTGTAATCAATGCCTTTATCTCCTAAGTCTCTTTTCATCAAATCGACGACAACAAATTTTTTATCTTCATCACACTGAACTCTTATTTCTGGCGTACTCACAACTTTCGAGAATCTATCAACAACATAAGAAATGCACTGCGGATTCTTATCGAAACAATTCATGAATCTTATTGCTGCATATATTGCATCATCATATCCATAATAACCATCCTTATAAAAAATATGACCACTCATTTCCCCAGCCAAAGGTGAGTTTAGCTCAATCATTTTAGTTTTAATATTTGAATGGCCAGTTTTCCAAATAACGCTACCTCCTCCACTCTCATCAATTATATCAAACAGAACTTTGCTGGATTTAACATCAGCAATAATTGGGGCTCCAGGATTATCTTTTAATAAATCCTGAGCTAAAATAGCTAATATTTGATCTCCCCAAACTATAGTACCTTTTTTATCGACTATTCCTAGTCTGTCTCCATCTCCATCAAAAGCAATACCAAAATCAGCATCTATCTCTTTTACTTTATTTATGATTTCCAAAAGGTTCTTTTCTTCCGCGGGGTCTGGATGGTGAGATGGGAAGTTTCCATCTATTTTGCCATTCAGAACCACGTGTCTTCCTTTAAGATTTTTACACAACTCTTCTATTATTTCTCCAGTAGCGCCATTCCCACAGTCCCAAACAACAGTTCGATTTGAAATAACCGAAAAGGTTTTAACCAAGAATTCTATGTACTCATCCGATAAAGATTTTCTTATTTGCTTTCCTGGCAAAACAGAAGAGTCTATTGAAACTTTTTTAAGGAAAACATCTTTTAAATCTTGGCCATAAAATGGCTTTTTATTAACAATAAATTTAAAACCGTTATATTCAGGTGGATTATGAGAACCTGTAATCATTACTCCCGCAATGACATCATCACACACAAAATTTGAGAAGTATAACAATGGAGTCGGCCCCAACCCAATGTCAAGAACATCTCTCCCACTTTCAATTATGCCTTTCATAAGAGATTTTGATAAAGTTGGAGAGCTATGCCTTCCATCACAACAAATAGCAATCTTGCCATTCAGATTGTGTTTCTTTAAATAACCACACAGAGCAGCACCAATGTGCTCAGCTGTCTCTGGGGTAAGGTTTTTCTTATAAACCCCCCTAACATCATACTCCCTAACAATCTCATCTTCTATCATTGCTTTTTCCAAAAAATAAAAATACTAAAACAGCACTCATAATTACCATAATTATAAATAAATAGTAAATAATAAACGGGCTTTGATATATGCTAATCAACTTCATTGTTAAAGAAGGTAATAAGCTCGCCATCATAAAACTTAAGTTGTATATGACTCCTATTACACTATTGCGCACGCTTTTTTCAATAGTGCCCGTCAATAAACCCAAAACTAGAACAATCGTGAACGACACATATATATTATATGTGATATTAAAAAAAATTACGTCATATATGTGACGAAATCTCCCAAAAAACAAAATATATAGAATTGAAACAATCAATAAAACACTTACTGCACAATATACAGGTTTAAACCCCACTTTATCTAGAATAGCCCCTGAACTAATTGTAAAAAATAAAGATAACAGTAATCCAATAGTGGAAATAAAAAAAATAGTTGATTTTTCATAATTAAAGTATTCACTTAAATACGTAGGTAGAAAAATATTATTTATCGTTAACAAAGCAGTGGGTAGCAAAAGTAGAGTGCCAATTGCAATAGGCTTGGACTGGCTTTTTAAGCGTTTAAAAAATTTAGAGTCTAAAAACAAATTCTTGGCTTGTATTCCAGATTTCTGAAGTTTTATTCTTCCAAAGTATAAAATTAATGAGAATGCTCCTCCAATAAGAAATGGCACCCTCCAAACAAAATCGCTATAGTTCTTCTCACTCCTCTCGGACAGAAGGTAAGAGGTGCCAAAAGCTAGAATGCATCCTAATGTGGCATTGAAAATTACATTTGCAGAGCGCAAAAACTTTTTTTTATTGTCATACTCATATAATATCGTAATTGCATTAGGTATCTCCCCACCAAATCCCATGCTTTGAAAAAGCCTTAATATAAAAAGCGCTGTGAAGAAAACGCTGATTGAGTCAAATCTCGGTATTACACCCATTAAAAAAGTTGCTCCTCCACTTAGAAGCATAATTGTTGAAAAAGCATACATTCTATCTTTGGTATCAGAAAGAACTCCCATAATAAAGCCGCCAATTGGCCTAGCAATATAACCCACTGTAAAAATCAGATATCCCAGAATTAAGGAATTTTGTGAATTAGCTTCGTATTTAGAAAAGATGAACGGTACTAGCAAGCCAAAGATGATAAAATTATAATATTCTAGCAATGCACCTACACTTATGATAAAAACCTTACGATCAAATTTTATTCTAAACATCATATGAAATCTCTCTGTATTGAAACAACAACAGAAAAAACTTCTGTCGCATTAATACACAATAATCAGGTTTATCATCATACAGATAACGCTGCATACTCACAATCAGAAAAAATATTCTCTGTTATTGATTGCGTCTTGAAAAAGGCCGCACTGGATATCAATCAAATAGAGAATTTTTTTTGCACTAATGGCCCAGGAAGTTTCATTGGGATAAGAGTAGGACACTCGATCTTAAAATGTATTAAATCTATACGTAATGATGTAAATGTATTTGGCATCTCAAATATGCAACTTTTATATTCTCAATTTGATCTTACAAATTCTCGCGTCGCTTTGAATGCAAAGAAAGATATGGTTTTTGTACAAGACTTTACTAAAAAAAAACCAGCATCTAAAATTTCATTAATATCACGAGAAAAGTTGCAGAAAACTAATAATCTTATAATAGATCAATCTCTCAGACATTTAATCAAGACAGAATTTGCAGGTAAAATAGATGCTTTAAAATTAGCTGAGTTTGTTCGAAAGAATTCCTTTGATAAAAAAGAGTGCGGCCTGAACCCAATGTACATAGCACCACTAAAAGCCACGCCACCAAAAAAGTTATTTGACTTGTGAATTTTATGTTACTATAAATCTTGTTAACTTATAAATAGGGCCTGTAGTTCAGTGGTTAGAACGCACCGCTCATAACGGTGTTGTCGTAGGTTCGAGTCCTACCGGGCCCACCAAAAAAAATGCACTTAACCCTTTTTGTATATCTTTGCAGGAATTTCTTACTCTCCGTTTTAGTCGCAACAAGCGGAGTTGCATCAGTGTTTATATTATCAAATTTGGTTGATATTCTTAAAAAAACTGTACGAGTCTCACATGAGCATAATATTGGGTTTTTAAAGATCATGTCCTTGGTTGTATCAAAAGTTCCATACCTTCTTCAAGAATCAAGTCCATATATAATCTTTATTGGAGCCATTCTAGCATTCCAGAAACTCTCTAGAAAAAATGAATATACAGTACTTAAATCTTGTGGGTTGTCTTTTTGGCAATTTATTATGCCTTTTATTTTTACAGGCTTCCTCTTGGGAGTGTTGATTGTTACAATAATAAATCCGGTTTCTTCAATATTTCTTAATCACTACAATAAGCAACATGCAAAATTAATCGGTAACGATTATATGAGTTTTGCATTTAATGATGGCAAAATGTGGTTAGTAGATAAAATCCAATCTTCAAAAGAAAAAAGATTTGTAAATTCCCAATCATTAAACTTTGAAAACATGAAATTCGGAACAACATCTTTTATTACTTTAGACCAAAATTTTCAATTTAAAGAAAGGATTCTAAGTTCGTCTGCAAAACTGATTGATGATAAGTGGGTATTAGAGAATGTGACTGTATACACACCTCGAAAAAAACCTTCCAATATAAAAAGTCTCATATTAAATACACGGTTAAAAACAGATGATATAAAAAATAATTTTTTAGAGCCGGAGTCAATCAGCATTTGGGAGATGCCGTATTTAATAACCCAATTAAACAAATCAGGCTATTCTACATTAAAACACATTTCCTTCTTATATAGATTAATCAACAAGCCTCTCATGATATGTTGCTTAATATTAATTGCTGCTTCTTTTAGCTTAAAATCTGGTAGACATATCAAGTCATCTCTCCTGATGATTAAGGGAATATTTTTAGCACTGACTGCTTTTTTATTAGCAGAGCTATCTTTCTTGTCAGCAACAAATGGTATTGTTCCACCATATGCATCCATAGTTCTGTCTAATATTACCCTATTATCAATCTCTATAACTTCGCTATATTACAGCGAGGAAATTTAGTTGTTTAATAAGCAGTATTTTTTTATTTTCTCAATAGCTCTAGACTCAATCTGCCTTACTCTTTCCGTAGAAATATCATATTCCTTGCTCAAATCACTTAAAGTTTTAATTTCTTCGCCTAAATGTCTACTTGAAATAATTTTTTTCTCTCTTTCATCAAGAGTTTGAAAAGCCTCAGAGAACAACCGTTTTTGTTTTTCTTGGTTCTCAGAAGCAATAAAGCTCGCTTCTTGGTTGATTCTACTTTCTGGTATTAAATCTATCGCAGCAACCCCAGATTCACCGTCCTTATTTAAATTTTGGTCTAGTGAAATATCCCCACCCGCTAAACGACCGTTCATATCTTTTAATTCTTTTTGCGACACATTCAATTCTTTTGCAAGCTCTACAGCTGAAGCATCATCCAGCTGATCATGGTTTACATTAGATAAACTGTTCATCCTTTTTTTTGCTTTGTTTAAATTAAAGAAAAGTTTTTTCTGAGCAGCTGTAGTACCAATTTTTACTAAAGACCATGATTTAATAACAAATTCCTGCATCGCAGCTTTTATCCACCACATGGCATAGGTCGAAAATCTGTGTCCAAGATCTGGATCAAATTTTTTAACTGCATGCATTAAGCCTATATTGCCTTCTGAGACTAAATCCATCAGAGCAACGCCGTATCCTCGCATTTTATATGCCATTTTCGCAACAAGTTTTAAATGACTAGTAACAAGTTTATGTGCAGCATCCGCATCGTGATATTCCAGAACTCTTTTTGCTAACATATATTCTTCCTCCGCTGTCAGAGTAGGATATTTTTTTACCTCGTTAACATAGTTAGAGAATGTTAAATCTGCACTCAATACAGGGAGGCTCTTATCGCGTGTGTCTTTTTTTTTGTTCATTTCACTTAAATATACTTACCTAGGGTTTGTATAAGAAATTAATATAAGATATAATCGCTAGGGTATGTTATACATTTAGCTGTAAACAAGTATTTATATATCATAATTATATCGTCATGTCATTTTATCTGAAACTCTTTTTAGTAATACTTTTTCCATTAAGCTCTTATGCAACTTTCTCTACAAGCGCTAAGCAAGCAATATTAATGGATATAGATTCTAACGAAATAATTTTTGGCAAAAATATAAACAAAAAAATGACGCCTTCGTCAATGAGCAAATTGATGACTATGTACTTAGTTTTCTCACAATTGAGAAATAATGAAATTAAATTATCAGACAAATTTCTAGTTAGTAAAAAATCATCAGGCAAACAAGGTTCTAAAATGTTTTTAAAGCAAGGGCAGATGGTTTCAGTTGAAGACTTGATACGAGGTGTTATTGTCCAATCAGGCAATGATGCCGCAATAGCTCTGGCTGAAGGTGTCGCAGGATCTGAAGAGGCGTTTGTTTCAAGAATGAACATCAAAGCAAAAGAGTTAGGATTAAAGAATAGCAACTTTGTCAACTCTACTGGTTGGCCTGAGAATAATCACTACATGACAGCCTTAGACCTGGCAATTTTATCTAAAAGAATTATCAATGATTTTCCTGAGTATTATCACTACTTTAATGAAAAATCTTTTAAATTCAATAACATAAAGCAGCCCAACCGCAACCCTCTTATTTACAGAAGTTCTAACGTTGACGGCCTTAAAACCGGCCACTCTTCTAAGGGTGGGTATGGAGTATCTGCCTCAGGAACCAAAAATGGACGAAGATTAATTTTAGTCGTGAATGGACTTAAAGACCAAACTTCTAGGGCGAATGAGTCTTATAAAATGCTTCAATACGGCTTCCTTAACTACACCAATGTCATTATTGCCAAAAAGAATGATCTAATTATGAAAAATATTTCTACATGGCTTAGCTCTCCCAGCAAAGTTGATCTAATTTCTTCCGAAGATATTGTGGTCACAGTGCCCGTGGACTTAAAAAGTAAAATACGAACTTTTGTAGAATATAAAACTCCTATTACCTCTGAAGAAAGATCCTCTGCTGGAAAACTGATTGTTGAATTTCCAAATTCTCCAAACAAAACTTATCACTTAATTTTTAACAAGCAAATCATCCCTCAAGGATCATTCCGAAAGATGTTTTCTAAAGTGTTCTACTATATGAAAAATTTCTCAATGACTCAGCCCAAAGAAATATTGCACAAAGTTGAAATTAAACATTAACATTATATTAACAAATACTTTGTAGAATTCACGCTGTACTAACTAATAACATCTATGTTTAGACTAATTCTGACTTTATTTATACTTGTACAATGTGTTTGCTCTGAATCATCTTCGCGAAAAAAACGATACGTTCCTACAAAATCATCTTTAGTTGTTGACTCTTCAACAAACAAAGTTTTGTACCATAGAAACGCAAATGTAAAAGTTAATCCTGCTTCCTTAACAAAAATGATGACAATATATTTAGCGTTTGAAGAGGTAGCTAAAGGAAAATTATCTATGAACCAGAAACTTAAAATATCTCGAAAGGCTGCCCGCCAGCCTAGAAGTAACATTGGGTTAAGATCAGGAGGTACAATCACCTTAAAAGAAGCTATTCTAAGTCTCATCGTCCGGTCAGCAAATGACTCTGCTGTAGTCATTGCTGAAGCAATATCAGGAGATGAAAATAAATTTGCTAACCGAATGAACGTCAGAGCTAAATAATTAGGAATGAAAAATACTTTCTTTACAAACGCATCTGGGTGGCATCATAGAAAACAAAAAACGACAGCTATTGATATGGCTAAGCTAGCTCTCGCATTAAAAAGAGATTATGGTCAATATTATCATCTATTTTCTAGAACTAGCTTCTATTATAAGAATAGATTACTAAAGGGTCATAATCATGTTTTAGAAAAATTAAAAGGCGCCGAGGGAATGAAGACAGGGTACACTTCAAATGCAGGTTGGAATTTGGTGACAACTGCTAAGCAAGGGAAAACAAGGCTTGTAGGCGTGATAATTGGAGGATCAAGTTGGCAAAGTAGAGATAAATCTATGGTGCAAATGATGAATTCCCATTTTAAGAAGCTTAAAAACAAAAAAACTATTACTTACACAAGAACTGTAAATAAACAGAAAAAAACTGCATAGATCTATTATTTGTTGACATACAATTCATAAAATCATATCTACTCACATCATTAATATAACTAGTGATATTATAAATGAAGTTATTCAAAATAAACATTTTGTTACTTGTAATACTTATTTCTTCTACAAGTCATAGTAAAAATATCTTAGTGAGCATCAGGCCAATAATGAGCATTGTAAAAAATATAACATGTGATGATCATATTGAACTTCTGATTAATAAAAATATTTCGCCACATCATTATCATTTGTCTCCCTCAGATCTATCTCTATTAAAAAAAGCTGATGTTATAATAATAGTCAGCAGGGATCTTGAAACATCAATATATAAAGCAATCATCAAAAATGAAGAGTTTAAGAATAAGCTAGTTGTACTTGAGGATACTCCGGGTCTCAAACTAAGAAAATTTGATAGCCCGAAAGAGTTTTTTTACTCTAGCCATCACCACCACCACGAAGTAGACCCTCATATTTGGCTTGATGTATCGAATGTGCAACTTATTGCCCAAAACCTTGTTAAAAAAACATTGAAGACAAAAACCTCAAAATCCTGTCAGTTAGAAAATTACACTAAATATTCAGAAGTGCTTAAAAGAGCACAAAATAAAATTCAAAATGAATTAGCATCCGACAGAAGTAAATCGATTATTGCTACTCATGATGCATATAATTATTTGCTCAATGAATCTGATATTAATACTGTCGGGGTATTATTTTCCAACCATAATTCTCCTCCTACAATTAAAGAACTTCAGAATTTAAAAAGATTTATTCAAAATAAAGAGGTGAATTGTGTGATTGTTGAACCTCAATTTAGGTCTAAATCAATTGATGATTTTCTAAAAAGCCTGAAAGTAAAGAAAGCTGTAGTAGATATAGAGTGGGGTCCAAAAGTGAAAATAGAAGATGTATATCACAAAATGATGATATCCACCACTAAATCAATTTCTGCTTGTCTAAAAAACTAACAAGTGATACATACTGACTCACAGAGATTTCTTCTGGTCTATCACCCTTATTGATATACATATCTTCTAATAGATTCTCAAGAGAAATATTTTTACAATTATATTGTGCCAATGTTTTAATAAAAGTTTTTCTTCTCTGTGAGAATGCCAATTTACATAGCTTCTCCAGCTTGAAAACGAGTTTACGTCTTTCAGTTATATCAGACTTAGGGATAATCTTTATAAATGTAGAATTCACCTTAGGAGCAGGTAGAAAAGATTCTGGTGGCACATCAAATAATTGCTGCGTATTAAATAAAAAATTCATAATTACTGAAACAGCTCCATACTTTTTCCCTTCTTTAGCACATATTCTTTCTGCAACTTCTTTCTGGAGTAAAACAAACATCGATGGAGAAATCACAAAATCTTTTGCAATCCTCATCAGAAGAGGAACAGAAATATTATAAGGAAGATTCGCAACAATTTTTGATTCTGCGTTTAGAATAGTTGAAAAATCGTACTGCATAGCATCCACATTGTGTAAATGCACATTCTCTCTACCTTGCACTCTAGTCTTTAAATTACTATATAAATTTTTATCAATCTCGATGCAATCAAGCTTGTTAGGTGAGCAATCTAAGATTTTCTCAGTTAGAAACCCAAGACCCGGTCCAACTTCAATTATATTATCTAGTGCATTAATCTGAGAATATTTACAAATTTTCTCTAAATAAAATTCCTCTACGAGAAAATTCTGACCATATTTTTTTTGTGGAGTTCCAGAAAAATTTTTAACAAAATCCCTGTATTTATACATTAGTATCAAATATTTCTATGTGCTTATTTTTTGCATAATTTTTGATTTGATACTCAGCCTGCAAAGCAATCTTTTGCTGTTTTAGACTTCCCATAATTTTATTAATTAGCTTTACTTCTTGAGGTTTAATCTTTTCACATATGAAAACAAAATTCTTTTTGTCTCTTATGTTAAATATGTGCGATGGATGTTTCTCAGAAGCTAAGATAACAGCTCTTCTAATATCATCATTTTGAACCGATGATAATTTTAATTTCTGCCTTTTTGTGCTCACATTTCTTAAACGATCCACATCTGAACAACTTGATATCTCCCTCCTGGCTGCGCTTAAGAGGTCCTGATTATCCGAATCAATAACAACAAAATCAACTATGATCTTATCAGGATGATGAACTGACAAGAATTCTAATATTTCATTATTCCCAATTTGAATCTGTGGAGAGATAATTTCATCCATAAATTTCTCCCATAATATGTTTTTCTCGATTTGAGAAATAGCATATTCTTTTGATATACCCGACTTTCTGAGATAAGAAAAAAACTCGCCTTGTTTCATCTTTTGTCTACTTTCTATAAATCTTATTGCTTGATTTATTTCATCTTGAGTAATTTTAATTTTCAACTTATCTAGCTCTTGGTATAAAATTGACTCATCAATCATTGATTTCAGTATATTTGAATATAAAGCTTTCTTTTGCTGAGAATTAGAAATTTTGACTTTAGGATTTTCAATCAAAAAAAATTGATACCTATCAGATAAGTCCTTTGTAGTAATAACCTCCTCTCCCACAACTGCAACAATCGCAGAATCCGCAACAACCTGGCATTGAACAGACAGCAAAATTACAAAAAATAAAGTTTGAAAAACCTTCCTAACCATTAGATACCTTTGGGAATAAATTCAAAAACAAAAGACGTGGCCTTTTTATTATTACTCATCTGGCTTTTAGTATGATCTTTTGAGATATTTAAACTAATCCAAGAACATTGTCCATCATAAATAATTTTAGCTCCGGTATTTATAAAAAAACTTTTTCTTCTAGTACCATTTCTAGTAATATTTCCAGACAAAGTCCAATTCTTATTAATTTCATATTTTGGATTTAACGCCATTGACTTAATTACCTTCTCATCATCTACAAAGCTTTTGTAATTATATTTTGTGATTTTGTAGTTAAATGAAAGCTTTACGAATTTATATCCTAGATCCATTTCACTTCTACGCAAAACATTATCACGTTGATCAAATCTATATCTGTACAAAATTTTTAGCTTTTCTATGGGTGTTACTCCAAAATTACCGACAATATCAGAAAATTTATTTATCATTCCGCTATCAATACCAAAAGAGCTTGGTTTTCTTAGTCTATATGACTGCCCAACCATGTAATGGTAATACTTCTTTTGCGAGAACTTATTAACAATTGAACCAACTAAACCATAATTAATTCTTGATCCATCTTCAAATTTATCAAATCCAGAATATCTGTTATTAGAAAATAAATTGGCATCGCTAATTTCTACATTCAAACTATCCTCATTAATGATTTGGTTGTTCTTAGACGAATTGGGGGTTGCTACAACTTGCATTAAAGGCTGCACTAAAGAAATATAACCATATTTTTGTGATATCAATGGATACTGCACATTAACTTCATACGCAGGAATAACCCTATTAACCGTTTTGTGCACCCCTGAACTCCTTTGAACAGATGACAAATCACTATATTTGTACATATCCCCTCTTAAAAAAAGAGAATTAGAAAGGCCAATTCCGTTAGCAAAAAACAATTGTCTTTCTAGCTGTCCGGAGGCCACTGACCTTACCACATTAGAACCAGATTCTCTCTGCAAATTCAATGCATTTATTTCCATTATGTAGTGTTTATTCTGATAATAGTTCTCTTTATGGAAATTAAATAACGGCAATGCATATGGGGTCGTCTTAGAATCATCTTGTGTTCTGAGCCCTTGAAAATATAAACTCTTGATATTTCCGTAATCCATATTCTCGTTATAATTTAGATCAGCTAAAGATGTTAAATAATTTTTATTACGAGAATAGTACTGATCTAAAAACGATTTATCAGACACACGATTTAATTTCATGTCCAATGAATAACTATCATTAAAACTATGCTGGAGATCAGTTTCAACCCTATACCTATGCTTAACTATTTTAGAACCAGCCTGAGAACTAATTAAAGCTTTTTCTTTTGGCGATGTGTAGGAACCATTAAATTTGAGAGAGGAATTGCTAAAAAATTTTCTAGCAGAGAGTTGATGAACTGTATTCTCTTTCTCTGTGACGATAGGATTGTATATTAAATCACTGTGGTTAGAGAATCTGTGATAGTACTTCAATTCTACACCATTTCCGTAAATTGTTCTGTATCTATATGAGGGATACAACAATCCACTTCTTGGTTTTGCATTTGGTGTGAGATGTGAGAAATAAGGAACATAAAAAACCGGAAGGCCATATACCTTCAAAAAACTGTTGTAATGATGCACTCTGTCTCCGTTATAATCATGCTCAACAGAATGTGAATTAAACACCCACTGCGGTTTATTGTTTTTACATATCTCACACGTTGTAACAGACGCTTTATGCATCCTTATGATTTTTGAATTAGTCTCATAAGAGGAGTTTTTTGCACCAAAAGTTAATTTACCATCAATCTGAGATTTGAGGTCATGCATAACAATTTTCTTAAGATTTCTTAAAAGCTCAATCTCATTGCCAAAGAATTCTCTTCCATCTGCATCTACAACTTTAACGTTACCTAAAGCGGAAATCTTATTTAACGACTGATCATAAGTAAGTTTATCTGATTTAATAAGCAAACCGTCTCTAAAAACCTCTACATTGCCAACTGCGATTATCTTTTTACTTTTCTTGTCGTAAAAAACTTTATCAGCATCCACAACAGACTTAGTCTTTTGATCAGCAAACATCAGCAATGGAGCCGATGCAATAATCAAAAACAAAAAAAATGTCTTTAACACTTTATTGACTTCAATATGAAAAATCATTATACATACCTGTACCTTGCGCGTCCTTAGCTCAGCTGGATAGAGCAACAGATTTCTAATCTGTGGGTCAGGAGTTCGAATCTCTTAGGACGCGCCATTCTCATGACATATTTAAAAAACTTCGTAACTTCTTAGACCTGCTAGGATGTTTTAATTTTCTTAGTGCTTTCGCTTCAATTTGCCTTATTCGTTCCCTAGTTACAGAAAATTGCTGTCCTACTTCTTCTAAAGTGTGGTCGGTATTCATTCCAATTCCGAATCTCATACGCAAAACCCTCTCTTCTCTAGGAGTAAGACCAGCCAATATGCGAGTTGTTGTCTCTCTTAAGTTTGATTGTATCGCAGCATCAACCGGTAAAACTGCATTTTTATCCTCTATGAAATCTCCTAAAGAATTGCCATCTTCATCTCCCACCGGATTCTCAAGAGAGACTGGCTCTTTTGCTATTTTCATCACTTTTCTAACTTTGTCTACCGGCATAGATAGTCTTTCTGCTATTTCATTTGGTGTAGGTTCATAACCAAGTTCGTAGAGCATCTGTCTAGAAGTACGTATGATTTTATTTATAGTTTCAATCATATGCACTGGTATTCTAATAGTTCTAGCTTGGTCAGCAATCGATCTTGTAATAGCTTGTCTTATCCACCAAGTTGCATAAGTAGAAAATTTATATCCTCTTCTATACTCAAATTTATCTACAGCTTTCATGAGGCCAATGTTTCCTTCTTGAATCAAATCTAGAAATTGCAAGCCACGGTTTGCATATTTTTTTGCAATTGAAATAACAAGTCGAAGGTTAGCCTCGATCATTTCTTTCTTTGCTTTATTTGCATCTCTTTCACCTTTCTGAACAGCTTGCACTAAAGACTTAAACTCTTTTGTATCCACTTCTACTGCTTCTTGAATCTCCTCAAAAACCTCTTGCGTTTCTCTAATAATATTCGAGTGTTCTTCTATGAATGACTGCCATTTAATGTTTTTTGATGAAGAAATTTCATCTAGCCAGTCATCTGAAATTCCATGTTTAGAAATAGACTTCAGAAACTCAACCCGCTTGACGCCGCATTTAACAGCTGCGTATAACAACCTAGACTCATGATTTACTATTTTTTTATTAAGACCATATATAATATCCACAAGAGCTTCTACAGTTCTGTCATTAAAATGCATTTCGCGAACAGACCGTATTACTTCTTCTTGACAGTCTGAGTATTTTTTACTGTTATATTTTCCCTTTTCTCGCATAGAAAGCATTTGACGAATAATTTTCACTAAATCTTCAAAATGATCTAATACTTCAGGCAATAAATTTTCTTCAAGACTAACTATTGAAATGCTTTCTTCCTCAGCTTCATCATCCTCGATGTTTTCTTCCTCAACTTCATCATCTGTAACGTCCTTGTCACTTTGAGTATTCACATCGGGATCTGGAAAACCACCTCCAGAATATGCTTCTAGATCGATAATCTCTCTTAGTAAAATTTTTTCATTTACTAAATCCTCGTATACAAGCGTCAACTTCTTCATAAACCAAGGTATTTTACACAGCGAATTCATCATTTCGCTTTTCCCGCTTTCTATGCGTTTTGCAATATCAACCTCTCCCTGACGAGATAGCAGGTTCACGCCCCCCATATCTTTCAAATACATTCTGACTGGATCATCCGTTGCATTTGCGATGCTTACATTACTATCTGCATCACTTTTATCAAGCTCTGAGTCCGAATCATCGTCATCCACCGCGATAAAATCATCCGTTTCTTTCTCGCTATTTTCCTCTTCTATAACTGTAATACCTTTCTTTTTTAACTTGCTTGTTAAAGATTCAACAATTGAAGGTTCATGGAACTTTTTTGGCAAATATTTTTTTAACTCTTCTTCAGATAAAAACCCTTTTTTAGTAGCAAAATCCACTACTTTATTAATTAGATCAGCTATAACCCGCTTCTCTTGGTCTGTATAGCTATCGCTTTTTTTTGTCATAAAAACCTATCTTTTATTGTAAGATCTATTGATTTCTCTAATTCAGAGATTTCTTTCTTGAGCAAAAGAGCCTTCTGATAAGATGATTCGTCCATTTGCTGCAACAAATTATTACACTCTTCTTTTAGTCTCTCTATGCTAATTAATTTAGTGATATAAAACCACTCTTCAGTACATGTTATATAATGATTTATTTCCGTTTTATCAAGATGAAGAGCAAAATTGCTCATATTGATTTCCTTAATTGTTTTAAAAATTAACTGTTTCAGCTTTTTTTGACAGCTCTCATCGCCAATCAATACAGTCAACTCATCAAAAAACTTTTTAACTCTCGTTTCTCTAAAATTATGATTAATTATAAAATCCTGCGTCTTATTTTCTTCAACTAAATTAGGGTTCTGAAGTATTATTTTCATAAGTAATAACTCATATTTAGCAACCACACTCATTTTCTGGACTCTCAAATCAACAGAAGGCTCCAAACTATTGTTGAACTTTGATTGAATATATGACTTTGATTTAAAGTGATGCCATATGTTTTTTTTAAAAAAATCTAAATATGCTTTTGAAACTGATTTGTTTTTTATTTGATTCGCAAACTCTTGTGCTTTTTTTTCTAACAATAATTTATTCTCTGGGCTGTTTCCTTTATTCGGAGCAAAATATTCTTCCCACAGATATTCAGCCAATGAGGTTGCATCCTTTAAGTGTGACAGGAACTTCTCTTTGCCATGTTTTTTAATATAGTCGTCTGGGTCTAATTTACTAGGCAGACTAAAAAATTTAACTGTTTTTCCTGGTGACACCTCCTCCATTGACAATAAAGCCACCTTATTCATTGATCTCTTTCCCGCCTCATCTCCGTCCATGCAAAAGATAGGCTCCGGAGAAATTCGCCATATTTGCTTTAGATGATCAGATGTGACAGAGGTCCCAAGTGTGGCAACTACATTGCTCACTCCATTCATAAGGAGAGAGACTACATCCATGTACCCCTCAACTACAACAATATTCCCTGAAGAAAAAGACTTGATTAAATCAATCCCATATAATGATTTTCTTTTATGAAAAAATTCTGTTTCGGGAGAATTGATATATTTAGGCTCTTGTCCATCTACACTTCTCCCCCCAAAAGCTTCAACTTTGCCCAAAATATTTCTTATTGGAAAGATGATTCTTTTATTAAAAATAGAATATATTTTATTATTTCTTTCTTTAAAGATCCCACAAGATAAAATTGTTTCTTGAGTGTACTTCTGACTTAATTCATTAATTAAATTGTCATTATTATTTGCAAACCCTATTTGAAATGTTTTGACAATTTCATCACCCACCCCTCTAGAAAGTAAGTAACTCTTTGCATTTTGGCTATTCCCTAACTGAGTGTAATAATACTCTGCAATATCACTCAATATGCTATAATATTCTGACTCTTTTTTTGATTTTGCAACTTCCTCAGGCGTACTCTTTGGAATAGAAACACCAGCTAAATTTGCAATTTCTATTACTGCCTCATTAAAAGACACCTTGTTATATTTCATAACAAATGTGAAGATGTCTCCATGCTCACCACAACCAAAACAGTGATAAAAATTTTTTAAATTATTTACCGAAAAAGAAGGAGTCTTCTCAGAATGAAAAGGGCAAAGACCTATCATGTCTTTTCCTTTTTGTATCAACTTTATGTTACGGGAGATAATCTCTGAAACAGAAACCCTATTCCTTAATTCATCTAAAAAATTTTTAGGGTAATTCATTAAATATATTCAGATTAACTTTGCTAAAATAACAGAGTTTTGTTATAACAACTGTCATTATAATTTTTATGAAATAATAAATTTTTGGTATTGTACACTAAAATGCAAAAATTTCCAATAACTAGAGTAGGTTACAGTAAATTGCTTGAAGAGTTGAAACAACTCAAGACACAAGATAGGCCTAATATCATTAAAGCCATTGCCGAAGCAAGAGAACAAGGCGATTTATCGGAAAACGCAGATTATCAGTCCGCTAAAGAGAAACAAAGCTTCATAGAAGGAAGAATAATTGACCTTGAAGACAAAATATCAAGATCTGAGATATTAGATACCTCGAAAGAAACTGATAAAAAAGTAAAATTTGGAGCTAAAGTAACGTTAATCAATTGCGACACAGAAACTCAATCAAAATATCAAATAGTTGGCGAGTATGAGTCTGACATTAATAAAGGCTTAATTGCCATCAATTCTCCTCTTGCAAAAGCCTTAATAGGAAAAGAACCTCAGAATTTTATAGAAGTAAACACTCCTACTGGCATCAAAGAATACGAACTAATAGACGTTGAATATTCATAAAATTAGCACTCGTAGCTCAGCTGGATAGAGCATTGCCCTCCGGAGGCAAAGGTCAGACGTTCGAATCGTCTCGAGTGCGCCATATAATCAAGAGAAATTCAAGCATTGAGATATCTGAACAGCATTATACGCAGCCCCTTTTCTCAAATTGTCAGCTACAACCCACATCTGCAAGGATTTAGGTGAACTTCTAGACTTCCTAACTCTACTGACAAAAACCGCGTTTCTTCCTTTAACTTCATGAGGAGTAAAATACACATCTTTAGAAAATATTACGCCTTCTGCTGACAATAATTTATTCTCAACATCACTAATATCTACATCTTTATCGCACTCTAAGTATATTGATGCTGAGTGCCCAATAGTAACTGGCACTCTAACGCATGTGGCCTCAATTTGAATATCTGTTGAAATTATTTTATTTAACTCAAAAGCGACTTTATCTTCTTCTCCCGTGACACCATCATCATAAAAAACATCAATTTGAGGTATGACATTATCAAAAATTTGTCTTGGTAAGAAGTTTCTTTCCATGTCCCTTGAAGTTGAGTAAGCTGCTATTTGATCTTTAAGCTCTTTTACAGCTTTATTTCCTGCTCCGGAAACAGATTGATATGTCGAAATCACAGCCTTATTAACACCATATGATTTATGTATAATATTCATAGGGACTGCAACTTGAATTGCTGCACAGTTAGGGTTGGCAACAATATTTCTGGAAGAAAGTTGTATTTGATTTTTATTGATTTCAGGAACAACAAGGGGCACATCTTCTTCTCTCCTGAAACAAGGAGTGTTGTCTATGACATAGCAACTCTTCGAAGCTATGGGAACAAATTTCTTAGACACCTCAGACCCAGCTGAGAAAAAAGCTATATCAACTTTCTTAAAATCGAATTTTTGCAAAGATTCAACTAATATAGGCTTATTTCTGAACAAAACTTTTTTGCCTACCGAAGATTCGGACGCAAGAGCATGAACTTTGTTTACTTGAATTTTTAATTCATTTAGAACACGCAAAATTTCCAGCCCAACCATTCCTGTAGCCCCAACTACCGCAACATTTAAAGACATTTCACCTTCTATTTCTTGATTATAGAGCTTATAAATCTTTCTCTGAGTTTCTCATCTTGTGTAAACTTTCCAGTATAGTGGTAAGTATCCATTAAAACACTGTCCTTGTTTACTCCTCTAATCGTCATACACTGGTGATTAGCAGACGCATAAACTGCTACCCCACGAGGCTTTAAATGCTTTTGGATTGCATCACCAATCTGCGAAGTAAATCTTTCCTGTATTTGTAACCTATGTGAGAACGCATTTACAACTCTTGCAATTTTACTTATTCCTACAACCTTTTTATTAGGCAAGTAAGCTACGTCCACATAACCCATAATAGGCAAAATATGATGCTCACAAAAAGAAGTAAATCTTATGCCTTTTAAAATAATAAAGTCATTAAAACTTTTTACATCATCAAACGTTTTCCCCAAAATTGACTCTACATCATCGTTATGTCCTTTAAAGAACTCTTTATAACTCTCTATCACTCTGCGCGGAGTGTCGGCCAAACCGCTTCTATAAGGGTCATCACCAGCCCATTGAATAAGTGTTCTAACAGCCTTCTCAGCTTCTTCTTTAGTTGGTCTACTCACTTTATAAACTTTTTTTGATAACTATATATCACATAGTTGTTGTTTTGTAATGCTGTATATCTATTTTCATTCTACTGAAATAAATAAAAATTTAGATTTACCAAAAATTCTCTCCTTGGTAAGAATAAAACAGTCTGGAATGTTTATACGCTTAGAAGATTCCACTTCTAACAAAATTGTAGATTCTTTTTTTAGACAATTTTGTTCGATCAAATGCCTAAAAACATGATCTAGGAACAAAAAATTGTAAGGAGGATCAATAAAAACAATGTCAAATACTTGTTCAAAATTATAAAAATTTTTGAGTTCTGCAATTTTGAGGGTTGATTTATCTAGAATCTCTAAATTCATTAAATTTTGTCTCAGCAAATGAATTACGTGCTTACTACTATCAATAAACGTAACATTTGCTGCCCCTTGAGATAACGATTCGATCCCAAGAATTCCTGAGCCGCAAAATAAGTCCAGTACATTTGCACCATTAATCAATGACTTTCTATTTTCTTGAAGATTGCTTAAAACATTAAATATCATTTCCCTGGCAATGCTTTTAGTAGGACGATACGGCATGTCCAAATTAGTGATGATTTTTTTTCCCTTCAATTCTCCGCCAATAATTCTCATTTTATGCTTTTATCTCCACAATCTCTCCTGGAGTTAAGTGTCCTAATTTATATTCACCAAATTCAGTTCTAATTAGTCTATTCACTTTTAAGCCTACTGAATCCAGTAAATTTCTTATTTCACGGTTTTTCCCTTCAAATAGAACTACTTCTAACCAGGTGTTGTTTCTAATATCTGAAATAATTTTAATCTCACACTTTCTATATTTTACTCCGCCAACTATCTTGCCTTGGGTAAGAGCAAAAAGCTTATTTTTATCTAAAGAACCATATACGCGAACTTTATATTTTCTTTTGATTTGATTTTCTGGATCTTCGTATAATCTTTTAAACCTACTGCTCGTCGTTAGAATTAGCAAACCTTCGCTGTTAATATCCAGGCGACCGACGGTTTTAACATGTTCTACAGGTAGATTGACTAATTCGAAAATTGTTTTCTTTTCTCTTTGACTCTTATGAGAAGTAATAAAACCAACCGGTTTATAAAATAACCATATCTTATCCACTTGCTCACTATTAATGACTTTGTTGTCGAAAACAATCTCATCCTTAAGCGTCACCTTAACGCCCATGCCTTTGACTTTTAAACCATTTACTTTAATTCGACCTTCAACAATATATCTGTCTGCCTCTCTTCTTGAGCATATCCCAAGCTCTGATAATCTTTTATTTAGCCTTATTTGTTGATGCATTATTTACATGCCGCAATAAAAGATCTGAAGAGTTTTTTATCCTCTAAGTTTTTTAGATACTCTGGATGCCATTCAACTCCCAAACAAAATCTTTTTTTTGTATGCTCTATGCCTTCAATTACTCCATCTTGAGATTTGGCGTTAACAATTAAATTATCGCCAATATTTTTTACTGCCTGATGATGATGGCTATTAACTTTGTAGCTTAGTTTGCCAGTAGCTTTGAATAATAAAGAGTTTTTTTCAATTTTAATCTCATGCCAATCAATATCAGGAGATTTACTGTGCTTATGAATTCCAGCACCTGGAATCTCACTTACGTCGTGATATAACGTCCCTCCTAAAACAACATTTAGCAGCTGCTGACCTGCACATATTCCAAGCAGAGGCTTGTCTGCATCTAATACTTCTTTCATTAGACCTACTTCAAATATTGTGCGTGTATCATCTAATAAAACATCAACGCCAGTAACTTTCTCACCATAAAACATGGGGTTCACATCAAAATCTCCACCGGGAAAAATAAATCCATCACATAAATCAACATAATCTTTAATGGCTTCTTTTTCATAAGACAAGAATATAGGCAGCCCTTCATTCTGTGATACAGCACTTCCATAATGAGTTCTTAGTGCATACCATGGAAAATCCGAATACCCACCGTCTTTGGTGTTTTTATTGTCATAGTCAAGCAAGATTCCGATTAAAGGCTTATTCATTGGCATCGATTTATTTTTAGATTATTATTAGAATATAACAACTTCAATTTTGAATCAATTAGTATGAGAAAAAGAAAATCACACTATTCAATAACTTTTGATTACTCCATGAACTTAAATAACCCATATTGCGGTATATCAAAAGATGTAAACAGTATGATCTCAATGTTGAAAGATAGGTTCTTAATAAATAAGTACAACTTAAGTACCACCTTTAAAGCTGGTAACTTTCTACCCAATGCAATAGATGCAAACAGTAATAGCTTAAACTATACCCTTAATAAAATATACTCACTCCTAGGATTTAAACTTCACCTCAATCCACTTGATTCAAAATTATTTTTTTGCTTCTCTCCTAATAACTACTCACTACCCAACAAAGTAATAAAAATTATTCGTCTACACGATTTAATACCAATAACTCACCCAAATTTAACCCCATTCTTTAGCACATTGTTGTTAAAAAACAATTTAAGATATAATGCACGAGAAAAAAACACCTTATTTATTTGCAACTCAAATCAATCTAAAAAAGAGCTTTTATTTTACTACCCTAATTTGTCTGATAGAGTCTTTATTTTACCTTGCCACATAGAAATGCAGTCACCTAATATTTTATCACAAAATTATTCTCTGCTTATAGCAGCCCTAGAACCTAAAAAAAATATTTATAATTTTCTTTTAGGATGGAGAAACTATGTACTTAACAACAATTCAGCATATAGCTTATATATCATTGGAAACAAAGGTTGGAAAAATAGTAAGGTGTCTCAACTAATCTCATCTCTCAAAAAGCTATTCCCAGAAAAAATAAAGACTTTAAATAAACTGTCAGACTCTGAAGTGAGTCATTACATATCAAACTGCAAATACCTAGTTTCTCCTTCAATTAGAGAAGGCTTTGGCCTTCCACAAGTGGAAGCTATTATGAAAAAGAAATCTATACTGACTTCTAATATAGGAATATTCCATGAAACTAATAAAAAATGTGCAACTACATTTAATCCGTTTTCTGTTAATGATATCTGTGAAAAAATTAAAATTATGGAAAGTAAAGAAAATTACAAAAAATCAAACAAAGATATACACACAGTCGCAAATAAAATTCGACAACACACTGCGATTACAACTAAAAAATTTTTAGAATGGATAGAGCAGCAATCATCTGGTTAAGAAGAGATCTGAGATTAGAAGATCATCTTGCTTTGCATAAAGCAAAAAGACTTGGTTTAAAGGCACTGCCAATATTTATTTTTGATGAGAATATTCTAAAAGATTTTCCAAATAAAAGGGATAGGAGAATTAGTTTTATTGTAGATCGCCTCTTATATCTAAACGGTATTCTGAAGAGAAAAAACAGCTCTATAAAAATTTTTAAGGGAAATCCTCAACAAATTTTTCAAGAATTATTGCAGAAATTAAAGCTATCACATGTTATTGCCTCAGCAGGATACGAAGAATACGATATGCAAAGGGATAAAAATATACTGGACATATGTAAAAAAAATAATGCTGAATTTATATGTGAGAACGACCATCTTATTTTTTCTCCAGAAACTATAAAAAAGTCTGATGGTTCAATTTATCAAATATATACACCTTTTGCAAAATCCGCATTCAAAAAAATATACAGATCAGATTTCAGCGAGCTTGACTCCAGCGCTAATTTAGGAAGAGTAGATATTCACTCTAAATTTATCTTAGATACAAATAACAAAAACTTGCTGATAGAAAAATTAGGATACAATTATACAAGCTACAATCCCTGGTGTTGTGATTTTAATAATAAAAATATCGGCTCTTTTAGGAGCCACATTTCTGATTATAAGAAAAATCGAGATTTATTGTATACGGACAGCACAAGTAAATTTTCTCCATATTTAAGATTCGGCTTCATATCCATCAGGGCATGTTTAAGGTTTGCTCTTGAACACAAAAACTCTGTATACTGGATCAATGAGCTCATCTGGAGGGATTTTTATGCAACATGCTTATTTCATTTTCCTGAGTTTGCCAGCAAAAGTTGGACAGCCAAATACAGAAAAATAGATTGGCCTAACAACGAAACTTATATAAAAAAATTCGAGCAGTGTGAGACTGGGTATCCTATAATTGACGCCGCAATGACACAGCTTAAAACAACTGGCTGGATGCATAACAGAGCCCGAATGATTGTAGCGAGTTTTTTTACAAAGGACCTGTTATGTGACTGGCGATTGGGGGAAAAGATTTTTGCTAAATATCTTTTAGATTATGAGTTGTCTTCTAATGTTGGAGGTTGGCAGTGGGCTGCATCTACGGGCTTTGATGCGCAACCCTATTTCAGAATATTTAACCCTTATTTACAAAGTAAAAGATTTGACCCAGCAGGTAAATATATAAAAGAATTAGTACCAAGATTAAAAAATATTATGCCAAACAACCTTCATTCTGCAAAGATTATAAATGAGTATCACAAACCCATAGTATCGCATGATGAAATGAGAAAAAAAGCATTGCGTTTATATAAGTCAAACTAACTTTCTTTTTGTAGCACGAACCAAGTCAGTATCCAGATTTATTCTAATTTTCCCACCCTTATTCTTTCTTAATTTTGATCTATATATTTGCAAATTGCTTAAAACATTCTGCACATAGGTTCTGGTCTCGTAATAAGGTATTTTTTCTATCCACCCCACAACCGCATTATAATCTTTTGTTTTCCTAGGATCACCAAATCTTTTAATCCATTTATCAACATTACTAGGGCCAGCATTATATGCCGCAATCGCCAACACATAAGACCCCTTATATCGGTCGATCAATTCTGATAAATAATAAGATCCAAAACGTACATTAAGTACTTTATTAGACATTAATGTTCTTTTATTGAAATACTGCTTTAACTTATTAGATACATATTTGGCTGTTGGGTATATAAGCTGCATTAGACCCATTGCACCAGCGCTGCTTTTTGCATATTGATCAAACTCACTTTCCTGTCTAATAATAGCATTTACTAACGCACTCTCAATCTTAGTCGAAGGTCTAATGTTAACAACTGGATAAGAGTGCTCAGCCTCAAACATACCTCTTCTGGCAACCTCTTTGCCAGAGACGACTGACAAACCTGGAAGCTTTGTTTTACTACCTAATTTTGTTAACAAATATCTTTTTCCTCTTGAATTCGCCCTTATAGAGGCCATAGAAATAAATTTTCTGGCAAAGATATGTTTTTTGTTATTTGCCAACATTTTGCTAATTTGAACTAAGTCACTTTTGTTAGCCCAATCAACATCAGATTGAGTTACCTCAGGTTTGAAATTTGCTTTAACAGATTTATCTTTATTTATTTTCATAGCAGCTAACTGACCATAGAAGGTGTCAGAATAAGCGCTCGCGGTTTTATAATACTCTATAGATTTTTTTTGATTGCCTAACCTATATTGAGCTCTGGCAGCCCAATAAGCACCTTTTGATCTACTTGTAGAAAATTTAGACTTACTCAACAGCTTATGAAAATGCTCAAAGGCATGTTTATAATTCTGAAGATATAAATATGAAATTTTTCCTGCAAACCATTCTCCATCGACGTAATTAACAACGTTCTTAAAATTATGATTGCTAATAATTTTATAAGCCAACTTATAGTTTCCATCATCAATTAGATGGGAAACCAAGATCAAAATAGTTTTGGACCAAAAATCGCTAAAAAACTCAGGTCTTTTGTAGTTATCAATTAAGATCTTTGCCAATTGATGGTGATGCCCTCTTTTTTTAAGCCATAAAGCCTTCGAGTGGTTTAACAAGTGGCTAGAACGATATTGAGGGGAAACCCTGTTGATTATACTTGCAATATTAGATTTATTTTGCATTAGAGATAGGCGGGCGTTAACAATTTTCTGAGTTTCCATTGAAACTAGGTGCATTAAAAAACTTGGTATTTTCTTTTGGCCTTTTCGAAGCAGAAAATTAATTTTATTTTTCGTATCAATTCTTCTTAAATATTTCTTATTTTTTTTATAAAAATCTTCTAATTCACTTGGAGAAAATTCTCCATAAACCCAAGTTCTTCTTACAATATATTTGTATCTATTATCCGATCCGCTTAACACTCTTAAATAGTGCTTTAAAGCATTAGAGGATTTTGGGGAGTGACGTCGAAACCACAAACTTAGATCTTTTTTTGGCACTGAATGACTAATTTTACTTTCTGCATTTAGTATAATGCGATGAATATCAGGAAAATGTGGATACATATAAACGAATCTGGCTGCTTCCTTAAAAGTAAATTTATTTTCTGAATCCCGAAGCTTCAACCATTTGACCGCAGCTCTTGTATCCTTATCTTTTGCACAAATAGAAGCTTTTTCCCAATGTTTATTTAATGCTTCTTTTATTGCATTGCATTTCTCTGACCAAGCATCAGTTGAACAAAACAACAGAACTAATGTTAAAAGAATTTTCATCAAGCTATCAAAATTAATATTGTGGATTTTATATGAAGATCTTTTAAAAGTACATTATTAGGGGTTGAAAATTGAATTTTTATTATTAAATTTCTTAGTGTTAAAAAAATAGTATTAAAAATGACAAAAGAAACATGCTCTTTCCAAGCCGAAATAGGTCAGGTGCTTCATTTGATGATACACTCACTTTATACAAATAAAGATATTTTTCTTCGTGAGTTAGTATCCAACGCCTCAGATGCCTGTGATAAATTAAAATTTATCTCAAAGACGCAACCTGATGCTTGTGACGAATCAGATTTAAAAATTTCAATTCACATCGACAAAGATAAGAATACAATTTGTATATCTGACAACGGAATAGGTATGAATTACGAAGATCTAATCTCTAACATTGGAACAGTAGCAAGCTCTGGAACAAAAAAATTTATACAGGATCTTAAAGATAAGGGAGATAGTAAATTAATCGGTCAGTTTGGAGTTGGTTTTTACTCGGCTTTTATGGTTGCAGATTTTGTAGAAATTATAACTAAAAAATATAACTCTGATAAAGCTTGGAGATGGAGCTCGAACGGCCAAAAAGAATTTACTATTGAAGAAGAGAAAGGGAAGAAAGAACGCGGAACAGAAGTAATACTACAAATTCGCGATACTGAGAAAGATTATTTAGATAGATTCAAAATAGATCACATTGTAAGCACATATTCTGACCACATATCTATACCTATAGAACTTAAAGATTCCGAAAAAGAAGAAAGTAAAATTCTTAACAGCTCATCTGCTTTATGGCTTAAAAATAAATCTGAAATTTCTAAAGAAGATTATGAAAGTTTTTATAAAAAGACTGCCTTGTCAGCCGATAATCCCTGGGAAATCATCCATAACAAAAATGAGGGCAAATTAAATTACACTAACCTACTTTTCATACCATCAGTTAAAACTTTTGATCTGTATCACCCAGACAGAAAAAGACGTGTAAAGCTTTATATCAATCGAGTCTTTATCAATGACGAAGCGATAGATTTAGTGCCTCACTATTTAAGGTTCTTAAGGGGTGTTGTTGATTCAGAAGACATGCCTCTTAATATTAGTCGCGAAAACCTTCAACACAACCAAATTTTAGGAGCAATTAAGGAATCAATCACAAAAAGAGTGATAAACCTGCTAGAAAAAAAACTTTCTAAGGATAGGGAGAGTTATATTGATTTTTGGAAGAATTTTGGACCTGTGATAAAAGAAGGGTTGTGCGAAGGCATAAATGTACCGGACAATTTAATTGATATATGCATATTCTGGAGTGCCAAACAAAAAAAGCACATCACCATAAGAGAGTATGTAAAAAACATGCAAGAAAAACAGAATGAGATTTTTTACATTAGCGGTGATAGCTTCGAAAAGGCAAGTCAGCATCCTCAGCTTGATGGCTTCCTTGAAAAGGGAGTTGATGTTTTATTTTTTACAGACACAGTAGACGATTTCTGGGTCACAACAGTATCAAAATATAAAGATTTGGAATTTAGATCCATCACAAGGTCTAATATTGATTTAACCAAAAAGAATGATGAGAAGAATCAAGAATCTTCAGATCCAAAACACAAAAATCTTCTTGAGATCATAAAAGAAACTTTGTCTGGCAAGATTGAAGATGTAAAAACATCATCTAAGCTGACAAACCTGCCATGCTGCATTTCAGTAAAAGATGGTGCGCTAGATATTAGAATGGAGAGATATCTGATAGAGCAAAAACAACTCAAAGAGGCTTCATCTAAAATTTTTGAAATCAATGCAGAACACCCAATAATGATGTCCATTAATAAATCTCTGAATTCAAAACAGAAATTGGAGCGCTCTAAAAAAATAATAAAACTTTTGTTTGATCAAGCATGCATTATAGAAGGCGAACAAGTAATCGATGCAAAAGAATTTGGTAGTATCATCAATGAATTAATAATGAATAACTTAAACTTGAAATAATTTTATATTCACAACTTATTTATAAATAAACTATACTACCCTCAAAATAAGTAGTGTCGTGAGTTCGCATAAAATTGATAAATCAATAAATTGTTTTAGGGTTTTTGAATTAACCATTATTTCTATAGGGCGCTTATTCGCGTTACTATCACTTTTTATAGTCGCTGCACTTTTATTTCAGTCTGGGAAATTTTTTATATTAGTGCATATAAAAGAGTTTTTCTTAAGCATGACATGGAACCCTATGTCCCATGGGGAAAGGAGTTTTGGGGTCTGGCCATTGCTTTATGGAACGTTTTTAATTACCTTTATCGCTATAATGATAGCTACACCAATAAGCATAATGTCAGCAATTTACATCACTGAAATTGCTGATAAAAAAGCACGCCACATATTTACTGCCTTTATCGAAGTTGTCGCTGGAATTCCTACAATCATATATGGGTACTTTGCTGTCATATCTATTGCGCCCTTCATAAAACAATTTTCAATACATTTTGACATAGAAAACTCTTTAGAGAATGCTATTACAGCTGGTATTGCAATGGGCATAATGATGACCCCTTTTATATGCTCGATGTGTGTACAAACCCTTACAGAAACACCAAAGCACCTCAGACAAGGTGCAATAGCTCTAGGTTCCTCTTTATATGAAACAACAAGATTTGTAATATTGCCAAGCATGAAACATTCTCTTATATCTATTATTCTTTTAGCAATCTCTAGAGCTGTCGGAGAAACAATGATTGTTACCATGGCATCGGGAGTCACTCCTAATATTACTTTCAATATCTTTGAATCCGTCTCTACTATCACAACACAAATAGTAACATTGCTGTCAGGAGACCAAGAATTTAACTCCCCCGAAACACTTGCTGTGTTTGCACTTGCTATGTGCTTATTTATTCTCACATTAATAATTAACACTCTTGCAGCTAATATAAAAAGGGTTGAGTAGTTATGCTAAGAAGCGCAGTTAACAAATTATTTATTTTTCTTTCCACATTGAGTTTCACGGCAATCATTCTGATTTTTGTTTTTCTAATAAGTCAAATTTGTATTCAAGGTTATAAAAGTTTTACAACTTACAAAATAAAGCTTCCGGCAGAAATTTATTATTCAGACAAGAAGGTAACTTCCGACGTAGCTATTGACCATTTAACAGATAAATCTAAAGCTGAATTAATCAGATCAAAACTTGATATAAAGAAAACTCAAGTACAAGATATAGTAAACATTAACTCTTTGCTAGATCACAACTACAGTAATAGAAGCGCTGATGGCAAAGTCTTTTGGGTTAACGTATCAGGTGATCTAGAAAAATTTTTAAAGAGCAAAGAAGACACCTATATTAATAAAGAAACAACAGATTTTGTATTATCTTTAATTCAGAAAGAAATAATAAAACAATTTTATAATTTTGAATTTTTTACTAACAACAATTCAAGTGATCCTCAAAACACTGGGATCGGCCAAGCAATAAAAGGTTCTGTTTATTCTATAATAATATGCATGTTGTTTGCTTTGCCAATTGGATTATCCACCTCAATATTTATTAACTTTTATCTTAAAAACTCATTAAAAAAGAGACTATTAATATCGCACCTCAATAATTTGTCTTCCCTTCCGTCAGTAATATACGGCGTTATAGGTTTATATTTGTTTGTAAATTTGATGTATATACCCAGATCATCCATATTTATTGCTGGGCTTACCTTATCTCTTTTAGCAACACCGATGATTATTGTCATATCCAGTAACTCTTTTAATTTGGTTGATAAGTCACAAATTGCAGCAGCCTATGCGATTGGTCTTTCAAAAATTCAAGTAATTCTTTTTCACATCATTCCTCAGTCAGCCCCAATGATTCTAACTGGAACTATCTTGACTATTTCCAGAGTCATGGGTGAAACAGCCCCACTAATAATGATCGGAATGATTGCGTATATCAGTGCCCCAACCAACTCTGTCATAGACCCTGGATCTACTTTACCTGTTCAAATATACTCTTGGATAAACAATCCTGATCCAGCATTTATTTCTAAAGCTAGTTTAGCTATTATGTCTTTATTGTTATTTATTCTTGCTTTAAATATGTTAGCAAGTCTTATCAAGAAATATGCCCAGGGAAGCTGATGATGACAAAAAATATAATCACTGTGAAAAATCTGAACTTTTTTTATGAAAATCACCAAGCTTTACATGATATTAACATTTATATTAAAAAAAATAGCGTCACAGCCCTAATTGGTCCTTCTGGTTGTGGAAAATCAACATTTCTACGCTGCATAAACAGAATGAATGAGTTAAATAACAACACCAGAGTAACTGGCCAGGTGAAGTTTGAAGGGCATGACATATATTCTAAAACAACTGATTTGGTTAAACTACGTACACAAATTGGGATGGTTTTCCAAACTCCTAACTGTTTTCCTAAAACAGTATATGAGAATGTTGCATATGCTCCAAAAATACACAAAACTTTTAAAACTAAAAAGGCACTTGATGCTCTAGTAAAAGATAGTTTAATGAAAACTGGATTATATAATGAAGTGAAAGATAAATTACATCATTCTGCTCTCAAGCTATCTGGAGGACAACAACAACGACTATGCATTGCACGCACGATATCAATCAATCCAAAAGTCATATTAATGGATGAGCCATGCTCCGCGCTAGACCCCATTGCTACAGCTAAAGTAGAAAGTTTAATTGATGATCTAAGCAAAAACTATACAATTATTATTATTACCCACTCAATGCAGCAGGCAGCACGCGTTTCTAGTAAGGCAGTTTTCTTTGAACAAGGAAAAATTATTGAACAGGGCGACACTAAAGAATTATTTACAAATCCAAAATCAAAAAGAACTCAAAACTACATTACGGGAAGATTTGGTTAAATGGATTTGTATTTACTTATTATCTATTCATGATATCCTCTCGATGATTAAGTGAAATTAATATCTATGACAAAACATTTGCCACCATCTATATTAATTATTGAGCAGGACAATGTCCTTCGAACAAATATTTCTAACATTCTAGAAAGGAAGGGGTTTAATGTCATTAGCGTACGTAACGAGCAAGATACTATTTCTCAACTAGAATCTACACCCTTTTATTCTCTACCAAACATTGCGGTAATCGGTTCTTGTGAAGATGGAAATCAAAAAACTACTCCACACAAAATTCAAGAGTTCAAAAAAGATACAATATTGATATTTTTGTTAGATTCGTCTCCTAAAGATGTATCAAATGATCTGCATTACATGGTTAAACCATTTTCTCTCACTGACTTACTTCAGAAAATTCAACTCATTCTGAGTAAAAACAAGCCTATTCTGAATTCTCGGGTTATGATTTTTAAAGATTTAAAAATGGACTTGTCTTCATATAGAGTGACAAAGTCTGGGAGAGAAATTCATCTGGGTCCGACAGAGTTCAAGATTCTTCAGCTCCTAATGCACAATCCAACAAAAGCATTGTCTAGGCTAGAAATAATGAAGTATGTATGGAACAGCAGTAATGTAGAAGAAAGAACTATAGATGTCCACGTCAATAGACTAAGGTCGGCTCTGAAAGAGCAAAATGAGAAAACCTCCTTTATAAAAACGGTAAGATCTATCGGATACCGTCTTGAAGAATAGCTTTGATACATGAGTACTTCAGAAACGCACAGTAAGGACAAACATTCTAACAGATATATCATTTCAACTTTGATTGACCAATATCTTAAAAAGTACCTTGATAAGCTTATTTTATCATTAATTCTTATGGTTGTTATAGCGAGTACTACTGCCTTTAATGTTTGGTTGATTAAGCCTGCATTAGATGGAATATTTATTAGTAAAAATTATCAGTTGTTAATGATAATACCTATGCTTGTAATTATCACTTCCATTATCAAGGGTATAGCCGCTTTTTATCAGAATTTTCTGATTAAGTTTGTAGGCCAATCTATTGTAAATGACATGCAACTAAAATTGTATCGGCATTTAATTTATGCTGACATGAATTTTCTAGAAAAAAATTCTTCAGGCAAATTAATTTCACATTTCACTAACGACATTACGAACTTAAGAAATTCAGTAGCTAATATTGTAACAAATTTAGTTAGAGAGCTGCTTACTGTGATCTTCTTGATAGCAGTAATGCTGTACAATGATACGACTCTATCTATGTTGACTCTTGTTGTCTTTCCATTAGCCATTTTACCAATTCTAAGAATGGGCAAAAGAATAAAAAAAATATCTGGGAAAACGCAACATGAGTTAGGCTCATATACAAGCCAACTAGATGAAGTTTTTAAAAACATTAGAGTAGTAAAGTCTTTTACTTCTGAGAAACATGAGGTGTCTGTCTCTGAGAAGAAATTATCACAAATTTTAGAATATTACAGGAAATCAATAAGAACGGATTCACTAACTTCTCCTATAATGGAACTTCTTGGTGGGGTTGCTATAGCATTGGTCATTTGGTATGGAGGAACACAAGTGCTAAATAGCAGCACAAGCGCTGGGAGCTTTTTCTCATTTATAGCTGCTTTAATGAGTATATATAAACCTATAAAAAGCTTAGCCGATATTAATATTACAATACAATCTGGACTGGCTTCTGCGAAAAGAGTGTTGAGTATACTTGATCAAGATTTTCATAATGATCATTGCCCATCAAGAAAAAAGGAAATTAAAGTATTGAGAGGAAAAATTGAATTTAACCAGATCACATATGGACATACAAAAAACTCTTCTACTGTTGAAAACTTGTCTTTCCTTATAAAACCACAAACGTGTGTAGCTCTAGTTGGTGAATCTGGAAGTGGAAAATCAACGATAATAGATCTTTTACTTAGTTTTTATAACCCTGAAAGTGGTAAGATTTTGATTGACGGTCAAGATATATCCAAAGTTAATGTTAGGTCTCTAAGAAAAAATATTTCTCTTGTAAATCAAGATGCAATGCTTTTTGATCTTTCTATAAAGGACAACATCAGATACGGTAATTTTAAAGCTTCAGATAAAGAAATTATCGCTGCAGCAAAAGAAGCAGATGCCCATAAATTTATTGAGAGTTTACCTATGGGTTATGATACACGAACTGGGCAAGCTGGTGTAAGTTTGTCAGGTGGACAAAGACAAAGGATTTGTATAGCAAGGGCTGTTCTGAAAAAAAGTCCTATCTTAATCTTTGATGAAGCTACATCTTCTTTAGATCAAATATCAGAGTATAAAATCCAAGACACAATTGAGAAATTAAAACAGAAACATACAATTATTGTGGTTGCGCACAGACTATCTACCATACAAAAGGCGGATGTTATTTTTGTTTTGAAGAAGGGGAATATTTGTGAACAAGGAACTCATTCAGAACTAATTGCTAGAAATGGTGAGTATTATAAGCTATATAATAGACAATCAAAACTTAAAAAAGGTAGTAAATTATGAGAAATGCAATAGCAGAACAAATTGTTGACACAGCTCAAGACAATCCGAACTCTTTCACAGCTTTTATTCCTTTAATTCTTATTTTTGTGATTTTCTATTTTTTGATTATTAGACCACAAGTAAAAAAACAAAAAGAGCAGAAAGACTTAGCTAATTCACTGAAAAAAGGTGATAGAGTCATTTTTGCAGGTGGTATTTTGGGCACAGTTTCTAACTCAAAAGATGAGACCTATTTCGAGGTTGAAATAGCAAATGGAGCCAATATAAAAGCTTTAAAATCAAGCATCGTTTCATTGGATTCAACACAACACCCAAAAAAGAAAAAATAGCATGCTTTCTTTTAAGTTCTGGAAGGGGTTGATTACTATTCTATCGTGCATACTGGGTTTAATTTATTTTATCCCCAATGTAGTTGATAACAAATTTGCTTCCTTCTTCCCCGATAAAAGTATTAATTACGGGCTTGATTTAAGAGGCGGAAGTCAGTTGCTACTGAAAATAGATTTTGATAAATATTTACAAGATCAGTTTTTGACAAACTCTAGCTTGTTAAAAAGGGAGCTGCGAAGAAACAAAATAGGTTTTAGTAACTTTGTATCTAACACGTCTTCTATAAGATTTAATCTTATACAGGCAGAAAACAATAAGAATTTGTCTAAGATTATCAAAAATTTAAATAGAGACTATAAACTTAATGTTCATGAAAATAGAGCTGAAATATATTTTACTAATGACTCTCTTGAAAAAATTCGTGATACTTTAATTGAACAGTCCAGAGAAATCATTCGCCTTAGAATTGATGAGTCAGGAACATTAGACCCTTCCATTCAACGTCAAGGAAAACAAAACATACTCTTACAAGTACCAGGGCTAACAGACCCTAAAAAAATTAAGAGTCTTCTGGGTACAACGGCAAAATTAAGCTTCCATATTGTGCATGACATACAAGAGTATAACAATAGCAGACTAGCTCCTGTGGGATATAAGCAAGTACCTAACATAACAAAAAATTTATACTACATTGTTAAAAATTCTTCATTGCTAACAGGTGACCTTTTAAATAACGCAAGCTCATCTATCCAGAACGGCATGCATGTAGTGTCATTTGAGTTTAACAAAGTTGGCGCCAGAATTTTTGGTGAGCTGACTAAGAAAAATCCTGGTAAACAATTAGCGATTGTAATTGATGATAAGATCATTAGTGCTCCAGCAATAAATGAACCTATTATGGGAGGAAACGGAGTAATACAGGGAAACTTTACTGCCCAATCTGCTAGCGAACTTGCACTTCTATTAAGAGCTGGAGCATTACCTGCACCACTAAAAATTATAGAGGAGAGGACTGTAGGACCAACCCTAGGTCAAGATTCTATTACTAAAGGAAAAGAAGCTTCTATATACGCAATTGTTGCGGTGGTAATTTTAATGATAGCACTATATGGGTTATATGGAATATTTGCAAGCATAGCCCTTGCCTTTAACTTAGTTTTTCTTATTGCTGCGATCACTATTCTTCAAGCAACTCTGACATTACCTGGAATAGCTGGCGTCGTTCTGACAATGGGAATGGCTGTTGATGCAAACGTGCTAATCTTTGAAAGGATCAAAGAGGAGCTAGAGAGCTCTAATTCAACAAAATATTCTGTCAATCGTGGTTTTGATAAAGCTTATTCAACAATTATAGATTCAAACATTACAACTTTAATCGCAGCATTTTTTCTTTATATTTTTGGAACTGGGGTCGTCAAAAGTTTTGCAGTTACTCTGACAATAGGGATTACAGCCTCTATGTTCACTGCAATTACATTAACAAAATATATGATCACCACCTGGTATAAAGCGAAGAATTAAATTCATGTCACAACAAGAATTCTTACTCTCCTTTGCGAGACGTATAGGAAAACGTTTATCTCCACTAAAAAAGAATTTCCTAGATCGTGAGCTAAAAAAAAGATCAATTAACAACTTGGATCTGACCTCAAAAAAGCAAACCGTATTAGAAATAGGATCTGGAATGGGGGACTTTTTATCAGTCTTATCTCGTAAGAACCCTAATATCAACTTTATTGCGAGTGAACCATATTTAAACGGGATAGTTAGTTTATTAGAAAAAAGTGATTCCTCTAAAAACTTATATATTTGGCCAGATGATGTGCGGCTTCTTATAAAGAAAATTCCTGACCAATGTTTAGATTTAGTATATATTTTATTTCCAGATCCTTGGCCAAGAAAGAACCAACAAAAAAGAAGGCTTGTTAGCCAATATCTATTAAAAATTTTACACCCAAAACTAAAGCATAATTCTTCAATTAAAATTGCAACCGACGATCCAAACTATGCGAAATGGATTATTTTGAAGTTTATAGGTTCCAAGAGTTTTATTTGGAAGCAAAGCAAGAACTTTCTGGATGAATTTGAAGAATTTACCCAAACCAAATATTACAAAAGATCTCTTCATAAACCATATTTCCTGGAGTTTTCTAAGATTTAGACTGGTATTCATCAGGCGTAAACGACTTTATCTTTAAAGCATGCAATGAACCTTTTAACTCTTCAGATAAAGTTTGATATATAATTTTATGCCGCTCTATCTTGGATACATTATGAAATTTCTGAGAAACAATTAAAATATCAAAGTGGCTTTCACCTGAATTGTCATACCCAGAGTGACCTCTATGCTCTTCACTAAAATTTATAACTTTTATCTCTAAAGGATTTAGGGCCTTTATCAATTTAAGCTCTATTTTCTCTTTCATAAACCACCACTACAGTTTGAATGAGAGATAGCTACTGCCAATGCATCTGATTCATCTTCAGTTTTTGGGCTTGCAGATGGCAATAACGTCTTTAGCATAAACATTATCTGTTGTTTATCAGCAGATCCAGACCCTACTATAGCCTTCTTTACATATTTAGCTGAGTATTCGTAAACTGGAACATCATGGTTTGTTGCAGCAATAATCGCTGAGGCTCTTGCATAGCCTAGCTTTAATGAGCTTTGAGGATTTTTGTTCACAAAAGTTTCTTCTATGGCAAAATCATCTGGTTTATGCTTGATAATAATTTCACAAATTTTTTTATAGATAATGCTTATTCTCAGTGGCAACTTTTCTGTTGGCTTTGTGTGTACAGTACCACTATCTAAATAACTTATCTGAGAGCCATGAAATTGAATGACTCCCCAACCTGTATGGTTTAAACCTGGGTCGATTCCTAAAATTATCTTATGCATTACTTGCAAATTTTTTGATTAATTCTTTAGAAAACTTGTGATTACCAGTGACATATTGCACATCATCATTATCTTCTAAGTGCTCAATTAAGTGCAAAATTTTCTCAGCAGTTTCTAAATCGCTTATTTCAACAGGATTCTTTTCTTTCCAGCTTAAACGAGATTCATTAGGCTCACCAAATTTCTTTTCTAAAAAGGTTCTAACATCATTAAAGTCATTAGCAGATGCGTATATTACATGCTCTCCGTCGTCAGATTCGCATTCTCTAGCGCCCGCTTCTATTGCAACTTCTAACATGTCTTCTTCATCAATCTCTAGTTTGCTGTAAATAATAATACCTACTCTATCAAACATAAAGATAACACTGCCAGGCTCTGCAATACTAGCTCCAGCTTTATTTATAATGGTTTTTACATCTGATACTGTTCTATTTCTATTGTCAGTAAGGCCGTCAATAATAAGAGCGGCTCCCCCAAAAGCGTAACACTCATATCTAACTTCTTCAAAATTGTCTCCATCTTGAGATGCTGCAGCTTTCTTGATAGCATTATCAATACGATCTTTAGGTAAGTTCTCAGCTTTTGCATTCGTAATAGCAGCTCTCAATCTTGGATTAAACTCTGGATCAGGTTGGCCTAGCTTTGTAGCTGTGGTGATTTCTCGAATGAGCTTAGTAAATTTCTTTGCCCTTTTTGCATCTTGTGCACCTTTGCGATGCATAATATTTTTAAACTTAGAATGCCCAGCCATAATACTTTATTTTTTATGACGCAGAATAATTCTTGCCTTTGTAAGATCATAAGGAGTCATTTCAACAGTCACTTTATCTGCAACTAATATTCTAATCCTATTTTTTCTAATCCTACCTGAAGTATGAGCAATCACATCGTGACCATTCTCAAGTTTAACTTTAAACATCGCATTTGGAAGCAAGTCAGTTACTACTCCTTCAAACTGAATTAATTCTTCTTTTCCCATAAACTATCTGTATTAAATATGAGCCATAATAGCATAATTAAAATTTAATATAAACTTTCTAGTTCTCTAGCGGCCGCTAAAACAGCAACTTTTGCAATAATATCATATATTTTAATCATATTTTTCTTTTGCAACTTAACCAAAGAGTCTTGAAAATTCATAAATTGAAGCCCTGAGCTATTGAGACTTGATAAGCTATCTTTTTGCGTATTAAATCTTAGGATTCTAGAAATGATTTTTGAGTTCACTGTATAAATCATAACTTCAGCAGGGTAATCTTTATATTTTAAATGAGAAGATATTCCCTCTTGGATAATTACTTCAGTATTTTTTGCGCCTCCTTTAATTACATCCATTTTGTTACGAATTTTTTTATTCATTGAGTACACTTCCTCACCATCTTTAACAGTTGTAATACCCATTCCATAAGTTCCACGCTCAGCTTTAATAAAAACATATGGAGTTTGTTTGATCCCGTGTTCTAAATACTCTTTGTTGAGGGTATAAATCATTTTATCTACCGAATTAGCAACACAATCTAACCCTAACTTTTTCTTAAAATCAATTTTTCCACAGTTTTTATATGCCGCCTGATAGTAAAATGGATCTAGTCCAAAATATCTTGAGAATTCTTTTATGGTCAAATCATATATCTCAAGATAATTGGACTTCTTACGATTAAACCACCCTGAACAAACAGTTGGAATTATAGGTTGCTTAACTTGACGAAGCTCTGCGGGAATACCGTCGGAAAAATCATTATTTGAGACCAAAACATCAAAAACAAAATCTTCCGTTCTAATATAACCAGATTCTGTTTTAGCTGGAAAAATTGCAATCTGAATCTCTGTCTCATTTACAATTAATTTTTCTGAATGGCTAAGACTAATTAGCTGAAAATCTATTCCTGTTTTCTCAAAAATTTTTTTTAATGCAAAAAGATTTTTAAAGTAATTCAAATTTCTAGTGTGGCTTTCAACTAGTAAACCAATTGATTTAATCTCGCTGAAATGATTGGACAAAAAATTACTTATCTCGGTTGAAGCATCAATTATTTCTTTATCATTTAAATTATTAAACCCAGCTGGGAATAAATTTGTGTCAACTGGGGCAATTTTTTGCCCATTATCTCTAATGTCAACTGAAGAATAAATAGTTGAGCCAAATTCTCTTTGATTCTTAGCAAACCAGTTAGCTAGATCTTTATCTGCGATGCTAATTATTTTTTTAAATTCTTTATGCATTTTTTCTTGGATAGTCCGTATTGCTTGTTTTGAATGAATTAAAAATTGATATTGTAAATATAACTGCAGTCTCAGCTCTTAAAATATACTGACCTAGATGCGCCGAGAAAACATTACTCCTGCCACTCATGTCTTCAACTTCCTTAGAATCAAACCCTCCCTCTGGACCAAAAATAAATGTATTAATGTCTGGATCCTCAGCTAAATATGAGCTGATAAATTTTTGATTATCTCGCTCATTTAAAACTATGAATTTTATATCTAAATTATCATCAATATATTCATTGATCTTTTCTATAATAGAAACTTTGGGCAAATAAATTCTTTCTGACTGCTCACAAGCAGCGATAATGTAATATTTAACTTTATCTAAATTTACCTCTCTTTTCTGCATACGCTTAGAATTGAAAAAAATTATTTCAGTCACGCCTAGCTCTGTCGCTTTCTCAACAAGCCACTTCATTCTGTCAGGTTTTATTATTGGGATTAATATCCTGATTTTCTTTAAATCTTCTACGTTGCGTAGCTTTTTAAGAATTCTCAACTCTATGTTCTTTTTATTTATCTTGATTACTTCAGCTAGGAACTCACCATTTACTTCGTTAAAAACCTTAATTTGATCCTTTTCTGAAATACGTAGAACTTTCGTTAATCTTAACAGCAAATTTTTATCAGTAATTTGCATCACTTGATTAGACATAACATCTAAATTTAAATATATTCTTCTTATATTATTGAACATATACCAGAAGCTCTATGGAAAAGAATAAAAAGGATGTAGGCACTCAAACGAACAGTAACGAAGAAATTGGTGGACAGAAAGGGCCTGAGCCGACAAGGTATGGTGACTGGGAAAATAAAGGAAGGGTTAGTGATTTTTAGAACCATCTAAGACCTCTCTAACTTTAGAAATTAAATCTTTTAGTTCAAATGGTTTTGGCAAAAAAGAAATGTTCTTCTGATCCGAGCTTTTAATCGAAAGAATTTCTTCGCCGTAACCAGAAATGAAAATAACCTTTATATCTAGGTTTCTTTCGTGCAATTTTTGAGTCATCTCTACCCCTGTCATTCCAGGCATCATAACATCAGAAATAATTAAATCTAACTTATGCTCATTTGACTCAATTATTTTCATTGCTTCTTCAGAAGATTCTGCCTGAATTACCGTGTATCCCTTGTTCTCAAGAGCATAAGCACTAAATGTACGAACTGGGGCCTCATCTTCGATAAGTAATATTGTCTCTTCACCTGTTAAGTCGACTTCTTCAATTTTTTTAGAATCAACTTCTTGATCGTCCTCTTGAGTAGGTTCATATGCAGGAAAAAGAATTTGGAAATCTGTTCCTTGACCAACTTTTGTATTTATTAACAAATGACCATTTGCCTGCTTGATAATTCCATACACTGTTGAAAGCCCAAGACCTGTACCTGAGCCTGCTTTCTTTGTAGAAAAATACGGCTCAAATATTTTGTCTAAGACAGACTGTTTTATTCCAACGCCATTGTCTCTTATCGACACTAGAACATACTCGCCCTTCGATATTTGATCATTATCTAAAACATTAATCAAAAACCCATCAAGCTTCGTTTGTTTGTTGAAAAGGAAGTTTTTAGTTGTTACAACCAGCATACCATCTGATTTCTTTCCTGAGCTCATTATTGCATCACGCGCATTAACAACTAAATTTATTATCACCTGATCAAATTGACTCTGGTCAATTTTAATAGGTTTAACTCCCCTACCAAATACTCTTTTAAACTTAACCTTACCATCAATCAATCTGGAAATAAGATTCGATAGATCCTCAATCGCATCATTGACATCTATTTTTTTTGGAGAGAATACTTCTTTTCTAGAAATAGCTAGCAATTGCTTGACTAGGCTAGAGGATCTTAGAGCATTTTGCTTAATCTGCATAATATCCGCAAAAGATGGGTCGCCAACTGGATGCCTTATAAGGAGTAAATCACAGTAACCTAGCATAGCCGTCAACAGATTGTTAAAGTCATGCGCTATGCCTCCTGCTAACTGACCTACAGCTTGCATTTTCTGCGAATGTGTAAAATTTGTTTCAATGTTTTTATATTTAGTGATGTCAATAAATTGACAAATAAACTCTTGACCAATTGGCATAATAACTGCAAAGCAGTTTTTTGTATGAGACGACTCAGCCTTCAAAACTAATTCGAGAGCACCAACTTCTTTTTTGGTACTTTGCTCAACATACTCAGTTACCGCTCTCGAGTGACCTAGGGTTAAATAGTTATGAATGTTGTATTTCTTTAAATTGGTATATTTATTAAAGAGATTATTTCTGCTTAAGATCTTGCCTTTTGTGTTTATTTTTATAGCAGGAACTGGCGAAGACTCCACAAATACATCTAGATCATTCCTGCAAACCGGCAAAGCACAGAATAGTTCTCCCTCTGGTTCTTTGAGTATTTTAGTTAGGCGCACATCTTCTTGATCCACGTTTTTAATATCCATTTTCTGTGCAACTTTGTTGAGATAAACAAACTCATCCTTATATGAGACAAATATCGGTATTACAGCTTCATCAAAAATGGAATATTTGTCATTTTCTTTCTTTTCTGAGACGAACACATGCATACCATCAAAACTGATACACTTCACCTCCTTTAATTCATCCAGCGTGGCTGATAATCCTTTATGAATATGCTTATCAATTTTTTTATAAAACTGCCTATCATTGTAGTAAATTGCCCCTTTTGTGCTTTTATTTATTATCGCAATAAAATAACAATTGCTAAAAAGAGAAGATAGGTTTTTTACTTTCTCAGCTTTTAAAATATTTCTTTTCCTGAACGAAACTATTTTAAAAGTGTAGTAACTAATTGAAAAAAAGAAACATACAAACAAAACTACCGCTAAGTTAAATGCAAAAAATAATGCACCAACAAAAAAGAAACTTATTAGAAAAATAATTAAGGATTTTCTCAAATTTCTACCTAATTAATTTTTTATCATTAACTGACTTAAAATATCTTCTAGTTTTACATTAACAGTATCTAAATCCTCTACAAACAGCTTTGAGGATTTCAGAGAACCAATCAAATCATCAATATCATGTGAATCTTTACAGAAGAAGCTGTATACGCCTTCAGAGTTCTTTTTAAAGCCAATATGTTTAATAAACACCAAGTCTGCTTCTGTAACTTTTCCTGCAAATTTAACTTTTATTATTTTTTTATGACAAGAGTTGAGCAAGTTGTTCTTTTTATCTCGAGAAACTATTCTCCCATCATTTATTACAGCTATTTCATCACATAACCTCTCTGCCTCTTCAAGATAATGAGTTGTCAAAACAATCGTTGTGCCATCCTCATTTAACTTCCTGACATATTGCCACAACAACTCACGGAGCTCTATATCAACTCCAGCTGTAGGCTCATCTAAAAATAACAGCTGCGGCTTGTTGATTAAAGCTTTGGCGATAAGCAGTCTTCTTTTCATACCTCCGGAAAGCTTTCTGGTGTTGTAATTTGCCTGAGGCAACAAACCCACCGCATGTAGAATCTGCTCAATTTCATTCTTATTACAAACCACACCAAAAAAACCAGCATGGTATTTTAAAGTTTCAAAAACAGTTAAAAAAGGGTCAAAAATTATTTCTTGAGGAACCACTCCTATGGATTTTTTAACTTTATAGGGAAATTCATCAAGGTCAAAACCACAAACCTCGACTAGGCCTGAGGTTTTCTTCACAACACTTGAAACAATATTTATTAAGGTAGACTTACCCGCTCCATTAGGTCCTAAAAGACCAAAAAAGCTGCCCTTCTCAATGTCCAGATTAATATCATTAAGCACGGTTTTCTTGCCATCTTGGCCGATATAGTGTTTTACTAAATTGTTAATTTTAAGAATTTTGCTCATAAAACTTTTTTGTCTTTTAGTAATTCTTCTAATTCACCACTCTCAAACATTTCTCGAACAATATCACAGCCACCTATAAATTCGCCCTTCACATATAATTGAGGAATAGTTGGCCAATCGCTATATTGCTTGATCCCTTCCCGCAGCTCATTGCTCTCAAGAACGTTAATATCTTGAAATCTTACACCTAAATTACTGAGTATGTTACTTACTACCGAAGAAAACCCACACATAGGGAATTTGGCATCGCCTTTCATAAACAAGACAACATTATTTTCTTTTATTTGTTCTGCGATAAAATCCGATATATTTGACATTTTTATTCCTTATTGATTGCTTTAGTTTTTATAGTTAGGGCGTGCAGCTCTCCGCCCAAACATCCATGTAAAGCTTGATTAACTAACTTATGCTGCTCAAGCCTATTTTTTTTATTGAACAAACGTGATTCTATAATGACCTCGTAGTGATCTTCGTCGCCTACTAAATCTCTAATTTCAAGCCTTGCGTCAGGAAAAGATTTCATTAGCAACTCTTGTAATTTGTTCTCTGAAATGGGCATAACATCTCCTTTTACCAACCACATTATAACTAAATTCTTACAAACATCTACTAATCTATTAAGCAAGTAAGATGTTCACAAAAGTAATATTTTCCTGTATACCTCCATTGTTTCTAATAAAAGATGCCAATGAAAAAAATAACTAGCCTTGAAAAAGAAATAGATCAAACTCTAGAAGACAGTAAAGCTACCGACGTAGCAAAAATAAACGTAGGAAGCAAAAGCACTTTATGTGACTATTTCTACATTGCGACAGGAACTTCAGGCAGGCACGTAAAGTCTATCGCAGATCATATAGTGAAAAAATTTAAAGACCTGGGAATGCAATCTGTTCCTATAGAAGGAAGTGATACAAATAGCTGGGTTGTGATTGATTTGGGCGATGCTATCATTCATATATTCCAAAAAGAAGCTAGGGATAGATATAAGTTGGAAGATATTTGGAATAAATCCTAAGCTTTTGATTTCCAAGGAAATTTTCCTTCCATCTCCACCTTGATAGACAAACTTAAGAAAGTTCTTATTATAACTATTAATCCTAAAGTCATAACACTCTCAAACGTCAGTTTAGAGGTAACAGTTGACACAATATCGACAGCAACTAAAATCTCAAGCCCCAATAAAATAACTTTCCCAATGTTGTTTTTTAATTCTTTAAAAGAATTCTTTTTGAACATTAAAAATTTGTAAGTATAGGCCAGTAAATGCATGAATATTCCTACTACTATTATCCCCACTCCCACGTTTTCAAGGCAGTTTGAGAGAAACACTATTAAATCTTCTAGGTTGTATACTAAGTTCATAACATTATAATAATAATTAACTGATAAAATTAGACTGTATAATTTTTATTTTTGCAAACATGAACATCAATATTATTTCAATTAGCAATAAATTAGATAAAAATATTGAATCTTTGATCTCGCATTACACTAAGCAATTAGATACAAAAATCCGATTCATAAACATAAAATCCCAGAATCTCCGAGAATCCAAAAAGACACGTATAGCACATGAGGCGAACTTAATATCAGAAAAAGTTAAACCAGGGTCTTACGCAGTATGTCTTGATAAAAGCGGCAACTTGCTATCTTCTGAGGAATTCGCCGATATGCTCTTTTCCAAGCCAAATAATGACATGTCCTTTATAATTGGCGGAGCTTATGGTCTGGCAAGCCAAATTTTAGATAAATCCAACTCTGCTGTTTCTTTTGGCCACATGACACTGCCTCATCAAATTGCTAAATTGCTACTTGTTGAGCAAATATACAGAGCGCAACAAATAAAAAAAAATCACCCTTATCACAAATAAATTTTTTGAATAGGGGTTGTATATAAAAAAATCGTACCTATATCTTTATAAAATAATTATACGAGGAAAAATTATGAGCAAGGTAATAGGAATCGATTTAGGCACCACAAACTCGTGTGTAGCTGTTATGGATGGGAAAAATCCTAAGGTTATTGAAAACACTGAAGGCCACAGGACTACTCCTTCTATTTTTGCTACCACTGGATCAGGAGAGAGACTTGTCGGGGAGTCTGCAAAAAGACAAGCTGTTACGAACCCAACAAAAACGCTGTTTGCTATCAAAAGACTAATAGGTCGTTCATTTGAAGATGAGACTGTAAAAAAAGATAAAAAACTTGTTCCATACGAAATCATTAAAAATTCTAATGGTGACGCTTGGGTCAAAGTAGGAGATGAAAAATATTCCCCAAGTCAAGTAAGCGCCTTCATTCTACAAAAAATGAAGGAGACCGCAGAAAAGTTTCTTGGAGAAAAAGTAACCAAGGCAGTTATTACGGTACCTGCATACTTTAACGATGCTCAAAGACAGGCTACAAAAGATGCTGGTAAAATTGCAGGCTTAGAAGTTTTAAGAATTATTAACGAACCCACAGCTGCTGCATTGGCTTATGGTCTAGACAAAAAAGGTAACAAAACAATTGCAGTCTACGATTTAGGCGGAGGAACGTTTGACGTTTCAATTCTAGAAATAGGCGATGGAGTCTTTGAAGTAAAATCTACAAATGGCGACACCTTTTTAGGTGGTGAAGACTTTGATATGGCAATAATTGATCATATAGCGAAAGATTTTGAAAAAACCCATGGAATTGATTTGTCAAAAGATCCTTTGTCACTTCAAAGATTGAAAGAGGCAGCTGAAAAAGCAAAGATTGAATTATCAAGCTCTACAGAGACAGATATAAATCTTCCATACATCACAGCAGACTCATCAGGTCCAAAGCATTTAAATATGAAATTAACTAGAGCTAAATTTGAAAGCCTAGTTTCAGACCTAATTAAAAAAACTTTAGAGCCTTGCAAAAGAGCAATGAAAGATGCAGATGTTCAGGCGGGCGATATAGATGATGTGATACTTGTTGGTGGTATGACAAGAATGCCAAAAATTATTGAAGAGGTTAAGTCGTTTTTTGGTCGTGACCCACACAGAGGGGTAAATCCTGATGAAGTAGTGGCGTTAGGCGCTGCCGTTCAAGCTGGGGTTCTGCAAGGGGATGTGAAAGACGTTTTATTGCTTGATGTCACACCTCTATCAATAGGAATCGAAACTTTAGGTGGAGTATTCACAAAGCTAATTGAAAGGAATACTACGATACCGACTAAGAAGAGTCAGGTATTTTCAACTGCAGATGACAATCAAACTGCAGTTACAATTAGGGTTTATCAGGGTGAAAGAGAAATGGCTGCTGACAATAAATTACTTGGACAGTTTAATTTAGAAGGCATTGCGCCAGCTCCAAGAGGTATGCCACAAATTGATGTTACTTTTGATGTAGATGCGAATGGTATCTTGCATGTATCAGCAAAAGATAAATCAACAGGCAAAGAACAAAAAATTACTATTCAGGCATCTGGTGGTCTTAAAGATGAAGAGATTGAAAAAATGGTAAAAGATGCTGAGGCTAATGCTGAGACAGATAAAAAGAAAAGAGACTTGGTTGAAGCAAAGAACCAGGCTGAGGCTCTTATTCATCAAACTGAAGGTAGCTTAAAAGAACATGCTGATAAAGTTGACTCAGATACTAAAAATTCTATTGAAAAAGCAAACAAGTCTTTAAAAGAGTGTTTAGAATCCAAAGAAGCTGATGCTGAAAAAATTAAAGAAAGAACTCAAGAATTGGTTCAAGCTTCAATGAAGTTAGGCGAGATAATTCACAAACAATCTCAGGAAAATCAAAACGCTCCACAATCTTCGGAAAAGAGCGATTCTTCGAAAAAGCAGAAAGAAGAAAAGATTGTAGATGGAGAGTTTGAAGAAGTTAAAGATAAAAAAGACAAGTAGTTCAAATTTCATCAGGAGGAGATTTGTCTCCTCCTAATATTTAAGTCATGCAAAAAAAAGATTACTACGAAATTTTAGGGGTCCCCAAAACTGCCAGCAAATCAGATTTGAAGAGCGCATATCGTAAGCTTGCGATAAAATATCATCCAGATAAGAACCCTGGAAATACAGAGGCCGAACAAAAATTCAAAGAGGCATCAGAAGCATACCAAATATTGTCTGATGATAAAAAAAGATCTGCATATGATCAGTTTGGTCATGGTGCATTTGAACAAGGTGGAAACCCATTTGGAGGGGGCAATCCTTTTGGCAACGGTCGAGGATTTGAAGGGTTTGGGGACATCTTTGAAGAGTTTTTTGGAGGGGGCAATCCTTTTTCTGGTGGGAGGCAATCTTCGAGGACAAGAGGTGCGGACTTACGATATAATATGCAAATTACTTTGGAAGAATCTTTCCAAGGAATCAGTAAAGATATCAAATTTTCTGCCGCAGTTAGCTGCGAAGGATGCGAAGGAACTGGAAGCGCAGACAGCAAACATGTAACTTGCACAACTTGCAATGGTTCAGGCAGAGTACGAGCTCAACAAGGTTTTTTTGCGATAGAAAGAACCTGCCATGAATGCAACGGAGAAGGTCATATAATTAAGAATCCGTGCAAAAAATGTAGAGGCAATGGTAAAAAAGAAACCGAAAGAACCCTATCAGTAAAAATTCCTATGGGAGTTGAAGATGGAACAAGAATTAGATTGGCTGGAGAAGGAGAACCTGGAAACAAAGGAGGTCCTACAGGCGATTTATACATTTTCTTATCTGTAAAAGATCATGACATCTTTGAAAGACAAGGAAATGACTTACATTGCGATGTGCCTATCAAAATGACTACCGCCGCTTTAGGAGGTGAGATTGAAGTTCCAACAATTGATGGAAGTAAAGTAAAGTTAAGGATACCGCCTGGCACTCAACCAAGCGATAAATTTAGACTAAAAAACAAAGGGATGAGGTTGTTACGGTCTACTGCCAGAGGAGATGCTTTTGTACACACAATGGTAGAAATCCCCGTGAATCTAAACGATGAGCAGAAAGAAATGCTGAGCAGGCTTGATGAACAAATTAACGATACAACTAGCCCACAAACAAGTAGTTTTTTTAAGAAGATAAAAGATTTATTTAAATAAATTGTTTCACGTGAAACATTTACAAAAAATCTCTGATTACTTTATTTAAAATACCACCATTTTTTATGTAAGAGATTTCATTTTGGGTAAATACCGCGAGCCTTATAGGAAACGTACTTGATTCACCGCCAGCATAATTAACTATCAAACTCATGCTTGCATTAGGAGTAAAGTGATCTTTTATACCTATTATATTAAAAGATTCATTACCCTTAAGCTTCATATCTTCGCGTGTTAAATTATTTTCAAAAACAAATGGCATGACGCCCATACCAATCAAATTAGATCTATGAATTCTTTCGAAGCTTTCAGTAATAACAGCCTCAACTCCCAACAACTTAGTTCCTTTTGCTGCCCAGTCTCTCGAAGACCCTGTTCCATACTCTTTGCCAGCAATGACTATTAGTGGAACTTCTCGTTTCTTATATTCCATTGCAGCATCATATATGGGCATCACTTTGTTTTCAGGATATAGAGTGGTGTACCCTCCTTCTGTCCCAGGAGCCAACTCATTTTTAATTCTTATATTAGCAAACGTGCCTCTCATCATAACTTCGTGATTTCCTCTGCGTGATCCGTAGGAATTAAAGTCTTCTTGATGTACATTTTTTTCAGTTAAATATTTTGCTGCCGGACTGTTCTTAGCAATGCTCCCTGCCGGAGAAATGTGGTCTGTGGTAACACTGTCTCCTAGTAAAGCAATAATCCTTGCATTCTTAACATCGGATAACTCATCAAGCTTAATTTTCATATTATGGAAATATGGCGGATTATTTATATAGGTGCTATTACCTTCCCAATGATATGTTTTACTTTTGGCTGTTTTAATTTTGCACCAGTTCTTATCTCCTTTAAATACATTACTATATTTTGAAACAAAGGATTCTCTGTGAATAAATCGATTTACCTCTTTTAATATTTCATCTGTAGTTGGCCACAAATCTTTTAATAATATTTTTCTACCATCGCTAGATATGCCTACAGGATCTTTTGTCAAATCAATATTCATAGTGCCAGCAATTGCATAAACTACGACTAAAGGTGGAGAAGCAAGATAATTAGTTTTGACCAAAGGATGCACCCTTCCTTCAAAATTCCTATTACCTGATAATACCGATGACACAACTAGATTATTTTCGACAATTGCATCACTGATTTCTTTTTGCAGAGGCCCAGAATTTCCAATACAGGTTGTACAGCCATACCCCACAAGATTAAATCCAAGTTTATCTAAATATTTTTGTAGACCAGATTTATCTAGATATTCAGAAACAACTTGCGACCCCGGAGCTAGAGAGGTCTTGACCCAAGGCTTAGAAGACAAGCCATATTCTGCTGCTTTTTTGGCTACTAACCCCGCAGCTATCATAACGTTCGGGTTAGAAGTGTTTGTACAACTAGTGATAGCTGCTATTACAACACTTCCGTTACCAACAGAAAATTTCTGATTCTTTACAGAAACCCGCTTGGTATTATCCTCAGATGAAGCTAGATTCTCTAATTCCCTTACAAATGATTGTTTTACGTCACATAATTTAATTTTATCTTGGGGCCTTTTAGGACCAGCTACACAAGGCTCTACATCTGATAAATCTAGTGAGATCGAGTCAGTAAATTCAGGGCTGGAATCCTTCTGACTCCATAACCCTTGCAATTTGCAATACTTCTCTACTAATTCAATTTCTTCATTAGATCTACCGCTAATGTCCAGATATTTTACCGTTTTATCATCCACTGGAAAGAATCCACAAGTAGCTCCATACTCAGGAGACATATTTGAAATAGTTGCCCTATCAGCTAATGTTAGTGTTTCTAAGCCATCACCAAAGAATTCAACAAACTTTCCTACCACTCCCTTTTGCCTTAGCATTTGAGTCACCGTTAAAACAAGGTCTGTTGCAGTGATGCCCTCCTTAAGTTTACCTTTTATTTCAAAACCTATCACCTCAGGCACAACCATTGATATCGACTGACCTAACATAGCAGCTTCAGCTTCAATTCCTCCGACTCCCCATCCCAGTACTCCTAGAGCATTTACCATCGTTGTATGACTGTCTGTCCCTACCAAAGTGTCTGGAAAAGCGATAACTTCATTCTTTTCTTCTTTTATCCAAACCACTTTAGATAAATATTCTAAATTTACTTGATGGCAAATACCAATTCCTGGAGGAACAACTCTAAAATTATCAAATGATCCCTGCCCCCACTTCAAAAACTTATATCTTTCATAGTTTCTATCAAACTCTAATTTGACATTATCCTCAAATGCATCATCAGATGCATATTTGTCTACTTGCACAGAATGGTCTATTACTAAATCAACTGGAGACAGAGGATTTATTTTGTTAGGATCTCCACCTAGCTGACTTACTGCATCTCTCATAGCAGCAAGATCTACTATAGCTGGAACTCCTGTAAAATCTTGCATTAATACGCGTGCAGGCTGATACGAAACCTCATCTTTTGAAGATTTAGCGCCGATCCATTCAATAACAGACCTAATATGTTTTTCTGAATCTGGACTGCCATCAGCATTGCGAACCAAATTTTCTAAAAGAATTTTTAATGTGTTTGGTAGTTTGAATAAATCAAATTTATATTTCTCAGACAGCCTTTTAAGAGAGTAGTATGTATATTCTTTTGAACCAACCTTAAACTTATCTACGACACATTCCTTTATTGACTTCATTGCAAACCCTCAGAAAAAAGTATTTATTATACTATAACAAATGTTTATATTTAATGGATTAAATGTTGTCAATTAAACGTAAAATTATATGTTAAGTTGTGTAGATTTGTCCTTAGTTCTCAACGGAAACATATTATTTAAGAATCTTAGTTTTACTGCGGTTACTGGAAGTCTGATTATTATACGCGGACTAAATGGTAGCGGGAAAACGTGCTTCTTTAAGACGATCTGCAACTTTTTATCACCCGCAAAAGGAGATATAGTATGGAACGGCGTTAATGTTTTAAATGATATTAATGCTTTCAGGTCAAATGTAGCGTATATCCCTGAGAAATCATGCTTTAGCGACGACCTTACAGTTTTTGAGAATTTAGACTTTTGGACAAAATATAGAGGAGAGTTAGAGTTATTCTTGCCAGCGATAAGGTATTTTTCTATAGAAGATTTGCTAGATAAAAAATTTGGAGACCTCTCTGCTGGACAAAAAAAAAGGGTTGAATTAAGCAAATTAATGCTCTTTAGAGCTGGAATCTGGTTACTGGATGAGCCAGACAATTCTTTAGATAAAACTTTCCGAAACCGATTAATAGATCTGATTAAAGTTAGATCCAAAGAGGGAGGGGTAATATTAATGACAACTCATAACGAAAAAGATTTAGGGTTTGCTAACTACATTGACATTGGAGACTTTTGTAAATGAAAGATTTACTTCTATTTATAAAAAGAGATTTAAAACTTTTTTTAATAAGAAGTGGATATTTTTATAAAATATTATCACTGTCGGTCACGCTTAACATCTTGTTTGTGTTTATTGATGAAAAAATTGTCTCGAATGGCACAAGTAATATATTCTCTTTGTTAGTTTGCTCAACTCTACTATCCGGCTATTTAATACAAAGCGACCTAAATAGCAGACACCTGAATCAAGTTATAATGACCGGAAAAGGGCCCTTCATTTTTCTTTATTCAAAAATATTAACCGTGTTTTTATGTCTATGTTTATGTTTATGCACCAGCTTCTTTAGTAATATTGTTTTTTTCAATCAATATATAAATCTACTCCAATTTTCAGTTTATATGCTTTTCTGTTTTATAATTTCCTTAATCTCTATTTTTTCAATTTTTGTCTTACTCAACAGTAAAAAGCCTGAGGCTCTTTCTTTGATTATAACGTTTCCTCTTACATTAAGTTTTATTATTTATTGTTCAAGCCTACTCTCAGTAACTGGAAACAATCTCACACATGAAATACGGATATTAGCTGGAATTACCTTAATAACTTTACCACTCGTGGTTTGGGGTTGTGGGAAGTCTTTAACTAGAATATAATTTTTTTGTACATATATAGTAATTCTATGCTCAGATTTTGGCTTTGGTGGCAATATTTTAAGAAATTCTTTTTCGAAGCTTTATCTAAAGTATTTGCTGGAAGACCGATAAGTTGGTATTTCTCTGCAATTATTCAAGCTATTGGGAAGTGGTATTTAATTATGGTGCCCCCCGCTGTTTATGTTGTTTATAAGCTTTACGTTGCACTAGAAAAGGCTGGAATATTAAACGAATTAGAAAAAATCGTCAGAAGCACCATTTATTCCGTAACTTACATTGCTGATTTTTGCTTTAAAGATATTTTAGACTTAAAAAAAATGATGAGCTGCATTGACTCAGCTCCTTCTTCAGGGCCCTTTCCAAACCCTCAATCTTCTATTTTTTCTTTCATTAATGATTTTTATAACATCATGTTATGATTGATAAGGCTGTTGTTTTAATTTACATCGCTTTTATCTTTATATTTGGAATATATAACTCATCAAAAGTAAAAACAGACAAAGAATTCTCTGGAGGCACTAAGTACTCAGCCTTTATTATATTTTGCACTTTAACTGCATCTTATATGGGGGGAGGATTTACAATAGGACTCGCTGAAAAGACTTATAAATATGGTCTGCTATTTGTAATAGCAATGTTTGGCTTTAGTATAAAAGAAATATTAATTGCGTTGTACATTGCACCTCAAATGAAACACTTTCAGAACAGATGCTTAACCGCTGGTGACATTATTCAACAAAGTTTTGGCATAAAAGCAAAGATTTTTACTGGCGCAGCATCAATTTTAGTCTGTTCAGGAATTATAGGGGCGCAGCTTGCAACATGCGGAAATATATTTGAAAGTTTTATCGGTATCTCCTCTACCTACGGGACTATATTAACTGCTATAGTCATAGTCTCTTACACCGCTTGGGGAGGATTAAAATCAGTTATAAAAGCTAACGTGGTTCATTTTATTGTTCTGTTCACAATAATAATATTGGTTACAACAATAGGTTATGTACAGATTGGTGGTATAAAGAACTTGTACTTCCAAACACCTAATGGCTATTTTGATATATTTGATGAATATAGCTTTCTCACGTTGTCAGTGCTTTTTTTAAGCTTCTTCTTTGGAGAAACTTTAGTACCTCCCTATGTGCAAAGACTTCTAATTGGAAAAGATGAAAAAGAAACAAAAAAAGGTACTTTGTACAGCGGTATAGCTTCTTTCTTTATTTTTTTATTTGTTGGTTTAATTGGGATAATGGCCTTTGTTATAAATAAAAACTTAAATCCCAAATTTGCTTTTGCATTTTCTATGAACTACTTTCTTCCTGTGGGGCTAAAAGGGTTTGGTGTCGCGGCAATGATTGCCATAATTATGTCTTCGGCTGATGCGTTCATGAATGCCGTTTCTATAGCAACTAAAAATGATGTCCTAGAGCCATTATTTGGTAGAAATAAATTTACAAACAACCAACTTAAATATTCAAGGGTAGTCTCTTTATTTATAGGATTAATTGCCACAATTTTTGCAATTTCTTCAGATAGTATCTTAGATATTCTACTATATTCTTATCAATTCTGGACACCTTTTATCCTAGTCCCATTATTTGTAGCAATATATAAAATAAGATCTACACCAAAGACTTTCTTTGTTTCCTCTTTCTCAGCAATACTTGCTTTAGTTGTTTGGAATAGTTTTTTTAAGAAGACTAGTTTAGCAGAAGGATCTCTGGAATCAGTAATAGCTGCAATATCTGTAAATTTTATTGTATTTGCAGTGATGCAAAAATTAAACAAATTTAAATCCTAGCTTTAATTTCAGCCAAGAGAATAATTTTAATATTATGCCAAATAAAGCAGAAAATGTAACTGTATATGCAATCTGCATTGGCATTTTGCTTCCTGAGTAAAGACTTACACTGCATACTGCTAACAAAACTAGCAGTGCTATAAAATATTTATTTGTAACTATTCCTATTGACCCTAAAAATTTGAAGCTAGTGTAGAAGACTGCACTTACCACAATAAACTTTAAAAAACTAGCTGTGTTAATAACGTTTAAATTATCAAAAATATCATCAAACTTGGAAATATTTTTAGGTGAGAACGCTTGATTAAAAATGTTTTCGTAAGCAAATCCTACAGCATAAGAAATCATAAAGATCACCCAGAAAATACTTCTAACTTTTTTATTCGAGTTGTGAAAAAAAGAAATAATTCCTACAAAGCCAAATAACCAAGCAACGGAACAAAAAATTGCCCCAAAACCAATGCGTAAATTAAATAAATTTTTCATAGAGTCTAAAAACATTCTCATAGAAGGGTCATATAAAAAAAGATATATACTTAGCAATATTACAGATATGACAAACTTAATTAAAACTCCTTGTTTCATGGTGATGCTCCTTTATTTTTTACCCAGAGAAGCTGTAGGAGATTGCTCCTTCTGCTGCATATGAGAAAGTTGTTTCTCTTTTTCTGCTGACAAAGCAGCCACATCCACAACATGCAAATATGTCACTCCACTCTTTACCAGGTTCTTTCCTAAATCTAACAATGTCTGCTGTGCATCAGGTGTAAATTTCTGCATGACAGCTTTTGTAATATTGTAGATGAACTGTTTAGATGCTTCTAGTGCCTCCTGATATGTCATCATTTTAAAAGATTTCTTATTCGGAAGAGCAGTAGAATTTGTGGCCCCTCCCGTAGAAACGCTGTCATTTAATTGACCGCCAATATTTTTCTGAGATTTGCGAATAAATCTAAACCCCAAATACCCAGAGAAACACATAATTAGTATAAAAATAAAAAACTTCATGTTTTGGTAATTTTTTGATGTTACAATATACTCACAATAATGTTATTCAATTTTATTATAAAAGTGAACAGTAAAGTAGATTTGGACTGTGAGTTTAAAGATAAAAGGTGGAAGAGGTACTCTAAAGCTTTTTTTATTAAAATCTTTAATACTTGTATAGCAAGCTTACCAAAAGAAAAAAATAGCCTGGATTTTACTTTATCGTTGATCTTCGCCTCAGGAGAAGAAGTATGCGACTTAAATCATAAATACAGACAAAAAAATAAAGACACTAATGTGCTTTCTTTCCAATATGTAGACTGGAATGAAAAGCTGGTAGATAGATTGTTTCTAGGAGACGTCGTATTTTCCTATGATACAGTCTTATCTGAAGCTAAAGAAAAAAAATTGCCTTTCGATAATTATTTGTCGTTTTTATTCATACATGCTCTTCTTCATTTATTTGGGTATGACCACCAAAACTCTATAGATGCCAAGAAGATGGAGATGTTAGAAAACAGGATATATAAGGATCTAAACCTTGACGCTTAAATATAAGTATTTTTTGTTATTTGCTTTAGGCGGGTTAATGAACTTGGGCTTCATACCGTTTTATTTGTTTATTTTTCCAATGATATCAATAAGCGGCTTTTTGTTTTTTATTTTCAAAGAAAATCAAAAGAAGTCCTACTTCTGGAATGGTTGGTGTTTCGGTTTAGGGTATTTTGGTTTTGGGTTGTATTGGATTAGTAATGCACTTTTGACAGACAGAGATTTTTTCTGGCTAATCCCTTTTGCGATCATTTTAATACCATCAATATTGGCGATATATATTGGATTATTTTCATATTTATGCAGTAAACTCAAAAACAATAACCATATTACGTTTACTCTCTTTGCTTCTGTAGTATGGGTTATAATAGAGATAGCTAGAACATATTTTTTTACCGGATTTCCATGGCTATCACTTGGATACATATATGGGGCCAGCTCTAATTTGGAACAGGCTGCTTCTGTAATCGGTCTGTTTGGTCTTTCTCTGATGGGGTTTTTGAGTTGCTCGCTATTTTTTGCTGCAAAAAATTTTAGCTATAAGTCCACTTATACTTTTATAGTTATTGTTATTCTTTCGAACTTAGTTATGTATTTTTCTGGAAATTATTATTTAAAAAATTACACACACAGGCAAACAAAAAACATCATAAGAGTTGTACAGCCAAATATTCACCAATTAAATGGCTTGTCTCTATCCGAAAGGAAAGAGTATTTAGATGTGTTGCTAAATTTATCAACAAGAAACATACCAAACACATCTAATTATATAATTTGGCCTGAATTACCCCTGCCAATGTTTTTATTTAATCAAAAAACGATCGATTTAATTTATCAAAAAATACCAAAACATATTTCTGTCATCTCAAACAGCTTAAGAATCAACTACTTAAATCACAAAATTTATAATTCATCTGTTTTATTGAAAGATAATAAATTGATTGATTTTTACGATAAATCACACCTCGTTCCATTTGGAGAATATGTTCCACTAAAAAGTTTTTTACCCTTGGAAAAGATAACCCAAGGATATCAAGATTTCTCTGCAGGAGCTGGGTTGAAAACTATAAAAAACGAAAACTATTCGCTGGGAATCTTGATTTGTTATGAATCCTTTTTTCCATCAAAAATTTTTACGGGTCAGAAACCAGGGTTTATTGTTAATTTAACAAATGATGTGTGGTATGGAGAGTCTCAAGGTCCATACTTGCATTATGAAATGACCAGATTTAGAGCTATTGAAGAAAAAATACCTATTTACAGGGCAGCAAATAATGGAATATCGGCATGTATAGATGCTAACGGCTTCAGTAGAAAAAAGATACTGTTAAATAAAATTGGATATATAGACTGCCCATTAATAGTGAGTGATAAGAAGTTGTCTTTTTATAACAAATATAAGTATATAGGGTTATTGCTTTTAATTTTTATTCTGATATTACTCATTTATAGTTCAAAAAAAGTTAAAACATGACCTCTCCGGTTGATAATACAAATGCCCTTATCGGGCTGGCAATAAAAGAGTATAGGTTGCTTTCTAATAAAAGCCTCCGTGACATAGGCAATAAGATAGGAGTTTCTATACAACAAATGCAGAAATATGAGAAAGGAGTAAACAACCTTTCTAGTAGTTATTTGTTTCAAATAGCAGATTTTTTAAATACTCCTGTAGAAAAATTTTTCCCAAACAATCCTGAATCATTAAAAGAAAACCAAAAATCCTTTGAAGAAAATTCAGTTTCTGACTCTGAGCTGACTCACTTAATAAAAAATTACTCACAAATAAAATCAAAAGATGTAAGAAAGAAGGTGTTAGAACTACTAAAAACCCTTGCTACTTCATAATCTATTACTTTATCATAAAGTAAATTTATTAGTAATTTTATGAAAAAGCGTCTGAGCAGCTTACCCTCAAATGTTGTTTCAATTAGCTTTATTTGGTCGTTCATGTTTTATCTACTAAACATGAACAACTTGTTTAATGACCACGACGTTTTTTGGCATATTGAAGCAGGTCATCGAATAGTTCAAGAGAAGTCCACGATTCTTAATAATGGCTGGTCTTTTACATCCCCAAATCATACTTGGTATAATATTTCGTGGTTATGGGATCTTTGCCTCTACTTTAGTGAAGTGTTATTCTCTATAAAATTTATATATTTTATAACAGCATTTATTTACGCATTAATAATTTCATTACTTGCTCATTACTTGTTGTTGTTTAAGAGTTTTAAAGCTTTTAATATTATTTTTACCATATTTATGACCACATTAGTTTTGTGGGATTTCACTTCACCTAGGCCATATACGTTAACAATCTTATTTTCTTTAATGTATCTCATACTATTAAAGAAATATTCTACAAATAAGAAAACAAAGTCTTTATATCTATTGCCTCCTATAATGCTTATTTGGTCGAATACTCACGGTGGGTTTATTGTGGGCTGTTATTTACTTATTGTCTACTTTCTTTGCAACTTTAAAACTATCAATCGTAGATTCTTTTTAGTTTCAATAGTTACTATGCTATGTGTTTTTATAAATCCATATTTTCATAAAATATTAAATGCTGTACTAAGCACTACAAATAGTGACTTCACAAAATCGATCGATGAATGGCAGCCTTTATCTTTTGGGAAGCATCAATTTGTCTTTTGTCTTTATCTATTATTTTTTATTGGTTCCTTAAACATAAAAAATATAAATTTAACTTTCTTTGATAAACTAAACTCTATAGTTTGGTTGTTGATGTCTCTTATGTACATTAGAAACATACCTATATTTCTTATCATGTCCTCAGCCTTCTTTACAAGCAACGTTCAAAGTCTGAACGTTTTAAGGGCTTTAAATATTGAGATAAAAAATAATGACAAGTCAGGTTTCTTTTTATCGCTTGTATCCTTGTTGATGCTGTCCATTGCCTTCTTTACAGGTTGTTGGAGAGATGTAATCACTCCTTATAATAATCCTATACCTGCAATCAAATTTATTATGCATAAATATCCACAAAAAAAGTTTTTTAATGATTATGGATTAGGCGGTGCAATCATATATTTCAGCAAAGGAAATCAAAAAGTTTTTGTAGATGGAAGAGCTGGGACTGCCTATCCAGAATCTGTATTGCAAGAATATAAAAATTCAAAGTTCAACACATCTTCGTTGATTTCAATTTTTAAAAAACACAAGATAGATGGCGTAATAAGCGATAAGAACAGCAGCATTAGCAAGAGTCTTTTTGGAAGAAAAAACTGGTCTCTTGTTTTTAATAATAATGATTATTTAATATATGTGAAACAGTAATTAAACTCTTCCAAATTCATCTTCAAATCTGACTATATCGTCTTCTTCCAAATAGCCTCCTATTTGAACCTCAACAATCTCTAAGGGTGCACTTCTCTTATTTCCAAGTCTGTGTTTGGTATTCTTGGGAATAAAAGTTGACTCTCCTTCATTCAAAACTCGTTTTTTATCTCCAACAACAATTTCTGCCTCTCCTTTTACAACCACCCAATGCTCAGATCTGTGATGGTGCAGCTGAAGAGATAGCTTTTTTTTAGGCGATACTACTATTCTTTTTGCTCTAAATTTTTCTCCTCTGTCAATATCCTCATAGTAACCCCAAGGACGATAAATCTTCAAATGTTCTAAATGTTCTTTTCTCTTACTTTCTTTTAAAAGTGTGACAATTTTCTTTACTTTTTCTGAATCTTTTTTTGATACAACTAAAACAGCATCTTTTGAGGATATAACTATTAAGTCTTTTATGCCAACTATTGCCGTTAGCTTATCCTCTGAGTACACAAAGCTATTTTCACTTTCTACATTCAACACATCGCCAATAATTGTATTATTCTTTACATCTGTACTACTCACTTTGCTTATAGAATCCCAGCTACCAACATCAGACCAACTAATATCTATTGGGCACACACATACTTGTTTGGATTTTTCAAGAACTGCATAATCAATTGAAATATCTTCGATCTTTAAAAACAGGTCTACTAAAGGAAGTATGACTTTGTTGATTCTGTGAGATTGATTATATGATAATTGGACAAGATCCAGAATGCTTGGTTTGTATTTTTCTAATTCACTTAAATATCCCTTAGGTGTTAAAAGAAATATACCGCTGTTCCAGAAATATTTCCCTGAGGATACATATTCCTTTGCCTTTGATAAATTTGGTTTTTCAACAAATTCTTCAACATAAAAAACATCCTCAGATATTTTATTATCTGATTTCTTGATATATCCGTATGCCGTGGAATATGTTGTAGGCCTAATACCAAAAGTAATTAACTCATCGGTTATATGTTCATTAACCTTTGCAAGTAGGTTAGTCAAAATTTCAAACTTCTCAATAAAATGATCCGCTGGCAAAACCAGCATTCTGTTTTTTAGGTTGTTTTCTTGCATATATAGCGCCGCTAATGCTATCGCAGCTGTTGTATTCCTACCTTCTGGCTCCAAAATAATAGACATTGGCTCTATACTATTTTTTGCTAACTCTTCTCTTACTTTGAATTCATATTGCTGATTACAAACTATAATTGGTTTATCGAAAAAGCTTGTCTTGACTCTTTTAATAGTTTTAGCAAACAATGATTGCTTTTTAGAAAATATCTCAAGAAATTGTTTTGGATACGTTGCCCTAGATAAAGGCCACAACCTGCTACCCACACCGCCACACAATATTACTGGAACAATTTTCATAAATGCTATAGGTTATAATGTGTTTTGAATTTAGAAACTATTTTCAGTAATGACAAGTATTAAAGTGCTTCATATTTATAAAACATCTGCGCCTTTGACATATGGAGGAGTCGAAACAGTTATAAAAACTTTGATTGAAAAGCTAAACAACCAAAATATTACATCCGACGTGGCTTGCGTGGGCAATCATACTGCAGAAATAAATTATAAACATTCAAAAATTAATGTCTTTAAAAAAACTTTTGAATTGGCCTCGTGCCCTTTTTCTTGTGATATGTTTTTTAAACTTCCTAAGTTAGTTAAGAATTACGACGTTATACACTTCCATTATCCATGGCCCTTTGCAGATCTTTTATCAATTTTATTCTGCAGAGAAAAGAGGCAAATAACTACTTATCACTCAGATATAATAAAACAAAAGCTTCTAAAATTGTTTTACAGATTCTTTGAAAAACTTTTTTTGTCTAAACAAAAAGCAATTGTTTACACTTCTCCGCAATACAAAAAGACTAGTTCCAACCTTAAATGTTACGAGAGCAAAACACATTTGATACCTATAGGTATTGAAACACCTGAACAAATTTCCAAACCTGATATATCTATTCCAAAAGAATATTTTATATTTGTGGGCGTTTTAAGATATTATAAAGGCCTTCACCTTTTGCTACAAGCCATGTCCATGAATAACTTTAATTTATTAATTGTCGGCAGCGGACCATGCAAGAATCAACTTAAGTCCCTATCGCAGAAACTCAAGTTAAGCAATCGAGTATTTTTTGTTGGAGGAAGAAGTGATGCCGAAAAGAATTATTTGATCAAAAACTCTATATCTATGGTTTTACCTTCACACCTAAGGTCTGAAGCTTACGGTATTTCTTTAGTAGAAGGGCTGGCGATGGGAAAGCCTTTAATAAGTTGTAAAATTGGCACTGGCACCGAATATATAAACAAACATGGTATAACAGGCCTATGCGTGGCACCAGATCCCATGTCTATTGATCAAGCTATGCAAAAAATAATGCGCCCATCTATGAAAGAAAAGTTTTCTAGAAATGCTCATTTGAGATTTAAAAAGTTTTTTTCAGCTGATACCATGGCAAGCAAATATCTACATTTATATAATAGCCTATGATTAGTTATATCTTATTATCTTGCCTAGCCTTCTTTTTGTCTTATTATCTTACAAAGTTGTGCATCAAATTATTTAGAAAAATAAATTTAGTCGATAATCCATCAGGTAGGAAAAAACATAAGCATGTTACGCCAACGGCAGGGGGGTTGGTGATTTTATTGGCAATATTGCTCCTTAGTACAGTATTGATATATTTTGAACTAACTCCCGTATCTATATATTTCTTGTGTGCAGTAACGATTCTTGGCTTGGTTTCTTTCGTGGATGATGTTTTGCATCTAAAAATTATGTACAGGCTGCCTATACAATTTATAGCCTCTTGGCTTACGATAAAAAGCCTGGAACCTATTGTAATTGTTAAGCTGTCTTTTATTCCTGATATGGCCTTACAGGTCATGTTGGTTGTAGGTATGGTATATTTTATAAACTTATATAATTTTATGGATGGAATTGATGGATCAGCATGCGCAGAAGCTGTTCACATTGCCTTTTCTTTTTTAACAATTTCTTTAATCTACTCCATAGATAATATGTATGGAAATTATATTGCATTAATTTTATTATTTGCCAGCCTGGGTTTTTTAATTCACAACTGGTCTCCAGCAAAAATCTTTTTAGGTGATACAGGAAGCACTGTTTTAGGACTCATCTGTGGATGGTTGATGCTAATCTTAGCTAAGAGCGGCTATCTTGCAGCTGCAATCATTATACCCGGTTATTACATAGCTGATAGCAGCCTAACTCTTCTTAAAAGAATATTATCGAAAGAGAAATTTTGGGAGCCTCATACTCAACATTATTTTCAAATAGCTACACAAAAACTTTCTTCTCACTCAAAAGTCACAAGAAAAATTATCAAATACAACAGCATTCTTTTCGTGCTTGCTGTTATATCATCGCTTTATCCGCTAATTTGCTTTTTGTTAGCTATATTAGTAATCGCAAGGCTTTTATTTAAATTCAATATTTATGGAAAAAAAATTAAAGATTAGTTCCTATGAAAATATATGGAACTTATCTCAGGTAAAATTATTTCAAGAAACCCATTCAAGCTATTTATACAAAGCTCTTTATAAGGACTCTAATAAAACAATTCTGAAGTTGTTTAAGTCAGATTCAGACGAAATAAACTTTCCGAATTCTTTGCAATTTTTTAACCAACCCAAAGTTGCAAAAATTATTAAGTTTTCTGAAGAGGCTGCTCTTTTAGAAGAAATAATTCCAGGAGATAGCTTAGCCGCTGCAAAGCAGAAGAATTATTTAGACGCTGCTGAAATATTTTGTAATTTATGTAAAGATTTGCACCTAAAAGATTTAAATCTAAACAATTATAGGTCTGTTAAAGATCTTGAGAAAGACTTTGATCTTTTTCTAAAAAAACCCGACAAACCCATTTCTAGCGATATGATAAATAAAGCAAAAAACTTATTTATCCACTTAGTTCAGACTCAAAAAAATTTAAAACTTCTTCATGGAGATTTACATCATTATAATATTCTAAAAAATAAAGATGGATGGGTGGCAATCGACCCTAAAGGCATTGTAGGAGAATTAGAATACGAAGTTGGAGCCTTTTTGAGAAACCCTATAGACACATCAAATCATTTTTTAGATAAACGTATATTTATACAAAGAGTGAATTATATTTGCTCGCACCTGCAACTGAATTCACAAAGAGTAATGAGGTGGTGCTTTGTACAATTAGTTCTAGCAATATCCTATAAAATACAAAATAAAGAAATTTTAAGAGATTGGATTACTCTTCTGGAATTTACTCACTCAGAGATAAAGTAGATATCTTCAGAAGGTGGTGGAGATGAGCGGACTCGAACCGCTTACCTCCTGCGTGCAAAGCAGGCGCTCTACCAGGTGAGCTACATCCCCTTATGAAGAAGACAATATATACAATATTGATCAATCTCTGACAAGTAGAAAAATTTTTGTATAACAAACTATTAAAAAAACTTTTCTCTAAATTTTATTATCCATAATTTTGTGTGCTGCTTACTATCAGGCTTATGAACCCTCAACTTATCACACGAATCAGATTCACAGTTATAGTTTCTTTCTACGGAGTCAATTCCAAAATCATTGTCATTAGAAATTGCAATTGTTTGATTATCAACAATCGAAAGCCCTTCCAATTTATTCTCATCCCAACCATACTTATTTACATCAAGAAAAGGGGTTTTCTTTATGAATTCAATGTGACTTAAATCTTCTTTGTGTTCTAAATGCCCTCCACCTTTAGAGATATAATTAGATATATTAGTAGCGTTTTTGATATTGACTCTTTGTATAACGTTGCGAACTGATCCTTCTTTTGTCTTTCCTTGTTCAACAAGCAAAAACTCATCATTATTAATAGCTACCAGATCTCCAATCTTTACATATTTTGGGGATTTATAAATGTTATCATCAAACTTATATGCAAATACTCTTATCTCATCCGTCTTAGGGTTTATTTCAAAAAATCTAATAAATTTACTTTCGTGGGCTTTGTTATTAAAATTTAGAGTCCCTTCTAATACTGCATATAACATTCCGTTTGGAGCGAAAGCGATAGCTTCAAACCCTCTATTGACTTGTATATGCCTGATATAATCAGGCAAACCTTCTCCAGGCCTATACACTTTAGTCGCGCGTTTTGTTTTTTTATCAAGCTTAATAATTGCTGGCTCGTACTCTTCGCCGATCCAGATGTTCCCCTCCTTATCTAAAGCAATACTTTCAGAGTCCATCCCTTTTACATATTGATGTATGTCTTTCACATTTTCATCGACTGGAATTCTGTAATAAGAAGGCCCAACAATACCGTTTGTTGGCATTCCCGTATAACTTTTCCCATTAAGTTTTATGACTGAGAAATGGTTTATTATTTCTGCTTTGTTTTTTGTTACCTTAACAGTTGCAATGACAGGAAAATAATCAGGCGAGAAAAAAATCACTTTGTTTAAACCATCTTCCCTTACTGGGGCATTAGGACCTCTGTCAGAAACTGCATAAAACAGAAGGTCCTCACCTTCTTTGCCTAAAAAAAACAATCCAGATCCAACTGCGGGAGGATATCCTTTAGTTTTATTCAAAATTTCTTTTGTTGCCGTGATTTTGTATTTTTGTATTGAGCTCACCAAGCCAGAGCTAAACCGGGCAAACTCCACCTCATTAACACTGCACCCAAGTAATAATAAAGCTATAACTTTATATATGTATCGCACGATTTAATACTGATAGCGCAGCCTCTTTTACCGCCTCATTTAACGTTGGGTGAGCATGACAAGTCATTGCGATGTCTTCAGAAGAAGCGTAGTACTCCATAGCTAACACAGCCTCTGCAATCATTGTTCCCGCTTCAGGACCTAAAATATGGACACCTAGCACTTCATCTGTTTTTTTACATGACAATATCTTTACCATACCATCTGTTGAACCAATTGCTCGCGCTCTAGAATTAGCCAAGAAAGGAAACTTACCAACAACATATTCTTTGTCTTCTTTTTTTAATTGCTCTTCTGTTTTACCAACAGAGGCAACTTCGGGCCAAGTATACATAACCCCTGGAATGGTATTGTAATTTACATGACCAACCTTACCAGCAATTATCTCAGCAACCGCGACCCCTTCATCTTCAGCTTTGTGAGCTAACATAGGCCCTTTAATAACGTCGCCTATAGCGTAAATTCCAGGAACATTTGTTTTAAAATGCTCGTCCGTTTCAATAACTCCTCTGTCTGAAACGTTAACTCCTAGCTTATCTAATCCCAAACCTTGGGTATAAGGTTTTCTTCCTACAGCTACAAGCAAAACATCACATTCCAACTGCTCTTTCTTTTTTCCGTCCACAGACTCAATCTTTATTGACACTTTTCCTTTTTGAGACTTTGCTGCCACAACTTTTGTGCTTAGTCTAAACTTCATTCCTTGCTTTTGTAAAATTTTCAAAAGCTGCTTCCCTACTTCTCCATCCATACCAGGGACTATATGGTCTAGAAATTCAATCACCTCAACTTCTGCGCCCAACCTGCGCCACACAGAACCCATTTCTAAACCTATAAAACCACCACCAATTACTACCAATTTCTTTGGGACTGTAGGAAGGTCTAGTGCTCCTGTAGAGGACACAATGCTCTTTTCATCGATTGCAACTCCTGGCAAAGAAGCTACTTCTGACCCAGTTGCGATAATTGTGTTCTTTGTCTTAATTTCCTGATTTGTTTGACCTTTAACAAAAATAGTGTCTTTGCTTTTAAAACTTCCTTCCCCTTTAAAATAAGTGATTTTGTTTTTCTTAAACAAACCCTCGATCCCTGTGCATAAGCTTGACACTATCTCATTTTTTTTTCCTAACATCTTTTCAAGGTTTAGCTTTACATCCTTGCATTCTACACCTATTTCTGAAAACTCATGTTTTGCTTGTTCATATTTCTCTGAAGAATTTAAAAGAGCTTTTGACGGAATACACCCCACATTTAAACAAGTTCCTCCTAATGCGCCTCTTTTCTCTATACAGGCAGTCTTTAACCCAAGTTGCGCCGACCTAATAGCTGCAACATAACCACCTGGACCACCTCCGATTACTACAACATCAAATTCTTCCATATCAGTTACCTTATATTTCTAAAAGTAAGTTTTCTGGATGCTCAAGAAACTCTTTTATTTTTACTAAGAAAGTTACTGCCTCTTTCCCATCAATGATTCTATGGTCGTAAGAAAGAGCAAGGTTCATTATAGGTCTAACAACAATTTCGCCATTTTCTACCACAGGCCTTTCATTTATTGAATGCATACCTAAAATAGCAGATTGCGGTGGGTTAATTATTGGAGTTGAAAGCAAAGATCCGTAAATACCCCCATTTGTGATAGAGAAGGTTCCTCCGGTCAGATCTTCCATTGTTAATTTTCCATCTCTTGCTTTTTTGGCAAGAGCTACAATGCCTTTTTCAATCTCAGCAAAAGACAACTTCTCAGCATTTCTTAGCACTGGAACAACTAAGCCTTTGTCAGTTCCAACCGCAATACTTATATCGCAATATTTGTGATAAATCACCTCATCATTGTTAATTTGGGCATTCACCCCTGGTATCTCTTGCAAAGCCGCAGTTGCTGCTTTTACAAAAAACGACATAAATCCAAGCTTTACATTATGCTTTTCTAAAAACTTATCTTTAAACTTTTTGCGCATACCCATAACTCTAGACATGTCTACTTCGTTAAAAGTTGTCAAAATCGCAGCTGTGTTTTGAGACTCTTTTAATCTTTGAGCTATTCTTTGACGAAGCTTTGTCATTTTTACAGCTTCAGTTGCTCTGTTTGAGCCCTTGTTTGCGGTTACCGAACCTACAGCGCCTTTTTCTGCCGCCCCTTGGCCTAACACATCGCCCTTTGTAATTCTTCCATCTTTACCAGAGCCATCTATCTTATTGACATCGATATTTTTCTCCTTTGCTATCCTGTCTGCTGCAGGAGAAGCTGTTCTCTTTTTCGGCGAGTCATTGGTAACTTTTGAATCTTCCGTATCCTTAGTTTCTTTTTCTTCTTTAGTCGACTCCTCCTCTTGTGTTTCTTCTGCGCTCTCATCCGCGGGTTTAGCATCAAGCTTCTTGCCTGCTTCGCCTTCTTTTATACTTCCGAGAACATCGCCTACAGCGACCGTAGAACCTTCTTCGGCTGAAATTGAACCGAGCACACCATTGCTTTCTGCATTAACTTCTAAAGTAATTTTATCGGTCTCCAACTCTACAAGCAACTCATCTGCTTTAACTTCTTCACCTACTTTCTTGTGCCAAGATCCAACCGTAGCCTCGGTTACTGACTCTCCTAATGCAGGGACTTTAATATCGCTCATATATACCTCAAGATAATGCTTTTTCTACAATTTTTTCCTGTTGCGCCTTGTGCTTGCTTGCGTATCCCGCTGCGGGAGAAGCAGAAGCCGACCTCCCAACAAACTCTACGTTGATTTTACTCTTGTATTGCGTTTTTGTAATTAATTTTTCTAATTTTGGCCTGATAAAATACCAAGACCCCATATTTCTCGGCTCTTCCTGACACCAAATTATCTTTTTCAAATTCTTATGTTTTTTAATTGATCTGAGTAATTGCTCCTCTGGGAAAGGATATAGTTGTTCCACCCTCAACAAAGATACTTTTTTTGACTCATTAGCTTCTCTGCTCTCAAATAAATCATAAAAAATTTTGCCTGAGCACAAAACCAAACTGGTAGCTTTCTCAACATAATGAGGGCTGTCCTCGATTATATGATGAAAGTGCGTTTGCCCAGAAAAACTATCTATCTTTGACACAGCCAGTTTATGTCGTAACAAAGATTTTGGAGACATAACTATAAGCGGCTTACGATAGTTAGAAAGTATTTGCCTTCTTAAAGCGTGAAAGTAATTTGCAGGAGTTGTAAGATTAACTACCTGCATATTATCTTCTGCACACAATTGCAAATAACGCTCTAACCTTGCTGAGCTATGTTCAGGGCCCTGCCCTTCATACCCATGAGGCAGCAATAGAACCAAACCACTTAATCTAAGCCACTTTGTTTCAGCGGAAGAGATAAATTGATCAATTATAACCTGAGCCGTATTTGCAAAATCACCAAACTGGCCCTCCCAAATAGTAAGCGTTTGAGGGGATGCCGTGCTATACCCATATTCAAAACCCATCACAGCAAACTCTGACAAAGAACTATCGTCAACTTCATAAAACGCCTGTGTCTCTGAAATATGATTAAGGGGATAATACTCTTTGTAGTTTTGTTGATCTACAACAACACTCTGCCTGTGAGAGAATGTTCCCCTTCTACTATCTTGGCCCGTCAAGCGCACTTTGTGTCCTTCGTCTAACAGCGAAGCAAACGCTAACATTTCTGCACAACCCCAATCTACATTCTCTCCGCTCTCAATAGCTTTTAATCTAGCAGCATATCCTCTTTGAATAGTTTTATGTGCGTTTACCTCTTGTGGGATTGTCGCCGCCTTTATTCCTATCTTTCTTAACTTATCAACAGGAACGCCTGTTAAATTGTTTTTATCAACATTTATTTCGCTTTGATACCCCTCCCACTTTCCTTCTAACCAATCTGCTTTCTCAGATTTATAACTTTTAGACTCATTAAGCTGTTCATCCAGAAGTTTACGAAAACTATCTTTAATGGACTTAATCTCCTCTTCTACAACAAGACCTTGAGAAACTAAAGTTTGCGCATAAATGCTAAAAGGCGTCTTTTCTTGGTCAATAAACTTATACATTTCAGGCTGAGTGAATCTCGGCTCATCCATTTCATTGTGGCCATGCAACCTATAACAAACCACATCAACTACAACATCCTTCCCAAACTTATGTCTAAATTCTGCAGCAATTTGAGACACCTTCATAACATCATCTGGACAATTGCCATTAACATGAAATATAGGCGCTTTAATTGTCTTAGCAACATCCGTGCAATACCTAGATTTACCCCTCCCTTTGGAAGGAGTTGCAGTAAAACCAATTTGGTTATTTACTACCACATGAACAGTTCCTCCTGTTTTATAACTCTCCAAATCTCCCAACATAAGAGTCTCAAACACAACGCCTTGTCCCGAGAAAGAAGCGTCCCCATGAAACAAAACTCCCATTGCTTTTAACCTTTCTACGTCTCCAGAAGCGTCTTGTTTTGCTCTAACCTTACCGGCCACCACAGGATTTACAGCCTCAAGGTGAGATGGATTAGGCGTTAGAGAAATATGAACCTTCTCTCCTGTTTTAAGCTCAAAATCTGTTGACTGACCTAAATGATACTTCACATCTCCTGAAACATCTAGCGTATCAGGATGTGAAAGAGCTCCTTGGAACTCAGCCAAAAGCGCTTTATATGGTTTATTGAAAACCTTTGCTAGCATATTCAATCTACCCCTATGAGGCATGCCAAAGACCATCTCTGTGACGCCTAAAGAAGCGGATGTTTTTATTATGTTTCTTGCGCAAACAATAGAGGCGTCCCCCCCCTCAACAGAGAATCTCTTAGCCCCCGGAAAACGAGACTGCAAGAACTGCTCGAACCCACAAACTTCTGCAAGCGTATGTAGTGCCTCCAGCCTTTTCTCTTTTGATATTTCTTTATCAAAATCAAAAGACTCTATTCTATCTGTAAGCCAATCACGCTGCTCAAAATCTTCTACTTGGTCTATTTCAAAACCAATATTTGCACAATATGTTTTTTTAAGGTCTTTATGCAAACCAGACAACACCCATTCTTTCTCTCCTTTATAAGGTTTAGACAAAACCACTTTTTGAGAAGAGGAGGAAAACCCAAACTCAGATGGAGAAATTCTCAAGTCTTCTTCGGTAGGCAAAACCTCTAATCCCAAAGGATCTATTTCAGCAAGCAAATGGCCTCTATTTCTAAAAGCCTCAACCAAAGACTCTGCATTTAACACTTCTGCTTTAGACGAAGCTCTTGAAGGTTGACTTTCTTCTTCAACAATCTCTACATTTATAATTTTATTTCTTCTGTTTTTCCAACCCGGAGCAATTGTTGACTTTAAAGCCTCTAAAGAGCTCTCATCCAGCCCTTCAAAAAAACTTTTCCATTCTTCAGACACCGCACCCGGACTCTCAAGATATTCAACATATAAGTCTTCAATAAAACCTGAGTTTGCTCCGTATAAAAAAGAGGTATCAAAAAACTTTTTGTTATCCATTCTTTAAAATCTTGTGCATTGTTTTTCCTATTTCTGCCGGAGTAGGAGAAACAACTATGCCCGCAGACTTCATTGACTCTAGTTTATCTTCCGCTCCACCTTTTCCTCCGGAGATTATAGCTCCAGCATGGCCCATTCGCTTTCCTGGGGGAGCAGTTACTCCAGCTATAAAACCAACTGTTGGTTTTTTTATTTTTGAGGATTTTAAAAACTCTGCTGCCTCTTCTTCTGCAGAGCCCCCTATTTCGCCTATCATCACTATGGCCTCGGTTTGATCGTCGGCTAAAAATAATTCTAAACAATCAATGAAGTTTGTGCCATTAACAGGATCGCCACCTATCCCAACACATGTAGACTGCCCCAGTCCTTCAGCAGTAGTTTGGGCAACCGCCTCATAAGTTAAAGTCCCAGACCTAGAGACAATAGCAATCTTTCCCTTTTTGTGAATATGGCCAGGCATTATACCTATTTTACACTCTCCCGGAGTTATTACGCCTGGACAGTTTGGGCCTACTAGCCTAGATCTCGAGCTTCTTAAAGCCTCTTTTACTCTTACCATATCCAGAACCGGAATGCCTTCCGTAATACATATGATTAACTCAACCTCGGCATCTATAGCTTCCATTATTGAGTCAGCAGCAAAAGGAGGTGGAACATATATTACGCTTGCATCCGCACCTGTTTTTTCTTTAGCCTCGGCAACAGTATCAAAAACCGGCAAACCCAAATGTTTCATACCACCCTTACCGGGAGTAACACCGCCAACCATTTTAGTGCCATAATCTATAGCTTGTTGAGAGTGGAAAGTTCCTTGCGAGCCCGTAAATCCTTGACAAATAACTTTTGTATTTTTGTTAACTAAAACTGACATTGCTACTCTCCTATTTTATTGCTTTTACAGCTTTTTGGGCTGCGTCTCCTAAGTCGCTAGCAGAAACAATGTTCAAGCCGGACTCATCCAACATTTTTTTACCTAATTCAAAGTTTGTCCCAGCAAGCCTAACAACCAAAGGGACCGAAATTCCTATCTCTTTAGCAGCCGCGATCACTCCTTCGGCAATAATGTCACATTTCATAATGCCTCCAAAAATATTAACCAGCACAGCTTTTACACTTTTATCTGAAAGGATAATTTTAAAGGCTTCTGCTACCCTTTCTTTTGTAGCCCCCCCTCCCACATCTAAAAAGTTTGCTGGCTCTCCTCCATAATACTTGATAATATCCATAGTCGACATCGCTAAACCAGCGCCGTTAACCATACAGCCAATGTTACCCTCCATCTTCACGTAGCTAAGCTCGTGCTCTTTTGCCTTTAACTCTAGAGGGTTTTCTTCGTCTTTATCTTGTAGCTCACACAAATCTGGATGCTTGTAAAGAGCGTTCTCATCAAAGTTAATTTTTGCGTCCAACGCCTTAATCTCCCCGCTTTTTGTCACAATCAAAGGGTTTATTTCTATTTGGCTAGCATCTTTTCCCATAAAAGCTTTGTACAGATTGGTTGCTATTTGAACAAACTGCTTTAACTGAGCCCCCCTAAACCCAAGACCAAATCCTATCTTTCTTGCTTGAAAAGGCCACATCTTGGGAGTATTGATGTGAGTTTTTATAATTTTTTCGGGAGTTTCAGCTGCAACAGCTTCAATATCTACGCCGCCTTCTGTTGAAGCAATAAACACCGGGCAGCTCTTATCTCGGTCAACAACGATACTAACATAGTACTCCTTCTCAATATCAGAGCCCTCCTCAATATAAACTCTTCTCACAACTTGGCCATCTGGCCCGGTTTGGTGAGTAACAAGCTTCACGCCAAACATTTTTTTTGCAACATCAACCGCTTCCGACTCAGACTTACAAAGCTTAACACCCCCCGCCTTTCCTCTGCCTCCAGCGTGAATTTGCGCCTTCACAACATACAACTCTGTGCTTAACCCTGAAACAGCGCTTTTAACCGACTCCTTACTAAGCGCTATATTTCCCTGCGAAACAGGAACGCCAAAACCTTTTAAAACTTGTTTTGCTTGATATTCGTGTATATTCATTTTGCCCTCTATAAATTTTTAACAAGCTCTTTCACAGCTTTCACCGATTTACTAAAATTTTCTTTCTCTTCTTGGTTCAACTCAATATCCAAAATTCTTTCTACTCCTTTCCCTCCAATCACCGCAGGAACCCCAACATATAGATCTTTAACCCCAAACTCACCCCGCAAGTATGCTGCACACGGCAACACTCTTTTTGTGTCATCGAGATACGCAGACGCCATCTCAATAGCAGACGCCGCTGGAGCATAAAACGCAGAACCCGTCTTTAGAAGCTTTACGATCTCCGCCCCACCATCTCTAGTCCTGTCTATAATTTTAGCAAGTTTTTCTTTAGTTGTTAAACCCATTTTCACATACTCGCCTATAGGCACTCCAGCAACAGTTGTATACGCCGAGAGAGGGACCATTGTGTCTCCATGCCCCCCAAGAACAAACGTCTTTATGTCTTTAATTGAAACTTTAAGCTCCTGACTTAAAAAATATGCATACCTTGAAGCATCAAGAACTCCAGCCATCCCAACAACCTTGTTATGCGGCAACCCTGATTTTTTTTGCATCACATAAACCATCGCATCTAAAGGGTTTGTCACCACAATAACAAACGCCTCTTTGGCATACGCTTTTATCCCCTTTGCTACCTCAGATATTATTTTAGAGTTTACTCCCACAAGATCATCTCTGCTCATTCCGGGCTTTCTAGGCAGCCCAGCAGTAACAATGATGACATCAGAATGCTTTATTTTTGAAATGTCATTTGTTCCCAAAACGCTTACATCAAACCCATCAACATAAGAGCTTTGAGCTATATCAAGAGCTTTTCCCTGCGGAACCCCCTCGGCAATGTCGTACAAAACAACGTCCCCTAAAGATTTTATAGCCGCCAGGTGAGCCAAAGTTCCTCCTATGTTTCCAGCACCAATCAAAGATATTTTGTTTCTTTTTAACATCCCTCTTCTCCAAAATTAAATTTGGCAGTTTATGAATTCATTGAGTCAAAGAACTCTGTGTTGTTTTTGGTGTGTTTAAGCTTATCCCTCAAGAACTCCATTGCATCAACACCCCCCATAGGAAGAAGTATTCTACGCAACACCCACAGCTTTGATAAATCAGCCTTGTCATACAGAAGCTCTTCTTTTCTCGTGCCTGACTTGGTGACATCAATAGCCGGGAACACTCTTTTGTCAGAAATTTTCCTATCCAAAACAATCTCAGCATTGCCCGTACCTTTGAACTCTTCAAAAATCACCTCGTCCATTCTAGACCCAGTTTCAATAAGAGCGGTCGCAATAATCGTAAGAGAGCCACCCCCCTCGATATTTCTTGCCGCACCCAAGAATCTTTTAGGTTTTTGCAACGCATTAGAGTCCACCCCACCTGACAAAACCTTGCCAGAAGAAGGTATCACATTATTAAATGCCCTTGCCAACCTCGTGATGTTATCAAGCAAAATCACAACATCTTTACCTTGCTCAACAAGTCTTTTTGCCTTCTCAATAACAATTTCTGACAACTGAACATGTCGCGTAGCCGGCTCATCAAAAGTTGAGCTCACAACCTCCCCCTTCACAGACCTCATCATGTCTGTAACCTCTTCAGGCCTTTCATCGATCAAAAGAACCATCAAAAAAACTTCTGGATGATTTGCTGCTATTGAGTGGGCAATATTTTGCATTAGGGTTGTTTTACCAGTCCTAGGCGGAGCAACAATCAAAGCTCTTTGCCCCTTGCCCAACGGACATATCAAATCAATAATCCTAGAGCTGTGATCAGGCCTGTTTTCAACCTCAAGCTTTAATCTTTCTTCGGGGTATAAAGGTATCAAGTTGTCAAAATTAACCCTGTGTTTGATTTTTTCAGGCTCATGCCCATTCACCTTAGTAACCCTTAGCAAAGCAAAATATCTTTCTCCTTGCTTTGGGGAGCGGACTTGCCCCGTGACTGTATCGCCCGTTCTAACTCCAAAGCGCTTTATTTGACTAGGAGAAACATAAATATCATCTGGTCCGGCTAAATAATTAGCTTCTGGCGATCTTAAAAACCCAAATCCATCTTGCAAAACCTCCAGAACGCCCTCACCAATAATGGTGCCGCCCCTTTCTGCAATTTTCTTTAAAATTGCAAAGGTTAAATCTTGCTTAAGCATTGATCCAGGGTTTTCTACGCCATATTTCTCGGCCATTGCCTGAAGCTCCTCTGGGGTTTCTTTCTTTAAGCTTCTAAATTCAACGGTGTCGTTTATTCTCAACTCTTCGGGTATTTCTTGAGGAGTTTGTTTGTGTTTTTTGTTTTTATTGTTGAACTTCTTGCGAGGCCTTTTGTCATGTTGCGCACCTTCGTCAACAACAACTTTTTCATCTGAACCATCAGGTGTTTTCTCTTCGCTCATAATACGCTATATTAAAAAATTTGAAATTTGATTTGAAAAGCTGAATTGCTAGAGACAGCGTCTAAATTAATAACAACCCCCCACAAACTTGTCAACACTATTCAAATGGCTTAACTACAACCATTATAACGATGACCACAAAAACAACAGTAACAAGCTCGTTCAGCACCTTATAAAAAAACGCCGATTTCACAGCGCTCTTTTTTACAAGCCGCTTTGAGGTTCTTACAAAATACCCATGTAACGCCGCCAAAATTAATACAAAAAATACTTTTATAAAATACCAAGCGCTTAAAGAGTGGATGCCATATATGTGAGACAATAGTAGACCCAAAATTATTGTTATTAACATAGCGGGGTTCATTATAATCTTTATTAAACGCCCCTCCATCAGCTCAAATCTTTTTCTTTCTTTGTCTGAGCTGGCCTCCAAATGGTAAACAAACAAACGAGGCAAATAAAACATCCCCGCCATCCACGCTGTCATAGAAATAATATGCAAAGCCTTAATCCATTGATAGTAATCACTCATAACACAAACAACCTTTATATTTATTAGGGCACTCTTTTCTTAGAGTTGAAGAACAGGTTTGGTTTCCACCTTCTAAAAAAGCCTTACTTACTTTTTTGCACGTGCCGGCAAGAGACTTCACAAATGCTTTTTCAACAGATAAAGCGGGAACCCTGTAATACCCCTCACCCCCTTTCTTGTGGAAAGCTTCTTTATATTCAATATCAAGTTCCACCAAAGTCTCAGAGTGCTCTGACACAAAGCTAATGGGTACAATAACAACCTGTTTTTTAGCTTTTGCACATAGCTCAATCTCTTTTTCTGTACTCGGCTCCAACCACTTCATTGGGCCAACTTTGCTTTGGTAACAAGTTTTATACGGGTTTTTACACTTAAGAATTTTAACCACCTCTTTAACAGTGTTTTCAACCTGCCATTTGTATGGATCCCCATCTTTTACTATCGACTCTGGCAATCCGTGAGCAGAGAACAAAATCATTGCATCAACGCCCGCCTTTTCAATGGATGCTTTAATAATCTTAGCGTGAGCTTTTAAAAAGTCGGCGTCTTTATAAAAACAACATATTGTTTTTGTTGGAAGGTTCTCGATTGCCGTGCCAATGGCTAGGCTTTTAAACTCTTCAACCGAAGACTTCGTAGTGGTGGTAGAAAATTGTGGATATAATGGCAGCAAAATTAGGTTGCTAAACTCCTTATTTCTTCGAGATATCTCTCTAACAACCTCTCGTGAAAAGGGGCGCCAGTACCTCATAGACACAAACACATCATACTTATTTTTAGCATCGTCTTTGTTTAGCTCTTTTTTTAAAGCCGCAGCCTGCTTTTTTGTCTCTTCTAAAATAGGAGATTTCCCACCAATCAAAGAATATATTTTTTTTGCTGTTTCTTCTCTTCTGTTAGAGATTATCTTCGCTATTACCCACCTAAAGGGGTTGGGAAGCCTAATGATGTTTTTATCGTAAAAAAGATTAAACAAAAAAAATTTTACGCTTGATAAAGAATCAGGCCCCCCTAAATTAAATAGTATAATGGCAGTTTTTTTATTCATCTCTTATTATATCAAGTAAATATCTCACATTCTCAACAGGGGTTTTTGGGAGAACCCCATGACCCAAATTAAACACAAACTTTCTTGCTCCAAATGTTTTAATTATTTTTTTTGTTTCTTTTGCTATTTCAGACTTTCCACCCAATAAAACCTTAGGGTTTAGGTTGCCTTGAAGTATAGTTTTTTGAGATAAATTACTATTAGCCCACTTCAGGTCCACATTGTAATCTATCGTTGTGATGTCTGGCTTAACTTTTTCAACATACTCTAAATATTTATCCCCTGAGTTTCTGGGAAAAGCCATAACTGTTGTTTCGGGGTACCTTCTTTTAATCCTCTCAACAATTCTCTTCGTGGGATTAACTACAAACTCTCTATACAAATCGTGATCTGTTATTAATCCCGCCCAAGAATCAAATATTTTTACCGCATCAGCTCCATGTTTTATCTGATTTAACAAATGTAAAGTTATAGCTTTTTCTAATATTTCTACATTTTGTTTATTTCTATCTATCTTCTTATCCAAAGTTAGCTGCACTTTAGAAGATTTTTCAGAAATGTTTGACTTTAACAATTGGTAGGCCAATAAAGTAAAAGGCGCCCCAGCAAACCCTATTATTTTTTTGTTTGAATTAAGCTCGCTTTTAACTTTTTTTATAGCAATATAAACTGGGTTCAACTTTTCCAAAAAAGCGTTTTCTTCAAATTGTAGTCTCTCGCCAGATAGAACTGGACCCATGTTTTGTCTGAAGATCAGGTCCATTCCCAATGATTGAAGAACAACTAATATATCAGAAAAAATTATTGCCGCGTCAAAATCAAACCTTTGAATTGGTTGTAAGGTAACTTTCGCTGCCAAAGAAGGATTATAACATAGGTTTAAAAAAGACCCAGCCTGCTCTTTTGTAAGGTTATATTCTGGTAGATACCTACCTGCCTGTCTCATGAACCAAACTGGTATTCGTTTATTAAAATTAAATATAATTAACTCTTTATATTATTTTGTTGTTTGACGACTTTATGTGGATAAAAAAACATACACATATATATTAACAAGGATGATATAAAAAAAACTAAAGAAATCAATTAATAAAGCCAACAAAATAATTAATATCAACATTTGCACAATCTAACAAAATGACTTTTTAACATGTTGAAAAAAACTATAATGAATTCTTATTAACTAAGACGATTTGAAAAAAGCACTTTTTATCCACAATTTATAAACAACATTTATGAAAACTATAAACATTCATTTAATATCTGACTCCACCGGAGAGACGTTATTACTTATGTCGAAAGCGTTGCTAAGTCAATTTGATGGGCTTCAAGTAAAGGAATATACTTGGAGCATGACAAGGAGCGAAGCTCAACTAGACAGAGTGATTGAGAGTGTGAAGCAAAAAAACGGAGTTGTTCTATACACTCTGGCTGAAGAGGGTCTTAAAACAAGACTCATGCAGTTTTGCAAAGAAAATAAAATATTTTGTGTTGAAGCTTTAGAGCATCTAACTAAAACATTTTCAGAGTATTTAGGAAAAAAGCCTAACCCAGCCATCGGCAAACAACACGCTATTGACCAAAGCTATTTTCAAAGAATTGAAGCGATGAATTTCACCATCTCTCATGATGACGGTCAAATTTCTGAACAAATTGAAAATGCAGAAATAGTACTTTTAGGGCCTTCAAGAACGTCAAAATCGCCTACTTCTATGTATTTGGCGTTTAGGGGGTTTAAGACTGCCAACATTCCAATTATAAAAGAGGTTGGAATTGATGAAAGTTTTTTAAAAAACAAAGAAATTTTCTTTATAGGCTTAACAATAAGCCCTAAAAGACTAGTTGAAATAAGAAAGAATAGACTTCTCTCTCTGAATGAAAAAAGAGAAACTCAATATACCGACTTAGATAGCGTAAAAGAAGAGGTGGTTTTTGCAAAAAAAATATGCTTAAAACACAACATCTCCCTCATTGATGTAACCAGAAGATCTGTTGAAGAGACTTCTGCACAAATTATTCAGATGTACTATGAGAGAAAAAAGAAAAAGTAGATTTTGTTTGGTTGGTGCGAATATTCAAAATTCTCTTTCTCCAAAAATATTTAATTATTGGTTTGAAAAGCACAACTTAAGAGCTACATACGAGTTAAAAGAAATAAAGCCAAATGTTTTTGAAAAAGAGTTTTTGGAGCTATTAAACATATATTATGGGCTTAATGTAACAAGCCCGTATAAAAAAAGTTGTAAAAAATTTCTACAACACAACGACCTGTCATCCATAAACGCTATAAAAGAAAAAAAAGGCTTTAACACAGACCTTAAAGGTTTTTTAAAAGCCCTAAAAATAATTGGTCTTAGAAACAACTTTTATAACAGCAAAAAAGTTTTGGTTCTGGGGAGAGGAGGCACAGCACATACGTTGTTGCAAAAAGAAAGTCTGAACAAAAAAAGGTTTGATGTTTTGATCAGAGATAAAAAACACAAACCTATTGAAGCGCGGGGAGTGTTTTATCTTAAAAGTCCACCTAGAGAAGAATATGAATTTGTAATTAACTGCACCACTAAAAAAAAGCTACTTTTTGACAAAATAAAAACGAAGCATTATTTAGATTTAAACTACACACTGGAAGAAAGAGGCTTGTTTCCTAAGGCAATGCTTTTGCATCAAGCGGCAGAATCTTTTTTTCTTTGGTTCGGGTTTAGGCCGGCTATGACAAAACAACTAAGAAAAATTGTAGGCATATGAAAAAAATCGCCATAACAGGAACTATGGGATCAGGAAAAACTTTTCTATTAAATATTATAAAAAAAATGGGGCACGAAACATTTAATAGTGATGTAGAGGTGCAAAAACTTTTAAGTCACAACCAAAAAATTAGAGGGTACATTAAAGAATTCTATCCAGACTCTGTAAGAGGCGGGAAAGTTAATAAAGATGTTTTATCGCAAAAATTATTTAAAAAAAATAAATTTCAAGAATATGAGAAGTTAGTTCATGCACAGCTAAAAAAGATAAAAGAAGGCTTTGTAAAAACCCATTCAAACAAAGATCTTATTTTTTTTGAAGTGCCCCTTTTGTTTGAGAAAAAACTTGAGAAAGAGTATGATGTTATCATATTGGCAGACTCTTCAACAGAAGACATAGAAAAAAGAGTGTTAGAAAGGTCTGTTGAGGGTTGTAAAAACAAAATTCAAAAGCTTAGAAGCATGCAAATACCAAACAATGATAAAAAAAAGTTTGTAGACTTTATAATTGATTGTTCTGCTTCTAAAGATAGAATTGTTACTCAAGTTAAGAAAGTGATAAAAAAATGCGAGAAATAGTTTTAGATACAGAAACCACGGGTTTAGACCCTAGCGGCGGCCATAGAATTATTGAGATAGGCTGCATTGAAATAGAAAACAGAATTAAAACTGGAAGGGTTTTTCACAAATATATCAATCCAAAGAGAGACGTGCCTGACGAGGCCTTTAGAGTTCATGGAATAAGCTCAGAGTTTTTAAAAGACAAGCCTTGTTTCGAGGATGTTTGTGACGAGTTTTTAAATTTTATCGGGGAAGAAAAACTCGTTATACATAATGCAAAGTTTGACATGAAATTTATTAATTTTGAGCTTTCTAAAGCTGGGAAGCCAGAGGTTTCTTTTGAAAGAGCCATAGACACTTTAATAATGGCTAGAAAAAAATATCCTGGTTCTCCTGCGAGTTTGGACGCTTTGTGCAAGCGTTTCGGAGTAAGTCTTGAATCAAGGGAAAAGCACGGGGCCTTGTTGGATTCTGAGTTGCTTTTCGAGGTGTATTTTGAGCTTTGTGGGGGAAGACAAAACAAGCTTGAGCTTTCTTACAAATCAAAGAAGGTTGATAAAGGGGGGGGTGCTGAGTTGGCTCCTCGTATAGATATACCAAAAAGGGATTTTGTTGTCTCAGAGGAAGAAGAAGCTCTGCATGCAGAACTTCTTAAAAAAATTAACAACCCTTTGTGGCAAAAAGCTTAATTAGTTTTTGTGCCTTTTTGACTCATATACAGCGCTCCAAAATCAACAGGGTTTACCATAAGCGGCTGAAAACCACCGTCCCTAGTAGCGTCAGCAATTATGCTTCTAGCAAAAGGAAAAAGAAGATTTGGGCAGTAAATTAATAAAATTTGTTCTTTCTGGTTTTCGTCGGCTATATTTTCTACGGTGAATAAGCCAGCATATTCTAGCTCAACTACAAATAAAGACTCCTCTTCCAACAATGCTTTAGCATTGATTAAAAGCGTTACCTCGTAATTGTTCTCAGATATATTTTTAACTTTTATATCGAGACCTAGATCTATCTTTGGGGGAGTTTTAATTTTTGTTAAACTCAAAGGAGCGCCAGGATTCTCAAAAGACAAATCTTTTACATATTGTGAGTTAATAGTAACATTCGGTTGTGCTTTGTTATTTGAAGGTTCTTTTTTAGTCTCAGTCATTTTTTATCCATATTTATTTGTAGAAAATCTGCTATATTTGATAGACGTCGAGAAGATTAACATATGTTGTTTGAAAAAAAAAATAATTTCTGCTTTGTTGATGTAGGGTCCTATAAAACGGTGTGTCTGATTTGTAGGATAAATGGTACACGGGCTCACTACTTATCAAGCGGCATTGTAAAGACCAGGGGCATAAAACGCGGGAAAATTAATGATGCAGGCGAGCTTAAGGCCTCTATTCTAGCGGCTGTCTTTGAGGCTGAGCAAGCTGCCTCAGTTAATGTAGACGAGGTGGTGATTTCCATTTCTTCGACAGAGTGTTTTGAAAAAAAAGCAATAGTAAGAGATTATTTGTTTGGAAAGCAAGTTTCTAAAGGTGATATCAAGAAGCTGGTTAACAAAAGCCTTTCGGAGTTGGACTCATCAAAGCATGAGGTCATTCACAACTTTTCAAACAGGTTTTGCTTAGATGATATAACCGTGGTTAAGAACCCCGAGAATTTATTTGCGGACAGTATAGAGGCGGAAGTATACATGGTTTATAGTAATATTTCGCACCTTGTTAATGTTGCTACAATCTTGGCGGGGTGTCATTTAAAACCACTAGAGTTTGTTCTTGATGTGTATGCCTCATCACTGGCGGTTTTGCCTGATGGAGCAAACAAGTCTTTGGTAATAGATATTGGAGGCGACTCAACAAAATACGGTTTTTTTGATGACGGAGCTTTGAGCAACAGCGGTACAATTTTGATAGGAGGCTCTAATATTACAAAAGATATAGCAGCTTTTTTCTCAACTAGTTTTGAGGAAGCAGAAAGATTAAAAACCGTATATGGTGATTTGTTATCACTTTCCGACAACAAACTTGTTCCTATTAAGCAAGCTCTAAATCCAAAAGAAGGCGCATCAAACTCTATAAAAGGGTACGATTTAAATCAGGTGATTTTAGCTCGCTTGGAAGAGTTGGCAGAAATAGTCCAAAAAAAAGTTTCTCATTTAAAGTTCTCAACAATTTATCTCACAGGAGGAGGTGCTAAAATTCCAGGAACGGCAAAGCTTTTTGAAAATGTTGTTAAAAAACGTGTTGAAGTTTGTGATTCAAAATTTAGCGTTGGAAACTCAAAGGTCGAAAAAGATCCAACATATTTTACGGCTATTGGTTTAGTTAAATGTTTTCTATTTGATCGTGCTGCTTCCGGTGTATCTCTTGCTACAAACCCCTTGTTAAAAATCTTGAATTGGTTAAAAGCAAATTTCTAATATTGCATCATAATTTTATACTGCTATCATGCTGTTAGGCATTTTTGAGAGGGAATTATGGTTGGTGGCGCAATCAAAAATGATGCTTCTTTGTTGAAGAAAGTAGACATACAAGAATATTTAAAGCGCAGGTTTATTCCTTTGAGGATTGTGGGTGACGTTTTAGAGTTGGGAGTTGTTGAGGGGCTTTCGCAAACAAGCATTAGATACTTTGCAGACAAATACAGCCTTAAAGTTAAAGTAATAACGATTTCTCGGAGATTTTTTTTGCGAGCTATTCAAAGCAAGTTTTCAGATTTATTTCTAAAAACATCGACACGTAAACTTCAAGAGAAGCTTCCTGTTTTTTCTGCACATAAAACTTTAAGCAAGCCCCAAACTCTAGTTTTGATGTTGATTATTCTCGTTACCTTAAAAGGGGGGGTGTCCTCGCTTGTGGTGTGGTTTGTGGTATTAAATCTGATTTTTCTCTCTAACACAATATATAAAGCAAAGCTTTTTTTCCAAGGTCGACTACCTAGAGAAAAAACATTAATGCATAAAGATCAATTGCCAACCTATACTATAATTCTTCCTGTGTTAAAGGAAGATTTATATACAATTAAAGAGCTGCTGAACTCTATTGCTGAGTTGGATTACCCTAAAAACAAAAAAGACGTAAAGTTAATAGTAGAACAATTTGACAGAACCACTCTTTCGAGTGTCATTGAAGCGAATTTATTGGAAGAAGTCGATGTGATTTGTGTAAAGAGGGGGGCTCCAAAAACAAAACCCAAAGCATGTAATTATGGCCTAAAATTTGCTAAAGGGGAATATCTAGTTGTATACGATGCAGAAGACAGGCCGGAGAAAGGCCAACTCAAGAAGGCGGTAGCTGCTTTTCGCAAAGGTCCTAAAAAACTGGTTTGTCTTCAAGCCTCTTTACGCTTTTATAACAAAAACTCAAATATTATGACGCGCCTTATGGGTGTAGAGTATAGGTTGTGGTTTGATAGATTTTTAGATGCACTTGAGCGTTCTAGATCACCCATTCCACTTGGAGGAAATAGTAATCACTTCAAGGTTCAAGAGCTTAGAAAGGTTGGGGGGTGGGATAGCTACAATGTCACAGAAGACGCAGATTTAGGCATAAGGTTGTTTAAAAGGGGATATACAACACAAATGCTATCATCAGAAACTTTTGAAGAAGCTCCAGAAAGTCTGTGGCAGTTTATTAAGCAGAGATCCAGGTGGATTAAGGGCCACTTGCAGACCTACTTTGTTCATTTGAGGTCATCGAAGCTGTTTTTTAAAAAAGGCAATGTTTTTGCGTTCATTAATTTTAATGTGTTTTTGTTTTTTTCTTGTTTGGGGTTCTTGTACCCTTTTGTTGCAGCTGTAATGATATTGTTTGCAAGCTTTGTTTGTGGGGTTAATACTGGGCTCATTTGTAAGGTTAGCATAATAAATATGGCGATTGGATTTGCCTTCAGTTTTTACTCTTTTTATGTCATAGCGCAAGAAGAGGGTTGTGATAGAAGGTGGAGGTTTTTACTTGCTTTCCTTGCGCCTTTTTATTTCTTTTTGCACTCAATTGCTTCGGTGGTAGCTTTTGTTGAGATTTTTTTCTGCCCTCATTACTGGCATAAAACACAACACAACTTTCATAACAAACAACATTCCAGTTGAGTTTTTGGCAACAGTTTTGTTTTGTTCGATGGCGAAAGAAAGATAATTTATATCCAAAAAACTTTAAGTTTGTTATCATTAGCTCTCTTTAAACAGCGTATACATGAAAGAGTTTTTACCAGATATTCAAGAAAATAATTCGCATAATTATGGCGCAGGAGATATTGAGGTCTTAGAAGGCTTAGAGCCAGTAAGAAAAAGGCCAGGCATGTATATTGGTGGCACAGATGGTAATGCTTTACATCATTTAGTGCGAGAGGTCTTTGATAACTGTATGGATGAGGTGATGGCAGGTCACGCCTCAAAAATTGAAGTCAAACTTTTAAGGGAAGACTTAATAGAAATTACAGACAACGGAAGAGGCATACCTGTAGAAAGGCATCCAAAGTTCAAAGATAAGTCAGCTTTAGAGGTGATTTTAACAACGTTACATTCTGGAGGGAAATTTAATAATAAATCTTATCAAACTTCAGGTGGGTTACATGGTGTAGGAGTCTCTGTAGTTAACGCTCTATCAAGTTTTCTGGAGGTTGAGGTCGCGAGGAAAGGCGAGATCTGGAATCAGGAGTACTCTAGGGGAGTTCCAAAGTGTGAAATAGAAAAAACTGGAGAAACTCGTAATCGCAGAGGAACTACTATTAGATTTTCTCCCGATAATGAGATTTTTAAAACTCTAAAGTTTCAGCCTGAGAAAATTTATAATTTTATTAAATCTAAAGCATATCTTAACAAGGGAGTCGAAATAGTTTGGGACTGTAGTTTCGAACAAAATAAAGTTCCGCCAAAAGAAGCCTTTAAATTTCCTAATGGATTGGTAGATTACATTCATGACTCTGTGTCGAGCGATGACTATAGAATAGAGGATTTGTTTTCTGGGGAAGCTCAAGTTAACGCTATTAAAGGAAAAATGGAGTGGTGTGTGGTGTGGCTTGATTCTGGAAAATCTGAGGGAGACTCCTTCTGCAATACAATTCCTACTCCATTGGGCGGAGTCCATGAAAATGGTTTTAAAATGGGGATTCTTAAGGCGTTAAAGAGCTATGGTGAGATGGTTGGTAATAAAAAGATTGGCCAAGCAACAGTGGATGACATTTTTGATGGAGCAAAGTTTGTCTTGTCGGTTTTTATGTCAAGCCCTGAGTTTCAAGGGCAAACAAAAGACAAGCTTGTAAATAGGGGGGTTGCAAAAGAGATAGAAGGGGTGATAAAAAACTTTTTTGATCATTGGCTTGGAAAAAACAAAAGGCACAGCGAAATTCTTTTGGCAAGCATAGTAGAAAGGGTTGAGTACAGATTAAATAGAAAAAACAAACAAAATATTTCTAGAAGAACCATAATTTCAAAACTTAGGTTGCCGGGGAAGTTGTCAGATTGTTCTAGAGTGGATCAGAAAGGAACTGAATTGTTTATCGTAGAGGGGGATAGCGCGGGAGGGTCGGCTAAGCAAGCGCGGAACAGAGAGACCCAGGCGGTCTTGCCTTTAAGAGGAAAAGTTTTAAATGTAGCAAGCAGTACTAAAGATAAAATAAGCCAAAACATAGAGTTGGCTGATATTCAACTTGCTTTAGGCTGTGGTGTTGGTAGCGAATATTCTGAAGGTGGTTTGCGATATGAGAAAGTAATCATCATGACTGACGCAGATGTGGATGGGGCGCATATAGCAACCCTGCTTATGACCTATTTCTTTACTATGATGCCAGATTTAATAAAAAACAATCACTTGTACATAGCTAAGCCTCCTTTATACAAAGTTTCTTTTAGCGGTAAAAGTTTTTACGCTATGGGTGAGAAAGAAAAAGAGGAAATTATAAAGAAGCATGGGCCTAATAAAAGTTTTGAACTTAGTAGGTTTAAAGGGTTGGGAGAAATGAAAGCTGATCAACTTAGAGAGACCACGATGCATTATAAAACACGCTCGTTATACAAAGTTTCTCTTGCGGAGGATTTATCATTCTCATCAGATATTGTGAATAGGTTGATGGGAAAAAACCCAGAGCATAGGTTTGATTTTATTCAAAGTGAGGCGCTGGAAAAAATCAACTCTATTAAGAACAATCTTGATGTGTAATCACAAAACAGCTCTTTTTTTTATAGGTGTTTTTTTAAATATTTATTCTTGGGCGTCTGAAGAAGTTTGTTTAAATGCAGAAGAGACATCAAAAATCGAGGAAGTGATTAGCATTGTCAAAAAAGAGTATATAACCCCTCCCACAGATAATTTACTTTTAGATGGCGCCCTTAAGGGTATACTAGGGTCTCTAGACCCGTACTCTTTTTATCTCAAGAAGGATTTTTTGAAAGACGTGATGCTTTATACAAGTGGGAGTTTTGGCGGAGTTGGGCTAGAGCTGGCAGCAGAAAATGGAGTGATAAAAGTTGTTTCTACAATATACAAAAGCCCAGCATATGAGAGCTGTATAAAACCGGGTGATATTTTATTAGAAGTAAACAACAAAGGGGTGCATGGGAATTCTGTTAATGAAGTTGTTGATAAAATTCGTGGTCGCCCAGGGACAAAGGTTAGTTTGAAATTAATAAGAAGTGAAAAGAAAGAATCGTATCAAGTTACGCTTAGAAGAAAAAAAATTGACATTGAAACTGTTAAAAGCAACTTGTTGAACAATAATATTTTACATGTGCGGCTGTTATCTTTTGCAGAAAACACGGTTGAAAAACTGATCGAGTCTTTAAAGAAGCACCACAAAAACACAAAAGGCATTGTTTTGGATGTGAGAAACAACCCAGGTGGATTGTTGGACCAGTCTGTTGATGTAAGTAGTATATTTTTGAAGAAAGGCATTGTTCTAAAAACAAAGGGAAGAAACGAAGAAAAGTTTTTTTATGTAAATAAAAAAATATTCAAAAACCTTACAACTCCTATTGTTGTGATTGTAAACGAGGGGTCTGCTTCTGGAGCAGAGATAGTGGCGGCGGCTTTGAAGGATAATAAAAGGGCGGTCGTTTTAGGGAAAAAAACATTTGGTAAAGGATCAGTTCAAAGTATAATACCTCTGAAAGCTGGAGGCGCTATTGGATTAACCACTTCTTTGTATTACACGCCTTTAGGTAAGCGGATAGATAAAAAAGGGGTCCAACCTGATATTGAAGTAGGCAGTTTAGAAGGCTCAATAGAGGTTAGTGATACAAATAAGGTGAGTGATTTTGAGAAGAGCCAAACAAATGATCGGCAACTTTCGGCAGCAATAAATTTGTTAAAGAAAATATTTGTGGGTGAAGATGATAGATAAAGAAAAATATATCTTTAAAAAAAAACACATACCAACACTTCTATCGGGTGTTTCATTTCTTCTAGCGTTAGTCTGGGTGTATATAATGCTTTCGGGTACTCTTAAAGAGTTTGATGCTGAATCAATCAAAGCTTTTAATGGGAAAAAGATTGTTTTTTCTTTGAAAGAACATTCAAACCGGGATGCGGACTATAACAAATCTCTTGTGCATAATAATTATGAGGGAAAAGCCATAACAATTCTCATGGAGTTTGAAGATTTTAGCTTTATTCAAGAGTTGTTGGAAAACTTACCAAGAAATATCACAGTGGGAGTGTCTGCTGAAGGGGAGAATTTTTTATCAATAAAAGAACATTTAAACCTCTTGGGTTATAATTATTTGATCAAACTTCCACTAACAAGTGAGTATTCTGATAATCCATACTCAATATATCCTAAAATAGATCCATATATTTTAAGCAACAGGTTAGACGCATTGATGTCTGGCAGTAGGGCTATGGGAGTATATAATATAGGAAATGAAGAGTTTTTAGAGAATGATTTGGCTAGTTTTGCAAACATTATAACTTTTTTAAACCAGAAAAATTTTTTTATGATTTATGGCTTCCATGGGCATACAACAATATTTGAATCGGACAGTGAGAATATTTTCTCTGTTGAGGCATGTGATCAGATTGTAGATGTTAGATTCGATAATAAGTTTCAATTATTAGATAAGTTAAAGAAATTTGAAGAGTCAATTGCCCACAAGAATAAAGGAGTGTTGTTTGTAAAGGCGGTTGATTATAATGTTCCTGAGGAGGTGGTATCGTGGATGAATTCATTAAGCGCGAAACAAATATCAATAGTACCAGCGAATTCTTTGCCGAGAACTTTAGTTGCTAGTGAGGGCGGATGACTTTAAAGTCGTTGCCTTATCGAAGGTGTGTAGGTTGTTTTATTGTCAATAGAGACAACAAAGTGTTTGTTGGACAAAGAGCTGATACAAAGGTGAAAGCCTGGCAGATGCCACAAGGAGGTATTGATGAAGATGAAGGGTCTACAGAAGCTGCTTTGAGAGAAGCTTATGAGGAGACGGGATTAAAAGACCTTGATGTTTTGTACGAGAGCAAAAAATGGCATTACTATGACTTACCTGCTAACTTTGTTCCAAAATTATGGGGTGGAAAATATCGAGGACAAAAACAAAAGTGGTTTTTATTAAGGCACTCAGGAGATGACTCAAAAGTTTGTCTTGATATTGGGCCACAAGAATTTAAAAAATGGCGATGGGTCAATATCAAATTACTACCTAGTCTGGCAATATCGTTTAAGAAAAAAATATATTCATCCATTTCAGATGAATTCACAAGGTTTTTGAGTGAAGAAAAGCAAAAATAATATTTTTACAAAAATTGCTTCTGATTTGTTTAGGAAGTCAAATTCTGACAAATCTTTTTTAAGCATAGTAAATAATTGGGAGTTTATAGCAGGAAAAGAGTTTGCAAAAGTTAGCGCCCCTGTGAGAATTAAAAATTCTCGTTTAGAAGTTTCAATTTGTTCAAACAGCCATGCGATTGAATTTGATTACGAAAAAAATAAGTTTCTTAAAAAAATACAGAGTTTAATTTCTCCCGAGTTAATAAACGGTACTAAAATATCTGTAGATTATAACAGGTTTCAGCATTACAGAGAAAGCGTCAAAAATAAGCGCAGACTTTCAAACAGAGAAGAGAACGTTAAAAAGTTGTTGAAAAACCTCTCTGAAAACATTAAAAAAACTTAACAATTTTTAATATATTTAAATGTTATTAACTTATGATGTAGTTGTGGTTGGTGGAGGTCATGCGGGTGTAGAGGCTGCGTGTGCTTCGGCAAGGGTTGGCGCGAGTACCCTTTTGGTTACTATGTCTGCTTCAAATCTTGGTGAGATGTCTTGCAATCCTGCTATAGGAGGTATAGCAAAAGGAACAATAGTGCGTGAAGTAGACGCATTAGATGGCGTTATGGGAAGAGCTATCGATAATGCGGGAATACATTACAAAATTTTAAATCAAAGAAAAGGCCCGGCTGTTTGGGGTCCGAGAGCTCAAGCTGATAGAAAATTATATAAAAAAGCAGTTCAAGAGATTGTTAATGCGCAAAACAACCTTTCGGTTATAGAGGATTGTGTCGAGAATATTATTATTGAGAGTGATGTGGTTAGGGGAGTCGAGACATCAAAGGCAAAAATCAAATGTACTAATTTAGTTGTTACCACAGGCACTTTTTTAAATGGGGTGATTCATATGGGCGCTAAGAGAATTAGTGCAGGCAGGGTTGGAGAAAAACCATCTACATCGTTAGCTAAATCTTTACTAAATTTAGGATTCTCTATGGGTAGGCTTAAGACTGGTACGCCACCCAGAATTCTTGCTGAATCAATCGATTTTGATAAAACGGAAAAGCAACCTGGAGATAAAGTGCCGAGGCCTTTTTCTTATGTTGTTGATGAAATAAAAGTGCCTCAAATTAATTGCTTTGTAACACACACAAATGAGAAAACTCACAAAATTATCAGAGATAGTATTAAGCTTTCTCCGATGTATTCAGGGAGTATAAGCTCTAGGGGGCCAAGATACTGTCCTTCTATAGAAGACAAAGTAATGAGGTTTCCTGAAAAATCTAGACATCAAATATTTTTAGAGCCTGAGGGTCTTGATTCCGAGTTAATTTACCCTAATGGAATATCTACTGCTCTACCCGAAGAAGTCCAATTGCAATATGTGCAATCTATAATTGGCTTAGAAAATGCTCAGATAACTGCTCCAGGTTATGCAATTGAGTATGATTTTGTTGATCCAAGAGAGTTAAAAAGCACTTTAGAGACAAAAAAAGTGTCAGGATTGTTTTTGGCGGGACAAATTAATGGCACAACGGGGTATGAGGAAGCCGCAGGCCAGGGGTTAGTCGCTGGCGCTAATGCTGCGCTGAAAATTGACAATGAAGAGTTTATTTTGGATAGAGCTTCATCTTACATTGGGGTTATGATTGATGATTTAATTCTAAGAGGAACGCAAGAGCCTTATAGAATGTTTACTTCTCGATCCGAGTATAGGCTGAGTTTACGTTCTGACAATGCAGATGTTCGTTTGACAGAAATTGGTATTCAAAAAAAGCTTGTAACAGACAAGCGTGCTCAAAACTTTTATCAAAAGAAAAACTCTATACAGAAATTACAAGAATTTTTAAAACAGTCTTTTTATTCTCCGAATGAATATAAAAACTTTGGAATAGTTATTTCAAAAGATGGAGTTAGAAGAGACTTAATGGAAATATTAAAATTTCCTAATGTTGGTGTTGGTGATATCAAAAAAATTAAACCAGAATTAAACGAATTTAATGATGAAACCTGGCTACAAGTTATGATTAATTCAAAATACAGTGATTATATTATTCGCCAAAAGGAAGAAATCGAGAAGTTCTCTTTGAACGAAAAAATTACGGTGCCTCAGGAGATAGATTATAGTGAAATAGAGGGGCTGTCCTCTGAATCAAAAGAGAAGCTTCAAAAGCATGCACCAGCAAACTTAGGTGAGGTATCAAGAATATCTGGCATTACACCAGCCGCTGTCGCTAGGCTGCGCATATATTTACACTCACTCAAAAATGATAAATAAAACTCTGACAGAGCTAAATGTTTCACGTGAAACATTTGAGAAATTATCCGTGTACGTAGACGAGTTAATAAAATGGAATGAAAAAATCAACTTGATTTCTACTGATTCCGCTGAGGATCTTTGGAAAAGACATGTTTTAGATGCTGTGCAATTAAAGGTTTTTTTTAACAAAGATCAGAGGATTGTTGATCTGGGGTCTGGAAATGGGATACCAGGTGTTGTTCTGTCCGCCTTAGGTTTCGAAGTCACACTTGTCGAGAAAAGTTTGAAAAAAACACAATTTTTAAGAAAAATAAAATCGTTACTTAGTCTAAAACTTGATATTATTAACTCAAGAGTAGAAGAACTAAATCTTAAGCGAGTAAAGTACGTTACTTGCAGAGGTTTTGATAAAATTGTTAATGTGATAAATTTAACAGAGAATTTGTTTTATGATGAGATTATATATGTTCTTCCAAAAGGGGCCTCATATAAGGATGAGATTGTCGAAGCTCAGAAGAAATATCTTTTTGAATATAAATGTTTTGGTAGCGTTACAAGCTCATCAAGTAAAATAATAGTGTTGAATTGCAATGACAAAAGAAATAATAGCTTTAGTTAATCAGAAGGGAGGTGTTGGCAAGACCACAACTGCTTGTAATCTAGCAGCCTGCTTAGCGTCATTTGGCAACAAAGTTTTGCTAATAGATGGCGACCCACAAGGCAATGCATCAACTGGATTTGGAATCGGCCTCAGTGAAAGAAAATTGAGCCTGTACGACTTTATTTCAGAAAAGTGTAGTTTTGCTGATGTGATTAAGCCGTCAGGGGTTAATAATGTTGATATTATCCCCTCAACAGTTGAGTTGGCAGCAGCAGAGGTTGAGTTGGCAGGCTATAAAAACGCTCAATTAGTTTACAAAAATCTTCTTGAGAGTAACGTCAGAGGTTATGATTACGTTATAATAGATTGTCCACCGTCTATGGGGTTTTTGACAATTAACGCCTTAACTTTTGCTAATTCGTTACTCGTTCCTATTCAATGCGAGTTTTATGCCCTAGAGGGATTAAAGCATCTTTTAGAAACGTATAAAGAAATAACTTCTTCACTAAATCCAGAACTCGTGCTTAAAGGAGTAGTGCTTACAATGCACGACAAAAGAAACAATCTCAGCCTACTTGTAGAAGAAGATGTAAGAGAGTGTTTGGGTGCGAAGGTTTTTGGGACTGTTATTCCCAGAAACGTGAGAGTCTCAGAGTCTCCATCGCATGGGTTACCTGTAGTTTTGTATGACAAACATTGTGCAGGGGCTTTGGCTTATCAAACTTTGGCTAAAGAAATCATGGAAAGGGAGGTGATGTATGTCTAAAAATAAGAAACTTGGTATGGGTTTAAAATCTTTATTCGGAAATCATGATTATAATAGCGGTGGGTTTGATGATAAGGTCACTATGATGAGTATGACTAAAATTTTACCAAACCCCAATCAGCCTAGGAAAGTTTTTAATGAAGAGAAATTACAAGAGCTTGCGGAATCAATCAGGTCTCATGGAGTCTTATCACCCATTATTTTACAAAAAAAGCGCGGCGAAATGTACTATATTGTAGCGGGTGAAAGAAGGTTTAGAGCAGCAAAGATTCTTGGTTTAAATAGCATCCCGGTTATTAAAAAAGACATAGATAGCACAGATCTTTTAGAGGTCGCTCTAATAGAAAACATACAAAGAGATGATTTGAACCATATTGAGGAGGCGGAAGCTTGCTCTTCACTGATTGATTCTTATGGGTATACTCATGAGACGCTTGCAAAAAAGATAGGTAAAAATAGAACTCATTTAACAAATTTGCTGAGAATTCTAAAACTTCCTAAAAAAGCACAAGAATTTGTCAGCGAAGGAAAGATATCTTTAGGGCATGCTAAGATTTTAGTGGGCAGAAAAGATGCTCTAGATCTCTGCAGTCAAATTATAAACAAGGGATTAAGTGTAAGGGAGTTGGAGAACTTAGTATCTAAGAAAAATACGCAAGCTATATCCTATATAAAGTCAGAAGACTTAAAGTCTTTAGAGGAAATGATTTCTAGAAAAATAAAATTCCGCGTTAAAATAAAAGCAAAGGCAAACAGGTCTGGAGAGGTGTTGCTTAAATTTTCAGACTTTAATGAACTTGATTCGATTCTGCAAATTTTAAACAATACCAACTAACTTTAGTCTCGACAATAAACATATTTTGCCTTATAAGAGTACTAACTTATTGGCTGGATAGCTCAGTTGGTAGAGCAAAGGACTGAAAATCCTTGTGTCCCTGGTTCGATTCCTGGTCCAGCCACCACTTTTTTGTTTCTATTCAAAAGTAACAAATTTTTTTAGAATTTTTTTGGTTCCAAAATTATCAAAATTAACTTCAAGAGCATCTCCATAATTGTTTAGTATAAACCCACTTCCAAATTTTGGGTGAAATACCTTATAACTACTAGAACTTTCTTTTGTAATACTATTAAATTTTGTTTCAAAAAATCTGTGTTCTTCCTTAAATTGCATCCCTGGGTCATCTTCATAATCTAGTTCTTCAATAAACCTAGATGGAATAGAGTTTATATACTGATTGTACATTCTGCGAGAGCCTGAATATAAAATAAATAAATTGTTTTTTGCTCTTGTGATCCCTACATATGCTAGCCGTCGCTCTTCTTCAAGTCCTAAATTGCCCGATTCTTCAATTGTTTTTGAATGTGGAAACACACCTTCTTCCCACCCAGGTAGAAATACAGTATCAAACTCCAAACCTTTTGCCGCATGAAGCGTCATAACATTTACTGAATTATTATAATCTAAAGAATCGGCATCTGTTACTAAAGAAACGTGCTCCAGAAACTCTTGTAAATTTAAATACTCAGATAAGGCAACCTTAAACTCCTCCAAATTTTCCTTTCTAGACTCAGATTCTGGCGAATTATCTTGCTTGAGCATGTTATAATACCCTGACGTTTCTAAAACTAATTGCAAAATATCTGGTAAGGTTTGAGTAAGACTTTGTGTTTTCCATAAAGAGAGATTACTTATTAAGTTTCTCAGCTCTTTTTCTAATTTTGATGAAAAACCACCCATCTCAATCATTTGTTTCGTTGATTCTGTAAGCGAGAGATTGTGTTTAGATGCATATTGTTTTATTTTCTCAATCGTTGCTTTTCCAATTCCTCGTTTTGGCTTATTTATTATCCTTTCATATGATAAATCATCTTGTGGTTTTGTTATTAACTTAAGATAAGCCAGAGCATCTTTTACTTCTGCTCGCTCATAAAATTTCATTCCTCCAATAATTTTATAAGGAATGGAATCTGAGATTAGAGCTTCTTCAATAATTCTTGTTTGAAAAGATGCTCTAACTAAAACAGCAACATCAGAAAAAGAGATTTTACTAGTGCTTACTAGTTTGTATATTTGAGATGTAATAAACCCAGCCTCTTCTTTGTCGTTCCAACATGACTTTATGGTTACTTTGTTTGAGGCTTCTGCAGAAGTCCACAGAGTTTTATTATAACGAGATGCGTTGTTAGAAATTAGATTAGACGCAATCATTAGAATATCTTTATTTGATCTATAGTTTTGTTCAAGTTTAATAATTCTGGCTTCCTGAAAATCATCGCTGAACCTCAAAATATTTTGTATTTTTGCTCCTCTCCATCCATAAATAGATTGATCATCATCACCCACGCAGCAAATTTTACTTTTCATAGAAATCATTCGTAACCACATATATTGAGCAGCATTGGTATCTTGATACTCGTCTACAAATATAAATTTAAAATTATTCTGATATTTTTCTAAGATTGATGGGTGTTTTTTGAATAATATAATATTGTATAAAGTTAGATCGCCAAAATCAACTGCATCCATTTTTCTTAGTCTTTCTTGATAGCAAAAATAAATCTTTTTTGAATAAACGTGGGCATTACTTTTCAAGTCACTGTTTGTCACTTCGGCTGGCATGATCGCATCATCTTTCCATGATTGGATGATAGCCAATGCAACTTTAGGGTTTATATCTTCTTTGCTTATGCCCAGTTCTTCGCATGCTAATTTTATTGCTCTTAGTTGGTCGTCGGAGTCGAGAATTGTAAAATTTTGAGACAAACCCAAAGACTCTGCGTTTATTCGTAGTATTTTTGCAGCAACAGAATGAAACGTCCCTATCCAATTAGGGGTAAATCCGATATTGTTTTGTATTCTAACTTTCATTTCTGAAGCAGCTTTATTTGTAAAGGTGACTGCTAAAACGTTGTCGGGAGGAAGGATGTTTTCTTGAATGATATAAGATATCTTGCTTACAATCACGCTAGTTTTTCCTGTGCCGGCTCCAGCTAATACTAACAAAGGCCCGGATATATATTTTACAGCTTCAAGCTGTTTTGAGTTGAGTACAGATAAATATTTAGGCAATAAACTATTCATCTGTTTCGAAAATTTTGTGAATAAGATTTTGATTTAAAAATAACAGGTTTTATTTTAATCACTTCATAATAAATTGAATTTTCTTTAGCATATCTAACAGCCTCTTCTCTCGAGTCAAAAGATATTTTTATCTGATCCTTAGTATTAATGGAGCCGGATGATTCAAGAATAGGGTCTGTTATGTTTTGTTCCTTACGAAACTCAAGATTCCATTTATCTAAGCTGCCTTTCCCACTTTGTGTGATTCTGTTTTGTTCTTTGTAAATTATTGCTTTCATTTGTGAAATTTTTCTTCAAATCATTACAGAAGAGGATATACTTATAAATAAATTTATTCAATTATTAGGAATGGAAAACGATAAAAATATAGATAATTTATCATTTGAAGAAGCATTAAAACAATTGCAAGAAATTGTTAGAGAAATTGAGTCAGGACAAGACTCTCTTGATAAGATAGTGGCTCATTATGAGCGGGGAAACAAACTTAAGAAATATTGTGAAAGTAAACTTAAAGAAGCGAAGCTAAAAATAGAAAAGATAGTTTCTAAAAATGGAGAAATAACCTCAGAATCTATGAACTCTATTGATTAGTTTCAATGATATCTTGGTATAAGTCTAAGGTTTTTCTATACATTTGCTTTAAAGAGAAATTTTTCTGAATATGGTTTCTTGCTGAAACCCCAAACTTTTCTCTTTCTTGATCTTCCATAGAGCAGACTAAGTCAATTTTATTTGTTAAGTCTTCTGGGTCGTTCACTTTAAATAGAAATCCAGTTTTTTTGTCTTTTATGGTCTCTTTTGATCCTCCTATATTAGAAGCGATAACTATCTTTTGCATTGCTTGTCCCTCTGTAGCAACTCTACCAAAAGCTTCCGGCTCTCTAGATGCAGACACAATAATATCGGACAGTTTATAGATTGCAGCCATATCTTTAACATTGCCAGCAAAAGTTACGGAGTGTGATAAATTATTTTTCTCAATAAGATTAATTAAATGCAAGTGATATTTTGGTTTTTTGGAATAATCTCCAACAAACATGCAGTGAAAATTCTTTGATTTGATTTTAGAAAGAGCTTGAATCAAAACATCTTGACCTTTCCACGAAGATATTCTTCCAGGCATGCAAATCATAGTTTTATCTTCGGGGATATTTAATTCACTTGAGACAGTGTTCAGTCTTTGGAAGGATACTTTCTTTGGGTTGAAATAATCAAGATCTACCCCCCTGTGAATTACCTTTATATGATCAACTGGCACTCCATATTTTTCAATGATATGCTCTTTAATAAATTCTGAAACAGCCACCACGACAAATCCTCTTGTCATTACAGAGTTATACCATTTCTTGAAAAGGTTTGAGAATTTATAAAACCCGTGAAAGGTGGTAACAAAGGGTGTATTTGTCTTCTTGCAAGCAAAATAAGCACTCCAAGCAGGCGCCCTTGACCTGGCGTGCACAATATCAACATTGTATTTGGAAATGATTTTTTTAATTCTTTTAATATTGCGAAACATTGATATTGGATTCTTGCTTTTTAGAGGTAGGTTAATGTGGTGACCACCTTGATTCTTAATTGAGCTCACCAAAACTCCTCCAGAAGAAGCTACTAAAGATTTATAATTCTGATTAACAAGTTCTTTGGATAGGTCAACTGTGCCACGCTCTACCCCACCAGTGTATAATTCTGGCAACACTTGCAAAACCGTGCCTTTGTGATATTTTTTAGTGTTTGATACCATTGAGTTTTCGAATGTCAGAACAATTTAAAAAATTACCAAATAAAACGTCCTTTCTAGCTTACAAACAGTTCTTGTGCAAGTCAAACATCAATGTAGTGTTTCTGGGTGGATATGCTTCTGATATGGAAGGAAAAAAAGCTACTTATTTAGAAGAATTATGCAGAAAATTAAAAATAAATTTTTTAAGATTCGATTATTTTGCACATGGGATGTCACCCGGAGAGATGGATAAAGGTAATATTAGTATTTGGCTTCAGAACTCAATTGATATGTTTGAAATGCTGTCAAAGGGTAATAAGAACATCCTTATTGGTTCGAGCATGGGCGGATGGCTTTCTCTGCTTGTAGCTTTAAAAAAGAAACAGTTAGTTAATGCAATAATTCAAATTGCGCCGGCAGTTGATTTCACCCAAGAGTTAATATGGAATAATTTAAATGCATCTCAAAAGAATGAAATGAAAAAGAATGGACATATTTGTATAACTAAAACCCCTGAGTACGAACAAAAATTTTCTTATGATTTGGTAGCTGATGGTTTGCAGCATTTATTATTCAGCAAAGAGAAAATTGACATTTCATGTCCGGTTCACATTCTTCATGGATTAAAAGATGAGGTAGTACCATACGAAATTTCTCTTAAGTTGATGAATCGTTTGATATCCAAAGAGGTAATACTACATATTCTTAAAGACTCTGGACACAGAATGTCTGAGGTAAAGGATTTAGAAATTCTTGGACAGTCTCTAAGAATACTTGTTCAAAACCTACAACTTCAGAATAAACCTTCTGATTGCTAGGTAGCACATCACAAAAGAAAAGATTAGATTCATAGACGCTGCAGAAAGACCTAAAACTCTAAATTGTACATCGCTACATTTTGGCATACCGTTACCTAATGAGTTTTGTATAGCTTTTTTCAATTCGTCTAATGAAGAAAAAGCTTCTTTAATTCCTATGCTACAAGAGCTAGGCTCGCTAATAAACCCTTGCTCTATACCAACGTGGTAAATTGAAATCATTCCACCCGATAAGAAACTTAAAATAATAATAAGCTGGAGCCATTTTGCTAGTTTTAAACCCTTAGAGGCGAACTTCCATAATATAAGAGAAGCAATTAAAACTAAGTAGTATGGAATTCTTTCTAGAATGCACAAGAAGCAAGGTTTATAGCCAAAACCATATTCGGCTACATATGCAAGAATAATAGCCAATACTGAAGTTAATAGAAAGAACGCGGGGCTGTTTGATAGCGAAAGCACTTTACTGTTTGATAATTTTTTCATTTGTTATATCCTTTGCGCGTTAATTACGAATAAATTATGACAGAAATTAAAGATATTTTGCAAGAATCAAATGTTTGGGCTGTGCAATGCGCAAAAAAGTTAGCACATAGATTTCAACATAACCCGCCAAAAAAGGGTTATGTGCTTTTTGAAACTGGTTATGGTCCCTCGGGGTTTCCTCATATTGGAACTTTTGGGGAGGTTGTGCGAACTAAATTTGTGCAAAGCATCTTTGAAAGAATTAGCAATATACCTACAAAGCTGTTTGTTGTTTCGGATGATTACGACGGTTTAAGGAAAATACCGGATAATTTCCCACACAAAGAAATGCTTATAGCGAATATAGATAAGCCTTTAACATCCATACCAGATCCTTTTAGTACGCACGGTTCGTTTGGAGACCATATGAATTCAACTTTAAGAAGTTTTTTGGATAAGTTTGGTTTTGAATACGAATTTAAAAGTGCAACTGAGTTGTACAAGAATGGATTTTATGATGAAGCTCTTTTGAATGCTTTGAAGAGCTACGATAAAATTATGCAAATAATGCTTCCCACTCTTGGTGAAGAGCGTAGAAAAACATATAGTCCGTTTTTGCCTATATGCAAAGAAACTGGAAAAGTTCTTTATGTGAAAACTGAGGTTCATGAGATTAACAAGGGAGAAATTTCATACACAGACCCAAGAACAGAAGAGTTAGTAATAACAAAAGTTACGGGAGGCAGGTGTAAGTTGCAATGGAAGCCTGATTTTGGAATGAGGTGGGCGGCTCTAGATGTTGATTTTGAAATGTATGGAAAAGATCATTTGGCAAACGGGCCTATTTATTCAAAAATATGTAAGTCAATTGGTGGCAAACCACCTGAGCAATTCGTATTTGAATTGTTTCTTGATAAAAATGGTCAAAAGATTTCAAAATCAAAAGGGAATGAGGAGGTTACTGTAGAAAAGTGGTTAAATTACGCCCCTATAGAAACTCTGTCTCTTTATATGTTTGTTAATCCTCAGAGAGCTAAAAAACTATATTTTGAGGCTGTGCCAAAAACAGTAGATGAATACTTGAATTGGATATCAGAATTTCATGATGGAGATAAGAATAAACAAAAGAACAATCCAGTTTGTTATGTACATAATTTTGATGTGCCAAAAATAAACACTTATGGTCTAAGCTACAGCTTATTGCTTAATATAGCATCTGCATGTAATGCCTCTAACAAAGAGATTCTTTGGGGGTTTATCAAAAGGTATGCTCCTGAGGCTACCTCAGATTCCAACTCATTCTTAGAGTCTTTGGTGATATTTGCTGTAAATTACTACACAGATTTTGTCAAAAATAACAAAAACTATAAAATCCCTGATAATAATGAAGTCAAATTGTTAAATGACATTAAGTTAAAATTAAAGTCTAATATTGGACGTAATTTGGACTCCTCTGAATTGCAGAAGCTTTTTTATGAAGTGGGTAGAGAAAATGAAGTTGATAATATGAGAGATTACTTTCAATCTTTATATAAAATTTTATTGGGACAAGATCAAGGCCCTAGAATTGGATCGTTTGTAGCTTTATATGGAATTGAGGGAACAATAAAGCTAATCGATCAATCATTAAATAAATTATAAAAATGAGCAAAATCATAAAAACTTTAGCTAGAGAGGTTTTGGATAGCAGAGGAAACCCTACTGTAGAAGTTGAAGTTACTACAAAAGATGGATTTGTTGGAAGAGGAATTTCTCCTAGCGGAGCTTCGGTTGGTTCGAGAGAAGCTGTTGAGCTCAGAGACAATGATCCTTCTAGATTTTGTGGTAAAGGTGTTACAAAAGCGGTTGATCACGTGAATAAGATTATTGCTCTAAAAATTAATAATTTTGATGTGCATGATCAAAGATTAATTGATCAATCATTAATTGATCTTGATGCTACAAAAAATAAATCTTACCTTGGAGCAAATGCTATTTTGGCTGTGTCAATAGCTTGTTTAGATGCAGCGGCAAAATCTAACAATAAGATGGTTTGTGAATATCTAAACCCTTCTTCAGCTCAAATGCCAGTTCCTCTGATGAACATCATAAACGGTGGCGCTCATGCAAACAATGGGTTGGATATACAGGAATTTATGATTGTTCCGCATGCGTTGAGTTCTATCAGGGAGGCAATAAGGTGTGGTGCAGAAATATTTCATCATCTCAAGCAGAAGCTTAAAGATACGGGTCTGTCTGTTGCTGTAGGTGATGAGGGTGGGTTTGCTCCAGATATTTCTCACACAAGGAAAGTTCTTGATTTAGTTGTCTTGTCTATTGCGGCTGCTGGCTATGAAGTTGGTAAAGATGTTAGTATCGCCCTTGATGTTGCGGCTTCAGAGTTTTATCGAGAAGGGGTGTATCAATTCAAGAATTCTACAAAATACACATATCAAGAGCTAATAGAGTTTTATAAAAGCCTCATTAAAGATTATCCAATAATATCTATTGAGGATGGAATGGACGAGAAAGATGTGAATGGTTGGCAAGAGTTAACTTCTGCGGCTGGTGGTATACAGCTAGTAGGGGATGATGTGTTTGTTACCAACTTAGAAATATTAAAAGAAGCAGTTAAAAACAAAATAGCTAATGCGATTTTAATAAAGCCCAATCAGATTGGCACTATTTCGGAAACTTTAGATGTTATAAAGCTTGCTAAAAAAAATAATTATAACTGTGTGATGTCACATAGATCAGGAGAAACAGAAGATACGATTATATCGCACCTGGCAGTTGCTACAGGGTGCAAACAAATCAAAACAGGTTCTTTATGCAGAGTAGATAGAACTGCAAAATATAATGAATTGATGAGAATTGAGGATAGATTAAAAGGAAGATCTTATTACGCTGGATTCTAATTTTATGCCGCATGGAAAAAGACAAATTAACAAAAAGACTTTTGCTACAATTTTTGTAACAATACTAATCATATATTTGATTTATCATATTTTGACAGGGAACAGAGGAGTAATTAGCTTATTTAAGCTTAATAAAGAAAAGGAAGTTTTACACAGTGAAATATCTCACTTAGAGAAACAAAAGACTTCGTGTGAGAAAGATGTGGGGATGATGAAGTCTTCTCATATCAACAAAGATTTATTGGATGAGCAGGTGAGAAAGAAGCTTGGTTACATCAACAAAAATGAGAAAACTTATTCTATAAAGAAGACTAGTTAACAACAAAACTATCTCTATAATTTGCTGCTTCTAATAGATGCTCTTCGTTAATTTTCTCAGAATTATCTAAGTCAGCAATTGTTCGTGAAATCTTTTGTATTTTATGATAACTTCTCATCGAGACGTTTAGCTTTTCTACTATCTTATCAAAAATCTGTGCAGCACTTTTTGTCATTGTAACAAACTTATCTATTAATTTCGTTGGCATCTCAGCATTTGTTCTAAAAGTTTTATTATGAAACCGCTCACTTTGTATTTCTCGTGCTTTTAGTATTCTCATTTTTATATCTGCAGAAGTTTCACGTGGAACATTTTTGTATTTATAGATTAATGAAGGTTTTATTTCGGGTACCTCAACATATATATCAAACCTATCATATATAGGTCCAGATATTCTGTTGATATAGTCTATGGAGCATTTTGGAGCTTTAGAGCACAATTTTTCTTTGTTAGATATATGACCGCATTTACACGGATTCATAGCTGCAAGAAGCAGAAAATTTGCCGGATAGGACACATACAAATTAGATCTTGATATATTAATTTGCTTGGTTTCTAAAGGCTGTCTTAGTGATTCAATTACATTTCTCTGAAATTCTGGGAGCTCATCTAGAAATAAAACGCCATTATGGGACAAAGAAATTTCACCTGGAGAAATTTGGCGTCTATTTCCACCACCAATCATTGCAGCATTTGAACATGAGTGATGAGGTGATCTAAAAGGAGCTATATCTGACAAAGCCCCCTTTTTTAAATTACCTGCAACACTATTAACCATTGAAGTCTCTAATATTTCTTCCTTGCTAAGATTTGGCAATATAGTGGTGATTCTCTCCGCTAACATAGATTTACCAGAGCCAGGAGGGCCAATCATCAACAGGTTGTGTCTGCCAGCGGCAGAAACCTCCATTGCTCTTTTTGCTGTGTCTTGTCCAATCACATCATGCATATCAATTTGTGTTGAGGTTGCATTTATAGCTGTGCTCATGGGATAAGTTATTTTTTGTTCTCCTTTAAAGTGGCTTATCAAATTTGCCACATGGTTAGTTGATAATATTAAAGGATTCCCGGACCATACAGCTTCCGACCCATTGTCCTTTGGACAAATTATGCCCATATCCTTTTGGTTCGCATGCATGGCTGCAGGAAGTACTCCACTCACTTCGGTAATCTTCCCACCTAAAGAAATTTCCCCTAAAGCAAAATATTGTTTTAGACTTGCAGGAGGTATAACCTCCATGTTTTCGAGTATTCCAAGAATTATAGGTAAGTCATACAAGCTTCCCTCTTTTGAAATATTTGCCGGAGATAAGTTTACAACTATTTTTTTTATTGGAAGGCCTAAACCTAAGTTGAAAAGCGCAGAATTAATCCTTTCTTTAGACTCAGCAATAGCCTTGTCGGCAAGTCCAACGATACTAAAATTAGGTATTCCATTTTGTATATGAATTTGAATGTTAACATCTGTAACATCAATTCCCTTAAAAGCAAAGGATTTTACCTCTGTGATCATAGATGACTCTCCTCATTCTCATTTAAATTGCCTCGCCCAGCAAGCTATTAGACATTATTTTGTTTACTTTTACCGGAATAATTTTTCCTACACCCTCATTTATATTATCTATCGTCACTGCTTGCAAGAATTCACTTTTGCCAACCATTTGCAATTCTTTTCTTCCTTTTTTCTCTATAAGTATGTTAACAGTCTTATTAAGAAATGAGTTGTTAAAGTTTGTTTGTTGTTCTCGAAGCAAAGCTTGTAACTCTTGCAATCTATCATTTTTTACATCTTCTGGAAGTTGAGGGAGAATTGAAGCCGGAGTTCCGGGACGAGGACTGTATTTAAAAGAATATGCCTGAGCATACCCTACGTTTTTAACAAGATTCATAGTGTCTTGAAAATCTTTATCTGACTCACCAGGGTACCCAACAATAAAATCAGAAGAGAAAGCGATCTCAGGTCTTGCATTGCGGAGTTTTTCTATGACTTTTAAATAATCGTTTGCTGTGTGTTTTCTGTTCATATCTGCAAGAATTCTATTCGATCCAGATTGCACAGGAAGGTGTAGAAATGGCATCAATTTTTGTACTTCTTTATGCGCAAGGATTAAATCATCATAAATTTCTCTTGGGTGAGATGTTGTGTACCTAATTCGCTCTAAGCCTTCAATTTTATCAAGAGACCTTATTAACTTAGCTAAAGAAATTTCTTCTCCCTCAAGATTCTTGCCGTGGTATGCGCTCACATTTTGACCTAGCAAAGTGATTTCTTTACTTCCTTGGGAAACTATTTGTAGAGCTTCCCTATATATCTTTTCTAATGGTCGTGAAAATTCAGCTCCGCGAGTATAGGGAACACAACAGAATTTACAAAATTTATCACAGCCTTCTTGAATTGAAAGAAACGCAGAGGCTCCTTGAGATTTAGAGCTCTCAGGCAAACTATCAAATTTTTCTTCATCAACAAAATTCAAATCGATTACATGTTTGTTTTCACGAGATAATTTTGCCATTAATTCAGGCAAGTTTTGATAAGATTGAGGGCCCACGACTATATCTACCCATGGAGACCTATTAAATATTTCTTTCCCCTCAGCTTGACCAACGCAGCCTGCAACTATGACAAGCATTTCATCAGGAGATCTATCTTTTATTTTTTTAATACGTCCTAATTCTGAATATACTTTTTCAGTAGCTTTTTCCCTGATGTGACAAGTGTTCAAGATCACCATGTTAGCGTTCTCTATATCTGATGTGACTGAATAACCAAATGGCTTGAGTAAATCGCCCATTCTTACTGAATCATAAACATTCATTTGGCATCCATATGTCTTGATATATAGACCTTTTTGCATATTTTTGTCCTAACTCATTTTAGAGAAAGTAATTAACATATTTTAAAGATCTAAACTAGCTTTTTCTAATGAAGATAAAATCCACTAAATGGAGCAATGATTGTGGGGTGGTAGAAAGTTTATTTAGTTGAAATAAGCACTTCTCTTTATATTCTTTTGCAAAAGATATTGCTTTTTTTGTACCAAGCAAAGTTACAAAATTAGTTTTATTAAGAATTAAGTCCTTACCTTGGTCTTTGCCGCTAGTTTCTTTATCCGAGACACTATCAATTATATCATCTGTAATTTGGTATAGCATACCAAGATTATATGCGAACTTTTCCATCGAAGGTATAGAGTGAATGTCTCCTGATATAATGCACGGAGCTATTGCACAGAATTTGAATAATTTTCCTGTTTTTAAAAAATACATGTGTTTTAATTGTTCAAGAGTAACCTGAGAATTTTGAGATTTTATATCTAATACTTGACCCTCAATCATTCCTTTGTATCCAGATGCATTTGCTAACTCTCTGATTAAATCAATTTTAATATCTGGATCTAATGACTTTATGCTTGCAATGACTTCAAAGCTTAAAGTAAGTAATGCATCTCCAGTAAGGACTGCGGTTGCTTCGTCAAATTTTTTATGAGAAGCAGCCTTCCCCCTTCTTAAATTAGAGTTGTCCATAGAGGGTAAATCGTCATGTATAAGAGAATATGTATGTAGGATCTCTATAGCTGCCGCTACTTCTAAGAAACACCCTCTTCTTTCTCCAAAGCTTTCCAATAATTCCAAAAATATAAAAGAACGTATATTCTTTCCTTTAGAAACAGCCGAATAATGCATAGGAGACAATATTTCTTCATCTCCCTCAAGAATGTTTGCAATGGCTTTATTCAATAATTCTGAGTTTTTTAGTAACTTATCTTCGAGAATATTCATTGTATCCAGATTTTTTTACCAAGATGTGGTAGAGTGTAGTCATGAATTGATTTTTTTTGCAAGATGGTTGATATGTTCAGTGACCATATCAATCGTTTTAACAACAGCGTTTTCGACATCTTCTTCAGATTTATTTTCTGAAGAGTCTTTTTTTGCTTCGTGTAATTCATCGCACACCATTAGTCCGGCCATCATGTATAGAGTTGTGTCAGTTGCATTTGGATATGATTTGGCAAGGGTATTCACTCTTCTTGAGAATTCAGCAGCTAAATTTTCTACATGCAACTCTTCGCCTTCCTGGCAGGCAATTTGATGAACTTTGTCATTTATTCTGATCTTTACTACAGGCATTATTTTTCAACCAATAAATTTTTCAGGTTTAGAATTATATCATCAATTTGAGAAGAGGTTTCTTTGTTAGTGCTTTGTAAAGCATGATATCTTCTCTCTAACTCAAAAAGCTTTTTTTGCAATGCGGTATTTTGTTCAAGTAAGCTCTGATTAGCTGCTTTCAAGGTCTCATCTACATTTTCTGTTGAAGAGTAATTAACTAAATGTGTAGCATTTAATTTTTTGTTTACTGTTTCTTCTAATCGAGCAAATGCTTCAGATAATCTTTGCTTGCTATCATCAACTCTATCCATAAAAAAAAAGATAAATTCTAATAGATTGTTACAGTTTTCAGATTATTTGTCACTAATTTTTAAAGCTTCAATAAAAGCTGAGTGTGGAATATCGACGTTGCCAATAGACCTCATTTTCTTTTTACCTGCTTTTTGCTTCTCCAGTAGTTTTCTTTTTCTTGAAATATCTCCTCCGTAACATTTTGCAGTTACATCCTTTCGCATAGCTTTGACATTTTCGCGCGCTATAATTTTGCTTCCTATCGCTGCTTGTATTGCTATTTGAAAAAGTTGTCTAGGAATTAAATCTTTTAATTTTGCACAAATCTCCCTTCCTCTTATTTCAGCTTTTGACCTATGCACCATTAAAGACAAGGCATCAACTGATTCATTATTTACTAAAATTGATAATTTAGCTAAATCCTCCCTTTTATATCCGTCAATGTACCAATCAAAACTTGCATAACCTCGTGAACAAGACTTTAAACGATCATAAAAATCAAAAACTACTTCATTCAATGGCAGCTTATAAACAACCATCGCACGTGAACCTACATATGTAAGATCTATTTGCTCTCCTCTCTTTTCGGTACAAAGAGCTAGAACAGGACCTAGATACTCATCGGGCAACATTATCGTTGCTTTAATCCAAGGCTCTTCAATAAATTCTATTTGTGTAGGCTCTGGTAAATCAGCAGGATTGTGAACCTCTAATATTTTTTCTTTAGTGTGCACTTTGTAAATAACACTTGGGGCGGTTGTAACAAGATCAAGCCCAAACTCTCTCGACAACCTTTCCTGAATAATTTCAAGATGCAACAAACCTAAAAAACCACATCTAAATCCAAACCCTAAAGCCCCAGAAGTTTCCATTTCATATTCAAAACTTGCATCGTTAAGCTTCAGTTTTCCTAAAGAGTCACGTAGTTTTTCAAACTCGCCAGAATCAACAGGATATAAGCCACAAAAAACCACTGGTAAATTAGGCTTAAATCCTTTGAGGATTTTAGGTTCCAGGTTTTTTCTTTCAACTATTGTATCACCCACTTTACAATCAGATACTTCTTTTATAGAAGCGGTCATGTAACCTATTTCGCCGGCTTTAAGTGAATCAACGGCCACCTTTTTTGGTGTAAAAACCCCTACATTATCAACGTGATACTCTTTCTTAGCAGCTACCATTTTTATAAGAGAGCCTTTTTTAATCTCTCCGTCAATAACCCTGATTAAAATGACGACTCCTAAATATGAGTCGTACCAACTATCAACAAGCATAGCACATAATGGCGCTTGCACATCACCTTTAGGACTAGGAAGCAAATGAACAATACTATCTAATATTTCTTCGATACCCGCCCCTGTTTTTCCTGAAGCCGCAATTGCTCCTTCTGTGTCAAGGCCTATAATATCCTCTATTTGCTCTTTTATTCTTGGGACATCGGCTGCCGGTAAATCAACTTTATTGAGTACAGGTATTATTTCATGATTATTATCAATTGCTTGATATACGTTTGCTAGAGTTTGTGCCTCAACTCCCTGACTTGCATCGACCACTAGGAGAGAGCCTTCGCATGATGCAAGTGATCTATTAACTTCGTAGGCAAAATCAACATGACCTGGGGTGTCCACTAGATTCAATACATAGTTTTTTCCATCCTTTGCTTTGTATGCTAGTCTTACAGTTTGCGATTTTATTGTTATACCTCTTTCCCTTTCAATATCCATTGAATCCAAAAGCTGAGATTTCATTTCACGACTATCCACGGCACCACAAGACTCTATCAACCTGTCAGCTATCGTAGATTTACCATGATCAATATGTGCAATAATAGCAAAATTTCTGATCCGTTCTATTTCGTACATACAATCTAAAAATAATTGAGAGGAATCTAGTATAAATTTGATCCAATTACAATTTTATATTAAATATCTTAAAAATCATTTAGATTATTACTATAAAAATACTTAACAAGTGTATACTTTATCTGTTGTTTAAGACAAATAAACTTTATGAGCGAAAAAATTCATCAGCAACTTTCAATTTTAGAGCAAAACATTGATTTGCTTGGGAGGTCTCTTTGACCTTGGGTCTTTACGAAATACTTTAGCATCTCTTAAAGAAGAATCAGACAATCCAAATTTATGGGACGATCAACAAAGAGCGCAGAATTTACTCAAAAAACAAACTCAAATTCAAAACCTTCTTAATAAATATGAGCATATTATTTCAGAAGATAAATCAACAAGAGAACTATACTCTATGGCATTGTTTGAACAGGATGAAGAAGTGCTACAAGATATAGAAAATAGTGTTCGCGCCCTAATTGAAGAAGTTAAATCTTTAAAGATCGATTGTTTATTTTCTAGTGAAACCGATGGTATGAGCTGTTTTGTGAATATAAATGCTGGTGCAGGCGGGACGGAGAGTCATGATTGGGCAGAAATGTTACAAAGAATGATTCTACGTTTTTGTGAAAGACATAAATTTAAGACTGAAATTATTGATGTCTTGCAAGGAGAGGAGGCTGGAATTAAGTCTGCAACTTATAAAGTGTCTGGTGAAAACGCATTTGGATGGTTAAAGAATGAAAGCGGAGTACATCGCCTTGTTAGAATGTCTCCATTCAATGCTGCAGGCAAAAGGCAAACAAGCTTTGCAAGCATATGGGTGTATCCTAAGATAGACGACACTGTTAATGTTGATTTGAAAGAGTCTGATTGTCGTATTGATACTTATAGAGCTTCTGGAGCTGGCGGGCAGCATGTTAATACAACAGACAGCGCTGTTCGTATTACACACATACCTACAGGAATTGTTGTTCAGTGCCAGAACGATAGATCTCAACATAAAAACAAAGCTGAAGCATTTTCTATGTTAAGATCAAGAATATACGAACTAGAGATTAAGAAAAAAGAGGATAAGATAAAAGAACAAAATTCAAAAAAGACTGATAATTCTTGGGGTAATCAAATTAGATCATATGTTTTGCATCCGTACAGAATGATAAAAGATCATCGAACAAACCATGAAACTAGTGCAACTGAAGATATTTTAGATGGAGAAATAGATGACTTCATATTATCTATGTTAACTAAACAGTCCCGGGAAAGGAGTGAATGATGAGTATATTATCAAAAGGAGATTTGGTGGATGTTGTTGCTCCATCTTATGGAGATTTCGATGTTTCTGAAGAGCAAATTAAACAGGTTCTTGAGTATTTAGGACTAAAAGCAAGAATTCCAAAAAATTTACAAAAAAAGAATGCAGATTTTTTTTCAGCTCACAATTTGGAAATGCGTTCTAAGCACTTTATCAATGCAATTACAGCTAAAGACTCAAAAGCTATTTGGTGCCTAAGAGGCGGATATGGTGCTGCTAAAATTGTACCAGAGCTTGAGAAAATTAACTTATCTAAGCACAATAAACCTATTATTGGCTATAGTGATATTACAGCGCTACATCTTTATTTATCTTCAAAATATGATTTCAGAACTGTCCACGGGAGGAACCTAAGCGAGTTTTTTACTAAAAAGATCTCTTCTATAGAAAAAGAGAATATCACAAGCTTGTTATTTGAGAACGGGTTTGACCTCAAAATGATGCCTTTAAATACTTATGCTAAAAAAGAAAGCCTCAATATAGAAGCAGCTATCATTGGTGGAAACCTAACTTTAGTAACAAATAGTCTTGCAACAGATTGGCAAATATCGACAAAGGATAAGATTCTTTTATTAGAAGATGCGTTTGAAGAAAAATACAGGATTGATCGTAGTTTAAATCATTTATATCAAGCTGGAGTCTTTGATAAAGTAAAAGCGGTAATATTTGGAGACATTGAGCTTAAAGAAGAAAAATCTCAGAACACTAGGGGTTTAGACGTTGAAGAGTTTATAATGGATTTTATTAAGAAACTTAATGTTCCAGTATACCATACACCTCAGATAGGACATGGTAAAATAAATAATCCGGTTGTTTTTGGCAATACGTATGCCATTCAAAACTCTATTTTAAGATTTCAAGTGTAATGATACGTATTGGCACACGATCAAGTAGACTAGCAGTATTCCAAGCCGAGCTTCTTAAATATAGGCTTGTCAGAGAGTGTAATGTGCCAGAATCAGAAGTAGTAATTAAAAGAATCACGACAACTGGCGATAAAATAAAAGATAAAAATTTATATCAGATTGGCGGTAAAGGTCTTTTTATTAAAGAGTTAGAGGAATCTCTTCTTTCGAACAATATTGATATTGCTGTACACTCTTTAAAAGATATACCTGCAATCACCCCAGAATCTCTAAAGATTGCTGCAGTAATCGACAAAGGAAATCCTTACGATGCTTTCTTATCAAATAAAAGTAAAGATATATTTAGTCTTCCTCAGAATGCTACCTTAGGGACATCTTCTCCTAGAAGAGCTGCGCAGATAAAGAGTTTGAGACCAGACATTAAAATAGTTTCTTTCAGAGGTAATGTTGATACTAGAATTAACAAATTAAATTCAAACTTAGTTGATGCTACTATATTATCAGTTGCGGGTTTAGAAAGGCTAGAAGTAAGTGAGAATTATTACTCTGTGATTGATTGTAGCGTGATGATCCCAGCAATAGGCCAAGGTGTGATTTGTGCAGAGTGTCGAGATGCGGATTCTAAAATATATAAATTACTAAATAAGGTGAACGACTCCCAAGCTTATAAATTGGCTGTAACTGAAAGAATAGTTCTAGAAGGTATGGGTGCAGATTGTAAAACACCAATAGCAGGCTATGCATGGATAGAAAATGACAAAATTCATTTAAAATCTATGGTGGCTAAATATGATGGTTCACAAGTTGTAAAAGTGCAGGTCTCAGGAAAAGTTGATGATTACGAATCTGTAGGTCGAGAAGCGCTTAATAAGTTACAAAGTATGATTGGAAGGAATTTTTTTAGCGAAGAATGATTTTACTTACAAGGAGACTAGAGGATTCTATAAGAGTTAGTGAGTTATTAGATAGCGAGAAGCTTAGTAATGTAATAGAGCCTTTGTTTCACACGCAAAAAATAGATTTTGAAGATGACCTTGATCTTTATGATTCAGTATTTATCTCCAGTTTCAGTGCTATAGAATCATTTACTCAGTTTAATAAGATGCAAAGATTTTTTGTTATTGGAGAAAGGACAGCTTCTTTTGTTAGGGAGCGAGGAGGGAAGAAAATTTTAGTTGTAGAAAAAAATGCATCAAGATTAGCTATGAAATCTTTAAATTTTTTGTCTCAGAAAAACAAAATAATTTACCTGCGAGGAAAGGATATTAGTTTTGATTTAAAGGGGTTTATGTCTGAGCATAATTTTAATTTGCACGAGATCACAACCTATCAGTTAATTAGAAAAAATTACTTGTCATCTCATACAAAGCTTTTGCTACAGCAAAATCAAATAAAGCAGGTAATACTGTTTTCCCAGAGAACAAGTGATCACTTTATTTCTTTGCTTCAGCGAATGTCAGAAAAAGCTATTTTAAATTTAGTTTTTATTGTACCATCAAACGTAGCTATTGGCATAAAAGATGCCAGGATTAAGCATTTTGAGCCTAGTAATTTAGAGGGGTTGGTAAAACTATTAAGAAATGAAAAAGAAGAAACCTGTTAAATATAAAACATTAGGTATTAAGGCAAAATCTTTTGTCGTATTAGTATTATTGCTTGCAGGTATGGCTCTTTTTTTGACGTATAATAAAGTCGCTTTGAGTTTTCTCGGATTTGATGATTCTCTGAAACACAAATTAGAAGAAAGAAATAAAGAATCCCCGATAGGGCAATGCACAAACCAAGCGGAAGCAAACGTAGAAACTTTATGGTTTAAGTTCTTATCAGAGTATTACAGTGGCAAAGAGTCTTCTGGAACTGTACGCCATATTAAACTACTTAATGATAAAAATTTTCGTGTTGATATTCTAGCTCTAGAAGATTGTTTAGAAAATAATAGGTTTGATCCTGCAAGTATATATACAGAATTTGAAAAGCTATCTGAAAAAATGCTTCAGGATGGATCTAAGATCACCATGCATGGGTATATAGGTCAAGTTCTTAGTAAGTTTATTACCATAAGTAAGCCTAGAATAATAGGTGACAACAACTCAATTGATATAATTAAAAACCTTATTTTAAATCAGAAATTTAATCATGCTGTGCATGAGATAAAGAAACAACAAAGAATTTGTAATTGCTTTGAAGAAAAAGATTATTCTCAGATTGCAAGGCAAGCTGAAATTAGGGTGTTAATTTCACGCATCAATAAATCAATTCGAGACACGGAGAAATAGACCAAATGTTTGCTTTCTTTAAATTAATACTGTTCTCAATTTTTTTATATGGCTCTTACTTGTATTTTCAACCATATGGAAATATTAAGGTCGAAATATTAGGATATATAATTGAATCTTCGATATCGTTTTTTACAATTTGCATAATTATTTTTGTTTTACTGATTGCTTTCCTGTCTCAGATTGTAAGGTTTTTGGTAAATTTACCGAATGAGATAATAAATTATTTTCGAGAGTTTAGAAAAAAAAGAGCTGTTGATATACTTCACGAAATAATACTTTTGAAGGAGGTTTCCAGAGATAAAGAGGCTCATTCAAACTTTCTTAAAAATTACAATAAATTGCAAAAAAGCAGAACGAATTTATTTGATGTTCTAAATTATAAATTCTCTATCGCGCATGGAAGCGAATCAGAGAAAATTGATAAACTTGCAAAGATAGAAAATTATAAAAAGATTGGAGATATGATCTTTGACAATCATATTCTGCCTTTTTACAGAGCTCAGTCTATCAATGACTTAAAAAGTTTCGCTACTCGTTTTGTCCAAAACAAAGAAATTTCTGATCTTGTCACATGCTTCCAAAAACTAATGAGTCAGAAATATATTGAGTCTAGGAAGTTAGCTAAAAATTTATTATCTAGAGATTTTGTTTCTGAAGATAAATACAATAAGATTGTATCAATAATTTGCTGTAAAGAGGCAATTTATTTGCACGAAAAACAAGACAAAAAATTTGAAGATAGGTTATTTGAATCTATAAGCTTAGATAGATCAAATCCAGAAGTACATCCGGCTATCATCTCCATGTCTATTGGTAAGCAGCTTCAGAGAAAAATACTGAACTTTATAGAAAAGCAGTGGAAAGAAGTGCCAGACAATCATTTGTTCCATTTGCACCTATGTGTTCAAGGGTCTCCGTCGCAGGGTAGGGTTCTAGAATCAGGAGAAGAGTTGTTAGAAATAAGTGATAGTATAAATGCAAAATTGGTGGTTGCCAGTGAGTTTTTTGTATATGGCTTTACAAAACAAGGCAGTGATATTGTAAAAAAGATAGATAAAGACCTTTATTCTAACCAAGTAAAGAAAGCCGTATTTTTCAGGGAGGCACTGTCTGAAGAGGCAAAAATAATTAAAATTAGCAAATTAAGAGAACTTTTATTTTTTTGAGTATGCTAAAAATAGCTCCATCTATTTTGTCTGCAGATTTTGCGAATTTATCCAAAGAGCTTATCTTGTTGGATAAGTCTAATTTTGATTATTTGCACATAGATGTAATGGATGGGAACTTTGTTCCTAATATTACGGTCGGACCCTGTGTGATTTCTTCGTTAAGAAAATTATCAAATAAAGTTTTTGATGTGCATTTGATGATTGTAAATCCAGATAAACATATAGAATCTTTTATTCAGTCTGGAGCTGACATTATAACTTTTCATGTGGAAGCAGCCCCCAGTCCTTTAAAAACTATACAAAAAATTAAAAATTTAGGAGCAAAAGTAGGTATTTCTTTAAAGCCTGGAACAGATATAGAAAGAATCACAGATTATATTAAAGAAGTGGATCAAATTTTAGTCATGACCGTAGAGCCTGGATTCGGTGGCCAAAGATTTCTTTATGAGCAATTGCATAAAGTAAAGGAATTAAAGTTATTACTAAAATCAAATAATGCGAATGCGTTAATTTCTATTGACGGAGGCATTAATGTTAAAACTGGTAAAATTTCTGTTGAAGCTGGCGCAGATGTACTAGTATCTGGCTCATTCATTTTTGACACTAACTGCACGTATAAAGAGCAGATTGATAAACTTAGAAGTTTGAGTAAGTAAGTTTCTGGCTTACAATATAATTAACATGAACATCATGTTTCTCAACCGCAAAGTCATTCTTACAAATTAACTCCTCCGGCACAAGACTCAATGTAATTATGCTTTTATGGGCCGATAAGTATTTATCATAAAATCCTTGTCCGTATCCGATCCTGTTTCCAAGTCTATCACAGGTAATAGACGGTATAATTGCGATGTCAGGAATTTGAGAATTTGCAGTGTCTATAGCTTTTGCCTTAAAACCATTACCCTGTACGTTTTCCTTGTTATAGAACGACATTGTTTTTCTATTGCATACAGGCAATAAAATTTCGTGCCCTTTTTCTTCTAGGGATTGAATTAAGCTTGTCAGGTCTAACTCACTACCAGATTTGGTGTAAGCTGCAATTTTTTGTGGGTTGTGTTGATTTATAATTTTCTCAGCGTTAGCAAGAATGAAGCATATATCTTTATTAGCCAGTTTTAGAGACTTTCTTTTTGAAAGAAATGTTTCTCGCAAATCTGACTTTAGTAGTAAAGTCATTTAAAAGAAATCTAAATTATTTAGAGTAAAACTCGATAATTAAATGTGGCTCCATAACTGATGCATATGGTATATCAGCTAAATTGGGCACCCTTACAAATGATCCCTTCATACTCTTTTGATCAAATGTTAAGTATTCAGGTACCGATCTTTCCATTTTTTGTGTTGATTCAATACACAAAACCATATCCTTTGCTTTCTTGGAGAGCTCAACAACATCTCCTTCTTTTACTAAATAGCTAGGAATGTTAACTCTTTTGCCATTAATCAATACATGTTTATGGTTTACCAGCTGTCTTGCAGAGAAAATAGTTGGAGCTAAATTAAGTCTGTATACTACAGCATCCAATCTTTTTTCCAACAGACCAACAAGAATTTCACTTGTGTTCCCTTTTATTCTTCTTGCTTCAGAGTACACTTTTCTGAATTGCTTTTCGGTCATGTTGTAGTAACCTTTAAGCTTTTGTTTCGCCTGAAGTTGTGTTCCATGCACAGTTTTTCGACGTTGACCTGCTAATGTAACACCGTGCTGACCTGGAGGATAATTCTTTTTGTGAAATGGGTCTTTTGCATTGCCCCACAGACTAGTTCCTAGTCTTCTAGAGATTTTATATTTAGCAGATACAATTTTTGTCACTTTTGCTTATCCTTAATTCAATTAATAAAGTGTAAATTTGAGGAAATATACTAGATTTTTACATTTTGTCAAACAGCAAAATCTTTCTTTTTTCTGTTTTTCTATATTCAATAACGCTATTTTAGCTTATTGAGCACGCCCATTAAAGAGCTTAATTCAGTTTTTTTTAGGTTGGGTATTCTGTTGAAAATATTTTTTAAGTTCCTCAGCATAGTTTTTTTCTTTTCGGGCACCTTCCAATAATTATTTTTGTCTAATATAATTTCCAGGTGAGAAAAAAATTTTTCTAAATCTCCCCGGTTAGCCACTTCTGAAGCAATTTTTTTTGATAACGCAGGGATATGAATTTTAGATAATTCATATGCAACGACAGCTACAGTAGCTGATAAATTTATTGAAGGACATTTGTTACTTACAGGAATCGTGGTAATAAAATTTGACAAGCTAAGATGGTCATTTGTTAGCCCTGAGTTTTCTTGGCCAAAAACAAAAGAAATTCTTTTGTCTAAATACTTAGTTTTAATCTCTTCTATCAAGTCAACTATTTTTAGAAAAGGCAGATTCATGCCTCGTCTTCTAGCGCTGGTAGCTATTATTAATTCGCTGTCAGACAAAGATTCTCTTAAAGAAGAATAAATTTGAGCATTCTCTATAACCTGGCTTGCATGAGCTGAGCTTTTTATGGCTGTTGTATTAGGCCAACCATCTCTTGGGTTTACTATAGATAGATTCTCAAAACCAAAATTTAACATTGCCCTCGCAGACATTCCTATATTTTCTCCCAACTGAGGATTCACAAGTACGAAATTAATTGCGTTCATTGCTTAATTAGATCTCCAACTTGTCTTTCCATCAAGAGTATCTTCAAGAACGATATTCCTTTCCTTTAATTCATTCCTTATGGAGTCTGCTAATTCCCAATTTTTATTTTTTTTAGCCTCAGATCTTTTAATAATAAGTCTTTCAATTTCTTCAGACACAGACATATCGTCTTTAGACGTCGAAGTGTGGTGCTGAAGTAGTCCAATTAGGTTAGCGCTTTTAGTTATAGTATTCGCCAAATCAATTTTTTCTTTTTGTGACTTTGATGAATTACATTCTTTTGCCATTTCGTGAAGTCGGGCAATTGCTTTTGGGGTATTTAAGTCCTCATTTAGATGCTCAAGAAATAGCGGATCCACTTTATATTTTTTTAGCTCTGTTTCTTCTGATACTTTTTTAACAGTTCTAGAAAAATAGGATAAAGATTTTGCTGCATCATCTAGACCTTTCTTTGTCCAATTTAAAGGTTTTCGATAGTGTGTCAGAAGAAAAAATAACCTAATTGACTCTCCATTAATATCATCAAATTTTTTAAGGTCGTTCACAGTAATAAAGTTGCCCAGTGACTTGCTCATTTTCTCGCCATTTACAGTGAGGAATCCGTTATGAACCCAGTACCTAGCATACTGTGAGTCGGGATTTGCACAAACACTTTGAGCTATTTCATTTGTGTGGTGTGGGAATACCAAGTCTATTCCTCCTCCATGAATATCAAAAGTATCACCTAAATACTCACTACTCATTGCTGAACACTCTATGTGCCATCCTGGACGGCCAACACCCCAAGGACTGTCAAAATAAGTATCAGGTCCATCGCTTTCTTCGGGCGGTTTCCACAGCACAAAGTCGCCAGTATTTCTTTTGTTTTGGCTGATTTCAATTCTGTATCCAGCTTCGGCTTCTTCAAAAGACCTGCCAGATAATTCATTGTAATCAGAATATTTGGTGATATCAAAATACACATGATTATTTGCAATATAAGCGCAACTATTATCCAAAAGTCTTTGAATAAGGTTAATCATATGTTTGATGTGTTCGGTTGCTTTAGGTTCAATTACAGGGCTTTGACACCCAAGAAATGACATATCCTTCTTGAAGCCGTCATAAATTTTACTAGTAAGATTTGAAGCAGTAATCTTTTGATTATTTGCAGCAGTAATAATTTTATCATCAACGTCAGTTATATTGCGTACATACGTGACCTTCGACTTGCCGTATATATGCTTTAGCACTCTAAATAAAATATCATATGTTACTGTTGAGCGAGCGTTTCCAATGTGGGGTCTATCATACACTGTAGGCCCACAAACATACATAGTGATGTTTTGTTTGTTGAGCGGAGTAAACCATTCAATTTCTTTACTTAGAGTATTATATAACCTTAGGTTCATAATGTTATTGTCTAACGACAGATAATTTTTTATTGTAATTGTATATTTATATTACATTTCTATGGAAAAGCAAAAATTCTTCAGAAAATTATCACATCCATATGTTACTCCATTTCTAATTATTTTCATTACGATCAGTTTATTATTCATTTATTTTGTGATTGAAGAATATAGGCATACCAGGGACAGAATAACCAAAGTGCTTACTAGCGAGTCTGAGAAAATTGAAAAGACTCTTACTAATGTGATGGATCATACATCATTTATGATGAGTAATATTGCGATGCAAATTAAATCAAATCATCAAGACAAGAAATACATTTATAGCGTTATTAACAAATACATAGTAGATCCAAAGTTGTATAACATTTTGTCCTGGACAGTATTTACGTGGGCAGATAAGAATCATGTTACGCTTGTCGATAGTGTTTCTGGAGTCAAGACTAAACAAAAAAATATTTCTAACCGATACCATATCCAAAAAACTAAAATTTTTCCTAACAAGTTACATTTAGGTAAGCCAAATTTTGGGTTCACAAGTCAAAGATATGTCATTCCAGCAGCATTAGGAGTATATAATGAAGACAGTTATATTGGAGCCTTAACAATAGGATTTGACCTGGTACAGCTGAGTACAGTTTTAGCGGATGCTGTTAAAGACCAAAATATTTATTATGCATTGCTAGATAGTAATTTCGATACTATTACCCAATCACCCTCTAATATAAAGAGTGATAAAACATCTGTTAAAAGTAATGACATTAAAGGGTTTATTAAAGAGAAAGGAGTTTTGTTTGAATCATTACTTTCTGTTTCGCAAATAAACCTAATGAAGAGTGGTACAAATCACTATTTGCATAAATTCAGAGACTATCCTTACGCTGTTTATTTGAGATATGATGATAAGGTGGTCAGAAATTTGTTTTGGAAAGACATAACTTTTAGAGTGGTCGAAATCCTGGTTATCGGATTAATAGCCTTCATTATTGTGATTTTGATTTACAACAGAGAGAAAACGTTACGAGAAAAAGCAGAGTTAGCAAAAAAAGAAGCTGAAGATGCTTCTCAAGCAAAAACTAATTTCCTTGCATATACAGCTCATGAGTTGAGATCTCCCCTGTCTTATATCATTTCTAGCTCAGAAATAATGATGAAGAATGTGTTTGGTAAGGTGCCAAAAAAGTATCAGTTATATATAAATAATATAAATTATAGTAGTAGAGAGCTTTTAGAATTTATAGAGGACCTTTTAAATGAAATGCGTGTTAAGAGGGGAAGTTTTGATGTGAAACTATCTTTTATCGATGTTAAAGAAATTTTACTACGCTCTCTTAAAATAAATAGTTTAAATTATAACAATAAAATTAAATACGAGATTAAAGGTTTTGATGAGCTTCCAAAACTTAATTCCGATCCGAAAAGACTTATTCAAGTGTTTAATAACATAATTAGTAACGCTATAAAATATTCTCCCGAAGGATCAGTTCTAAAAATAATTGCTAAATTGAAGTTGTCGGGCTTGAAGATTTATTTTGTTGATTCAGGTTATGGTATGAGTGAAGATGAAGTTCGACTCTCTAAAATAAAATTCGGAATAACTGGAAACAACAAGAAAGAGGTTTCTGGGAGTGCTGTAGGACTAGGATTACCTTTGGTTGTTGAATTGATTGCTATTCTTAAAGGAGAGTTTAATATAAAAAGCAAAGCCGGCTCTGGTACTGAGGTCAGCATATTTTTTCCAAAGAAATTGTTAAAAAAATAAAGAAATGTTGGAAGGTCTAAAAAATAAATACTTACATTTGCCTAAGGCAGTCTTAGTCCTGATAACTTTACTATCTTTTTTTGGGCTCATAATAATGTTTGTTGCTGGCGGTGGAAGTATTTTTCCATATGCCTTCAAACAAGGGATATTTTTTGTGGTGTTTTATATCATCATGTTGATGACTATTTTTGTTGATCTTAAGTACATTTATTCCTTCTCTTATTTTTTTTATTTTGTGAGTCTTGTTCTTCTTATTTTGGTAGAGGTGGTGGGGCATAAAGCAATGGGTGCAACCAGATGGATCAATTTGGGATTTTTCAAGATGCAACCATCCGAACTCATGAAAATTTCCTTGGTTCTGGCGTTAGCCAAGTATTTTCATACCTTAGGTGAAGAGAGGCTTAGATTTAGAAGTTTGTTGACGCCTATCTTTTTGATATTGCTTCCAAGTTTAGTAATAATGAAGCAGCCGGATTTAGGCACTGGAATTATTATTATTATGGTAGGAGGGGTGGTTCTGTTTTTAGCAGGTACGCAACCGTGGAAATTTGCATTTGCCGCTCTGTCTGTCTGTCTTATTGCTCCGATTTTATGGACAAAGCTGCATGCATATCAGAAAAAAAGGGTGGAAATCTTTCTTAATCCTGAGCTTGACCCTCTGGGTTCTGGATACAATATTATTCAGTCTAAAATTGCTATTGGCTCAGGAGGGTTGTTTGGCAAAGGATTTCTCGAGGGAACCCAAGCTCAATTAGAATTTTTGCCGGAACATCAAACAGATTTTGTGTTTCCTATGTTTGCGGAAGAATTTGGATTCATAGGCTCTATGTTTCTTTTGTCAGTATACTTTATGTTGATGATCTTCGGAATAAAAGTTGCAAATCACAGTAAAACTTTATTTGGAAGATACTCAGTATATGGCTTGATATCTATATTTATTTTCCATGTGCTAATTAACATGGGTATGGTTATGGGCCTTCTGCCAGTTGTAGGTATACCGTTACCTTTCATGTCATATGGAGGAACTATTTTAGGTGCAACTTTCTTAATATTTGGTATAATAATAAATGTGCATGTGAGTAAGAAAATAGTTTTACCACAGAGCAGTGTTAAGTATTTATTTTAATGTATGGAGGGAAGAATGAAAGTTACTATTACAGGCCATCACACTGACACGGGGAACGCTTTAAGGACTTATGTAGAGGAACATCTGAGTAAAGTCTCAAAGTTCTTTGATGCCGAAATAGAACCAAAAGTTATTTTCGAGAAAGAGCACAATTCTTTTAAAGCAGAAATTTTAATAAAAGACCAAAAAGGAAATCATGCTGAGTTTATAGCAAGTGATGAGCATGAGGATATACATGGCGCTTTTGAATTAGCTTTACAAAAAATTACTCATCAAATAAGAAAATATCATGAGAAAGTTAAGAAAGGATTTAAGAAAAAAATGAAGGCTCATGAAAAAGAAATTGATATGGCTTTATCTTCCAATCCAGACGCGTGATTGCTTAGATTTTCGATCTATTATTCCAAGATGTGGCTTTGGTGGTGATATTGTCCCTAAAACATTTAGAGGCAATGCATCATCTAATGTTAGAGGGTAAAGCTTTAGTTGAGAGAATGCGGTGTATACTCCCTCAAAATTTCGGGTCATAATTCTGAACATGCCGCCTTGCGTAAATTGTTCTATCGTTTTTAATATATCGCCACTTACACCAATTTGCAGTACTTCTTCTTCTTTTAGATTGCCTAAATGGCCAAGAGAAGACAAGTTCTCCAGCTTGTTTTTTGACGTGTGTTCACTGCCGTACATGATAATTTATGCACCTCTGCCTGAGTTTTTATTTTGTATTATTACTCCAGGCAGCTTTGTTCCACCAGGAGCAACTGGAGTGCCGATTTTAGGGGTTTTAATCACCTCTTTGATTACACCCAGTTTTCCTCCTGATTTTTCCATTAATTGACCTAGAAAAGCTGAGGCTGCGGGAACGTTAGGGAACATAATTTTGAAGACAGAGCTTTCTCCTATTGCATTTAGAGCTTTTTCCATGTTCCACCCCTCCAAGTTAAAAATATTTAGTGCGCCTTCATTTATTTGGAAAATCAGTAAAACTCCAGGAAGATTGTTATCAGGCATTTTAAATATTATATTTTTAATGTTAATGGTATATTGTATGTGTTAATAAAATATTAATTTATGAAAAAAGAAATTAGTTTTTCTGAGCATTTCCTCGAGCTTAAAAAACGGCTAACTTTCACAGTAGTAGTTTTTATTTTATCTGTGATTCTGGGATATTATTACTCTGCTGATTTATACAGCTTCTTACTTAAGCCATTAGAAAATTATTTTATTCAAAATAATTTAAAGAGAGAGATTATATACACAGGTCTTTCAGAAGCATTTTTTACTTATTTAAAGTTAGCGTGCTATTTTGGTCTATTTCTTTCTCTTCCAGTTTTAGTGTGGCAAATATATGCCTTTCTTTCACCTGGACTTAAACGCGACGAAAAAAGATTTGTTTTACCGCTGTTTGTATTTGCTCCTTTCTTGTTCTTCATTGGAGCTGTATTAGTTTATTACTATATTTTGCCTCAGGTATTTAGTTTTTTTCTGAGCTTTGAGCAGACGCAAGCAAGTAAAACAGCTCCAGTTGTTCTAGAGGCTAGAGTGAGTGAATACTTATCACTATGTCTAAGCATAATGATAGCATTCGGACTGGCCTTTGAGTTGCCAATTATTTTAATTATTTTAGCTAAGATCAAATTAATCAGCTATAAAAGCTTAATTAAATTTCGTAGATTCTCAATTGTAATAATTTTGATTCTTGCCGCTATTTTGACTCCTCCAGATATATTAAGCCAGATATTTCTTGCGATTATAATGATAATATTATACGAATTATCGATTCTTATATGCATGTATATTGAAAAAAAGAAGTAAATGTTAGATATCAAATGGATTAGAGAAAATCCAAAAGTTTTAGATCATAATCAAACCAAAAGAGGAGCCAAGCCAATTTCTTCTGAGATTTTGTCTTTGGATGAAAAAAATAAAAAATTAACATCTGAGTTACAGGAGTTGCAACAAAAAAGGAATGCAATTTCTAAGTCCTTATCTCAGGTAGAAAAAAATTCTCAAGAGTTTCTAAAGAAGAAAGAAGAGGTGGGCAGTATAAATCAACATTTAGAAGCTATAAAAATACAACAGGACAATATAGAGAATGAATTAAAATCCATTCTACACAGCACCCCCAATATTTTGGCTGATGAAATTCCTGATGGAAAAGATGAAAGCCAAAATAAAGTGATACAAGTTTATGGAGATATAAATGAATTTTCATTTCAACCAAAATCACATGATATTTTAGGAAAGCAACTTGAAATGATGGATTTTGAGCAAACAGCCAAAATATCTGGAAGCAGATTTGTGACATTAAAGAAAGATTTAGCAAAATTGGAAAGAGCATTAGCCAATTATATGCTTGATATTCATGTTAATGAATTTGGGTTTGAAGAAGTATCTCCGCCACTTTTAGTGAATAAAAAAGCTATGTTTGGCACTGGACAATTGCCTAAATTTGCTGAAGATTCTTTTTTGACTACAGATGATAAATGGTTGATTTCTACGTCAGAAATATCGCTTACAAATCTTGCAGCAGATAAAATATTTGCAGAAGAAGATTTACCTTTAAGAATGACAGCGTTTACTCCTTGCTTTAGGTCGGAAGCAGGAAGTGCTGGTAAAGATACAAAAGGGATGATAAGGCTGCATCAGTTCAATAAAGTGGAATTGGTTGTGATCTGTTCGGAAGAACAAGTTGTGTCAGAATTTGATAACATGCTTATAGCTTCAAAAGAAATTCTAAGTCGTCTCAAAATTCCATTTAGGGAAGTTTTATTGTGTGCTGGTGATACAGGATTCTCTGCAAAAAGAACTCAAGACTTGGAGGTTTGGCTTCCTTCGCAAAAATGCTACAGAGAAATATCAAGCCGTTCTTATTTTGGAGATTTTCAATCTAGAAGAATGAAGGGTAGATACAAAAACTCACTTTCAGAGAGAGAAACACATTTCTTGCATACAATGAACGGATCTGGGCTAGCGGTAGGTAGAACAATAGTTGCCATTCTTGAGAATTATCAACAAGAAGATGGGACGATCGTTATACCTGATGTGTTGCAAGCCCATATGGGTAAAGAGAAGATTGAAAATAAAGGCGACTTATAAGCCGGATTCTGTACCTATAAGGCAGCTATCATTTATCTAGAGTAAATATCTCTATTTACTTCTTGCGATCTACCCAAGCAAAATAATAGAGACATTTTTGCTTAAACTTGATCTTGCTCCAAGCAGGGTTTACCTTGCCACTTCAGTCACCTGAAGTGCGGTGCGCTCTTACCGCACCTTTTCACCTTTTCCCCTTAGTAGAGGTAGTTTGTTTTCTGTGGCACTTTCCCTAGAATTTCTTCCGCTGGGCGTTACCCAGTGCTACTGTCTCATGGAGTCCGGACTTTCCTCTTGTTTATAAACAAGCGATAGCTCAGTCACCTTTATTAGAAGACAATGATAATAAAAAAAGAAAATTTTTCAACAAATTTTATGCTAACCAAGTATTAGCAGGCCGTCTCATGCAAGGTCCAGGCTTATCAGAGAAGTTATTTGATACACATGGACTCTTGACTTTTGGAGTCTTTGTTGTGCAAGAGCACAAAACAATTAACAGTGAGATAAAAATAAGAGTTTTTTTCATAGCAGATTTACCTATATTCATCATAAATTTTAAACAAAATCATCTTTTTGTAAAGCTTACTACTGAAATTTCCCATGACATTGCTTAAATTTTTTTCCAGATCCACAAGGACAGAACTCATTTCTTCCTACTCTGCCCCAAGATGCTGGGTCAGCGGAGTCTCTACTAACATTCCTTTTTCTTAAGGTTCCGCTGTCTAGATCTTGCTCTCCAGAGATGTAAGTTTTTGAGGTGTGCATTCTTTGCTTTGACTCTAGTGATTTATTTAATGTATCTTCATCCTTGTGGTCAGGGTCAACTTCCATTTTAGTAATCCTTGAAATATACAGCTCTTTCAACCTATCAAGCATGTCAGAGAACAGAATGAATGCTTCTTTTTTATATTCATTCAATGGGTCTTTCTGTCCATAAGCTCTAAGATATATACCCTGTTTTAAGTGATCTAAAGATAAAAGATGGTCTTTCCATAATTGATCTAATGTAAATAGTAAGATCTTTTGTTCAGCGGCAAAAAATAACTTCTGACCAAATTCTTTCTGCTTTAGTTTTAATAAATCTCCGGCCTTTTTGTTAAGTAGCTCAATTATTTGTATTTTGTTTAAATCAGATTTTTGAATTTGTTCTTTTATTTTAAAGGTTGGATTATATACCATATGAATACGAGCTTCTAATCCTTGCAAATTCCAATCTTCTCTAAAACTGTTATCTTTGATAAAATTATTTACAATATCAAGATTGACATCTTCAATCATGTTTTCAACCATATCATGAACATTTTCTGAAGAAATTATTTCATGTCTTTGTTCATAAATAACTTTTCTTTGATCATTCATTACATCATCAAATTTAAGAAGATTCTTTCGCATTTCATAGTTGCGAGACTCAACTTTCTTTTGCGCTCTCTCAATAGCACGACTAATCATTGGATGATGAATGGCCTCTCCTTTCTTGAGACCAAGAGTTTTCAATATGCCTGACAGTTTTTCAGAAGCAAAAATTCTCATCAAATCATCTTCAAGAGAAAGATAAAACTTAGTTCTACCTGGGTCTCCCATTCTTCCTGACCTTCCTCTAAGTTGGTTGTCAATCCTACGGCTCTCGTGTCTTTCAGTTCCAATAACATAAAGTCCTCCAGCTTCAAAAGAAGCTTTTTTGTCTTTCTGCGCATCCTGAAATGTTTTTTCTTTATCAAATTTCTCACCTTTGCGTTCTTTTTCTGCAATGAGCATTTCAGCGTTGCCACCAAGTTTTATATCAGTCCCTCTGCCAGCCATATTTGTAGCGATAGTAACGGCACCAGGCTGTCCAGCTTGAGAGATTATATATGCTTCCTGTTCATGGTATTTAGCATTAAGAACCTTGTGTTTAATCCCTCTTTTCTTCAAATATTTTGATAGAAATTCAGATTTTTCGATGCTAATAGTTCCAACTAAAACAGGTTGCTCTTTCTTCTGGCTGCTTATTATCTCTTCAATAATAGCATCTATTTTTTCCTTCTCTGTTCTGTATATGGCATCATCTTCGTCTCTACGAGAAACCTTCTGATTTGTAGGGATTGCTACCACATCTAAATTATAAATATCTTTAAATTCTCCTGCCTCGGTTAGAGCTGTTCCAGTCATGCCAGCAAGCTTTGGGTATAAACGAAAATAATTCTGGAATGTAATTGAAGCCAATGTTTGGTTCTCATTCTGAATAGGCACATTTTCTTTCGCTTCTAGAGCCTGATGCAAACCTTCAGAGAATCTCCTCCCTTCCATAACTCTTCCAGTAAATTCGTCGATTATCATAACTTGATGGTCTTTTACTAAATAATCGATATCTTTTTTCATCAATTTGTGAGCTCTCAGAGCCTGATTTAGATGATGCAATATAGTTATGTTCTCTACATCATATAAGCTTGAGTTTTCTTTTATAACCCCGTCTTTGATAAAAATCTTTTCTGCATTTAGTACGCCTTGTTCAGACAAAGTAATGTTTTTAGATTTTTCATCTATTTCATAGTCTGCAGGTTTAAATTTTTTAATATGTTTTTCTATCAAATGATAAACTGCAGTATCACTTTCTGCAGGGCCAGAAATTACAAGAGGAGTTCTAGCTTCATCAATAAGCACAGAATCCACTTCATCAATTATTGCGAAGTTAAAAGGCCTTTGAACCATCTCTTCTAAGTCAAATTTCATATTATCACGCAAATAGTCAAAGCCGAATTCGTTATTTGTCCCGTATGTAATATCACAACTATAAGATGCCTTTTTTTCTTCATCTTCTACGTTGCTAATACAGCCGACGGTCATCCCTAAGAATCTATATATTTGTCCCATCCACTCGGAATCTCTTTCAGCTAGATAATCATTTACTGTTACAACGTGAACACCTTTTCCAGAAAGAGCATTTAAATATATCGGCAAGGTAGACACCAAGGTCTTACCCTCACCTGTCTTCATTTCAGCCAGCATTCCTTTGTGTAAAGCAACTCCTCCCATAAGCTGCACGTCAAAATGTCTTTCTCCTAGAACTCTTTTTGCCGCCTCTCTGACTACTGCATATGCTTCTGGCAATATATCGTCAAGAGTTTCGCCTTGAGCTAATCTCTTCTTAAACTCATTAGTCTTTTGCTTGAGGTCTTTATCGCTAAGTTTTGTGGTGTCTTCCTCGCAATCGTTAATCTTTTTTACTATAGGTTCAAGGGCGGTTAATTTTCTATCGTTGATAGATCCAAAGATGTTCTTAAAAATTTTCTTTAACATTTATTTTTGGTTTGTTATTAGATGCAATGTATAGCATTAAGTAGCAGTTTTAAAAAGATTAATCCTTTACCTTATATTACTTATAGTGCATTATGTGACCAATATAATAAATTTACCAAGGTTATCAACAATGAATAAAGCTATTCAATTTCTTTTTGTAGTGTTTCTTCTTTTTCCATCTGCAAGTTTTTCTGCAGATAAAGTGATTGCTGAATACGGCAAAGATAATAAAATTACAGAAGAGCAAATTACTCAGTGGTTGATGTTGTCCACTGGAGGAAGAATGCCAGAAAACAAAAATTCATTTGATGAGTTAAGCGATAGAGTAAAGAAAGATGTAATTAAACAATATGTTTTACAAAAGGAACTTGTAAATATAGCTGAGAAGTCTTCTATTCATGACAGTAAATCATTTCAGCACCAGCTTAAAAATGCTCAAAATGCGCTTATGGTTAGAATGTACTTAGACAAGTATGCCGGAAGAAAAGTTACTGACTCAAAATTAAAGAATCAGTATAAGAAATATGTAAAAATTATGAAAAACTCTGACGACCTAGAAGTGAGTCATATTTTGATGGAAAGTGAAGGTCAAGCTAATGAGGTTTATAAGAAACTTAAAAAAGGAGAAGATTTTGGCTCTTTAGCAGCTAAGCATTCTCTTGATAAGTCTACAAAAGCTAAAAAAGGCAAGTTTGGAAAAATCAATAAAGGCCAAATTTTCCCTGAATATGAAAAGGCAGCGTACAAATTAAGAAAAAATCAAATTTCTAAACCAGTTAAAACTCAAGTGGGTTGGTTTGTGATAAAATTAGATGATAGAGCTAAAAAGAATATTCCATCTTTTGACAAAGTTAAGCCTCAGCTTGAAATGATTGTAAAAGAGGAAATTATCAGTCAGTATATTTCCAAAATAGCTGGAAATTCTAAAATAGATTTTAAAAGTTAGTACTCAACTTTTGTGAAATATAATCCACAAGCTGGTGCTGTTATACCAGCTTTCTTCCTGTCTTTTGAGTCAAGGATCTCTAACATATCGTCTGGTTTTATTTTCCCTAACCCTGCATTGTAAATAGTGCCAACAATGTTTCTAACCATATGATGTAAAAATGACTGTGCGGACACTTTTATTTTTATTACTTCCCCCATCTGCTCAATAAGAATTTGATCAATTGTTTTAATCGGAGAAGATGATTGACATTGACTTGCTCTAAAGCTTGTGAAATCATGTTTTCCAACAAGGCAATTAGCTGCCTGTGCAATTTTCCTAGCATCTAATTTATTAGAAATGTGCCAAACTTTATTTATATCTATAGCCGGGGCAGAGTCTCGATTAAGTATCTTATACTCGTAATATCTTTTTTTAGCTGAGAATCGGGCATGAAAAGCTTGCGAGACTTTAGAGCAGTCTAGAATTACTATCTTTTTAGGTTTTAAATGATAGTTAATTGCATTTTTTATAATGTGTTCTGAGTATTTATCATCTAAAAGATCAAAATGTGCAACTTGTCCCAGGGCGTGTACACCTGCATCAGTCCTTCCTGCTCCAAATACTTCCACGTCTTGCATCGAAAATGCTTTTATTGCTTTTTGAATTGCCTCTTGGATAGAGGGTGAGTTGTTCTGGATTTGCCAGCCTGAGAAGTCAGTTCCGTCATATTCTATAGTAACTTTGTAGCGCATTATATTTTCTGGCCCGGAATAATTCGGAATCCATTTAAGAAGTCTTGAAGATACATTGGTTTTTTCCCAGCTTTCTGAAGTTTCTTAGGAATGAAGATGCCTTTTTTTGTTTGTATATGCAATTGATTGTTAATAATGGTTCCAGGGCCATATTGTGAATTTTGCTCTGTAAACTCTGCATCAAGAATTTTAATATTATTGCCTTTGTATTCGAACCAACAATTAGGCCAAACATCAAAAGCACGCATTTTATTATAGATTTCTTCCGCGCTAAGCAACCAATCAATCTTTCCTTCATGCTTCTCAATTTTTTTTGCGTAAGTCACTCCGGCTTCAGACTGACGAAATTCTTTTATGGAATCAATTTTGTCGATTATTTCGATTAAAAGGTTAGCGCCAATATTTGAAGTTTCATGCGCCAACTCAGAAGCTTTAACAGTTTTGCTTAGTGGTATTGATTTGCATTTTAGTAGATTCCCAGTATCAAGCCCTTCATCCATCTTCATTACACAAACACTAGTTGTTTTGTCACCTGCTTCTATCGTTCTTTCTATTGGTGCGGCGCCACGCCACCTAGGTAATGTGGATGGGTGTATATTTAGGCAGCCGTGCTTTGGAATGTTTAACACTGTTTTTCTTAAGATAAGTCCATATGCTGCAACTACTATTAGATCAGGCTGTAGTGCTTTAAGCTTTTCAAGTTCGTTTTCTGGGCTAAGCCTTGCTGGGGTTGAAACCTCGAGATCTAAATCTTTAGCTTTTTTGTGAACAGGAGACAAAGATGTCTTCATTCCCCTGCCGGATTTAGAAGGAGGTTGAGTGTAAACTTGTATTATTTGATGGTTTGTTTGAGAATGAATTTTGCAGAGAGCAGGCACAGCAAAATCTGATGTACCCATAAAAATTATTTTCATGCAATTTTATTGAGTTTTTTATATTTATTTAATTTACGAATCATAATATTTTTTTTCATTGGGGAGGCGTAGTCAAGCTGCGTAACACCGCTTAAATGATCCATCTCGTGTAAAATCCCTCTTCCAAGCCAGCCATCAGCTTCTAATGTACGTTCTTTTCCTTCAGCATCAAGAAATTTGACCCTGATATTTTTTGGCCTAGTAACATTGACGCTAACAAGAGGAAAAGAAAGGCACCTTTCTTCTTCTGTCCAAGTTTCTTCGGAAGAATAAACCACTTCTGGATTAATCATTACATAAGGCTTGTCTTGTTTAATTCCGTAGCTAGTTACATCTAGTATCAAAATTCTTTTTAAAACCCCCACTTGATTTGCGGCTAACCCTGCACCGTTATTTGCATACATAGTTTCTATCATGTCAGAAACTATGGTTCTAATTTCGCCAGTAATTTTCTCAACTTTTTCTGCTGGAGTTTCTAAAATAGGGTGCGGAGCTATTAGTATATCTAGTTTAGCCATAGAAGCAGTATTTTTTTATTTGCGATAATAATACTAGCACTAAAAAAGTCAATGTTAATAGTCTTGGATTCTTGCTATAGACTCAGATCTACCAAGAACATACATAATGTTAAAAACACTAGGAGAGACTGTAGTTCCTACTAGTTGCGCTCTAATAAATTGGGCCATTTCTCCTAGCTTTAAATTATTTTCTGATGCTAGGCGTCTAGTGACATCTAATAAATTGCCCTCTGTCCATTGGGTTTGCGCACTATATCTCTCAACTATTTGTTCTACCAAACTTTTATCAAAGTCGTGAGCTATTTTCTTTGCAGTCTCATCTTTTTTGATGGGCCTATCTAATATATACAGCTTGGCTGAATTTGTTAAATCACTAATTGTCTGAGACCTAGTTTTTAGTAATTCAAGGCTTTTTAAGACTATCTCTTTTTTTTCTTTGTTAAGATCTAGTTTTTTGGACGCCAGCTCTAATAAATATTTATTATCGGAGGCTTTGATATAATGTGCGTTTAGGCTTCTCATTTTATCAAAGTCTAGTTTTGCTGGAGATTTCCCCAAGGATTCTAGGTTAAACCAAGATATGGCCTGATCTTTGCTAATAATCTCATCATTTCCATGACTCCAGCCTAATCGTAAAAGATAATTAAAAATAGCTTCTGGAAGAAATCCATTATCTTCGTAGTGATCTAGCCCAAGTGCGCCATGGCGCTTTGAAAGTTTTTTCCCATCCATTCCATGAATCAGGGGTATGTGAGACATTTCAGGTGTTTTCCATCCCATCGCATCATAGATAAGCTTTTGTCTGAATGCATTATTAAAATGTTCATCTCCCCTGATAATAGTAGTAACCCCATGTTGATGATCGTCAACCACAACTGCCAACATGTATGTTGGGGTTCGATCGGAGCGTAGTAAGATCATGTCATCTAATTGACTGCATTTCACGCTTACACTACCTTGAACATGGTCTTGAATTTGCATTGTGCCGTCAATAGGAGCTTTTAGTCTAATAACAGGTTTAACTCCTTTGGGATGAAGTTTTTTATCAGTTTTCTCTCGCCATTCACTGACAAATCTGAAGTGCATACCTCTTTTTTCAGCCTCTGCACGTTTTGTTTGAATTTCTTCGATCGAGGTGAAGCAATAATAAGCTTTTTCTTGCGCAACTAATTCATTCGCTACCCTAATATGTTCCTGAATGTTATTTGACTGGTAGAATAATTCATCATAATCTAACCCTAACCACTTCATTCCATGGAGGATTGCATCTGTAGCTTCTTGAGTGGACCTTTCTTTATCAGTGTCTTCTATTCTTAAAATGAATTTACCATGATTCGCTCTTGCATATAAGTAATTAAATAACGCAGTTCTGGCACCGCCAATGTGTAGATATCCTGTTGGAGATGGAGCGAATCGCGTTACTACAGTCATTAAAAATTTCTCAGAGAATTTAAATTAAAGCTAGTATAGGTTGTCACGTAGTACGCAACAACAGTAAAAAAAAATGCTATTATTGTCGTAACAAAAAATTTAAAAAATATTCTTGGGTTTATAGGGGCGCTAGAGGCATGTCCTTTATGAGATATTTTTTTAGTGGTGATACCTATTGGCAAAACTATAAATAATACAATCCACCATGATAAGCAAAAAAATATGAAATAAAATGTAAAATCCATTACAAAAATAATGTTTTGATGTTAGTATACCATTTGTTTTTTCTAAAAATACAGGCAACAATAATATATGATTTCAATATATTTGTTTAAGTTAAATTTGCAATAGGTATAAAATGTTTCTTAAATTATTAGGTTTTCTCTCATCTGACATGGCGATTGATTTGGGTACGGCTAACACACTGGTTTATGTAAAAGAGAGAGGGGTGGTACTGAATGAGCCCTCTGTAGTAGCTATGGTAAAAGAGAATGGAGTTTCAAAACCTTATGCTTTCGGACATGAGGCTAAAGTGATGTTAGGTAGAACGCCAAGTGAGATTGAAGCAATCAGACCATTAAAAGATGGTGTTATAGCAGACTTTAAGGGAGCAGAAGAAATGATAAAACACTTTATCCACAAAGTGCATAACCGTAGAACTTTTACAGGCCCTTTAATTGTTGTTTGTGTTCCGTCTGGATCTACCCCAGTAGAGAGAAGGGCAATCCAAGAAGCTGCAGAGAGTGCTGGTGCTAGAGAAGTTTTTCTCATTGAAGAGCCAATGGCTGCTGCTATAGGTGCAGGTCTACCGGTGACTGAGCCAACAGGGTCATTAATCGTCGACATAGGAGGTGGTACCACAGAAGTAGGTGTGCTGTCTCTTGGTGGTATTGTCTACTCGAGATCAGTTAGAGTAGGCGGCGATTTAATGGATGATGCAATTATTTCTTATATAAGAAGGCAGTACAACTTACTCGTTGGCGAATCAACAGCTGAAAGAATTAAAAAAGAAATTGGTAGTGCTTGCGTTCCAGAGGACAATAAAGGGAAAGAGATGGCGATTAGGGGGCGTGATTTAGTACATGGACTCCCAAAAGAAGTTGTATTGACTGAAGCACAAATAGCAGAGAGTTTAGCTGATCCCGTACATCAAATTACAGAAGCAGTGAGAATAGCACTTGAGTGCACTCCTCCGGAATTATCTTCTGATATAGCAGATAAAGGTATTGTATTAACAGGTGGTGGCGGCTTGCTGCATAATTTAGATAAAGTTTTGAGTGATGCTACCAAGCTTCCAGTCATTCTTGCTGACGAACCATTAAATTGTGTAGCTAAAGGTTGTGGGCAAATTCTTGAAGATATGAAAAAACTTAAACATGTTTTATTTAAGCAGGATTAGAAAAGGTTGAAAAAAAAATCATTTGAGAAGCTGACCCTTAAGACCTATTTGTACTTATGCCTATTTATAGCATTATTGTTTGTGATGTTGTTTAGTGCAAAGAAAATTCAACACTCATTTAATCAAGTTTACAGCAAATCTCAAAATGTAGTTTCAAACTTCGTTCAGCAGATACATTCACTAAAAGACGAGTACTTTGATCACATAGACACAGTGGAAAAACTAAGATCCTACAAAGCGGATGTTGAGAGATTATCTAAGGAATTAAATGATCAATCTTTTCTTAAGTCGCAAAACAAAGAGTTAAGAAAACTAGTGCAGTTTACTTCTAAGCTCCCCAATATTGTTCTAACTACTAAAATCATTTCTGGTTCGGTTGATAATTTTATAGGCAAAGTTATTTTGCCAGTTGGGTCCCAAAATGGAGTAAGAGTAGGAATGAGTGTAGTGAATAAAAGTGGAGTATTAGGTAGGATTGAGAACGTTGGCGATAATTTTAGTGATGTATTGTTAATAACTGATCCAAATTCTAAGATTGTTGGTTTAAACCCCAAAACAACAGAAAAAATGATTATTTCTGGATCGGGAAATGATAATCTTCAGGCTCATTTTGTTGAGAACGACCATAAAATGAAAGTTGGAGATATCATTTATACTACTGGTGAAGGAGGATATTTCCCTGAAGGATTACCTGTAGGTGAAATTATCAAAATCCATCACTCAAATATTCTGCTAAAGCCAATGTTTGAAATGAATAGAGTTTTTTACGTTCAGGTTATAGGAAATCAAATGTCTCTAGAAGGATAAGTCTTTTTTCCAAAGAATTTCTTTATTTTATAGATTAGAGATTGTTTTTCTGGGGTTGTATCAAAATTGAATAAATTACCAGTCATATTTTGGTAAGCCATAATACAACCTGGTATTACTTCTTTGTAGTATATTCTGTAGAGATCCTTCATAAGAGATTTTGTTGCTCCTCTACCCCACTTGTTAACTTGCTGAGGTATTCTCGCCAGAGCTTCTATACAAGCAATGGCTTCCTCTTCCACTGGGTTATCACGCTTATATACATCGGCTTGAGGAGAAAGGTTAAATAACATATCGTCAAAGACAGCTTGGATCATAATAGCAGGGTAATCTTCAGAATAAAATTTTTCTAGAAATGCTAAATCTGTATTTTGTACTTTCTTTTTTATTTTTGAACTATGGTAATAAATTAAGATTTTTGTCTTTAATTTTATCCATCCTCCTCTGTTCTGTTTATCAAAAAATTTTAATTGCTTTGTATAATCTAACCACTCTTTAAAGCCTGAATCATAAAGCTGCGACAATAAGTCTTTGTCACGTCTAATATCTTGCCTGCGGGCATCTCTAACATGAGGTTTAGGTTTTGTCGCTCCCAGGTCAGCTGAGTATCTTGATATTTGTGATCCATCCTTATCTCTTTTAATATCAGAGTAATGTCCTATTTCTTGCCCACCAATTACTAGCAATCTAGCGATGGCAGGCCAACCATCTCCGTAAGTAGCATTCTCTTCTTCATTCTCTTTTAATGGGTCTCCTCCGCATGAAATAAAGATAGCAGCATCTCTGCCATCTGTACTTTGCATACCGCTATTTGATCCACACGTTCTCCATGACGATATATCGAGCATATCCCCAATGTTATAAGAGTGTGATAGAAATATTTCTGTGTTGTCTAGAAGTATAAGCATGATAACTGCTGGATGCGCACACTGCACAACAAGTCTTGCAAGCCTCATCTCTTCTTGATTAGAAATATCAATATATTTTGACACTTCTTTTCTCATTAAATTTATGTGTTTGTTAACAACAGTATCAAGCATAGAACCTGTGTACGAGCTGGAAAATTGTTCTGCTATAATCTCCTTTGTTCTGGGAATAAGGTTTTTATCATAAAGTTCTCGTTTGCTAAACATCATGCTAATGTCATGGTTAGGCACGTATAATCGAGCAAAGTTAATTTTATTGCCAGCGTCTATTCTAAATCTTCCTGACTCAACAATTTTTTTAGCTAAGTGCTCATGCCCTACAAGCATTTCCTCTTTCTCAATCCCAGGAATAAAATTTATAATGTGGTAGTAATTCGTTGCCATATAACTAGTATATTGTTTCACGTGAAACATATCAAATTATACACCAACAAAATGACAGTGTCATTTTTAGGTTATAGTATTTTACTTATTTCATGCTGGAGGTTAAGCAAATTTTGTTTGTCTTGGCCAGACAGAGTTCTGACAGAGCCTACTTTAACTTTTAATGGGTTGACATGTTTGTTGTTAATTAACACTTCATAATGAAGATGAGCTCCTGTTGCTCTTCCTGTTGATCCAACTCTTCCGATCACTTGGCCTTGTGTTACGGTCTGCCCTCTCCTCACTCCTTTCGCGTAAGATGATAGGTGAGCATATGCGGTAGATATCTTGTTATTGTGCTTTATCTTTATGTATTTTCCATATCCTCCATTCCACCCAATGCGAATTATTTTTCCTGAACCTGCAGCATAAACTGGAGTCCCTCTTGGAGCTGCAAAATCTATTCCTGTATGCATTTTAGAGAACCCAAGTACAGGATGCTTCCTCATCCCGTAACCAGAAGAAATTCTAGTTGCTTGAACTGGAGTTTTAATCAATGATTTCCGTGCAGATGTAAAATTTTTATTAAAAAACTCTTCTGATCCATCGGGAAATTTATACAAATACATATGGAGCGCATTTTTCTTATTTTTTAAAGAGGCGTATACCGTTTTGTTGTAGGTTGATGTTTTATCTTCTGGGTCTATTAATTTTTCTACCACAAAAATAAATTCATCACCTTTTTGTATGTCTCGTTGAAAATCAATTTGCTGACTGAGTGCATTTATAGCTTCTATAGAATTTTGGTATGGGACCCCAGCTTTATTAGCAGCCTCTAAAAGGCTTGATGTAATTACCCCATTGAATGAAATCAATTCTTTTTTTAAAGGTATGGTTACAAGCTCTGCATTGTAACCATATTCTGTGTTTTGTCTTATTTCCACCCTGGTCTCAGGCGTTTGGAAGAATTGCATAAAGTCCAGTATTTCTTTACCTTTGTAGAAATGGCCATATAAATTGACTTTCTGACCAACTCGTAAGTCCTGTAGCCTTATATGAGGCTTTGCTGCATTAACAATCTTTTGAATTTGCGTGTAATCTAACTTGTAAGGAGATAGGAGAGAAAATAAATTATCACCTCGCGACACCGTAACAACTTTCTTGAATTGGTTATGGGGAAGTTTAAAAAATTGATGTTTAGGTTTATATATTTTTTGTACGAATATGCTAGCAGCAAAGAATATAACTATTACACAAACTACATTGAAATATAGCCGATAAGGTATATATTTTTTTGTTTGATAATGAGATTTGAATTCATTTGTTGTATAAATCATATTTTTTCTTACAAGAAACCAGTAAATTATAGCCGATTCTTTTTAAGAGTTTAATACTTAGATTGACTTTAATGGCCAATTATAAAGTAATGTATGATTTAAAAGTCATAGTTTTCTCTATACTTAAATGTAGCTATTAGGCTTAATGCTGCAATACATATGATGTATAATCCAATAAAACTAATGTTAGAATGTTTGTCGTAAAAGTACTGACATATAACAGGAGCTGTACCACCAAACAAAGCGCAGCCAACATTATAAGATAATGAGACACCTGTGTTTCTGACATAGGTAGGATACATTGACATTTGTAAACTTGGCTCTGGTCCTATCCAACTTGCAACAAGAAGTCCAAATAAAAATTGTGCTAATAATATTTGAGTGCCGGTGCCAGTCTGTAATATATGTATTATTGGGTAAATTAGAACAATAGTTGCTAGCGCAGTGCAAATAAACCAAAGCTTTTTACCTAATTTATCAGACAACCAGCCTGCAAGTAAAACGAAAAACATAACTAAAATCATTGAGTATGTTCCTAGGAGGCTTACTTCAGATAAAGACATATCTTTTTCTGCTTCTAGATATTTACCAATAAATACAGCAAATATGTAGAAACCTACAGACCCCAAACTATTTATTGCGATTGAATGAAACACCCTAAATTTAAACTTCTTCAAAATTTTGTTTAATGGTTTCTGAACTAATAAACCTTCTTGCTTAGCTCTATCAAATTCTGGACTTTCCTTAGCATGTTTAGCTAAGTAATAACTAACAATAAGTGCTGCGATTCCAAATAAAAATGGCAGCCTCCAGCCGTACTCTTCAAAGCTTGCTTGAGTCATGTATTTGCTAGAGATCCATGCAGCCAGCGACCCTAATAAAAACCCTAAACATAAGCTAAACATGGAAATACTTCCAACAAAACCTCGATACTTCGGTTTTGAATGTTCAACGATATAAGAGACGGACCCAATTAGGGCCCCTCCTAGAGACAACCCTTGGATTAGTCTTAATGCACAGAGCAGAACAGGCGCAATTATTCCAATTTGGTCGTATGTAGGTAAAAGCCCCACAAGAGTTGTAGGAATAGACATAGACAATATGGCTATACTTAAAGAAACCTTCCTACCATATTTATCTCCAATTATGCCAAACAATATTGCACCAAATGGTCTCATGATAAATCCTGCAGCGAAAACTGTCAGTGTTGCAAGAAGAGCTAAATTCTCTTCAAATTCAGGAAAAAACTTTTTTCCTAAAATAGAGGCAAAATTTGCGTATAGTGCAAAGTCATACCACTCTAGACTATTTGCGATACTACCTGTGAATATAACTTTACGCATAGTGATTATTTTGATGAAGTATGCTTTCTATAAAGCAAGAAAACCTTATACTGGGAGATGAATATTACATAAATAACTTGACGAAGTAAAGGCTTTCTATTAATTTTCCATGGTTGATTAATATGGCGGGCGTAGCTCAGTTGGTTAGAGCACCAGATTGTGGATCTGGGGGTCGCCGGTTCAAACCCGGTCGCTCGCCCCACCTTTGTTTTCAATGAAAAATATATTATTTTTTGGGTACGGTTACGTTGTTGATCGATTCTGTAAAACTTCGCAAGTAAAGTTTGATAACAAATACGTTATTTCTAGGTCTGAAGTTAACCATACTTCAATCAAATGGCAAAATATAAATAAATTTTCTAATTGTGAGAAAATTACCCATTTATTAATTTCGATACCTCCTTGTGCAGATGAAAAGAAAATCTCTAATCAGCTTAGGGGATTAGATTTATCTAATTTAGAATGGTGCGGATATCTTTCTGCCACATCGGTATATGGTGATTATAAGGGGGATTGGGTGAATGAAAACTCTGCTTTGAGGAGTAACACGGAGAGTGGTAAGGAGAGAATCTCTTCTGAGGTTTTATGGAAAGAAATCCTGCCAGAAGTGAATATTTTGCGTCTAGCGGGTATTTATGGGCCTAAAAGATCTGCAGTTGAGAGGGTGTTAAACGGTGGTGCTCGCAGAATTATAAAAGAAGGACATTTTTTCTCTAGGATTCATGTTGATGATATTGTTCAAGCAATCGACAAATTAATCTTTAGCCTAATACATAAACAAATTTTTAATCTAGCAGATGACTTGCCAGCTTCACAACATGAAGTAATAGATTATGTTTGTAAATTAATTGACTGCGTTCAACCAGAAACAATTTTGTTTAATAGTGGGAATATTTCTAAGAAAATGCTAGACTTCTACAGTGAAAATAAAAAAGTTTCTAATTTAAAATTAAAAACAAAACTAGATTTAGATTTGAAGTACCCAACATACAAGCAAGGATTAGAGGCTATTTGGAAAGAATTTTATTATGATAGGAAAACTTAAGGGGACTGTAGAGGAGATTAATAACAATAACTTGCTTCTTGATGTAAGCGGAGTTTGTTACTTAGTGTATTGTTCAACAAACTTGCTTAGTAGTGTTGAGCTGAACAAAGGTGTAGAAATTTACATTGAGACACACGTCAGAGAAGATCAAATAACTCTTTTTGGCTTTTCTACCAAGAAAGAAAAAGAACTTTATCTCCAGTTAGTTACGGTTAAAGGTGTTGGACCAAAAATGGGATTGGCGATAGTTGGATCTCTTGAAGCTAATAAAATAGCAAATGCAATTATGGCTGGAGACAAAGATATATTTGCACAAATTAGCGGGGTCGGGCCAAAGTTAGCAAATAGAATTATTTCTGAATTAAAAGATAAAAACTTAGGAATCTTTAATCATGGTGATTCTGTATCCTTTGATTCAACAATGCCGGGATCTTCAAATGAAGGACTAGTTAACGACGCTGTTATGGCTTTACAAAATTTGGGTATAAGTAGGTATGAAGCTTATGCGTGTGTGTCTAAACTTGTTGCAGAAGATGACTCTGTGAGTTTAGGTGAATTGATTAAAAAATCATTAAAACAAATATCAAAGTAAGTATGAGTGATAGATTAGTAGATAAGAATACTAAAGATGAAGAAGCTTTTATTGAAAAAAGCTTGCGACCACAATCGTTCAATGCATTTATTGGTCAGAAACAGGTTCTAGATAATCTTAGAGTTTTTATTGGTTCTGCAAAAGAAAAGAAAAAAAATTTAGACCATGTTTTGTTATATGGCCCTCCGGGTTTGGGAAAAACCTCAATTGCAAAAATCATTTCTTTAGAGCTTGGATCTAATTTTAGATCTACGTCTGGACCTATTTTAAGCAAAGCAGGTGATTTGGCTGCGATACTTACAAATTTAGAAGAAAATGATGTTTTATTTATCGATGAGATTCATAGATTGAGTCCAATTGTGGAGGAGATATTATACCCCGCAATGGAAGATTTTAAGCTAGATCTGATTATCGGTGAGGGACCATCTGCAAAAACAGTTTGTATAGACCTACCAAAGTTTACACTGATAGGAGCTACAACGAGGATTGGCTTGCTTACAAACCCATTGCGAGACAGGTTTGGTATACCTCTACGAATGAGTTTCTATGAAGAAGAAGATCTAAAGATTATTATACAGAGGGCAGCTAAACTTATAGATGTTGAAGTTGACTCTGAAGGTGCAGAAGAAATTTCCAGAAGATCTAGAGGGACCCCAAGAATAGCCCTAAGACTTCTAAAAAGAGTTGCTGACTATGCTAACTATCACAAAGAAAAAGTTCTGAATCAGAAAGTTGCTGATATTGCGTTGATAAATCTTGAAGTTGATCAAGTAGGTCTAGACAGTAATGATTATCGATATTTAAAATTTATTTGTGAGAAATATCAAGGTGGTCCAGTTGGTGTAGATACTATTGCTGCTGGAATGTCTGAACATAAGGATTCTATTGAAGAAATAATAGAACCTTTCCTATTACAACAAGGATTTATACAGAGAACTCCTAGAGGAAGATTGGCAACACCACGAACGTTTGAGCATTTACGCCTTTCTGAGCCGCCTACAAAATAAAGAGATGATGGTGCAGTGTGATCTGCTATAATAATTACATTCAGTATACAAATAATCTTGGAGAAATAGAAAAATCTCGAGAGGAGTTTTGTAGAGATAAGGAAATTCAGTCTTTAAAGGATTATTTAAGAGACATAGAGCAGAATAAGGGGTTTGTTCTAAATGCTGGTCCGTGCTCTGAAGAATTAAATTACAAAAAAAGCTTGAGCTTATTGTCTTCTTTAAGTGAGGCCTGCCAAGTATTAAAGAAAAAATATAAAAATCCAGCTTTAGTCCCAAGGGTTTTTGGTCAAACTTTCAAATTACGTACCAATATTTTTGATATTAGGAATAATCATATACTTCCCAATTTTTTTGGGGAGGCGGTAAATAATGTGGGGTATGATGAATTTAATAGAGAGATAAATGGAAATAAGTTAATACAAAATTATGACCATATCAGAAGATGTTATCAGTCATATAAAACAAACAACAGATTATTCTTCTCTCATGAAATATGTGACGCCAGATACGAGGAAAAGTTTTTACAAAATGGGTTTGTGGCCAATTCTCACCTTCTATGGTTAGGATATCGCGCAATTTACAATACTCGAATAATAAAATTTCTTTCTTCTATCAAAAATCCAATAGCTATAAAAATTGGTCCAAATACTGATGTGCAGCATATAAAAGCGTTAATACAAAGAATTAACTTAGAGAATCACAAAGGAAAAATTGTTCTCATTTTTCGCTTTGGACGTAAGTATGTTGCTGACTTATTACCATTGTTTTTTGAGCATCTACAAAGTAGCGATATTAATTTTGTAGCCATGTGCGACCCAATGCATGGGAATAATCAAAAAAATAAATTATCAAAGTTTAGAATTTTTGACGATTTGATATATGAAATGGAAGTGTTTAAAAAATCTTGTGTTGAAAACAATGTGTATTTTGGCGGGTTGAATTTGGAGTACAGCAACCAAAATATATATGAGTGCATCTATAACATAGATGATAAGCAGAAATATTTGACTAATTGTGATCCATGCCTTAATAAGTCACAACTCATTAAATTAATTAACAGGCTGTGCGATGAGTAAGTTTGTGGTTCTAGGAATAGAGACTAGTTGTGATGAAACTGCAGTGGCAATCGTGGACAGTAAGAAATTTATTCTTGCGGATCGATTTTCTTCTCTCATA
>JAVKEN010000002.1:0-54718 GCA_040221415.1 Rickettsiales bacterium
TGCTAATGAAGGCAAGATATCAGCCCTGCCCTGATAAACTAATATAACCAGAATGGTTACCACCAAAACCTTATCAGCTATTGGATCTAATATTCGCCCTAAGCGAGTTTGTATATTATATTTACGAGCGATATACCCATCTAGAAAATCAGTAATACTAGCAACAAAAAAAAGGAAAGCTGCAGTTCTTGCAACTAAACTGAACGAAGGGAAGATCATTAGAATTGCAATTACTGGAATGACTACGAGCCTGGTATATGTGAGTATGTTAGGAATTTTTTTATACATCGTGATATTTAACTTGTACCGAAATAATACTAAAAACTTTTTATTTATCTATATTAATTTGAATTATTGAGACTATCATATATTTTTTTTGCAAATTTTTGGCTAATTAAATTAACTTTTGTCAATTCTTCAGGACTAGCTTCTCCAATTCTTTTAAGGGATCCAAAGTGGCTTAACAAACTATTTTTTCTTTTACTGCCTATACCTGGAATCATATCAAGCTTTGTGATGAACATATTGTTTTGACGTTTTTTCTGATGAGTGGATAAAGCGTATCTGTGAGCCTCATCTCTTAATCTTTGAAGAAACTGTTTAACTTCATCTTTTTTGTTTAACTCATAAATATTGCCATCCTTGCCATAAATGGTTTCATTGCCAGAATTTCTATCTCTCCCTTTGCTTATACAAATAAAATCAATATTAATTTTTAGCTCTGATAAGATTTTATTTACTATCATCAAATGACCTTTGCCACCATCAAAGATGAAAAAATTATCCAATTCCTTTCTACCCTTCAGCCTTCTTTTAAGGACCTGATACAGCATTTGATAATCATCCCCTCCAGTTTCGATAAAATTATCTAAATTATATCTTCTGTAGTACTTTTTCTGAAACTCACCATCATACCAAACAATTCTTGCGCCAACACAATTTTTTCCCATAATATGACTATTATCATAAACCTCTATCTTATTAGATGAAAAACTTACAGAGAATATATCTCTCAATTTCCTAAGAATACTTACATAGTGTTTATTTGCACTAATGGCTTGCTCTAAAAAAACTTTTGCATTTGCTAGTGACTTGCGCACTTGTAACTTGTATGAACCCTTAATAGGGCAAGATATGCTCACTTTAGTATCATGCAAATTAGACAGTGCCTTTTCAATGACATCTATATTATCTGGTAATGCATTGACACATATTTTCTTTGCAGGAATATTTTTCTGATAAAAACTACCTATAAATTTCTCGACTAAATGCTCTTCTTTGAGCGCATAAAGATTTTTGATATTATAATTTCTATCACCCAAATTATGCCCACATCTAATAAACGTTATATTTATTGTTGCAAACTCTTTATACCTGTAGGCAGTAATAATATCTACATCAGAAATTTTGGTTTCAATGATAAATTGTTTCATTTCTACAAAATTTAACGCCTTAAGCTTATCTCTCAACTCTCCAGCTTTCTCATATTCAAATCTCTTACTACACTCATTCATTTTGCTAGTAATTCTTTGACGGATTTTCTGTACGTTTCCAGATAAGAAGTCTTTTGCCTGCTCTACAGAATCATGATATTCAGAAGAGCTTACTTTGTTGACACAAGGCGCAGAACATCTTTTGATTTGATAGAGTAAGCAAGGTCTTTTTCTAGAAGAAAAATAACTATCCGAACAGGATCTAAGTAAAAAAACTTTCTGTAAAAGCTTAATGGTATTATCAACTTTATAGGACGAAGGAAATGGACCGTAAAGGAAAAATCCACTCTTTTTATTTCCACGAAATTTTGACATTCTAGGAAATGTTGACTTGTCCAAAATAATATATGGAAAAGATTTGTCATCTTTTAGAAGAATATTGTACTTTGGCTTAAATTTTTTAATTAGATTTGATTCTAAAAGAAAAGACTCTGATTCATTGTCTGTTACAATTATCTCTACCCTGGCGACAAGGTGACTTATTGCGCTCAATTTATAACTTGATTCCTCAATAACTATATAACTTTTAATTCTATTTTTTAATTTTTTTGCCTTCCCGATATAGATAATTTCATCTACATCATTATAGAACTTATATACCCCGGGTGCATTAGGACAATTTTTTAAGAAATTTTTAATTGCAGAGTTTTGCATTACAATCTCAGACTTTGAGTTATATCCACAATCTTTGTGGATAAGTCAGTGAATAACACATGAAAAGACGCAGGAATGACCTATTCATCTTCAGAAAGATACTACATGACTATTTTTTAATCAAATCTTTCAAAATAAACTCTACCAATAATTTCATTTAAATGATAAATTGTTAAGAATATTCGTGCTGTAAAGAATAGGTTTATAGCATAATGAACTTTTTATTGTGTATAATTAAGAAAGTTAAGAATGACTTTAGTTGCATGCACTGCAGACGAAAGAGCAAAGTCTCAATCTTTGAAAAAATATTTACAGAACAAATTTGGTTTCTTAGATGTCGGATTAAATAAGAAATTTGGTGTCATAATTGTTTGCGGGGGAGATGGAACAATGCTCCACACCATTCATAAGTATATGCATCTCAAAATTCCGTTTTATGGTATAAACACAGGAAATTTGGGATTTCTTATGAACAATGAGGAATCTATTAAATCACACAACTTTTCTAACTTTTTTTCCAATTCCCTCAAAGAGATTGAAATACATCCTTTACATATGAAGGTTACTTTAAGCGATGGAGAAGAAAAGCAGGCAATCGCAATTAACGAAGTGTCAGTTCTAAGGAGCACGCACCAAACAGCACATATAAAAATACTTGTTAACGGAAAAACACAAATGCAAAAATTAATTTCCGATGGACTACTTTTATCTACACCAGCTGGAAGCTCTGCTTACAATTTATCTGCTGGAGGACCTATTATACCCTTAAAATCTAATATTTTATCACTTACACCTATCAGCCCTTTTAGACCCAGAAGATGGAAAGGAGCCCTACTCAACGAAAATGCAGTAGTAGAGTTTGTATCATTGGAGAAATCTCGCCCTATTAATGCAGTAGCAGATTTTAATGATTTTACAGACGTAAGAAAGGTTGAAATAAAAATACAAAAAAATAACTATGTTAAATTACTATTTAACGAGAACACCAGTTTAGAAGATAGAATTGTTACTGAACAATTTTTAGCCTAGAAAAATCCAGGTATTTAGATATACTTGTTTCATAAACATTTGAAATTTAAATGCATAACTTTGTCGATATTATTTTTTTTGCTCTTATAGCAGTATTCCTTGCAACGAAGCTTTTTTCTGTATTAGGACAAAAAACAGAAATAAATAGTAATGATGTAGGCGTAACTGAAAAAGAAAAAAACCCTTCAGAAACCATTTTAACTAAAGATATTTCCGATGAAGATAAGATTAAGAAATTTGATTCAAGTTTTACACCTGAAGACTTCTCAGAAAAGTCAAAGAAAGCAATCAAATTTATCTATGAGGCGTACGAAAACGGAAATACGCAGATTCTTTCTGATCTTCTTAATGTAGAATGTATGCGCAAATTCGCTTATAATATAAGCAAGCTTGAAGAGAGTTCTCTAGAAGGAAAAATATCAATTATTGAAATATCACTTCCAAAAATAAAATCTATCTCAATCAAAGATTATAATGCGCAAATTAAAGTAAATACTGAGCTCCAGACCGTTAATTATATTGAGAAAAAAGGAAAGATACTTCATGGAAATAAAACCAAGGTTGAGAAATTAAGTTTGAATGTAGAGTTTGCACGCGACATTAGGTCATCAAGTCCAACCTGGAAAATAGAAAATATCAGCTTTATTCCTTTCACTGACTTTCTAAAAAAATGAATGAGGACACAAGCTGGCAATTGACCACAAAGAACATAGAAAAACTTAGTACAAAAAGTCGTCTCTTCCCCAGAAAGAACTCCCAGCTTAACAAGGCATTCCAAAAATCCAGGACTCACATTCCTAACAAACGTCAATTATATGTTGTTGATTTACACGGAAAGACACAAGAAGAAGCTTTTGAATTACTTGTTGAGAAATTTAAGTATTGCACATCTATAGAAGAATATCACTTGCTAGTTATTACTGGCAAAGGTTCTGAAGATAAACCAAGCATTCTCAAGCAAGAACTGCCCAGATGGCTGGATTATACAGAGTTATCTCATTACGTTCTTAAACATAAGATTACAGACGATGTTAAGGGAGGTGAAGGAGCAAGAGAGGTAATTCTAAGAAAAAATTCCTGAGTTTAAATAGCTTTTTCCATCATCATAACTCATTTTAATCAATCTCTCAGCATGAATTCTTGGTATTTCGAAATGCTGATAGTCTATAGGATCTTTCCATTCCCCTCCCCAACAAATAAATTTATTTTCTTTAAAAATAATCACTTCTTTGTTTGAAATTTTACCCTTAAATGACTTTGATCTATCAAGAAATTCTTTACCTGAACGCGGAAAAACTATTTCTTCATTGGACTTTTTTATTATGTAGGGATTTTGTTTTGGATTAATATCAATAGCTAAGCCGTATGAATGTATAGATAATTTGTCTGATTCTGCTATGCCTCTATAATTAAATGCTGAAGAATTATTGGACTTCATAGATAGTTCATCACTCCCCCCAAATAGATTAATTGTTTTGATTTGATGAATTGGGAATTTATTTTGTTTTAATTGCTGAAAGATATTAACTACATACTCAGCAACGATATCAAAGACCACAAGGTGACCTACTTCGAGATCTCCATCAAAATTTATGTACTCCACACATACATATTTTAACCTCTTATAATGCACTGGACATTCAGCGGACCAAACTCCACAAGCAATCATTTTCTCTAATAACTTGGTAGGTATGTCTCTAATCATCTTCCTATGGCGTACTTCATCATAATGTTTTTAACAGAAGCAATTTTATTAATAACCCCCAAACCTATGCCTCTTGTTTTTCGAAAAAAGAAATTATTATTAGAAAAGACTCTTTCCAGCCCGTGTGTAATACTGATCATAGAAATATTACTCACTACCCTTTTCTTAAAAAATTCTCTGAACAATTTACCATCATTTAAAAGCAATCCATATGATTTGTATTCGGTAATCAACTCACATAAACATTGAATGTCTTTTATACTCAAGTTAAATCCCTGTCCAGCAACTGGATGAATATGATGCAAACTATCACCAATAAAAATGGTTTTTCTAGAATAATATTTTTTTGAACACTTCAGATGAAGAGGATAATAATTCACTCTAGTAAGTAAATTCACATCGCCATGCGATTTAGCAATCCTTCTACTCAACTCTTCCAGACAATTTGAATTGTTAAAATATTCTGTATTTTCAGCACAATTTCTTTCTACCCACACAACTGAGGATTCATTGGATGCATTTCGAGGCAAAATCGCTAATGGGCCGTTTGGGTAAAATAATTCATAGGCTACATTGTGGTGTTCTTTTTGATGTTGAATGTTAAATACTGCAGCTATTTGATTATAATCATAAGAGAACTCTTTTATATTGAGGTGACTTCTTATGAACGAATTCTTGCCATCACATGCGATCAATAATTTGGCACTAAAACAATTTTTTTTTGTTCTAATAACTACTTGAGTGCCATTTTCATCAACGCTTACTACGTCTTCATTATCACATACATTTATTAGTCTAGAGTTGATTACTTTATTGTAAACAGCTTGCTGAATATCATCCATCTCGGCTATAATACCCAGCCTTTCTTCACCAATATCGCTACAGTCAAATTTTAGTTGCGGACGTGAATTATAATCTGATACGCAAATCTTCTTTATTTCACCAGATTTTCGAAATATCTCATTCCACAAGTCGACTTTTCTTAAGAATTTTTCTGAACTCTTGGATAGCGCTATCCCCCTACCATCTATTCTTTTTTTAATTCTTTCTTTTATATTTAATGAATCAATTAAAACAACATTGTTATCTAGTAAAGATAGATTATACGCCAAAAGTAAGCCATTTACCCCCCCTCCAACAATTGCAATATCAGCATCAAACATTATATTTACTATTCAATACTTCCTGCTTTATACGAGCATATGCTGAGTCAACAATACTTTCTGAAAAAGATTCCATTTTAATTAGCTTTGAGAGAAAGCTCTTTTTTTCGTGTATACAACAAACTTTCACTTCTTCACCAAATTTTTTTGCTATCATCTCGTACATATCCATAGTCCCATCAATTAAACCATATTTTTTTGCGTTCTTGCCACTCCAAAATTCTCCGCTAAAAATGCTTTTATTGCTTTTTGATAGTCTGTTACCTCTAGAATTCTGAACATGATTTATAAATGATTCATGTATGTCCTTTTGTATAGATTGAATAATTTCTTTATCTTTCTTAGCCACGGGTTTAAAGGGATCATAAATTGACTTATTCTCACCTTGTGCGATGACTCTTCTTTCAACTCCTATTCTCTTAATAACTTCTACAAAACCAAAGCTGGCAGATATCACTCCTATTGATCCAATTATCGAGTTTTCAGACCCATATATCTCTGGAGAGGAGCAGGCTATCCAATACCCTCCTGAGGCTGCAACATCTTCTACGTACGAAATAATAGGTGTGTTATACTTTTTAGATCTCAATTTAATGTAATTGCAAATTAATTCAGATTGAACCGGAGAACCCCCTGGCGAGTTTATTGATAAAACAACAGCTTTATTATTTTTATTTGAAAATGCTCTATCTATGTTTGCTTTTAGTGACTTAAGACTTAGCTCACCTTTCTTGGTAATAGAGTTTGAGCTGCCAATTATTCCGTGCAAATACACTATCGACACACACCCCTCTTTCCTGGAGCTAAAGTTAAACATTTTTTTTATCAACGAAAACAGTTTTATAAACATACTTTTATTCCTTTTTGTTAAGAGGACGACGAATTTTTAATGAAAAATCGCTATGCTCCGGATTAGTAACCTTTATTTCTTGTGGCAACTTATTATCTGAGAAATTTTCTTCTATTTCAAGTGGCTCGAGGGTAGTAACTGCGTTTTTTGGCAAGTGTTCGTTTGTAACTTCGGCATTTTCTTCATTTGTATTTGGCTGTAAAGTTTTCTTATATTTGTCCATTAATTCTTGATAATCTTGATTTACGGTGGGCTTTGGCTGGTGGAAACTAAGCAAGTATCCAATTAATCCCTTACTACTCCAATTTACTTTCCCAACAGTTCTTGCTACCTCATTACCCAAGCTATCAATAATTATAGTAGTCGGTAGCCCATTCACTCTCATATCCGCAAAAATTTGATTTTTGAGGTCAATGAAACTTAATAGATTAGTGATCTCGTTTTTTTTATAAAAGCCATTTACCACTTCAATCCCTTTAAAGTCTTCTGAAATAGGGATAACTATTACAGGCTTATCACTATATTTATTCTGAAAAGCATCTAATTCAAGCATCTCTTGCTTGCAATTAGAACACCAACTAGCCCAAAAGTGCAAAACTAAAACATTTCCGGCGAATTTATCTAACTTATATGTAGAGCCATCTGCAGAGTGAAGCTTTAAATCATAAACAAAATTATTTGATGGTTTGAAATTTTCATTTGCATATGAGTAACATCCCCAGTAAGCTTGCATTAGAATTAATATGAGTACGCGTATTGCTCGCATAAATAAAAGTGTTTATTAAAATATCTACATATGAAAAATATAGTTAATATTTTACTTTTAGCAATCTTTCTATTGTCTAGCGTCGCTGGATGCGGAAAAAAAGGGGCAATATATCCACCTAACAAGTCTGAACAAGATTTTATTGTTAAAAAATAATGATAAGCTATGTAGGTGGGTCTTTGCATATAGAACAAGTGCCAATTAAGAAATTGGCATTTAAATACGGCACTCCGTCGTATATTTATTCCAAAAATAAAATAATAGAAAATTACAAGGCTTACAGAGATGCATATAGTAAGTTTTCTCCGATTATTTGCTATGCAGTTAAAGCTTGTTCAAACATAAATATATTAAAAATTATTAGCAATTTAGGGGCAGGATTCGAGTGCGTTTCAGAAGGGGAATACAGGAGAACGCAAATTGCTGACAACATGAATAATCGCATAGTTATTTCTGGCGTATGTAAAAGCAAAGCTGAGATAGAACAATATATACAAGGCAATGTTTTGCATATTAATGCCGAGTCTATTGAGGAGATAGTCGCAATAAATCAAATATCTAAGAATTATAACAAAATAACCAATATAGGAATTAGAATTAACCCAGACGTAAAGCCAAATACGCATGAAAAAATAACTACAGGGTCTAAAGAAAATAAATTTGGTGTATTATTTTCTGACTTTAAAGAATCTCTAGAAACTATCAAACAATGTAACCACTTAAATATTGAATCTTTATCATTTCATATTGGTTCACAGATAGTAAATATTGAAGCATACGAACTTGCATATACAAAAATAGCTGAGATACTTGAATTTATAAGAACTCAGAACATACACCCTAAATATATTAATATTGGGGGAGGTGTAGGAATCTCTTATCACAACCAGAAAACTATAAACTTGGGTAAATTAGCTCAATTATATAATCGCATCTTAAGTCATTTTAATCTTCAATTAATAATTGAACCAGGAAGATTCATAACGGGCAACGCTGGGATTCTTTTGTCAAAAATCATTAGCATAAAACACTCTAAAGAATGTAGGCCATTTTTATTCATAGACGCAGGAATGAATGATTTCTTACGTACAGCAATGTATGGATGCAATCATAAGATTATCCCAATAGCACAACAAGAATCTTCTGGGCACGTTTATCAAATAGCAGGCCCTATTTGTGAATCTTCTGATATCTTCGATAAGAATTACACCTCCTCCAAACCGCAAATTGGTGATTTTATAGCCATTCTTGATGCTGGGGCATACTGCGCATCGATGTCTTCTAATTATAATAGCAGGCCTTTATTATGCGAGGTCCTTATTGATAAGAATCAAGACGCACTGATACGTAAAAGACAGCCATTAGAAGATTTATTTAAATATGAATTGATTTAGTGTATATTTGGTATCAGTTTAATGCACTACACAATGATAAAAAAGCATATTTTAATTGTCGATGATGATGATCGAATAAGAAGTTTGTTGGCACAATATCTTAAAAAAAATGGCTTCATAGTCTCAACATCAAAAGACACTCTGGAGGCAAGGAGGGCGCTAGAGAAACTCGATTTAGACCTAATTATCCTAGATATCATGCTTCCTGGAGAAAATGGCAAAGACTTCGCGCGATATTTGCGTAGGATTTCTCCTATATCTATAATTATGCTAACTGCCTTAGGAGAAACATCTGATAGGGTAGAGGGCCTTGAATCTGGGGCTGACGACTATTTGCCGAAACCTTTTGAACCAAAAGAACTGTTACTAAGAATTGATAACATATTAAAACGCTCTTCATATAAACTTTATCCTAAAGAAGAAGTTTCTTATTTCGGAGATATAGCCTTTAATGCAAAGAAAAATATTGTAACCAAGGATAATAGTCAGATCAAATTAAGTGATGGGGAGAGTAGATTGCTGTCATTTCTCCTGTCAAAAATTAACAAGGTTGTTAGTAGAGAAGAAATATCGAGACATCTTCATAATATAAACTCCCGTTCTGTTGACGTTCAAATCACAAGACTTAGAAACAAAATCGAAGCAGAACCAAAGAACCCTGTATATCTTCAATCTATCAGAAATAAAGGATACATTCTTCATGCGGATTAAAGACATCATGCCAAAATCATTTTTAACAAGAATGATTATAATCATTGCGATACCCATGGTTATATCCCAAATAATTTCAACAATTATTTTCTATCAAAGACATTGGGATTCAATGGAAGACAAACTTTTAGATTCTTTAGTAAGTGAAATTAGCTACATAAATTTATTATATAAAACTAATAATATAAAATCTGATCACATTCTAAAAAAGCATCCCTCAATAGTAATCAAGGTATCGAATAGACATCTCACATTGACAGACAACATTCACAAAACAAAATTAAAAAATGTACTGTTAGAATTGCGAGAAAAATTGAACAACAATATACAACAAAAAGTACAGGTTTCATACTCTCCAAAATTCAAACAAATTGTTGTAGATGTAGCGCACAAAGATTTTGACATCATATTCTTTTTTTCAAGAAAAAAAATATACTCAGTTTCTGTTTCATTATTCACATATTGGAGCATTGGCAGTTCAATAGTCTTACTTCTTATAACGATAATTTTTGCAAAAAATCAGATCCGCTCAATTTCAAATTTGAGTAGCGTTGCTGAAAAAATTGGCAAAGGTCAAAAAAATATTACTTTCAAACCACAAGGCGCAAAAGAAATTAGGAATGCATGGCACGCCTTAAGAATAATGCACCACAGGGTAGAAAAGCAGATAAAGCAAAGAACCGAACTTTTAGCAGGCGTGTCTCATGACCTCAAAACACCTATCACAAGAATGAAGTTGCACCTTGAGCTTTTGGATGACAAAGAAAAACAGCATCTTCTTGAAGATTTAAAGCAAATGGAAAATATAGTCAGTGAGTATCTCGATTTTGCATATAGCGAGGAAACTGTAAAAACCAAATTCGTAGATTTATCATCTTTATTACAGAAAATTATAACTCCATATAAAAAGCAATTTAGCAATATTACTTACTCGATAGATAGAAAGATATACGCAAACATCCGAGAGAATCAAATCTCTAGAGCTATAGTAAATTTCATAGATAACTCAATTAAATTTTCTACAAAGATAGCTATCTCTCTAAAAGGCAGTAAAAACTGTGCAATTATTGAAATCCACGACAATGGGCCAGGAATCTCAAAATCAGAAATGAACAAGGTTCTGGAACCATTCTACAGAGTAGAAAATTCTCGTAATAAAGACTCAGGCGGAATAGGGCTTGGTATGTCAATTGCAAACGATATAATCTCGCGACACGGTGGAAAGTTAAGATTATCAAATAGTAACCTTGGCGGGTTACTAGTGCAAATTGAACTACCTTTTTAGAAATTAGAACGGTATATCATCATCCAAATTTTCATGAGAAAATGGTGCCTTATCTTCTTCCAAACTTTGCGAATTGCGGGACTCATTTCTGTCATTAGATCTACTATCAAGCATAGTTATGCTTCCGTTAAATCCTTGAATAACTACCTCAGTAGTATATTTTTCTTGCCCTGATGAATCTTCCCACTTTCTAGTTTGTAAGCTGCCTTCAACAAAAATCTTAGAGCCTTTTTTTATATAGTTTTTAATGACATTTACTAAACCATCTGAAAATACGACCACGCGATGCCACTCTGTTTTTTCTCTTTTTTCACCAGTGTTTTTATCCTTCCAATGTTCAGATGTCGCCAGAACAATTTGTGCTATTTCTTTTCCTTCTTGTGTTGTCCTTATCTCAGGATCTTTACCGACATTTCCAATAAGCATCACTTTGTTTAAACTTCCTGCCATAAGAAAAAACTCCTAATAAATTGTTTAAAAAAAAATCTATAGGCCTATAATAGGCTGATTCAAAATTAAAAACCATAAAATATTATATATGTTAGAAAAAATAGAGATTCGTGGTGCAAAAGAACATAATCTTAAGAATGTTAATATCGACTTACCAAAAAATAAATTTATTGTATTCACGGGGCTAAGTGGATCGGGTAAATCTTCTCTAGCGTTTGATACCATATATGCCGAAGGTCAAAGACGTTATGTTGAAAGCCTATCTGCCTATGCACGGCAATTTCTTCAATTAAATAATAAACCTGATGTTGAATCAATAAAAGGCCTATCCCCTGCAATTGCAATAGATCAAAAAACTACTTCTAAAAATCCACGATCTACCGTAGGAACAATCACTGAAATTTATGATTATCTGAGGTTGTTATATGCCAGGATTGGAATCCCTTATTCCCCAGCAACGGGGGAACCTATAGAAAAACAATCTTCTTCACAGATTGTTGAGAAAATAAAAGATTTACCTTTAGGCACTAAAATATACATTTTGGCCCCAATCATCAATGGAGAAAAAGGAGAGCACAGAAAAGAACTTTTAAAGCTCAGAAAACAGGGGTTTCAAAGGGTAAAGGTGAATGATGTAGTCAACGAACTGGATGACCTACCTCAAATTGACAAAAACAAAAAAAATATCATTGATCTTGTCGTTGACAGGCTAGTAATCGAAGAAGAAATGGGTAACCGTTTGGCTGATAGCGTGGAGACAGGATTAAAACTAAGTGATGGCATAATAAAAGTTGAAATTTTAGATGACGGCAAAAGTAACATACAAACATATTCAGAGAGATTCTCTTGTCCTGTGTCAGGATTTCAAATAGAAGAGATAGAGCCTAGAATTTTTTCATTCAACAGCCCTTTTGGAGCCTGCAAAATATGTGATGGCATAGGCATAGAGCATTACTTTGACCCTAATCTTGTAGTCCCTAATTCTGACAAGTCAGTATTTGAAGGCGCTATTGTTCCATGGGAATCAACAAAAACCAGAGAACAGCAACAACTACTAGAGGGTCTTGCCAAACATTTTAAATTTAGTGTCCACACACCATTTAAGAATCTAAGTACAGAGGTTCAAAACATTATAATGTATGGAGCTAATGAAAAAATTCAAATCTCCATGCAAATTGGTCTTACAGAAAATAAAACAGAGCTCTTTTTTCCTGGAGTTATAAAAGACTTAGAGAAAAAAATACGGGATAGCTCCACTTCATGGATTTATGATGATTTAAAAAAATTTCAATCCACTAGAAATTGTAAGTCTTGTGGTGGAATGAGGTTAAGAAAAGAATCCTTATGCATCAAAATAAATGGACTGAATATAGGAGAAGTATCCGCCCTCACAATTAAACGTGCAAAGATTTGGTTTGATAATTTGTCATCGCATTTAAATACCACTCAAAATCAAATAGGCAAAAGAATTATAAAGGAAATATCGCAGAGACTTAGCTTTCTAATGAATGTAGGGTTAGATTACTTAACTATATCAAGAAACTCTGGAACATTATCCGGAGGAGAAAGTCAACGTATTAGATTAGCCTCACAGATAGGATCGGGTCTTACTGGAGTTTTATACGTGCTTGATGAGCCTTCAATTGGCTTGCACCAGTCTGATAATGATAAGCTCATCAAGACTCTCAAGAATCTCGCTGAACTGGGAAATACTGTGATCGTTGTTGAGCATGATGAAGAAACCATGGCATCTTCAGAGCATCTAGTTGATATTGGTCCAGGAGCTGGTATACATGGAGGAAAAATAATGGCCCAAGGAACTCCTGAAGAAGTCTCCAAAGTAAACGAAAGTATTACAGGCCAGTACTTATCCGGAAAGAATTTTATTGCTATCCCTGAAAAAAGATTAAAGGGAAATGGAAAATTTATAGAATTGATAGGAGCAACAAGCAACAATCTCAAAAATGTAGATATTAAAATACCGCTGTCTACTTTTACCAGTGTCACAGGTGTTTCAGGAAGTGGGAAATCAAGCTTGATCATTCATACCTTTTATAAAGCAGCAGCAAAACTTATAGACGGTAAGTCAGTAGCTCCTGAAAATTACGAAAAAATTTCTGGTCTGGAATACGTCGATAAAATTGTTGATATTAATCAGTCTCCTATTGGAAGAACCCCAAGATCAAATCCAGCAACCTATACTGGAGCATTTAACTTAATAAGAGATTGGTTTACAGCCCTCCCTGAATCAAAAGCTAGAGGATATAAATCTGGCAGGTTTTCTTTTAATGTTAAAGGCGGCAGGTGCGATACATGTCAAGGGGATGGGGTGCTTAAAATAGAAATGCACTTCTTACCAGACGTCTATGTTAAATGCGATGAATGTAAAGGCAGAAGGTATAACAACGAAACTTTGGAGATTAAATATAAGGATAAATCAATTGCGGATGTTCTACAAATGACCGTAGAGGATTCTTACAAATTTTTCGAAAAAATTCCTCTAATCAGAGACAAGCTAAAGGCACTGCTCGATGTTGGACTTGGTTACATTCAAATTGGACAATCTGCAACCACACTCTCAGGCGGTGAGGCGCAAAGAGTCAAACTAGCAAAAGAATTGTCAAGGAAGTCTACTGGCAGAACTCTATATATTTTAGATGAGCCTACTACTGGGTTACACACTGAGGATATAAAACGCTTACTACAAGTCTTACATAAATTTGTAGAATTAGGAAACACGGTTTTAGTTATCGAACATAACATGGATGTAATAAAAACCTCTGACTATATTATTGATGTCGGCCCAGGAGGTGGAGATAAAGGAGGAGAAATAGTTTGCACGGGCACTCCGGAACAAATAATACAAAACAAAAAGAGTGTTACAGGTGCTTATTTATATAAACACTTAAATAAATAATCTTAATTTTTGAATTCTGAAATATTATAAGATTTATACATTTTCCCCTCACTATCAAGAACATATCCATCATGTTCTGATTCGGAAAGAGGAGGTGAATCTGTTTTTGAGTCTTCAGAGTCTATCTCAATAGCCTTGTTGTGCAAATCGACAAAAAATTCCTCTGCATGTTTCTTGACTTTTCTGAAAGAATTAATGTATTTCTTGTATGATTTCGCTCCATCGGATATATCTTTTGGTCGAATAAACAGCACAGCCACAATCAAAACAACAAAAAATTCATTTAAGGAGATACCAAACACTTATTTTACCCCAGACCAAATTCTTTTGTACGAAAAGTACAGGAACAAAGCAAGGATCAATAAGTATACAATGACCTTAATTCCCATAACTTTTCTTTTTTCCATTTCAGGCTCAGCAGCCCATTGTAAGAAATTGACGACATCAACACTCATTTGCTCTACATCGGAGTTTGTTCCATCTAAGTAAGTTATAAGGCTGTCAGACAAAGGAGGTGGCATTGCGATCTGCTTTCCTGGGAAATAAGGGTTATAGTACATACCCTCCACAAGATTAAACCCCGCTGGCGGAGTATCATTATACCCCGTAAGAAGAGAGTAAACATAATTTGCTCCGTCACTTCTTGCCTTAATAATGAGTGATAAATCTAGAGGATAAGCACCATTATTTGCTGCCCTAGAAGCTTTTTCATTAGGATACGGAGAAGGCATTCTATCAAAATGTTTACCTGGCCTAGTAAAGTACTCTCCTTCATCATTAGGACCATCTTTTATCTGATATTGTGAAGCAAGTGCTTTAACTTCATCAGTGGTTAGACCTATTTCTTCCAGGTTTCTAAAACTAACTAACTCTAATGAATGGCATGTTGCACACACCTCCTTATAAACCTGAAAGCCTCTTTGTACTGACTGTTTATCAAAACTACCAAATGCACCATCAAAAGACCAAGATCTCTTTTTAGGAGACATAACTTCATCTGATGCAAACGAGCTAATAGTATATAGAGCACTTAAAACTATCACTATTAATCTAAACATCTTTTGCAACACTTATTGATTTAGGAATAGGCAAAGTTTTTTCATACTTAGATAGTATTGGAACTACTAGGAAAAAATGCAAAAAGTAGTAAAATGTTGCTAGCCGACCAAAAAATATGTACCAACCTTCAGGAGGGTTTCCTCCAATATACCCAAGAAGCACAACATCAAAAATAAAGACCCAATAAAAAATTTTAAACTTTGGTCTGTAGGAAGCGCTTTTCACTTTAGATTTATCTAGCCATGGCAAAGCAAATAGAACAGCTATAGAACCAAACATAGCAATCACCCCTCCTAATTTGCTAGGAATAGCACGTAAGATTGCGTAAAAAGGAAGAAAATACCATTCGGGAACAATATGAGGCGGGGTTACCATTGGGTCAGCTTGTATATAATTATCTGGATGACCTAAGTAATTTGGCTGATAAAATACAAAATAAGCAAATAATATAAAAAACACTGCAAATCCAAAAAAATCTTTTATTGTATAATAGGGATGGAAGGGGATAGTGTCTTTCTTAGATTTAACCTCAACTCCTGTTGGATTATTAGATCCATGCATGTGTAGCGCAATAATATGCAGAACCACTAGAGCTACAATTATAAACGGTAAAAGATAATGCAGCACGAAGAATCTATTTAGCGTCGGATCATCTACAGCGAATCCTCCCCAAAGCCATTGTACGATGCTTTCGCCTATAACAGGTATCGCTGAGAATAAATTAGTAATAACAGTAGCGCCCCAAAAACTCATTTGCCCCCACGGAAGAACATAACCCATAAAAGCAGTAGCCATCATCATCAAAAAAATAAATAGCCCAAAAAACCATACCAATTCTCTGGGGGATTTATATGATCCGTAATATAAACCTCTCCCTATATGGACATAGACTGCCATAAAAAACATTGATGCTCCTACAGCATGCATATACCTAATCAACCATCCATAATTAACATTCCTCATTATATTTTCTACACTGGCAAATGCAGTATTAGCATTTGGAGAATAGTGCATAGCAAGAAATAATCCTGTTAATATTTGAATCACCAAGGCTATTCCTGCAATAGAGCCGAAACTCCACATATAGTTTAAGTTTTTTGGGGTTCTGTATTCACCTAGATGTTTAATAAAGCTGAAAACTGGCAGTCTGTAATCTATCCACGCAATAACTCCATCTTTTTTACTTTTAGTCATTTAACTAGCCAATTTTTATTTTAGTATCACTAATAAATTCATAATCAGGAACTATTAAATTTAAAGGAGCTGGTCCCTTACGAATTCTACCAGAAGTATCATAATGCGATCCATGGCAGGGACAGAACCATCCATGATAATCTCCTGAGTCACCTATAGGAATACATCCTAAATGCGTGCACACCCCTATCATAACCAACCATTGAGATTTTCCTGGCTTCACCCTAGCAGAGTCAGGTTGAGGGTCTGGTAAAGAATGCCAGTTAACGTCTTGTGCTTCTTGAACATCTTTTTGCGTACGATGCCTCACAAAAACAGGCTTTCCTCGCCAAAGAACTTTGACTGTCTGCCCAACATCTATCGGATTGAGATCAACTTCCACAGAAGCTAAAGCTAAGACATCTGCCGAAGGATTCATTGAATCAATAAATGGCCACAAAGCTGTTGCGCCTCCAACTGCCGTCAATGCACTAGCTGTTAGAACAATAAAATCTCTTCTTTTTTGGTTCTCAGGAGAGTTTTTATTTGTCTTTTTCATTAATTTTTACCCATCAACTAACGACAAAATTTATACACTAACGAAGTTCAATTATCAAATATTCGTTTGGATTAAAATGCTTTTGGTAATATATTATAATAGTAAAAAAAGGATTCAAGCAATGAAAATTGGAATTACAAATGTAAATGGCAGAATGGGAAAAGCACTTATTAATACCGCCAAAGAAGACGAATCCATTACAATTTCCGTTGGCTTTTCAAATAAAGAGACTACAAAAACAATCTTTAGGACCACCACCAACATAGAATCTCTTGCTCTGGACTCAGATGTTATAATAGACTTCTCTAACCCAAAGCTTCTCTTGCAGCTATTAAAAGAACAGGTATTAATTCAGAAATCTATACCTTTAGTTATTGGAACAACTGGAATCTCAGAAACAGAACACAGAAAGATTGAGAAATTATCTCAATACATCCCAATAGTACAAGATTACAATATGAGTATTGGAATAAATCTCATTTGCTCAACTCTTCCATATTTTCTTGAAACACTCAAAGATTTTGATGTCGACATCACAGACAAGCATCACAAATATAAAACTGATTCTCCTTCCGGAACCACAAAAAAGATCCTTGATATCATTAATTCTTATGGAAAAAATACAATTTATAATGAAACTTTTCCTGACAAGCAAAGGCCTAGAGACTCTGTTGGAATCAACGTCATACGAGCAGGAAATATATTTGGACAACATGACATATCTTTTGTCTCAAAACATGAAACTATCAACATAAACCATACAGCTCTAGATAGAGAATTATTTGCAGAAGGGGCAATAAAAGCTGCAAAATGGTTGCGGGACAAGAGTCCAGGACTATATTCAATGAAGGATGTGCTAGGCTTGGGATAAAATTTTATCTACCACCTTATACTCGATGCCTTGATCCTGAACTAAATTATTTAACCTATTAATTGCAACTACTCCAGTCGGGCAAGTGACATTGATTTCTGATAAGTACTCATCAATTAAATCAAGGCCAGCAAGTAAAATGCCTTCTTTTTTTAAATCTTGTGCGATTGTTGTAGATATTGTTTCCTCTCTATCAGTTAAACTAGTTTTTTCAGCCACCCCTCCCGCAACTAAATTAGAAATATAGCTATTTTTTGGAGGAACCCTGTTTAGACATCCTAATATTTCTCCATCGAAAATTACGACTCTTTTATCACCCTTGATAATATTTTCTATATATTTTTGTGCCAAAATTGGAACATCATTAAAATCAGACAATATTTTTTTAAAATATCTTTCTGCTTCTTTTTTATTAGAAGCCATAAAGATACCTTTACCTCCAAAACTATGAAGAGGTTTTAATATAATTTTCTTGTGTTTATTTAAAAAAGTAATTATCAAATCAATATTCTGAGAAATGCATGTTGGAACTATATACTGCGAGTAGTCTAAAACCGATATTTTCTCTGGAGAATTTCTGATAGACGTTGGATCATTTATAATAAGTATTTTATCAGATAACCTGTCTAGTAGATATGTTGAGGTGATATATGATATATCAAACGGTGGTTCATCTCGTAAAAATAGAGCAGAAAAATCTTCTAGATTTACAGTTGTTTTATCTTCTGAAAAAAAATATTTCCCGGATAGATGCAGCCTTCTTGCAACAGCTTTAACAAAGCCATCATCGTAAAATAAATTGTTTCTGGTGTAATAAAAAACCTCAACTTTTCTATTTAGAAAAGCCAGCATGAGGGCCACTGTTGTATCGGTAGAAAAATTCAGTTTGGAATGATCATCCATCTGAAAGATGATTCTAGTCATAATTCACTAGAATGAGTCAAAATCTTCTTCAGAAAAAATATCTTCTGAAGGCTTACTATCAATCTTCTTTTTTGCCTCAAGCTTATTACTAGTTTTTTTTGCTTCTTCAGAGTCGTTATTTTCAGTAATATCTTCTTTAGTAAACTCATCGACAGCATTAGACGAAACTTGAGATTCATTATTGACCTCATCAAGATCCTTTTTAACTCTAACATAGGATATCACCTCTTTGACACCTCCTATGTGTGAGGCTGCATCAGTAACGATCGTAAGCTCCTCTTGAGATCTAGCTATTCCTATTAAATAAACAATTCCATCAATAGTAATCACATTATAATTAATAGATTTGACCTCTTTGTTAAAGAGTAACTTGCTCTTTAAACGCGTAGTAACCCATGTATCTTGAGCATACTGCTTCAAACCACCCTTGGACTCGCCTTCAACTTTCAATTCATTAATAACTTCCTTAACGCCATTCTGCTCCCAACATATACGGATTATTTTTACTATATCCTCTCTTGACTTCACCGTGCCTGTTAGAAGAACCCTACCTTCACTTACCTTGACATTGACATCTCCAATTATACTATCAATATTATTCCGCATTAAAGCAGCTCTAATTTTTGTCCACACAGTTTGGTCATTGATTTCTTCGCCTAAGGTCTTATCTTGATAAACTGACTTCCCCACTCCAGCAAAACCTCCTCCTATCACAGCCGGAACACATCCAAAAAGGAGAGAATTCAGCAAAACAGTTAGAATAATTAGAGATGTATTTTTATTCATGATTAAAATTTATTATCAGCTCAATATCATTATTCTTGTATCTTTCTTCACCTTTTGCAAGGGCAATGTTATCAGACAGTCTATTAAAAGAAATTTGCTCACTATTTGTAACATTCTTAAGGTCTTGTACTATCATATCTTTATGATGCATGTTTTGCTCTTGACGAACAAACACCTGCATATCCTTTATACTACTCTTCATTGATAAATTCTTTTCTGCTTTAACTTTTCTAACCATATCCAATATCTCTATAAAGAATAAGCCAGCCTCTGAAACATTTTGTGCATCAAAGCTATTTTCTATTTGTCTAGGCCAACATCCTCTTGAATGTATACTTTTGCCTTCTTCTGGAAAAACTATAGAAAAAAGCTCCTCAGTAATAAAAGGCATGACTGGAGCAAATAATTTCAGAATATTCTTAGTGACAATATACAATGCAGTCTGAGCACTAAGTTGCCCTTTAGGATTCTGATCATCTGAATTATATGCCCTCACCTTAACAATTTCCAAATAATTATCACAGAAGTCTTTCCAAAAAAATTCCTCTATTGCGCTTCTTGCATCTGAATAATTATGTTTCTTAAAACTATTTGTAGCCTCAGCAACAACTTGATTAGTTCTAAGAATAATCCACTGATCAATTACCTCGGAACAATTATTGATATCTATTGCATCCAAAGAAATTTCCTTAATTTGAGATGCAGAAAATTTTGTTGCATTCCAAATTTTATTTAGCAGCCTTTTACCGACATCCAACATTTTTTCAGAATAGATAATATCCGCACCCAATTTTGAGGTCGCACTCCAGTATCTAACTGCATCAGCTCCCTTTGTTTCAATAAGAGCTTTTGGAGTAACAACATTACCTTTCGACTTGGACATTTTTGTTTTGTCTTCTGCAAGACACCAACCACTGATAAGTAAGGATTTCCAAGGCGATTGATTTGAGTGCATTAAAGACTTTACTATAGTATAAAAACTCCACGTTCTTATAATCTCATGAGCCTGAGGTCTGATGTCAGCTGGAAACAATTTTTTATGCCTACTTGCATTTATGGAGAGCTCTTCATTTAATGCATGACTGTTAATTTGGGGACTAAGACTGCTCGTAGCCCAAGTATCAAGAACATCTAATTCCGGCTGTACTTCGTCTCTTTTATAACCTATGGGTAAGTCTGTGACAGGATCAACGGGTAATTGCTCTTTTTCTGGAATAAGAATTCTTCCTTCCTCACCCTTTCTTTTTGAATACCATATGGGAATAGGAATACCAAAATATCTTTGTCGACTTATGCACCAATCCCAATTAAGACCATCTACCCAATTTTCAAGCCTGGTTAACATATACTTGGGCAACCACTCACACTCTCGAGCCTTTTGTTTTATTTCTTCTTTTTTATCTAGTATTTTAACTAACCACTGTGGAACAACTTGAATTTCAATTGCTGCACCAGATCTTTCAGCTGACTTTACTTTTTTAATGACCTCTTTTTTTCCTACAAGCAGTTTTTGCTGCTCCAAAATACCAGCTATAATATCGCGTGCAACTTCACATTTGTTACCCTCAAGTTCGTCTAGTATTGTTCTTTTATCTCTATCGATCTCGAATCCTAAATCTACGTCAGATGTTCTAATCTTACCGTAACGATCAATTATTGACTTAAGTTTCAAAGAGTACTTTTTCCACCATTGAATATCTTGCGTGTCGCCAAAAGTGCAACACATCACTAAACCAGATCCTTTGTCAATATCAACTTCTTGGTCGGCAATAACAGGAATTTCACAGTTAAACAATGGAGTGTTCAGAGTTTCATTTTTTAGCGACTTGTATCTCTTATCGGAGGGGTGATATAAAACAGCAACACATGCAGGCAAAAGTTCTGGTCTGGTCGTAGAAATGACAAACTCTTTCTTCAGCTTCTTTGAAGTAAACTTGATATCGTACATAAAGCCCTTAACTTCTTTATCCTCAATATCTGCCTGAGCAAGAGCAGTGCAATCTTTAGGGTCCCATAAATTTGGTTCTAGCGCCCTATAAACCTCACCTTTCTTATATAGATCCAAAAATGACATTTGAGAAATCTTACGAGAGTGATCACTTATGGTCTGATATTTTTGAGTCCAATCAACACTCAATGCAACACTGTTAAATAAATTATAAAATTCCTTCTCAGCGTCGTGAATTACTTCAAAACATAACTCTCTAAACCTCTCTCTTCCTACATCCACAGGCCTAGTTTTTTTGACTTTTTCTACAAGCCTCTCAGTTGGGAGACCGTTGTCATCAAAGCCCATTGGATAAAAAACATTTTTACCGCTCATCCTTTGGTAGCGAGCAACTATATCCGTCTGAGTGTATGAATATATATGGCCCATATGTAGTAGCCCCGATACCGTAGGAGGAGGCGTATCAATAACAAAATTACTCTCTCTGCCTTCCTCATCATTCCACCTATTAACATCAGAGTCAGACCAAATTTCTTGCCATTTTTTTTCAATATCTCGATGTTTATATTGACCAGGAATCTTATTCATATAAAATTTTTGCTTATAGAGACTATGTTGTTAATGAATTTTGTTTTAAAATGCAATTATTAAATAAAATTAAACTATATACTGATTTGGTTAGAATAACAAAGCCTGCTGGCTTTATATTACTATTCTGGCCTTGCGCATGGGGCCTCGCTCTAGGAGAAAATGATATTGATTGGTTCAAAATGTTGCTATTTTTTACAGGAAGCATTGTTATGCGATCTGCAGGCTGCATAATTAATGATTTAGCAGACAAACAAATCGATAAAGAAGTCAAAAGAACTAGAAATAGACCACTCGCCTCTGGAAGAATTTTGGTATGCGAAGCTATAATTCTTCTGTCAAGTTTACTATGTGTAGGTGTATTTATTTTGATGCAATTGAACGTGCTAGCAATAAAGTTAGCATTGGCAATAATGGTTCTTGTAATACTTTATCCATTTGCAAAAAGATTTACTTACTTTCCTCAAATAATCCTTGGGTTATCTTTTAATTCAGGAGTATTCATTGCATATGCATCGGTTAACAATGGATTAGCCGCTGCCGCTATTTTGCTATACTTATCTGGAGTTTTCTGGACCATAGGATACGACACAATATATGGCTTCCAGGATATCTCAGATGACAAAAAAATTGGGGTCAAATCTACTTCTGTCTTATTCGAAAATAAACCAAGGCTGTTTGTCATGAGCGCATACAGTATCTCTTTTGCCTTTCTTTTATTAAGCCTATACAGCGAGACAGAGAACTTTACTACTATCAGTCTAATTTTTACCATTATTACTTTTGCTCATTTCTTTTGGCAATCTAACGCTTTAAAAGATAAAAAATTTAACAAGTGCGCCTCTTTGTTTAAGTCAAACATGTTGGTGGGGGGATTAATATTTTTAGCAATAGCTTTAAACTAATAATTAATAACTTGACTAATAAAATAATTTTTATAATTTATCATGATTGATTGGAAGCGTTATGAATTTATTAAAAGATATATTTAAAAAGAAAATTCATTTAGCTACCTTAGCAGTTATTTTTTTAATAATTTTTTTAGTACATAGTATAATTACAATGCAAGAATATACCTTCTCTATTATCAAGCCAGATGCGATGAGCAGAGGCATTACAAAAGAAATCAATAAACATTTTACAGATAAAAGTCTTGAAGTAGTTGCACAAAAAGTAACAACTATGACTAAAGAACAAGCTAAAGAGTTTTATATAGAACACAAAGAACGCCCTTTTTATGATTCTTTGGTAGAATATATGACATCAGGACCTATTACTGTTCAGGTTCTAAAAGGAAAAGATGCCATAAAATTAAATCGTGAAATTATGGGAGCTACAAACCCTCAAGATGCGGCTCCTGGAACAATAAGAGCAAAATACGCTGAGTCTTTAGACAGAAATTCTGTCCATGGATCTGACAGTCCAGAAGCAGCTAAAAGAGAAATCAGCATGTTTTTTGATTACGAAGAAGTAACAAAGAAATAATTTTAGCCGGATTAGCTCAGTGGTAGAGCAACCGCCTTGTAAGCGGTAGGTCGTCTGTTCGAATCAGACATCCGGCACCATTTACCCACTTAGGTATTCCTTAGCTAGTGAGCGAGCTCTCTCTGTAGTGTTCCTTCCAGATAGCAACTTGGCTACCTCTTCCTCTCTTTGCAGACTGTTTAACATTATAACCTCAGACCTAGTGATATCATCATCACTGCTCTTACAAACTTTTATGTAATTATCTCCTACTGAAGCAACCTGAGGAGAATGTGTAATAATTAAGACCTGATTATTCTTACTCAAACTTTTCACCTGGTCAGCTATTGCAAAAGCAATAGCGCCATTTACCCCGGTGTCAATCTCGTCAAAAATCAAAGTTTTAACTGACAGTTGACTACTCATAGCCGATTTCAAAGCTAACAAGAATCTTGACAGCTCTCCTCCCGAAGCCACTTTATCAATCGATTGAAGATCTGTCCCCGGGTTCATAGATCCAATAAAGTCTATCTCTTCAGATCCTTTGACTGTAATTCTTTCGCTACAATGATCCACTTTTACAACAAACCTAGCTTTTTCCATACCTAATTTTTTCAAACATTGAATCACCCCATTCTGTAATGATTCGCTTCCAGTTCTTCTTTTTGTGTACAACTTGTTTGAAATAATTTTATATTCTTTCTCAAGATACAACTTTTCTTTTTTATAGTTCTCTAGGCTCTGATCCTCCTCCTTCAGCGTCTGCAACTCATCTTGAAAAGAACTTAATTTAGCAGGCAACTCATCTGGTAAACAACAATGCTTCCTTGCAAGGTCTCTTATGGTAAACAGCCTCTCCTGGCTTCTATCAGCATCAAACTCTGCCACTTCTTGAGTAGATTGACTCACAAAATCTTCAAACAAGTCAATAAGATTACTCGCTGTTTCGAGATTTGACATTTGCTCTTCTAGAAGTTCTTTGTCGCGGAATAAATTCATGTTTCTATAACACTCTTTTATTATACTTCTAATGCTCAACGATAGGGCCCCATCACCCTTGGACAACAATTCAGAGCAAAATCTTAAAACCTCAGACATCTTTTCATAATTCATTACATCTCTTCTTATTTGCTCTAACTGTTCTTCTTCTCCCATTTGAGGATTTACCCCTTCAAGCTCTGTGATATTGTGCTCTAAATATTCGATGTTTTTGAACCTTTCTTTTTCATCAAGAGATATTTGTCTAATTTTTTTTAGCAAACTATTGTACCTTTCATAGATCATTTTAATGTCTTTGAGTTCTATTTCAGATCCAGAATATTTGTCTATAATATCGATGTAGTTTTTTTTACTTAAATAAGTAAATTGGTCACCTTGTAGATTAAAATCTAGTAACGATAATGAGACTTGTTTTAAGAAATTTACGGATACACTTTGATCATTAATATAAGTTCTACTTCCGCCTAATTTCCGAAAAACTCTTCTAATAATTAAGATGTTATCATGATTGATCATCATGTCTTTCATTAAAGTATTAACCGAGTCATTATCAGTGATATCAAATTCGAGAGAAACAGAACAAGAATCGCTGTCTTTTCCTACCAACTGATTATTAAACGGACTTATACCCAACGCAATTTTTATGCACTCGAGCAGAAAAGATTTACCCGCTCCTGTATCACCCAAAATTACTGTAAGGTTGGCAGAAAAATCTATATCTACATCATTAAAAAGAAAGAAATTCTTTGCAGATAAGTGTGTAAGCATGAAACTCTACTTTTTAAGTAGATTATAACTCTTTTTATACCATTTGCTAGAGGGATAATTGTAACCCAAAACCGATGCGTTTCTCTTAGCCTCCTTTTTCATATCCAAAAACACATATGACTCTGAGACTCTATAAAGAGCTTCTTGAACATGACTTGTCTTATCGTACTTATCTATAACGTTTTTAAATCTTTTGATAGCTGAAAGTAGCTTGCCATTATTTTGGTAATATCTGCCAACCACCATTTCATGCGCTGCCAAATGGTCATTCACAAGATCAAGCTTCACTTTTGCATCTTTTGCATACTTACTTTTAGGAAATCTTTTAATAAGATCCAATAAAGACTTTTTTGCTTTTCTAGTAAACTCCTGGTCTCTATACGGCACGTCTATCTGCTCATAATTTGACAAGGCCTTTAAATACATAATATAAGGTATATCATCGCTGGCCGGATGCATCTTTATATATTCATCAGCCCCCATAAATACGTTTTCATATTCAGCCATCAGATAATTAACATATATTTCCATAACTTCTGATTTATTAGCTAATTTATGATACGGATACTCATACGCCACCCTGCCAAAATACTCTGAAGCCTTCTTGAGTTCTTGTTTTTTTAAATAAACAACACCACTATTATATAGATCCTCCGCTTTGATGGTTGGATCCACCTCTATAACATCCTTCTTGCTTGACTGACAAGAAGACATCAAAAATAGACAAAAAATAATACTTAAAAAAAACTTAAACTTCATAATACCATTAATCAATATCTGGAGTATATAATTTGCCAATTAAATATCAATAAATATGTTGGTTTACTGACTATAGATAGTAAAATTTTACAAAATCACAAAACTTTCGTACCATGAAATCAAAAAAAATCTGTGTTTTCATTTCTATCTGACAAAAAGAATCTTTGTTTCATTTGCGCAATTATGTCGGCATGTATGTACGGCACTGCAGGATTCTATGGAACAAAAATTATTCAAGAAGGCATCGCTATTGATACGATGCTTTTTTTTAGATTTTTCTTATCTCTGGTATTGTGCTTATTTGTAGCAGCATACGTAAGAAAGCAAATAGTGGTAAATAAATCATTTTTTATACAAATAGCAATAAGTGCTATTTTTTACACAGCCGCAACATTGTTTTGTTTTAAAGCAAGCCAAAAAATTGGAGTTGGAATTTCAATGTCGATCTTTTTTGTTTTTCCACTATTCAATGTTCTTTTAAGTTGGCTGTATAAAAAAGAAAGTATTACGCGCTTAGTTCTTTTAACACAGCTTCTGGCTATCATAGGTTTATACTTAATTTCTTTCTCAACCACAAAAGTTGCTTTAAATTTTGAAGGTGTATTCTGCTCTCTCTTCGCCGCACTCAATTTCGCTTTATATTTATTTTTTTCAAAAAGATTAATAGATAAAACAAAGAATTATATGGGTTCTTTAGTAGCCGTATTTTTTGGCAACACATTAATGTTCTTATTGATCTCAATTCTTAATGGTAATTTTCATCTACCCACAGAAATCACAACATATAAAAACATATTCTCTATGTCGGTTATCTCGACCATAACCCCAACAGTTTTGTTGGTTTACTCCTTGTCTAAAATAGGATCGGCACAAGTTGCGATTCTGTCAGTTTTCGAACCTATCTGTGCTGTAATAATTGGTGTTGTATGTTTAGCAGAGAACCTATCCAATTTACAGTTAGTAGGGGTTGTGGTCATTATTTTCTCTGGTTTCCTGATATATAAAGAACGTTCATTTAAAGGCGTCACTGATGCAAATTAGACTCATTATTTTTGACTTTGATGGCACCTTAGCAGATAGCGAAGAAATAAATAACAAAGCAATCTCAGAAGTATTGTTATCATTGGGACACAAAGACTACACACTTGGTTATTGTATGGAGTATTTTGTGGGATGCAGTGTACATGACTTAATTAAAACTCTTAAAAGTCTCAATGAAAAAAATGTTGAGCACATTTTAGATCTAATGAAGAATAAGGCAATTAAGCTTGCCAAGAGATATTTGAAGACAACTCCAGGTGCTATCAAAGCTCTGAGTAAAATTAGCCTTCCGATGTCAATTGCTTCTAACGGAGAAAGAGATACAGTACTCACTTATAGCAATCTTCTTGGCATAACTAAATACATTGATGAGAAATACATATATACTCGCGAGATGGTAATTAATCCGAAACCTTCACCAGATATTTATGCGCTGGCCGCAAAAAAAACAGGCGACTTTCTTCCTGAAAATTGCTTAGCAATTGAAGATAGCGTCATAGGAGTTTCTGCTGCGAAGAAAGCTGGGATGAATGTTTTAGGATTTTCTAAACAAAGAAACAATCTCCCTTTAAAGAATGCAGGGGCGTTTTCTTGCATCTCTGATTTAAAAGAAATTTTTAATTTCTTATAAATTAAGTTCTTGGATCTAGCTCTGTAGTCACTGGTGTAGTCGTTGGCACTGCAACAAAATTTTGTTCATCTTGAGGCTTAGGTATTGATCCAAAGAATATTCTATACGAAAAGAAAATTGATAGTAAAAGCGCGTAGATTACAAAGCTTGCAAAAAGTCCTGAAGGGCCAAAAAATTTCATTAATAGTGATGAGAATATTGGTCCGATTACCGAACCTATTCCATAAGATAAAAGCAATGCTTGAGTAGCTTGCACCAAATCATCTTGTTTTATCAAGTCGCATGCATGGCTGATGCTGATTGGATATATAGAGAACGCAAGCCCACCAAACAAGAAGAGCAAAGTTACAATTGAGATATTCGTAGAAATACCACTCAATCTTTGAGTAAGTATAGCGAGAGAAACAAGTATCACAACAGAACATATTCCTAGTAATACTTTACGCCTATCATAATGATCTGAAAGTATTCCTAATGGATATTGCAGAACCATACCTCCTACAATTGTAACTGCCATAAAATTACCAATTTCTGCTTCAGCATAGTTCAAGTCATCATAATATATAGGAATTAAACCATACGCCGCAGCACTAAACATCCCAGATACTACGCACCCTATAGAACCAGTTGGAGATATTTTGAATACATCAAAAAAGCTTAATGCAGATGATTTCTCGTATGTAGATGTCTTTGTATTCACTAACGAAACAGGAATAACAGATAAGGATGTAAAAATTGCTGCCACACAAAATGGATACATTGAATTATAGTCCATATATTTCAGCAGCAGCTGACTTACAGAAGTTCCTCCAAACAAGGCAATCATATAGAATGACAAATATTTCCCTCGATCATTCTCACCACTCAAAGAGAGCAACCAGCTTTCAATAGTCACATAAAGAGCTCCAATACAATATCCCGAAAGAAGCCTCATTGCACTTAGAAAATATATGTTCTCGTCTAACATTGGAGCTATTATAGAGACAACAAATCCGGATGCAAAAGCAGCATAAGCCCTCATGTGCCCCACCCGGAAAATCATCGATGATACACCAAATGCCCCAATAAACATTCCAAGATAATACACTGAAGTAATAACACCCACAATTAAGGAGGAGTCATATGTATTATCATTGATGCGTAAATTAATAACAGTATTAATTAAACCGCATCCAAACATCAAAAAGCATGTGCTGATAATAGGAGTAAATGCACTTTTAAATATTTTTAAAAACATTTTAATTTCCAAATATGGTTTATTAAAATAAAATTACACTGAGCAACTAAAAATAAATACTTATGTACTCTTTCGTATCCAAACTCTATAAGTCTTATATTGACTTTAGACACAAACATTTTGTTTCACAAGTTAACCACGGGAATATAATCACCGCAATAAACCAGCCTACATCCTCATACCCAAGGTACATATTTTTTATTATTATTTCAATGACAATTGCAACACTTGGTCTATTGATAGGCTCGGCAACATTCTTGCTCGGAGCTATGCTGCTGTTTCCCCTGATGTTTGTGATAATAAACATAGGATTCACCCTATGCACACTTAATTTTTCTCAGTTAAAGAAAAATGCTACTCTTATATCCACCGGTCTCTTGGTGTCTATTGGCACTTCATATTTGATAGTAAAAATTTCTCCCTTAAGTGAACCAAATGAATTAATACTTTCAAAAACTCATCCAAACCTATTCGATTTGATTGTTGCAATTGCCGCAGGCTTCGCAGCTGGCTATAGTCAAATTAAGTCTCGTGGACAAGAGGCTTCAGCAGTAGCCATAGCTGGATCATTATCACCTCCGCTTGCTGCTGTAGGATTTGGTCTAGCGACACATGATTTTCCAGTTGCATCAGGAGGATTATATTTATTTACAACTAACTTAATTACAATGACTCTCTCTATCGCCCTAATTGCAAAATGGTATGGTTTTGGTATAAGAAATAATACTTCTTTTGTACTATGGCAGTCAATAGTAACTTTAGGTGTGTTTGTTGCTCTCTCAATTCCTTTAGCAGTATCAATGCAAAAAATATCTAAAGCAGCATTTATACAAACTAGGGCTGAAAAAGTTCTAAAGCAGGTTCTTGATGAGAATTCAACGTTAAATAGAGTAGAAATAATGCTTCCCAAAGATGAAAAAGCGCATTCACCACTTATTAAGGCGGTAGTTTTATCTAACATGAATAGTGATGCTCTTGCTAAACGTGTAGTTGAAATCTTGGCGCAAGACCATAATATAGAAGGAGAGGTCGAAATAGACAAGATATCTGTAAACATTACACATACGCATTTACCGCATATAAAACCTCATAAAACGAATATACATACTGTTAAATAGTTTACTTTTTTCTGACATATTTCCAGAAACTAAAAGGTATTGACAGTATGTATAAAGCGCAAATAACAGAAAAGGTCATCCAAGGATGGATTATTATTGCCGCCACTAGAAATCCAAAGAACGCTAAAACAATAGTAACATTGTCTTTTGAGACATGCATCTTTTTTATAGAGAACGTTGGGATTCTGCTTGCCATAGCGAATCCAATTACTAACATGTAAACACCTACAAATATAGGATGTGCGGCAAAATCAACCTCCCTTGATATAAAGCTAAGCATCATTGGTAGAATAATTAACATAGCTCCAAAAGGCGCTGGAACTCCAAAGAAATATTTCTCACTTCTTCTAATGTCTTCTTCGTCCATCGTATTAAATCTAGCAAGCCTTAAGGCCATACAAACAGCATAAACTAGAACAAAACCCCAACCTACTCCTTTGATTTCAATATCATTTAGAGACCATAAATAAATGGTTACCGCTGGCACTACTCCAAAATTAACAAAGTCTGCCAAGGAGTCTAATTGCGCGCCAAAATCACTTGTGACATTAAGAAATCTAGCAATTCTTCCGTCCATTCCATCCAGGAAGGCTGCAATGATTAATAACAAAAGTGATTGCTCCCATTTGCTGTCTAATGCGTATCGCATTGAAGTGAGACCCATACACAAAGCAATTATTGTAACAATACTAGGTACCAATCTATATACGGACAAATCCTGATAACCATCTTTGGTTAAACTATTTTTGGAGAATTTGGACATTTAATGATACTTATATTCTAAATCTTTAGGAAAGCTGTTTGTTAAAGAAGCTATAAGAGTCTCACCAGCAATTACCCTTTGGTTCTCATGAACTAGTACTTGCACACCACTAGGCAGATAAATATCCACTCTACTGCCAAATCTTATCAAACCAAATCTCGATCCAATATTTGAGTCCTGACCACCTTCTACATGACAAACTATTCGACGAGCTATCAAACCTGCAATTTGCGTTACAACCACATCTTTCTTGTTCTTTTTTGTTTTGATGTGCACATATTGCCTTTCATTTTCATCGCTAGCTTTATCTAAACTAGCATTAAAGAAAGCTCCAGGATGATAATGAGTTTTAGCTATTTTACCTTCTACAGGTAATCTATTCACATGAACGTCGAATATATTTAAAAAAACACTGACCCTTGTGCCTCGAGTTTTACTCATTCCAAGTTCTTTAGGAAAATCTATATCTTCTATTTTACTCACCACACCATCAGCTGAACTAACAACTAAATCTTCATTTTGAGGAGTAACCCGGTCTGGATCTCTAAAAAAATAAACACACCATAGAGTTAAGATAAGCCCAACCCAACCTAAAGTGTTGCTAAAAAGACTTAGAAAAAGAGCAATTACTGCAAAAATTACAATAAAGATATACCCTTCTTCATTTATTTTAGGAATAAAACTTTGGATTTTCATTTTAAATACTAATTGTTAACTTTCTTTTGAGGCCAAGTTGCACCCAAAGGAAAATTCTCGTTAAAAACACAAGTTATCTCTTTACCATACCTTAGTGTGTATTGGCTAGAAACTTCTGTTAAAACTATATAATCTCCCATAACTTGATAATTTACCATAGATTCTTCGCCTTCTTTTGTAACTCTAAAGAACGCAGGAATTGGTTGGTTTTTATCCCTGAATTGAAAATATGTAAACACGCCATTATCAAATATTTTTATTGGGGCTATTAGGTCAGAACCACTGATCGTATAATTAAAGTTAAGGTTCTTCTTATCTGATAAATCAGGTTCTTCAGCCTGACCACTATAATCCATGATATTATTACCTGTTGGATATAAAAACTTTACTTGAAAAGCTAACCCAGGATCATCGATACTATCTGTCTCCTCCGCATGCATCTCAAAGAAATAAAGTCGCATATTAGTTATAAGAGTCATGTTAGTGGTAGCATCTTTACTAGTTGGCTTAAGAAACAACCTATTTCCTGAGTTAATTATTTGCCATCCCGTAGGATCACCCATTGAAATGGTTTCTATAGCTTCTCCATCTCCAAATACTATACTCCCTTGATACCCCAGATATCCAATATATTTGTATACAACGTTGGGATCATAGCTCCACACTCTCAATCTACTATCAAGTGATATTGCCCTAGGCTCTCGTGCTGCGTGAGCAGAAAATGCTATGAAGAAGATTATTAAAATTCGAAAAATATTATTTTTTAGCTTCATTTTGATTTAGGTTAATTAGCTTAACTTGATAGTTTTCCACACTAAAAGGGATCGGCACTTTCTTTTTGCGATTCATTTTATACTTACCGAGCTTATAATCTATATTTGATTCTAAATTTTGAACAAACACCGTCCTATTATACTTATCATATCCTTTTTTTGTAAACCTAACTGTTAAATTATTTTTATCACCCAGCTTAATGTCCTTAATGTCTACATCTATCTTACCTTCCCAGCCATAAGTGACTAAAGGACTGTTTGTATCATTGGGTGATACATTTTTTTGATATAGATTAAACACTTGTCTTGATGAATTTCTATACACAAAAATATAATGATCCTTAAATTGCTTTGCATTATAAGACTCTCTGGACTTGATATAATTAGATGCCATGTATTTTATTATTTCCTCTTTAGTATCTGACTTAATCTCTCTAAGCTTTGGATAATGCGTCAACGTATCGCTTAATTTTGCCACGATAGTTACTTTTTCTTTACTAGGAAAGATACCATAAAGATTAAATGCAAATATGGCACACAAAATAAATGAAGAAACTGCATATATATACATCGTAGCAGTTTCATAAACTGGTTTAATGAAAATATCGTTGTACCACTCCCTAGCCTCTGCAAAGTACTTCCCAGAGTCCACATCCTGCACTATCTGTTTTGATACAGAATCCATGTTTTTTGTTTTTAGTCTAACACCAAGTTTACAACTTATGAAATATTTTATTTAGAACGAGTCATTTCTAGAGGATTAACGTAGCGATCAAACTCTTCGGCACTTAGAAAACCTAAAGAAATACAAGCTTCTTTAAGGGTAATATTCTCAGAATATGCTTTCTTGGCAATTTTTGCAGAATTATCATAACCGATATGAGGGTTCAAAGCGGTTACAAGCATTAAAGAGTTTTCAGAAAACTCCTCAATTTTCTTATCATTGGTTTTTATTCCATCGAGACAATGCTTGGTAAAACTATTACACCCATCAGATATAAGCTGTATCGACTGCAACACATTATAGATAATCATCGGCTTGAATACGTTTAACTCCAGATGACCATTAGAACCACCTATACTGACAGCCACATTGTTCCCCATCACTTGTGCACATATCATAGTAAGAGCTTCACACTGTGTTGGATTCACTTTTCCAGGCATTATCGAAGACCCAGGCTCGTTAGCAGGAAGAATAATCTCGCCCAGGCCGCATCTTGGGCCTGAACCCAACAAACGGATATCGTTTGCAATTTTCATTAAACTAGTTGCAATAACATTAAGCGCTCCCGATAATTCAACCATAGAGTCATTTGAAGCCAAAGCCTCAAACTTATTAGGCGCAGACTCAAAATCATAATTTGTAAATTTATTCAATTCTGCTAAAAATTTTTCTATAAAACCATTGTTTGAATTTAACCCGGTGCCTACCGCTGTGCCGCCTAAAGCAAGTTGTTTAATCCTTGGTAACACGCAATCAATTCTATCAAGGCTGTATTGTATTTGCTGTGCATAGCCTGAAAACTCTTGGCCAACTGTAATCGGTGTTGCATCCTGCAAATGCGTCCTTCCAATTTTAACTTTATTCTCAAATTCTTTTGACTTTTTCTGAAGTGTAGAAAGCATGCCTTTAAGAGACGGAATCAAATATTCTTTAATTTTTTTATATGATGCAATATGCATAGCTGTTGGGAAAGAATCATTTGATGACTGCCCTAAATTAACATCATCATTTGGATGAATAGGGTGTTTTTTCCCTAACTTAGCACCTGCAGCTTGATTTGCTAAATTTGAAATAACCTCATTAACATTCATATTAGTTTGAGTTCCTGAGCCAGTTTGCCATACAACAAGCGGAAAATGATTATCACAACTTCCAGATAATATCTTTGTAGACGCCATCTCTATCAAGTCTTTTTTCTCAGATGATAAAAGCTTGAGTTTGTGATTGGCTTTAGCAGCGCATAATTTAACAATCACATATGAATGCACTAAATCTATAGGCATTCTTTCATGCCCAATATCAAAATTCTCTATAGATCTTTGAGTTTGTGCTCCCCAAAATTTAGTTGACTCAACTTTTATTTCTCCAATTGAATCACTTTCAATCCTAAAACTTTTCATGAACACCTTCTTAATTTCTGAGATTACCGTGGTACCTAGTTTCCAGAACAGAAATTATTTTATCTGATATATTGTCAATTATCTCAGAGTCCAAAGTACCGCTAGATGATTGCATCTTAACTCTAAATGCTATAGATTTTTTTCCATTTGGCAAATCTCCATCCGTGAATAAATCGAATAGTCTTACTCGTGTAATTCTGCCATCTACTTTTTTAACCGCCTTTAATATCTCGCCCACTCTTTCATCATCCTCCACTAGAAATGCAAAGTCTCTTTCAACCGATTGAAAGTCCGAAATCAATTCTTCACTTGATACGCTCTTTTGGCATGCAAAAGAGTCCAAGTTTATCTCAAAGCAGAAAATCGGTTTTTTAATCTTTAATTTTTGTGTTATTGCCGGATGTATTGTCCCGACCAGTCCAACAGGTTGTTTCCTGATAAAAATTCTAGCAGCTTGTGATGGATGCAAGAAGTTGGGAATATCTTCACTTTGATTAAATTCAATATTCTCAAAACTATAGCCAAATTTTTCTAAAATAATTTCAACATCTTTTTTTACATCAAAAATATCAAACTCTCTCTGTTTGCAAAATATGTCTTTTTGTTCAGCTACTCCAGACCTAATACCGGAAATATACTGAAACTGATTCTCAGGTTCAGAAGATTGATATACTGGGCCAATTTCAAACATTGAAGACGAATCAAAGCCTCTATTATTATTCAAAATTATAGCGTCCACTAAATTAGGAATAATTGAAGGTCTAATACAGTCTAAATCTTCGTTTATAGGGTTAGCTATTTTTAAACCTGCTTGATCAAATTCAAACAACTTGAGTTTTTGAGAACTGACAAAAGACCATGTTATGACCTCATCATATCCCCGCGAAGCCATCATATTAGGCAATTCTATGACTTTGGACTCAGCTGATGATAGCATTTTTTTTGTATCATTACCATTTGATAGCCTTTTGCTAGGAATATTATCATATCCTTCAATCCTAAGAATTTCCTCCACTAAGTCTTCCTGTATTGCAATATCATGGCGCCATGCTGGAACATAAACCTCAATTGCATCGTCTGAGATCTTGGCAACCTTGAAACCCAAAGACCGCAGAATATAGTTAGCTCTTTCCTTACTAACAGCAAGGCCACCAATTTTTTCAACTAATTGATAGCTAAAAAATATTTTTTTTATTTTGTCGTATAGTTTTGCAGACTTATTATAGAAAACTTGAGAAGCTTTGCCTCCACAAAACTCCAGAATCATTTTGCTGGCCAACAAAGCTCCTTGCGCAGCAAATTCATAATCAACGCCTCTTTCAAATCTGAATTTTGAGTCAGTATCAATTTGATGACTTTTTGCAGAAGCGGAAATTTTAATTGAGTCCCATAATGCAGATTCAATTATAATATTTTTTGATTCCGACTCACATTTTGTTGATTCCCCCCCTATAATCCCAGCTAAAGATAACACTTTTTCTTCGTCAGACACCACCACATCCTCATTTGTCAGTGCATATTTTTTACCATCTAAAGATAAAAACTCTTCGCCATCTTTTGCCAAGCGAACATTAAAGCCCCCAGAAATTTTATCTGCATCATAAACATGCAATGGCCTAGCAAATGAAAAATTTATATAATTAGTGACATCCACAGCAAAATTTCTAGGAGAGCATCCTACCGCCTCTAAAAAATGCTTAAGCCAACATGGACTTTCTTTATTGCTTATATCACTAATATAAATCGACGAGAACGCCATACACATAGATTGTTCAGCTACAGCAACTTTGTTAGGAAATCTATCTGAAGAACGATCTACTATTTCCTGATACTCTTTAAGTGACCCAATTCCCTTGGCTGCCAGATCTCTTGCAATTCCATAGACGCCCAAACAATCCGGCCTATTTGGAGTTATGGACAAATGTATCATAGGATCGTTGAAATGAGGCATCGCAGCAACAAAAGAGTCCCCTTCCTTAGCTTCATTATCTATGATCATTATTCCATCGCTCTTATCAGTAAGACCTAATTCTTCTGCAGAACAAATCATTCCATTACTTTCAACACCCCTAATTTTAGAAGAGCGAATCTTCATTCCGTTACTTGGTATAATTACACCAGGAGAGGCAAAAACTATTTTTTCTCCAGCATTCACATTGTTAGCGCCACAAACGACCTGTATTTTCTTTTCACCATCATCGACGATACAAATTTTTAATTTGTCTGCATTGGGGTGTTTCGCCACCGAATGAATTTTTGCTATGATAAAATGCTTTAGGGATTGTGCATGATCGACTATTTCCTCGACCTCATGCCCTATTTGATTACATGCATCAGCAATTTGATATATGTCTGCTTCTATATCTAGAAACTTTTTTAACCAATTATATGTAAACTTCATTAAAGTATATTTTTTATTAATGACGGAATATCAAACGAAGAAAAACCATATTTGTTTGACCATCTAAGATCAGCATCAAAAAACGGCCTCAGATCTTTCATTCCATATTTTAACATAGTAATTCTCTCAATACCCATTCCAAATGCGAACCCCTGATACTTCTCAGAGTCAATACCAACATTTTTTAAAACATTAGGATGAACCATACCACATCCCAAAATCTCTAACCAATCCTTTCCTTGATTCAAAGATATATCAACCTCTGCTGATGGCTCGGTAAAAGGGAAATAGCTAGGGCGTAACCTAACGGTTACATTAGGGTTATCAAAAAATCTTTTTAAAAACTCGTCTAAACACCCCTTTAAATGGGACATATTGATATCTTCATCTATGTATACACCTTCTATTTGATGAAACATCGGAGTATGAGTTGCGTCATAATCGCATCTATAGGTGCGACCCATGCTGATAAATTTAAAGGGAGGAGAACTATTCTCCATAGCACGTATTTGAACCGAAGAAGTGTGTGTTCGCAACACTTTGCCATTCTCCATATAAAAAGTGTCATGCATTGCTCTCGCCGGATGATGCTCAGGGATATTAAGAGCCGAGAAATTGTAATAATCACTCTCTAGATCTGGTCCAGAACGATAAGTAAAACCCATAGAGTTAAAAATTTCTAGCACCTGTCTTTTTACATGAGTAATAGGATGAATTGTTCCTGCGCTATAACTTCTAGATGGCAAAGATAAATCAATCTTTTCAGATTTTAATTTTCTTTCAATCTCTTTTTTCTGGATTATAGCCTTTTGATCCTCAAGCGCTTTTAATATACGCTCCTTGCAAATATTGATACTTTGACCAAATGCTTTCTTTTCGTCGACAGGAAGGGTTGCAAGTTTCTTCAGCTCTAGAACAATCAGACCTTTTTTTCCTAGAAATCTGTGTTTGCAGCTCTCTAAATCCATTAAGGAGGATATTCCAGGAATCTCTTCCTTAATACAATGATTAATCTTGGATGATAAATCGTCCATTTTAAATGCGCCTAAAAAAATTTAAGCAGCTTTTAGAACTTGTTTTACTTTATCAACAATACTTAAGAACTCTTTAGGATGATTAACAGCTAGCTCAGCTAATATTTTACGATCAATATCAATATTAGCAGCTTTCAACCCTCCAGTAAATTTTGAGTATGTTAAACCATGCTCTCTTACTGCTGCATTAATGCGTTGAACCCACAGCCCCCTTAAGTCTCTTTTGCGATTCCTACGGTCTCTGTAAGCATACTGAAGAGCTCTTTCCACTCTCTCAATAGCAATTCTGAAACAAGATTTTGCACGCCCCCTAAAACCTTTAGCAAGTTTTAGAATTTTTTTATGTCTTGCTTTTGTAGTAACACCTGATTTAACTCTTGCCATTATAATTCTCCATCACTAAGCTGAATAAGGAATGAACTGCTTGATGATCTTAGCATCAGCCTTACACAAAACAGTTGTGCCTCTTTGCTGTCTTATATGCCTCTTAGATCTTTTAACCATTCCATGTCTTTTGCCAGACTGGCCAGCAATTACCTTTCCTGACGCTGATACTTTAAATCTTTTTTTTGCACCTGATTTTGTCTTTAATTTTGGCATTTTTTTCTCTACTAATTATTGGCCTCTAATCTTTCCCCAGGGAACAGGACTTCCTTTTTCATCAACAGCCACTTGACCGCCTTCATATTGTACAGCCATATAATTCCTACCATGACTAATCAACTTAACCGGCTTTACGACTTGATTGTTATATTTAAACACCTTAGCCTTAGCTCTAGCGGTTGGATTGTTTTTACTAGCTGTCTTAGCTTTTCCCATAATCTTAAAACACTTAAAGTTCAAAAGTTTAGAGGCTAGAATTTAGCATCATAATCAATTTAGTCAAGCAGAAATTAATTCAATTCTAACTTTCAACATGGTCACTTTAATTTTTATATTATTATTGCAGAAATTGATCCATTCCACCACGCATGATAGACTTCTTGTCCATCGAAGAAAATCGCTTCATCATTTTTTGCATTTTGAGAAAATTTTTAACCAATTTGTTTATTTCTTGAACGCTACTTCCCGAACCCTTAGAGATCCTAACTTTTCTTGATGCGTTAAGTAGCTTCGGATTTCTTTTCTCAAACCTAGTCATAGACCTGATGATAGCTATTTGTCTTTCAACAGCTTTGTTATCGAGGTCATCAGAATTCATGCTTCCAGAAAGTTTATTCATTCCAGGGATCATCCCAATCATCTTGGTTAAACCTCCCATTTTTTTTATTTTTCCCAACTGGCTTTCTAACTGTTCCAGAGAGAATTGGCCACTCCTTAAGTCTTTTTCTAGGCGCGCAGACTCTTCTTCGTCAAATGCTTCTGCAGCTTTCTCTACGAGGGTCACCACATCCCCCATCCCCAAAATTCTTGAAGCTAATCTTTCTGGATCAAATTCTTCAAGATCATCAACTCCCTCTCCTGTACCCAACAGCTTAATGGGGCATTTTGCTACATAGCTCATACTGAGAGCGGCACCCCCTCGAGTATCACCATCAACTCGCGTTAAGCCAATCGCTGTACAGCCAATTTTCTCATTAAACGCTTTTGCTATATTTACGGACTCTTGTCCTATCATAGAGTCCACCACCAAAAGTTTCTCAACAGGATTAGATATATTTGCTATTTCCACAACCTCATTCATTAACCCTTGGTCAATATGCGTCCTGCCTGCTGTATCTAGAATTAAGACATCGAAACCATTATCTTTTGCAAAAGATAGCGCCCTCTTAGTAATCTGAACTGGATCTTCTTTGGGTATAATTTTTAGAGACTCCACCCCAACTTTCTCTGACAAGACCTCTAACTGCTTTTGTGCAGCTGGTCTGTATACATCTAAAGAAGCCACTAAAATTTTTTTGTTTTTTGCAAGCTTCTTCGCCAACTTAGCAACAGTGGTAGTCTTTCCAGATCCCTGTAAACCCATGACCAACAGAACTGCTGGAGGTTTCGCCTTTAAATTAATCTGATGCCCTTCTTCAAAGCTTAAGATATGAGCAATTGTGTCTTGGACAATCTTTACAACCATTTGTCCTGGGGTAACGCTTTTTATTACCTCTTCTCCCAAAGCCCTCTCCTTCACTAAAGAAGTGAACTCCCTTACCACCTCTAATGAAACATCAGCTTCCAAGAGAGATACCCTAATTTCTCTTAATGAAGAATTAATATGCTCTTCCGTTAAATATCCTACGCTTGTTAACTTGCTGAATATTTTGTTTAGCTTGTCACCTAGATCTTTAAACATAAAATTTGAATTTTTTATTTTTTCTATATTTTTTCCAAAGAATTTGCAAGTTTTTGAATTGCTGTATAATATCCCTTAACATTAAAGAATTTAATACTTAAATGACAACAGCATATATTTTTCCTGGCCAGGGCTCCCAAAAAATGGGGATGTGTAAAGATATCTATGAGGAGTATAATCATGTTAAAGAATTATTTAACACTGTTGACGAGGCTCTTAGGTTTAAGCTATCAAAAATTATTTTTGAGGGCCCAGAAGAAAAATTAACACAAACCGAAAACACTCAGCCCGCTCTTATGCTTTGTTCTTTAGCAATTGCAAAAACGATTGAACATCTATCAAATAGGCAGTTATCAGATACTGGACAATTTGCTGCAGGACATTCTTTGGGTGAGTTCAGCGCCTTAACAGTCACTAACGGGTTATCAATAACAGATTCAGCTAAATTACTACAACTACGAGGACAGGCGATGCAAAAAGCTGTCCCCAAAGGAGAAGGAGCGATGTTTGCGCTTCTAGGAGCAAATTTTGAAATTGCTCAAAAAATTTGTCAGTCAGTAAAAAACCACGGTGTTTGTGAGATTGCCAATGACAATTCCGTTGGCCAGCTTGTTTTAAGTGGGAATGAAATCGCAATAAATGCAGCTATTGATTTAGCGAAAGAAAAAGGCTTTAAGGCTATAAAATTGAAAGTAAGTGCCCCTTTTCACTGCAGCCTAATGAAGCCCGCTCAGCAAAAACTTAAAGAGGCTTTAAAAAACATTTCCATTAATAAACCTACTATTCGAATAATCTCGAATGTAACCGCTGATAAAGAATCATTACCAGATAGTATAAAAGATAACCTAGTTAAACAGGTAACTGCAACAGTCAGATGGACAGAATCTGTAAGAAAAATGATCGAATATGGCGTAGATAGATTTGTTGAGATTGGTCCTGGGTCAGTGTTATCAGGCCTTATAAAACGAATTGATAGCAATGTTAAAACTGTCTCAGTACAATCTATTGAGGATATTCACAAACTTGTTACAGAAATAGATAATTAATAACTGCATTTGGAGTTTTTAATACAAATCTCTTAGACTATGTAATATAATCAATATCTGTGAATTTAAAGGTTAGGAAATTTTATGTCTATTCAAATCGGTGTCCCAGAAAACATATTACTCAAGCCAACTATTACAGTGTTTGGCGTTGGTGGAGCCGGAGGTAACGCAATAAACAATATGATTTCTTCAAAGTTGGAAGGAGTAAATTTTGTTGCTGCGAACACTGATTCTCAAGCTTTAGCTAACTCCTTGGCTACAAAAAGAATTCAGCTAGGTGAGACCGTTACACGCGGGTTGGGCGCTGGAGCACTTCCAGAAATTGGTGCTGCATCAGCTGAAGAAGCAATGGAACAAATATCAGAATGCCTACAAGATAGTAATATGGTTTTCATTACTGCCGGCATGGGCGGCGGCACAGGAACAGGGGCTGGACCAATTATTGCTAAGGCAGCAAAAGAGCAGGGAATTCTTACAATTGGGGTGGTAACCAAACCTTTCCATTTTGAAGGATCTCACAGAATGACTCTTGCTGAAAGAGGCGTAGAAGAGCTGGCAAAGTATGTTGACACCTTGATAGTAATTCCTAATCAGAATCTTTTTAGAATAGCGAATGAAGACACAACCTTCTCAGACGCATTTATGCTAGCTGACAACGTCTTAAATACTGGCGTCCGAGGAATCACAGATTTAATGATAATGCCTGGATTAATTAATCTAGATTTTGCTGATATTAAAACCGTAATGAGTGAAATGGGCAAAGCTATGATGGGAACCGGAGAATCTGATGGAGACGGAAGAGCGATTAAGGCTGCTGAGGCTGCAATCTCAAACCCCTTGCTAGCTCACGCGTCAATGAAAGGAGCAAAAGGAGTTTTGATCAACATTACAGGTGGCAAAGATATGACCTTGTTTGAAGTTGATGAAGCTGCAAATAGAATTAGAGATGAGATCGAGAATGAGAATGCTAATATTATTTTTGGATCCACATTCAATGATGCTATGGAAGGTAGAATGAGGGTGTCAGTTGTTGCAACAGGTATTGATCAGAAAAACAAAATATCAATATCAACAATCAGCACAACAAAATCTGAAACTACCATCAGTGAAGACGGGGAAATAGATATAGACAAAACTACAGTTTCTCATCAACACATCGATACCTCTAACGAGGATGAACAACATCATAAATCTGAATCAGAAAACCTTGAATTGAATTTTCAAGAAGAAAAAGATCCAGAGCCTGTAAAACAAAAAAATAACTTAAAATCGTCTATCTCTGGCTTATTTAACAAATTCACCAAGAAAGTTCAAAACTCTGAGAAAGAGCAAGGAATTGATAGTCAAAATAATACGAGCGAAAATGAAAGCCTAGATCAAGAGGTGTACGACATACCGGCATTTATCAGACGGAACAAAAATGATTGATTACTACAATCCACATTTTTTATTTTCTACTTTTTTTGGGATTGGGAAAGTAGTCAAGAAAGGCGCCGGCACCATAGGTTCTTTAATAGCTTTTCCTATAGCTTTCATGATTTTCAGATTGTCTTTTTTTCTTTATGATTTTATATATTCTGAACAAGCAAATATTGAAAATGCGACTCTAGTTAGTTTGATAATATTAGCCGTATTAATTGTAATAAGTTGCTTCACTGCAGGCAGATATTCAAAAATATCTAAAGATTCTGATCCTAAAGAAGTTATCATAGATGAAATAGTTGGCCAATCATTGGTTATTATAACCACTATCCCTTTTACATTCGGCCTAATTATAATGGGGGCTAAAGGAGCAGCTATAAATTTTAATTTTTATGAGTGCTTTTTCGTTTCATGTCTAGCCGCTTTTCTGCTATTTAGAATCTTTGATATATTCAAACCATGGCCAATAAACTTTATTGAAAAATCAATAAAGGGAGGTCTGGGAATTGTAGCAGATGATCTAGCTGCAGCAATACTGTCTATAATTTTTTACTATTTTATACTTTTCTATATTGTAATTGATAGGTTAATTAATTAGCTCTAGCTTGTTTTCTGTATTCCCTTACATTAACTAGGTGATCTTTGTATTTGTTCGCAAAAACGTGACGACCATCGCTGCCTAAAACAAAGTATAGTTCTCTAGTGTGAGCTGGATGCATAACAGCTAAAATAGAAGCAACTCCAGGATTACAAATCGGCTGTGGCGGCAAACCATAAGTATAATAAGTATTAAATGCCGACTTTATTTTCAAGTTTTTCTTAGTTAACGGTTGTTTTAAAACATACTTTCCTTTTGTAATCGCATATATCGTTGTTGGATCTGACTGCAATCTCATACCTTTCTTTAACCTATTATAAAAAACTGCAGCAACCCTAGCTCTTTCCTCGTCAAATTGAGTCTCTTTTTCAACTATAGAAGCTAAAATCAATGCTTGTTGTTTGTTTGTGAGAAGTAAGTTCTTATCCCTTTTTAACCAGGCATTATTAAGGTAGTCTGACATGTTAATAAACATGCGCTCCAACAAAGCAGACCTAGTGTGTCCAAAATTAAAATGGTATGTACTAGGCATTAAACTCCCTTCTTTGTATGTCTTATCAACTAAACCTTTTAAGTTTTTATCGTTTAGAATAATTTCAAGTATTTCACTCGTATATAATCCTTCGGGGAAGGTAATGGAATACTCAGCAACTCTAGCCAATTGAATTGTTTTCAAAACAGAAAATAAGGAATCCCTAGCATCAAAGATATATTCTCCTGATTGCATAGGACCGAATATCCTCAGTAATTGAGCCAAAACCCAAAAACTATATTTATCTCTTATAATGTCATTATTCTTTAAAGAATCCGCAATCATCATTCTGGATCCCTTTTGGATAAATAATTTATTATCTTGGTTACTTGGCCCTGGAATAAAAATATAAATAAAGAAAAAAATTGCGCATAACACAAAAACTTTTCTTACAGTCATAAGAATTTTAAACTTTTTTGACTATCAGTGTAGCATTGGTCCCGCCAAATCCAAAGGAATTTGACATTATTGCGTCAACTTTCTTTTCCTTAGATTTAAGAGGTATTAAATCCACCTGATTATCTTCTGGTGGATTATGAAGATTCAATGTTGGAGGTAACACACCATCACGCATAGCAAGAATAGAAAAAATTGTTTCAACGCTTCCTGCAGCTCCTAACAGATGTCCTACTGAAGATTTTGTAGAAGACATCGATATATTATCTAACTCTCCACTGAAAAACTTGGTCACGTTATTCAATTCGGGAATATCACCCACTGGAGTCGAAGTAGCATGAGCATTAATATACCCTATCTGTGACTTATTCAAACCAGATTTCTTCAAAGCCATCTCCATAGCTCTGTATGCACCCACCCCTTCAGGATGAGGCGAGGTAATATGGTATCCATCTCCTGTTAAGCCATACCCCACTACTTCACCATAAATCTTCGCTCCTCTTTTTCTAGCCTGTTCATACTCTTCCAGCACAACTACTCCCGACCCTTCTCCCATGACAAAACCATCTCTGTCTTTATCCCAAGGACGTGAAGCCTCTTTAGGAGAGTCATTAAATGCTGTTGAGAGAGTTCTTGCAGCTGAGAAGCCAGCCACACCTGTTTTACAAACAGCAGATTCTGCACCTCCAGCAACCATTACGTTTGCATCACCTAAAGCTATAATTCTGGCAGCATCGCCTATAGCATGAGCACCTGTTGAACAAGCAGTAACCACGGCATGATTTGGCCCCCTATAACCATATTTTATAGAAACATGACCTGAAATTAAATTAATTAGACTAGCTGGAATAAAAAATGGGCTAACTCTTCTCGGCCCCTTTTCTGCGATAGTGACTGCAGTCTCTTCGATTGTTCTTAAACCGCCAATCCCCGAGCCTATCATAACACCCGTCATCTCTAGATCATTCTCTGATTTAGGTTTCCATCCTGAATCTTCAATTGCTTGAACAGCAGCAGCAATTCCATATACAATAAACTGATCCATTTTTCTTAGATCTTTATTTGAAACATACTGCTCACTATCAAACCCTCCTGGACTATCTCTTCCAGGAACTTCTCCCGCTATCTTGCAACTATAATCAGTACAATCAAAGTTAGTAATTTTACCAATACCGGATTCACCCTTTATAAGGCTATCCCATGTAGTTTGGACATCCTTGCCTAAAGGAGTTACAAGACCTAAACCAGTGACAACAACGCGTCTCATGAAAATTTATTTTGAGTTTTCTTCAATGAACTTCACAGCATCAGCAATAGTTCTAATTTTTTCAGCTGCTTCATCAGGAATTTCAACGCCAAACTCTTCCTCAAAAGCCATTACTAGCTCAACTTGATCAAGACTATCAGCTCCTAAATCTTCAACAAAATTTGCATCTTTTGTAATTTTAGACTTATCTACGTCTAAATTTTTAGATACAACTTCAATTACTCTTTCTTGGATATCACTCATATCACTTTCCTTATTTAGTTAATAAACGAAATAACCCTTAGCTTTTAGCATACTTTTTTTTAATATGCCAGCAAAACATCATACCATAAGCAGGCCACCATTAACGTGTAGAGTTTGCCCTGTGATGTATCCAGCCTCTTCCGAAGCAAGGAATACAGCAGTGCTTGCAATATCCGTTGATTGACCCATTCTCTTGGCCGGAATGCCACTAAGTATCTTTTCCTTCTGATCCTCATTCAAAGCATCTGTCATAGGTGTTTCTATAAACCCAGGTGCAATACAATTTACTGTAATATTTCGTGTAGCACATTCAATAGCAATAGATTTGGACATACCAATCATACCTGCTTTTGAGGCACAGTAATTTGCCTGGCCAGGATTACCAGAAACCCCAACAACTGATGAAATATTGATTATCCTTCCCCATCTATTTTTCATCATGATTTTTACAGCTGACTTATTTATTATAAAACTTGACTGAAGATTAACTTTAATGACATCCTCAAAATCTTCATTTTTCATTCTCATTATCAGGTTATCTTTTGTAATACCTGCATTACATACAACTATATCTAGACCTGACATCATTTCATTAGACTTTTCCACTAAGGACACTACAGCCTCAGAATCTCTTAGGTCGCATGAAATAATGTGAGCAGTTGGACTGATATCAGACTTAAGTTTTTTCAACTTTTCTTCATTAGTTCCACTAAGAGTTACCACAGCACCTTGCTCCACAAGAGCTTTTGCAATGTCTTTACCTATTCCACCAGTTGAGCCTGTAACCAATGCCTTTTTGCCCTTCAAATTAAACATTTTCTTCCTCCACTACTACTGACTCATCTACAAAATCATTAGAGTTAGTTTTCTTTAAAATTTCTTCTTTAATTTTGATGGACAACTCTCTGTTTTCCTTTAAGAAATTTTTAGCATTTTCTTTTCCTTGACCTATTTTATTTCCATCATAAGCATACCAAGAACCTGATTTCTCAATCAAACCTTCTTTCACTGCAAGATCAATAATCTCGCCTTCTTGAGAAATACCTTTGCCGTACATAATATCAAACTCTACAGTCCTAAATGGAGGTGCGACTTTATTTTTGACAATCTTGACTCTTGTCTCATTGCCAACAACCTCATCCCGGTCTTTTATAGCGCCAATTCTTCTAATATCTAATCTTACTGATGAATAAAATTTTAAAGCATTCCCACCTGTTGTGGTTTCTGGATTACCAAACATTACACCAATTTTCATTCTGATCTGATTAATAAAAATAACCATACAGTTAGTACGAGAAATCGACCCAGTAAGCTTTCTTAGCGCCTGACTCATCAGTCTAGCCTGAAGACCCATATGCGAATCACCCATATCTCCTTCAATCTCAGCCTTAGGCACCAAAGCCGCCACACTATCAATGACAACAACATCAACCCCTCCTGAACGCACAAGCGTATCTGCTATTTCGAGAGCCTGCTCTCCTGTATCTGGCTGCGATATGATTAAATTATCTATATCTACGCCTAATTTTTTTGCATATGAAGGATCTAAAGCATGTTCAGCATCAACAAATGCACAAATACCGCCTTTTTTTTGACACTCAGCAGCTACATGTAAAGTAAGCGTTGTCTTTCCAGAACTTTCTGGCCCGTATATCTCAATAATTCTGCCTTTTGGTAACCCCCCCACACCAAGCGCAATATCAAGACCAAGAGACCCTGTAGAAATCGTATCCACATCAATAGCTGGCTTCTGACCCAACTTCATGACAGCCCCTTTTCCAAAGGCCTTTTCAATTTGTGATAAAGCGCTATCAAGTGCCTTCTGTCTGTCCATAATTCAATTTAATTTGCGTTAATAATAAGAATTATCAATATATAACAGTTTAAAAAATTGTAAATATAATTTCGTAATACAATCATTTTAGAACTTCTATCACAGATTCTGCAGCCAATATACTTGGAGACGAAGATCCTACAGTGAGTTTAGCTATTTCTTTCTGAGCCATTTTCACCTGATTAATTGAATCTTTCGAATATAGATCATATAGACCATCTGCCAATTTTGAAGGTATACATTTATCTTGAATATATTCAGGGATGATTTCTTTGCCCGCCAAAATGTTTACTATTGAAACAAACCCTCTAAATTTAATAATATATTTTGCAATGAGCGCCGAGAGAGAACTCACCTTATAGCCAACAATCATTGGGACTCCTGCTATCGCTACTTCTAGACTGGACGTTCCCGATTTGACTAAAGCAAAGTTCGTTGCAGCAAACAAGTCCAGCTTCTCTTCTTGTAAACAACAAATAAACCTATAGTTATAATTTTTTGAAAGAATAAGAGCCATTTGTTTTGCCTCCTTGAATGCACTCGGGAAGACGACCACCACTCTCTGAGAAACTTTTTTACAAAACAGATCTAAGGATTCAAAGAAAATTGGCCCTAATCTTTTTATCTCACTCATACGGCTGCCCAACATTGCAGTAACAACAATATCCTTTTCATGTATAGAATTCCTACTCCTAAAAACCTCCCCATCACCCTTGCCAAATCCATCTTCTACAGCCGGATGTCCAACAAAATCACATTGCACTCGCACCCTATTAAAATATTCCTTTTCAAATGGAAGTAAGGATAAAATTTTATCATAATACTTATCTAAAAATTTAACCCTCTGGGGCTTTATCCACACCGAAGGAGCAACATAGTGAATTTTTTTAGCTCTTAAATTTTGTATTAATTTAATTACTCGGAAACAAAAACCTGGAGAATCGATTGTTATCACACAATCTGGGTCATACTTACGTATTTCTTCAGCAGTAAATCGGATTCTTTTTATCAAAGAAGGGATTCTTAAAAAAATCTCGGAATAGCCCATCAGAGAAATTTCTTTCATTGGAAAAATGCTTTTCACGCCTTCTCGCTTCATTCCCTCACCCCCTATACCACGAAACTCACATTTTATACTTTTTTTTAAGTTATAACATAGTTTTTTACCAAGGTTATCGCCTGAAGACTCGCCAGCAATAATAAAAAATTTTGTTGTTTTACTATCCATTACCCCTCAATGAGGCTTTTAATGTGATCTACAATCAGTCGCTTATCGATAGATGAGTGAAGCTCTCCTCCTCCTTGAGCAAAATCCTGATTTCCTCCACCTCTCAAAGAATAAACTGTGGACAAAATTGCAAGTATATCTTTTGCTCCCACTGTCTTTGTTACTTCTTTCGAAACATTGATGATAAAAGATGCATTGTTTGCTTCCTTATCCACTGATACAAGACACAAAATAAGCTTCTCCGGCTTTTTATTTGAGTAAGAGCACAACTCCTTTAAATCTTTAGCATCAAGACCTTCTAAAACCTCTACTAAACAATTAAAGCCATTATATTGATAATAATTATTTTCATTAAACACTCTTTTAGCAGCTTGATCTATTCTGAATTTGGACAACTCTTTCTTTAGAAGTTTTTTTTCTTCTACAAGAGATTTCACCTTCCCAACAATCTCACTCCTAGTGCATCTCAGAAACTCCCCAACATCTCCAAGAGAGTCTTTATTATTTTTGTTTAAATTATATGATTCATTCCTGGTTACAGCTTCTATACGCCTAATACCTGCTGCAATAGCTGACTCAGAAATGATATTAAATGAACAAATTTCACTTAGAGAGCTAACATGCGTACCTCCACACAGCTCTATTGAGTGATAATCCTCATCCTCACCAATATAAATGACCCTAACTTTATCGTCATACTTCTCGCCAAATAATGCCATTGCACCAGAATTCACAGCATCATCATATGGCTTGATAAATGACTTCACTTTTGAATTCCTAATAATCAAGCTGTTAATCTCATTCTCAACTTCTTGCAATGTATTTTTAGGTACAGGCTTGGTGCTACTAAAGTCAAATCTTAGCTTGTCAGCAGCAACTAAAGAGCCTTTCTGCACAACATGTTCGCCAAGCTTTTTGCGCAGAGAAGCATGCAAAAGATGAGTAGCGGTATGGTTCGCTCTCAGAGAGTTCCTATGCTCACTGTTTACATCCAAAGACACTTCGTCTAAGTTTTTAATAAGGCCTTTTAGCAGTCTACATTTATGCACATGCAGACCTCCAGCTTTTTTCTGAGTATCAATGACATCAATTTGGGTTCCATCTAAAGCAACTTTGCCAACATCGCCCATCTGACCACCAGACTCGCCATAAAAAGGGGTTTGATTCACGATCAAATAAAACTCCTCCTTATTATCAACATAAGGTGTGACTCTGTCATTTTGCACTAAAGCTTTCACAATTCCTTTCCCGGACAAGTGTTCGTATCCCACGAATTCCGTATCTCCCACTTTTCTATTAATATCAAACCAGATATCTTCCTCTTGTTTTTCTCCTGACCCTTTCCAAGATTTACGTGCAGCCAATTTCTGATTATCCATAGCTTTATTAAAGGCTGGCATATCAACATCTAAACCCTTTTCCTTAAGCAGAGTGCAAGTTAAATCAATAGGAAATCCATATGTGTCGTGCAACTTAAACGCAACATCTCCAGAAAACTTTTTTCCCTTCATTTTTGATATTTCCTGATCAAAAAGCGCTATTCCTTTATCAATTGTTCCTCTAAAAAGACTCTCTTCATTACTTAAAACATCCTTTATTAAACCTTCTGCTTTTATCAACTGCGGATAAGCCTCACTCATATTATTGACAAGCGTAGGTAAAATCTTTGGGAGCAACAAATCTTTGCATTCAAGTTCATGAATATGTCTTACAGCCCTTCTAATAATCCTTCTCAAAACATATCCACGCCCTTCATTCGAGGGCATAACTCCATCTGCAATAAGAAAAGCAGAAGATCGCAAATGATCAGATATTATTCGGTGAGAAAACTTCTTTTTTCCGATTGAATCTGTAGAAGAGAATTCTTGAGAAGCTCCAATCAAATCTTTAAACAAATCTGTATGGTAATTATCCAACACTCCCTGGCATACAGCAGTGATTCTTTCTAATCCCATTCCAGTATCAATAGAGCATTTTGGTAATGCATGCTGCGTACCATCTAACATCTTCTCAAACTGCATAAACACAAGATTCCATATCTCTACATATCTGTCACCGTCTTCGTCTTTTGTCCCCGGCAAACCACCAAAAACTTGATCGCCGTGATCATAAAATATTTCTGAGCACGGCCCACAAGGACCCAGATCTCCCATAGACCAAAAATTATCATCTGTTTTAATTCTAATAATTCTGTCATCTCCATAACCGGTAACTTTCTTCCATATTTCAAATGCTTCTTCATCATTATGGTATACAGTGAAATATAGCTTTTCCTTATTCAGACCAAGATTCTTGGTTAGAAAATCCCAAGAGAATTTTATGGCTTCTTGCTTAAAGTAGTCTCCAAAAGAAAAATTACCTAGCATTTCGAAGAAAGTGAGGTGACGTCCAGTATATCCAACATTGTCTAGGTCATTGTGTTTGCCTCCTGCCCTAACACATTTCTGACTTGTAACTGCTCTCCGGTATGGCGAATCCTTTCTTCCAGTGAAAATATCTTTGAACTGAACCATTCCAGCATTGGTAAACATCAAAGTGGGATCGCTGAGAGGCACTAAAGGGCTTGATGCAACATGATCATGCTGATGTTTTTTGAAAAAATCAATAAACTCAGTTCTTATGTCATTTAACGCTTTCATATTTGGTTTGCTCTTTACAGTAGTTAGTCACTCACACCACTTTGATCAATCATTTTTATTTGGTGCAAAACAATAAAACTCTGGTGAATTTATATATTATATGGTTTTATGATTCAAGTGAATAGGGAAGAGGATGCTTAAGAGACAAAAAAATAAAGTCCTGCTGATTTTTGGGAATGCCTCTATAGAGGCGTATTTATATAGCGAAACGAAAAGTCATTACCTTAACACCTTGTTTCTTGATGAGAATGATTGTAAAGATCATTTGATCTCGTTATTAAACAAATATTCAAAATATAAACTAACTATATTGTTGTACTCCGCTCAAGAGGAGGCCGAGATTCTTACTTATCCAGATATAGGCAAACTTAACGTCAACAAAAAAATAAAAAGAAAGGTCGGCAACAAACTCCATAGGAAAGGGATACAAGATGCTCTTCTAATAAACAAGCCTTGTGCAAACAATGATCATTGGCGATATTATTTATTAAATTATCAACATCCCGAGAAATTCAAAGAAACTCTTCTTTCTATACTTAATCATAAAATCATCCTAGATGGGATCTATTTATACAGCCTGGAAATAATTAAAACAGCTCAATTCTTGAATGATTTAATACATACCAAGGAAGATAAAGGAAGAAATATTTATTACTTCCCTAGCAAATTTGGATTTATAAAAAAGCTAATCTTTAATTCGCAAAAATTAGAGAAAGTACAAAATATACAATGCACAAGTCAAACTAAGGCTTATGAGTTTCTTGCAAAAGAAAAAAAAGATAGCGACTCAAAAGATAATATTTTCATAATTGGGTCTATTAAAATCAACAAAGTACAAAAAAGTAGTTGCAAGACATATTTGCACAACTTCTCTGAGCAACTACTTCAAGAGAGCCCCCCAAATAAATTATATTTTGATGACCAAATTTCTCAATGCATTCTAAAACTTCGGAGCACCCCTGTAAAAATACCAGAGGTTCAGGAGGTATCTAAGTATCAAAATTTTTGTAAATTTATCTTTGTTCCTTTTGTTGTATTGTGGGCTGCACTGTTTTACTTTGTAAGTTTTAATTTGCTCCTAAAAACCAACGAAAAAAATATCCGCACGTCTTTGCATAGGTCATTATCTGACAGCTCAAAATCACAGTCAGTTTTAAAGAGTCAGCTTAAAAACCGAGAGAGAATCCTTAAAAACAACAGTAAACTTAGAGGCATATATGAAGCAATAAAGAATTACAACTACCCTATAGAGGTACTAAGCGTGTTATATAGCTCAAAGAATCAGACTATGAACATTCTAGGTTTCAGCTATGACGCATCAAATAATTCGACCATCAACATAGAGGCTTCTTTCGCTACACCCAACAAACAAAGCCCTCTGAAAGATATAAAGGTTTTTGTAGCAAAACTTAGAAAAAAGCTTCCAAATTCCAAGGTAACTTACCATAGGAAGGAGTCTTATTCTCAAGGAGACTTAAATCATGTCTGCATGCTTATTAAAATAGAGGATAAATAACATGTTTGATCTAAAACAAACAAAACATAATCCTTACGAAAAACTTTTTAGGAAATACATTTTTATCCTCATATCAATAACACTTCTAATGGTTCTTTTTCTAACCAATATAGTTGAAGATACCCGAAATATGAAAACTAAAAACGAGAAGCTAATAAAAAGAATTAATGAGATAAAACAAAAGAATTTAAAAACTTATTATAAATTGAATTATTTAAATGAAATAATCCATGATAAACATTTAAACTCTTCTACAATTTCTAATAATGATTTGGTGGATTTAATATATTATTTTAAGAACTTTTACCAAATAAATATAATCCAAATAACCCTAAAACAAATCACTTCAAGCAAACCTCTTAATAAAAACTATCACTCATATAGTCTGGAAATTGGTTTGAAGGCAAGGAATGAGCCTAACATCATTTCTTTTCTTCTTGCCCTAGATAGCAACTTAAAAGGGATAAATTTATTTGAACATATAAATATAAATAAGCAAGGAAATCTATATTCTGCTTCCACTAGAATTTTATTTTTTGTTCCATCGGAAATAGATAACCTGGAGACAGATACTTTTAATAAGCAGTCAAAATTCAGAAAACAGCAGAAAACTAAAAGTAACGATTTTATTACCACTTACTGGTATTAGAATCATTCTACTTAAGATCCCAGCGTGATTTAGGCTGAATTGAGATTTCAGCAAATTGCTTTAATAAGTATTTTTCAACACCTAGCCAAGCGACCATCACGCCATTGTCCGTACACAAACTGATGGGCGGAAAAACAACTGTAAATGAATTTTCTTTAGCAACTTCTAATATTTGACTTCTTAAAAACTTATTGCTTGCAGCACCTCCAGAAACAACCAACATACGATGTTCTAGTAGCTTCTTATCGGTAATCATTAAAAAAGCTTTCTTTAGGCGATCCTTTATCATTTCGGAAACTGCAATCTGGAAAGAATAACATATATTTTGTTTAACACCTTCATTGCAAGTCCGTAATTTTGAAATGTAATTTCTTACAGAGGTTTTAAGGCCAGATAAAGAGAAATCACAGTTTTGTTTACCTTTCAAAGGAACTGGAAATCCTATATCTATTTTTCCTTTCTGAGCCAACTTCTCGATTTCAGGTCCGCATGGATAATCAAGATTCAACAACTTGCCAACCTTGTCAAAAGCTTCTCCAATTGCATCATCTAAAGTTCGACCTATAATGCGATGACTACCAATAGATTTTGTCTCAACAATCTGCGTGTGTCCTCCAGAAATTAAAAATGATAAATATGGAAAGCTTATTTCATCGGTAATGCGTGCGGTCAATAGATGTGCCTCCAAATGATTTACTTCTATCAGAGGAATTTTAAGCAAATAGCTAATTGTTTTTGCATACATTACTCCGACGATAAGCCCACCTACTAAACCTGGTCCTGATGTCACAGCAACAGCATCCAAATCTTTAAAAGCAAGGCCCGCATCATTTAATGCCTCTCTGATCAACAAATCTATTTTATCCAAATGAGCTCTAGCAGCTATTTCTGGAACTACACCTTTAAAAATTTTGTGCTCGTCTATTTGTGA
>JAVKEN010000003.1:0-3711 GCA_040221415.1 Rickettsiales bacterium
CCGGGCTTGACCCGGAATCCATAACCATCTCTTCGTATGCAAGGTCGCAGTGGATCCTGGCGTTCGCCAGGATGACATAGGAGGAGGGGACGCCATGCCACAACCCCCCGTCGTCATTCCGGGCTTGACCCGGAATCCATACTCAACTTCCCACACGGTACAACTTTAATGGGTCCCCGCTTAGCGGAAGTGGCATAGAGAGGAGCTGGCAAGTAATTCATTCTACCTCTCCTCCACCTAAACCCTATTTCTTGAAGTATGTGCAGATTTTTATTAATTTAAACTTGAAGAATAATTTTATATTGGGTTTGTGTATGTATGGAAGTTTTGGAAATAATGAGTATGAGAGGAAATTATGTGCTGCATTAGCAAGAGCCTTAATTGATTATAGGTATAATCGTTTGAATTTTGAAGAATTCAAGGAAGTTTTTGCAAAGATTAATAAAGAAATGGAGGAGCGTTCTTATGAACCTTCATGCGCTCCTATTTCAGCTACTTATTTCGGTTTCTACTCTTACGGAGGGATTACAACTAATCCACTTAATTATGCTGTTATGCATGGTTTATATGAAGTGGTTGAATTATTTTATTCCCAATCAATAGGGAAAGAATGGTCTCTTCTTAAATTATTTGATAGTAAAATGGCAACTGCTCTGATGTTTGCTGTATGCGGTGAAGATAAAAAAAGCCAAAAGATCGTCGACTTTCTTTTAGAAAAATATCAAGAAGAGGATTTGCTATATCTTGTTCATGAGCAGAAAAATTTTAAGGGAGTTCCAGCTTTAATAGATGCTGCAATTTCTGGAAATTTAGAAGCTATACAGAAATTATCTGAAATAGAAGGGATAGATATAAATCATCAGAATAGATTTAAAGAAACAGCTTTAATGGTGGCTATTCGAGACATGCTTGAGGAAGATCCCACTGACGAAAGAGTAGAAGCTGTATCACGACTACTAGAAATCCCCGGTATAAAAGTAAATATTTATAATATTTTTGGAACATCAGCTCCAATGATTGCCGAGTCACAAGCTCTTAGAATAGGTAAAGGTTCTAATGCTTATAAAATTGCAGAAAAAGTAGCAAGAGCTTGGTGCGAAGAGACAGAAGCCACTGCCTTAGAATTAGATGATTCTTTGGATGAAACTGATGTTCATAAATTAGATTTAAAAGAGGGTGAAAGTGGAGAACCTGAGACATCAGATGAAGAAGATTCTATAGCATCGGAACCTTCTCGTTCAAAGCTGATGATAGCAGCAGCGTATGCTTATAAAACTGCAAAAGAAGTAGCAAGATATTGGTTTAAAGAGACAGAAGTTACTGACTTAGAATCAGGTGATGCTTTGGCTGAAACTGACGTTCATAAATTAGATTTAAAAGAAGGTGAAGGTGGAGAACTTGAAACATCAGATGAAGGAGATTCTGTAGCATCGGAACCTTCTCGTTCAAAGCTGATGATAGCAGTCGAGGAAGGTAGTGTTCTTAGAGTAAATATTTTGCTAGAAATGGGAGTAGATATTAATGAAATTGATCATAATGGGTTGACAGCTTTTGATTATGCAAAAGCAAAAGGGTACACTGATATAGCTGATATATTGTTGAGAAAGGGGTCAGAAACTCCTGCGTATGTAGAAGAAGGATTTACAGATTCTGATTCTACAGGAGAGGGTGAAGAATCAGGTGACGATAAGTTTGATAGTGGTGATAAGCTCGGAGATCAAGAATATATTTTAATTTTAGCTGCGCGCCATGGTAACGTAGACCAGGTAAAGGATATGTTGCTAGTAGAGGGAATAAATATAAATGCTCAGGATGAACATGGAAGAACAGCTCTTGAAAATGCCAGAATGAATAACCATGCAGGTGTAGTTGAGGTACTAGAAAGAGCGATAGCTGACGAAGGAGAGGGTGCGGATGGTATACATGAAGTGAGAGTAGAGGCAAGAAGTGGGGCAGCAGGTGGTGTTGAGATGTCTGTAGACCTTTTACTCAATTTAGATGCGGTAGGTGGCAGCAGCACAGGTATGAGTGGAGTTATCCCAGATACAACATCATAGCGCCTCGTATAGTTTTATGGCTCTTTTTTACCCAAACAAATAGCTAATATCTGCTATGAGGAGCACTAATCCTTTATGAACAGTGATTGTAAAGCCGCCATTACTGGAAGTTTCATTGCGCAATCCAAGTAACCCGCTTGTTTGCTTCAGCTCTAACTCGTCCATCTCGTATTTCAGCCCTATGGATGAAACCACTGCTTCAGGAAATGGAATTAGCGAGATAATCGATTTATGTTTAAGCTCAGAGTTAAATTTGTCATGAATAACCATGCCAAACTTAATGTGACCTTTGCTATCCTGATCTAAGAAGCAGAATTCATGTTTGTTAGTTTTATCAAAGAACTTTACAAGGATGCTGATATTTCCAATGATATGGTCAATTTCGCCACCGCTAAAACCGGTAATAAGCGAAGGGCCAATCTGCTGTTGTCGTACTAAATCGATTGCTTTTTCAAAATCAGTGCTATTTTGGTCCTCAATGTGATTTACATGAATTCCTTCATCAACTAAATTCTTGTCAAGAGAGTCAAAATCCCCCGAGATAAAATCAGCATGAAGCCCATAGTTGCTTACTTTTTTATACGCGCCATCAGCACATAAAACATGCTTTCTGCGACATAGTTTGCTAAGTAATTTTTTGCTCGGGACGGTGCCGTCCAAGACTATTACTGAGTTATAGTTCTTGAGTAGTTGGCTGATCATTTGGACGCTCATATTTTACTTTTAAAACTAACAAAACAATATTAAAAAAAGTCATGATACAGTTAGTAAACCACACTGTAACATCCTCAATATGAAGTCCATAAATAATCCAGGCAATTGAACAAATAAGGAAATTCAGCAGCATCAACGTTGATAAATCATTTACTGACTTGGTCTTATACGATTTATAGATCTGTGGGATGAAAGCAATGTTAGAGGTTATCATTGCTGTAAGACTTACGATAAAAATAAAACTCATAATTTTAACTCCTTCCTACGCCGGCATTATCCGGTTCAGGTTGTACGGGTTGGTTCTCACGCCTCTCAGCCAATGGCACCCCGGAAATTAACAACATACTCAATTTGGAATATATCCTGTCTAGTTATAATGTCAAATCTTGTTTTTATCGTTCAGGTTGCAATTCTAATTGACAAAATAGTTAACTTTTATTAATCTTAGCGAGCGCAAAATTATAATGAGGCAGTATGTCTGAAGAAATAAATCAAACACAAACAATTGCAGTTCAAGCTGATGGTTCTTTTAAGCCGCTAGTTGAGGCGCCTGTGCAAACAGCATCAATTCCAACTGACCCAGCGAAAGTAGAAGCTGCGAAGGAGATCTTTGCTCGTTATGCATATCATGTTGATGCATTGAAATATGAACAAGCGGATCTTTTGTTTCCAGAGACAGCTGATTTGTTTTTAACTAAGGTTATACTTTGTAGCATAAATGACCAGCAAAAAGATCAGCAATTAGAATTAGCAAAATCAGCCATTGATATGGGCGCCGATATAAACAAGGTGTTTGAAGATAAATCAGGATATTTTCGCTTTGACTCCATCTATAATCTACAATCAGTTTTGTTAATTCCTGAAACTGCTAATAAGTTTTTCTCTAAACTATTAAGTGCTGGAATTAGAGATAAAGATAAACCTAAGCAATTAGAGTTAT
>JAVKEN010000004.1:0-6558 GCA_040221415.1 Rickettsiales bacterium
CCTTCTTTGAACAAATTTGGAGAGACCACATGTCATCTGTAAATCAACAATATGAATTATCTGCTAATGAAAAATTACATATGATGCAAGACATTTTGTAGTTTAGAAAAGAAGAAAAACTAAAAGTATTTGTATACAGAGCCATACTTGAAAAATATGAAATTATTTAATCACGTACAAATAAAAGTAAAAAATCTACAAGTTAGTAAAAAATTTTATGACGCTGTAATGCAAGCTTTGGGATATGGGATAGTTTTAGAGCACAGCCAAATTGTAATTGGTTATGGAACAAGTGTTCATGACATGTTTGAAATTCGACAAAGTGGTGCTGACTTCCCTCTATCTAAATCCATACATATCTCCTTTAATGCCTCAAGCATTGAAATTGTAAATAAATTTTATAACACAGCTATAATACTTGGTGCAAAATGTAATGGTAGTCCTGGATTTAGGCCACAATATGAAAAGGGGTATTACGCCGCTTTTGTTATAGACCCTGACGGGAATAATGTTGAAGCAATATACAAAGAGTCAGGTTAATTCATAACAGAAGAAACCAGCTCATATTGATGAGTCTATCTTCTTTTCTCAGTAGAATAAGAAGTTCTCTAAAGCATCATCTAGTTCATCAAAATAAGTTGATAGCCATAAAACAAATATACTACAGTGCAGGGTTTTCATCTCTAAAATAGAATGCACCAGTGTTCTTAGGCCTCCTGAATCTCACCGCTGACGAAGTTATCATAAGGAACGAAGTAAAAAGGGCTAGTTTCTCTATAATAAGTTTGTTCTGAAGGTAGCGGATCTTTTAAAGTGCCGGTGTAAGAATTACCACCATCAATAGAGATTCCATAATAAGTAAAATGAGCTATTCCCTCAGGCACATGAGCATCTGCTGTAAAGTTCAAGCTTTCATTGTCCACATTAAATGTATGTAATGTAACTAGCAATCTGCTGTCATGCATTGGTGAAGGGTATCCATTCCATTTTATATCACCAGACTTATAAATGTAGGCGCCAATATCCTGAATTTTAAAACTATATTGGATTCCTTCTAATCCATTTAAAAATGATAAATCAGACGATGTAATAGATTTTAAATTTGATATGATGTTGCTTGTTATTGCATTACAATCCTCAGGAGAGGAAAAACATTCTTTAGCTCCTCCTGCAGGGTTGCTTGTACTCATGATTAAATCAATATTGTTTTGTGCATGTTTATAGAGAGTAGAAGATGTATGATAAATTTTACTCGATGTATCCCAAGGTACGAGATAACCGTTAAGTAATTCTTCAAATTTTTGTTGATAATACTTATTCTCCGATAAAGATTCAGCTAACGTATTGATATCAGCAGTTACTTGAGGTGTTATTAAGGGTTGTGGCGGAATCAGTCCAGCATATTTTATTGTTTTAGGGTCAGTAAATCCTACTCCTAACGGAACAAGACCAGAATCATCTTTGAATGAAAATTGAGTAGGAAAATTGTCTTTTGCATAATCTAGCATCTTATCAGCAGTTTTTACACAATCATCAATTTTACTGAGAGCACATGTTAAAGCATAATAATCACCCGAACTGTCCTTATCTAAAATGTCAGATAATTTAGAAGTTTCTCCACCCTTTTGGAAAGCTTGTATCGCTACTGACCCGGATATTCCATATTTAGTTACCACCTGTTGAACATCTCCAGAAGCTTCAAATATATTGCCATAAGAAACTTTTGCATTAGCATTGAATATGTCTTTCTCAAATTTGCTAGAAAACTCAAGATTAATTCCCATAAGTAATAAAGCTCCTTGTTCATAAGAAGCAAGAAAATGATCACCACAAACAAGTCCAAAATATGGATTATTCCCATTTTGATAAAAACCTTTACCATGCGATGTTAGAGCGCCTTCACCATATCCTGATAGCTGGACAGATGCAGTACTGGAATAATACGCGTAGTAGTTTAGGGATAGTGAAAAGTCTTTTTCCTCTACAGACCTCATATAGCTTGCTTCAGCACTGGCAGAAAACATTCCTATCCCTCCTTTCACAGTAACACTCTCTTTAACATCATTTTGTAAATCTGTAAAAGACTGTGCTACGCCTAATCGGAGAGAAGACGTTTCACCAGAAACCGATACTACATTAGCTTTATAACATACTTCTGGAGCCATTTGCTGAGAATCTGCAGAAAACCCTCTGCCTGCCTCAATATTTGATGATAATCGATACATAAGAACACCTCTTTTAAAAAAGAACCTCAGGATGAGTTTAATACTCATATTTGTACTGTCAATTAAAAAATCTTGACTGAGGTACAAAATGTAAGCTAAAAAGTCTACATAAACTAAACTGTTTGAAAGAAATTTTGCTATGCATTACTCTCATGTACCTGACATATTTCATTTAAGAGATTTAGATGGCAAAAATGGTTTTACAATAAATGCCGAATTAAATGAAAATATTGCTGATGCTGTCACTGGTGCTGGCGATATCAATGGAGATGGTATTAATGACATATTGGTTGGAGATGGTAATAAAAATGCATATCTTATTTTTGGTAATAGTCATACTTTTTCATCACAAATTTATCTGAAAAATTTAAATGGCATTAATGGTTTTACAATAAATGGGAGCCAATACAATGACAATTTAGGTCAATCAGTTTCAGCAGCAGGTGACATTAATGGAGATGGTGTTGATGATATAGCTATCGGCGCTCCTGCATATAGTGATGTATCTTACAAAATAGGTCAAAGTTATATCATCTTTGGACAAAAAGAGACTTTTACTAATCCATTTTCGTTAAAATTAATAAATGGAACCAATGGATTTGTATTCAGAGGTAACGATAGGTATATAGGAGAATCAAGTGGACTAGAAATTAGTAGACTAGGGGACGTGAATAATGATGGTTTAGATGATATAATTGTGGGTACTCAAGAATACCATGAACTTTCTTACGTAATATTTGGTAATGCTAAAGGCTTCAATTCTTATATTAGGCCCGAAAACTTAAATGGGAAAAGTGGTTTTATAATTCGCGGTATGAAGGACGATCTTTCATTTAGTATCTCAGTGAATAATGCTGGAGATATCAATGCAGACGGAATTGATGACATAGCTGTAAGCTTACCCAATTCTCTAAATGGTGCAGGTAAAAGTTATATAATCTTTGGGGATAAAGAGCAGTTTCCTGAAATATTTGACCTAGATGCATTAGATGGGAATAACGGTTTTACGATCAATGGCATTCAAGAAAGTCATAGTGGAAATGCTAAATATATAGGTGACGTTAACTGCGATGGAATCTCTGATATTGCTGTTGGAGCTCCGGATGCCTTAAGGGGTGCAGGACAAACTTATATAATTTATGGCAATCAAACTTTCCCATCTCATATAAATTTGACTGATGTAGACGGGATGAATGGCTTTGTCATTAATGGCATAAATACGATTACATCCAACAATAGCCGAGGAGATCAAAGTGGAAGCTCAGTAGGGAATATTGGTGACTTTAATGGTGATGGAATAGATGATTTTATAATCGGGGCTCCACAAGCTTTAGAAGGTGCTGGACAAAGCTATGTAATATTTGGCAAATCAGACATTTTTAATGTAGAACTTAATTTATCAGATCTGGACAGAAACGATGGTATCATCATAAATGGAATATCAAGTGGGGATATGAGTGGTTGGAAAGTAAGAGGAGCAGGAGATGTCAATGATGATGGAGTTGACGACATATTAATCAGCGCCTTATGTATGGGATTTAATAAAATATATGTAGTGTACGGACAGAAAGAGTTGGTGCCTTCTCCCACTCCTCAAGAAAATAATCCTGAGATTGATACAAATCTGATATTGGGATTATCTATTCTTGGTTTAGGCATTATTGCTTCGCTTACATACTTTGCTGTCAGATATAATAAGCAGAAATATTCGGGATATAGTGGTACTGTTGAAGAGCGTCAGTCAGTCTTAGAACTTGTAGATATGAGTGGAGAATCTGACCATAGTTCTTATGAAACATAAATTAATAGATGTAGTTGAGAACTGACCTATTAAATTAGCACTTCATTTGATATCACAATTAATGAGGACTAATCCCACTCATTGTAAAACTAAGATAGCTTATTATTTATACTTGCAACCACGCTTAAGAATTGTATATATTGAAAATAGATGAGACTTCGATTGGTTGTTAATGTAATTTGATAGAGGTCGTCTTATGGTAGATTTTAATATTGCAAGAGAAAACTATAAAGCATCCAAGGCTCATAGTGATTCTAAAAATCCTTCGCTTGAAGGCCTTAGCCCTAAAGATACTGAAATATTAACTAAATTATCGTTTCTTAAGTTAGATAAAGTCCCACTTGATCTAGCTAAGTCTGTTATTCGCAGTGAAAAGGAAAATTCACCTTCTCTTAAAAAAGAATTCGTCACTGATGAGGCATATTTTGATCATAGCACGAATAGCTTTGTTTTGTCCGACTCTCTTAGTCAACAATTACGTTCAAAAGCAAAATTTGATAAAACAGAACAAAACCTGTTTACTGAAGTTAGAAACGGCATCACCTTTCAAATTAATAATCATTTGGGGTCGGGAGAGTTAAATGCGATAAGCACTGAAGCGTTTATCAATATTTGTAAAGAAGATAGCCAAATAGATCGAGAATTTTCTTTATATAATTTACTACCGTCATTAACACCAGAAGAAGGTCATAATTTCTACTATCTATGTAAAAAATTAACAAGTACTGCTTCTTTATTTACGTTAGGAACAATCTACGAAAATGGCATTAAGACTGAGGTAGATTATTCTAAAGCTTATTATTGGTATAATCAATCTGCAGGTGTAGATCCGAAAGATGCAAGACCATATTTAAAATTAGGTGAATTTTATCTTGATGGAAAAGGTGTCAATAATGATCCTAAAGCAGCATATGAGAATTTTCATAAAGTTACTGAACTATCCTTCAATGTATTTTCAAGATTTTACGAGTTTGTATCATTCGGGATGTCAAAACTAGGTATTTCAGAACAAAACGATACTTTTTGGTACGCTAAAGCAGCGCAAAGTATTAAGGAGCTTGTTAATAAAAATTTTATTCATATTTGTAGCAAACAAATAGAAGACGAAAGAAAGCAAATATGTTTTGAGAGCCAAAGACAATTTGAAGAAGATTATATTATTATAGGTAAAAAATTCCAGGATTACACGTATATAATGAAAGCTGCTGAAGACGGCCAGGCAAGTGCACAATTTAAGATTGGTCTAAATTATGAAGAGGGATCTAATAAAATAACACAGGACTACGAAGAGGCTGTGCGATGGTACAAAGCTTCTTCACAGAAAGGTCATACAGATTCACTTGTCCATCTTGCCAAGTTGCTTGAAGACCAAAAAATCAAAGATACAGTAGTTGAAGACTCTGTGGCTGATCTGTACACAAGTGCCGCTAAACATGAAATGTTTAGAGCGCTACAAGCTGACAACTATACTCATTATAAAGGAAATGGTGTTAGTTTTTTTATGAATAGGATGCCTATGCCTTATAAGAAAGTTGCATCAGAAGATTACAGAGAAAATGGGTTTAGTTGGTGGCAAGATTTAGCTGAAAACAACAATAAATTTGCACAAGCTAACCTGGCATTTTTATACAAGCAAGGAAGTAAAGTGGAGGGTAGTAAGGCAGAAAATAAACATTGGTGTTATGAGTCTCTTGAGGTAGAAAATACTTTTTCTTATGATGATATAGCATTAAGAGGACGCATTTTTGAAATTTCAGTTCCATACCTCAATCCAGAATATGAATATACTTGCAAAGACTATTTTCATCATTCTCAGACACCTGGCAGTTTTGCAGACTTTTTTAGAATTCAAATAAACACTGATGTAAATAATGAAGGAATTTATTTTGGCAGGAATGATATCAGAGAAAGATTTGTATTACATAATCATCTAAATGGCCAAAACATTTATATTAAATCTTTTGATGCTTCAAATAATGGAGATTATTTAGACTTTAGCAACATAGATAATGTAAATTCACGAGAAGACTTAAGTTTTGAAGGCTCCATCTCTTTCCTAGAAAGAGTCGAAAGCTCTATTAAGATTATTAATGTAAACACAAAAGAGACTTTAGTTGAATTAGTTGATCTACGAACCATACATAACGTTCCCCAACTCGATATCAACATCAGATTTGATCAAAGTGATGAATATAGTTTGAATCCTAAACTATTTAGTGTTACAAATTTTATAGGGATTACGATGGGTATAGGTGTAGCTGTAATTACTGCGATGGAATTATACAACACAGTCTTGAATGGCGAAATTCAGCATGACCATATTGAATAGAAATAGACTCAAACCATCACCGAAGAAATCAGCTCATATTTATGAGCTTGTCTTCTTTTCTGAGTGGAATAGAAGTCATCTAGCGCATCATCTAACTCGTCAAAGTATGCTGATTTATGATTTCCGTGGTTTGTAATGGTAGAACCCCAGTGTTTACTAACAGTCCATTTACCGAAGATGTTTTTATGGACGATAGTTTTATA
>JAVKEN010000005.1:0-69607 GCA_040221415.1 Rickettsiales bacterium
ACAAAAAAATTAAGGGGACAATTAAATATCTTTTCATCATTGAATAATTTATAAAATCTCTATAAAAACTTTAGGTGATATATTTTTAATAATAACAATCAAGAAATAAAAATGCACTTTAATTCGAATATAAAAAAGATCGCTTGGGTGATGTGGCTATTAACAACTTTCTTTTTTGGGTTTCAGTTTATACTCAGGATAATTCCAGGATTAATAATTCATGACATCATGAACAAATTTGATGTTAGCGCTGCAGACTATGGTTATTTTTCTGCGTTATATTATCTTGGTTATGCTGGATTCCAAATACCAGTAGCCATCTTATTAGATAGATATGGACCAAAATATATTATTTTTGTATGTGCTTTTGTCTGTTCAATAAGTTCAATGACAATTATTTATTCTGACAATTGGATCCTCTCTTTATTAGGAAGATTTTTTGTTGGTGCAGGGTCGGCTGCAGGATTCCTAGGTGTTGCAAAAGTTTTGTCAATTTGGTTTTCGCCTTCGCAATATGCAAGAATGGTTGGTTTAACATTTAGTTTGGGGTTATTAGGTGCTGTTTTTGGATCAGCTCCAATAAGCCTAGTAATAGAGTCATATGGTTGGGAAGAAACAGTTAAATTTGTTGGATATGGAGGGATCTTTGTCTCACTATTTATTTTGCTGACTTTGAAAACAATGCCAGATTCACTTGCTGAGGTGGAGGAGGGGTTTTTAGAAAAAATTAAAAGTATTTTTGCTAACAAATACATTGTACTTTTAGCCCTAAGTAATTTTCTACTTGTTGGTTCTTTAGAGGGTTTTGCCGATGTATGGGGTGTTCCGTATTTACAAAAAACATACAATTATACAAAAACACAAGCCTCATCCATTACAATGCTAGTGTATATAGGGATGCTTTTTGGAGGGCCGATACTTGCTTTCTTTGCTGAGAAATTCAATGCATATTTCCAAATGATTGCAATTGCAGGACTGTGCATGTCGGTAATTATTCTAATGTTGATTTTATTCAATGGCTTTTTTGCATATCAGATTTTATTGATTATGATGTTTGTGATTGGCGTATGCTGCTGTTACCAGGTGATAGTTTTATCGCTTGGATCCATCTTATCTAAGCCATCTCATGCTAGTCTTACAATAGCATTTTTAAATTGTATAAACATGTTGGGAGGATCAATGTATCACTCTTTAATTGGTAATCTGTTGAATTTCTTGTGGGACGGCACTACTTACAATGGGGTGAATGTTTATAGCGATTTCGCATATAATGTGGCAATCTCTGTAATTCCAGTTATTGCTCTCATTGGTGTCGCAATAAATATATGGCTTTCAGCAAAAGTTCAAATAACCACGGAAGAAGCTTCAGAGAGATAAGAATTTATTTTATATCCAAAGGAACAAATATAGTATGACCTTTCCTGTATACCAGCAGCAATAGAGACTTCTTCTTACTTAATTTTGCCTTACTAATAATCATCTTTAATTGCCCAACGCTTTTTAATTGGGTTTGGTTCGCAGATATTATCACATCACCTTCAGCAAACCCTTTCTTATACCAAGATGATTTTGTTGATACGGAGGTTATTACAAGCCCATTGAGCTGGCTTGGGACGCTATATTTTCCTCTAAGTCGAGAGTCTAGGGCTTGTAAGCGAGCCTTCATAATTTCTTGCCCGCTAATGACTGCATCCGATTCCTTTTTAGTATCAGAGGTATCTTGATTCAATGTAACACTTTTTTCGATTTTCTTATTGTTTCGTATTAGTTTAATCACAAGAGGTTTTTTCAATGGTGACTCAGCTACTAACCTTGATAATTTTCTAACGTTGTCAATTTTGTTGTTTTCAAATTGCGTAATGATATCGCCGACTTTTATTCCAGATTTATCTGCTGCTCCGTCTTTGACAATTTCAACCACAAGAACACCTTGGTCAGCTTTTAGACCTAGAGGTTCAGCTAAGTCTTCACTAAGCTGCTGAATTTTTACACCCAACATACCTCTTGTTATTTTACCAGATTCCAGCAACTGTTTGATTACAACATTTGCAACAGATGAAGGGGTTGCAAAGCCAATTCCTATGTAAACCCCAGAAGGAGATAATATTGCAGTGTTTATTCCTATTACCTCGCCAAGCATGTTGAACATTGGCCCTCCAGAATTTCCCCTATTAATTGCTGCATCAGTTTGTATAAAATTGTCAACTAATCCATCGGGATGGATATCTCTTTCATGAGCAGAAATGATGCCTGCAGTTACAGATCCTCCTAGTCCAAAAGGATTTCCTATAGCAATAATCCAATCCCCAATTCTTGACTTATCAGAATCACCAAACTTTACAAATGGTAGAGGGTTTTTATGGTTGACTTTAAGTAAGGCTAAGTCAGTTTTTTTATCTCCTCCTATTACTTTTGCTTTCAGTTGTTTGCCTGAACTAAGTGTTACGGTGATCTCGTCTGCTTCTGCGATTACGTGATTATTTGTTACAATATATCCTTTTTTGTCTATTATGAATCCAGATCCTAAATAAAAATGTTTTTTCTGATTCTCTTCATCTTGATCTCTTCGGGGGTCTGCAAATCTTTCAAAAAATTGATTGAACTCTTCGAATGGTGAACCTTCGGGAAATGGCTTTGTGGGATTATTCCTGTAAGACTTCAACTTCTTTTTTGTTGTAGAGATGTTGACTACGGCAGGAAGAAGTGGTTCTACAATATCAGCAAATCCAGCAGGAGGAGTTTTAGCATAAGCTTGTGAGCTTAGAAAACTAGTTACTAGTAAAGCTATGATTGCAAAGAATTTTGTAAGAAGTATGTTTTTGTGCATATTATTCTTTTTCTAAATATTTAAGATATTGATCATCGGTAGATAAAAAGAGATTAGTATTGTTTTTATCAAAAACTTTTTTATATGACTCCAAAGACCTGTAGAAACTGTAGAAGCCTGGGTCTCTAGAATATGCATCAGCATATATTTTGGTTGCTTGCGCGTCTCCTTCACCTTTAAGGATCTGTGATTTTTTATTTGCTTCAGCTAAAAGTATAGTTCTTTCTTTATCAGATTTAGACCTAATAACTTCAGATTCTTCTTGGCCTTGGGCTCTGATTTCCTTCGCTTCCTTTTCCCTATCCGACTGCATGCGTTGATATATCGCAGCACTGTTCTTATCTGGTAGGTCAGCTCTTAAAATTCTAACATCCACGACGTCGATACCGAAATTTCTTGACTGCTGATTAACAAGCTTTTGTATTTCTTCCATCATCCTAGTTCTTTTTTCAGATAGAAGTGCTATCAAGGGCTCCTGACCGATCACTAATCTCAAAGAAGAATCGAAAATATTATTAAGGCGCGACTGTAATCCTCCAACAGATCTTACGGTTTGATAAAACTTTAGAGGGTTTGTAATTCTGTATTTGGCGTATGCACTTATAATGACCCTTTTCTGATCTTGGGCTATAAGTTCTTTTTCCTCAGCGATCACATTCAGAATCTTTTTATCATAAAAGAACGGCGTTTGTATAAAAGGTATTTTAAAATGTAACCCAGGATCCTTTACAACTTTTACCAATTCACCAAATTGAAGCAAGAGAGCCTGTTGAGATTGTGGTACAGTGTACACGCCATTGAGTAATACAAACAAACAAATGATAGGTGTAAGTACAAATTTTATTATTCTTAGTTCCATTAGTTTCCTCTATTTAATCTGTCTAGTGGTAAATAGGGCACTGCAGACTTCCCTATTTTGTTGCTAACAAGAGTTTTATTATTATTTCCAAAAATGCTTTCTAAAGTTTCAAGATACATTCTTTTTTTGGTTACTTGTTTAGATTTTAAATATTCCTTGTAAATACTGTTGAACCTTGAGGCATTTCCTTGAGCTTTATCAACAATCTGAGCCCTATATCCCTCTGCCTCTTGAATGATTTTAGCAGCTTCTCCTCGTGCTTTCGGAATAATCGAGTTCTTGTATGCTTCAGCCTGATTGATTGACCTTTCCTTATCAGCTCTTGCTGTTTGAACATCTCTAAATGCATCTATAACTTCTTCTGGAGGGTCCACCTTCTCCAGCTGCAAATTTTCTACAATTACACCGCTTTTATATTCATCAAGCATTTTTTGCAGCAGTGCTTTTGCCTCTTCTTCTGCTTTTGCTCTGCCATTAGTCTGGACAAGAGCCATAGGAGTGCTTCCGATTATTTCACGCATCGCGCTTTCTGCAGCTGATTTAACAGTTGCTTTAACATTCTCAACTTTATACAAGTAGTTTTCTAGATTTGACACACGCCATTGGACAAAGAAATTAATATCCAAAATATTTTCATCGCCCGTTAACATGAGACTCTCTTCTGGCAAAGTTTTGTTAATTGCATTTTTTACAAAATCAATGTGCTTGCCCCTTGTGGTTTTGGATCTGTAGCCTATCTCTTCTTTTTGTATGTGATCTACGTTAACCTTAATTGCGCTCTCAATAGGAAACGGTAAATGATAGTTAGGCCCTGCTGATGCTGTTCGAACAAATTTGCCGAACCGAGTAACTGCAGCTTTTTCTCCTTCATTCACGATAAAAAAACCAGATGCAAGCCATATAAAGGATATAACTCCAGCAATCAGAAGAATGACATGCTTATCATTAAAATCTTTATTAAATTTCTTGAATTGAGAAAAATTTGGCTTACTGTTCTTGAACAAACTTGTTATCTTATTTTTGTCGTCTGGCTTCTCTCCCCATGGAGATTTATATTTGTTGTCAGTCATCAGAATTAAATAAAATAATTAAGGATGTAAATATAGTTATATAGTAAGAAAATGTCTATAGGTGATCGCAATGGAATTCTAAATATAATAGAGAATATCCAATATAATGAAAAAAAACTGAAGGAACTTGATATCATCGAGGGTATCAACGTTAGAGATAATCAACTGCTTGTTGTTTTAAGAGTGCCCAGTGTTGATTGTAAAATACTGGACATTAAAAAGTGTATTGAGAATTCTTTATCAGGCAAATTCAAAGAAATTAAATTTATCGAAACAAGCAAAAGAAGTGCCTCAGAAAAATCTCAAAAATATACATTTAATAATGTAAAACAAGTAGTGTTGGTCTCTTCTGGGAAAGGAGGAGTAGGAAAGTCAACCATTGCCTATGGTCTGGCAAGGACTTTATCAGAGAAACATAACGTAGGTTTATTAGATGCTGATATTTACGGGCCATCAATACCAATTCTAGCGGGTGTGCATGAGGAACCGAGGTTTAATAACAGTGAGTTTGAGCCTATCATTAAAGATGGCATCAAGTTAAATTCTATTGGATTTTTAATACCAGCGGATAAGTCCTTAGTATGGAGAGGGCCGATGATTACCAAGGCGATTCATAAATTATTTCTTAATACTAATTGGGGAGAGCTTGATTATTTGATCATTGATATGCCTCCTGGAACAGGAGATATACACCTTACTATTTTGGAAAAGTATCATGTGGATAAAGTCGTAATGGTTACAACTCCATCGAAGTTGGCGGAAGCTGATGTTAGCAGGGCTAGAGATATGTATAAAAAACTCGGCATCAAGGAGATAATAGATATATGTAATATGGCGTATATGGAAAGTGGAGGAGAAAGGTTCTACCCTTTCGGCAAAAGTTCTTCTGCAAACCAGTTCCCCTTATCCAAGGATATTTCAGACGATGTTCACCTAAAACGCTTTGCAAACGATTTGCAGAAAAACAAATAGCATTCAAACTATGTGCTTTATCTGCTAATCAAATTAGATAAAAAAAAGCGATTTTTATGTTTGACAAATTTTTATCCTAGCTATATAACTCAATCTCACCTTTTTGGGTGTAGCTGTTTAACATTGTGTATATATAATTTTCTTAAAATAACCGAAATTTAATTTGTACAGTTTTAACACTGTATACATTGAGTAATCTCAAGATAGCGAATTAAGTATAAGAAGGGCGTTTGGTGGATGCCTTGGCATTAGAAGGCGATGAAGGACGTGATACGCTGCGATAAGCTTCGGGTAGGTGCGAATAACCTCTAATCCGAAGATTTCCGAATGGGGAAACCCACTTGCTTGCAAGTATTGTGCAATGAATACATAGTTGCATGAAGCTAACCCGGTGAACTGAAATATCTAAGTAGCCGGAGGAAAAGAAATCAACCGAGATTCCGTAAGTAGTGACGAGCGAAAATGGATCAGGCCAGTCGCAATCATATTTTAACTAGAATAATTTGGAAAAATTAACCATAGAAGGTGATAGTCCTGTATAGGTATGAAATATAATTGCGCTTGAGTAGGGCGGGGCACGTGAAACCCTGTCTGAACATGGGGGGACCACCCTCCAAGCCTAAATACTCTCTAATGACCGATAGTGAACCAGTACCGTGAGGGAAAGGCGAAAAGAACCCCGATAAGGGGAGTGAAATAGACCCTGAAACCAAATGCCTACAAGCAGTCGGAGCCGCAAGGTGACGGCGTACCTTTTGTATAATGGACCAGCGAGTTAGTTTATCGAGCATGCTTAAGTCACAAGATGTAGGCACAGCGAAAGCGAGTCTTAATAGGGCGAATAAGTTCGATGAATTAGACCCGAAACCAAGTGATCTAGCTATGGCCAGGTTGAAGATGCAGTAACATGTGTTGGAGGACCGAACCCACTAATGTTGAAATATTAGGGGATGAGCTGTGGCTAGGGGTGAAAGGCCAATCAAACTTGGATATAGCTGGTTCTCCGCGAAAACTATTTAGGTAGTGCGTTGCATGATTACCACCGGGGGTAGAGCACTGGATAGGCTAGGGGGGCCCGCAGCCCTACCAAACCTAACCAAACTCCGAATACTGGTGAGTACAGTGCAGCAGACAGACTATGGGTGCTAAGATCCATAGTCGAGAGGGAAACAGCCCAGACCGCCGTCTAAGGTCCCAAAATTATGGCTAAGTGTGAAAGGATGTAAAAAGACCAAAACAGCTAGGAGGTTGGCTTAGAAGCAGCCATCCTTTAAAGAAAGCGTAACAGCTCACTAGTCTAAATAAGTCTTTTTGCGCCGATAATGTAACGGGGCTAAAGCCATATACCGAAGACGCGGATGTGTATTTATACACGTGGTAGCGGAGCGTTCTGTAAGCCGTTGAAGGTGTCTCGTGAGGGATGCTGGAGGTATCAGAAGTGAGAATGCTGGTATGAGTAGCGATAAAGAGAGTGAGAGACTCTCTCGCCGAAAGTTCAAGGTTTCCTGCGTAAAGCTAATCTGCGCAGGGTTAGTCGGCCCCTAAGACGAGGCTGAAAGGCGTAGTCGATGGAAATCAGGTTAATATTCCTGAACCTGTGAGATGTGACGAAGGACAAAAGTTGTCAATGCTTATTGGATTGTGTTGGCAGTGAAGTACTTCCAGGAAATAGCACTCACATATAAGACCGTACCCCAAACCGACACAGGTGAACAGGTAGAGTATACTAAGGCGCTTGAGAGAACTACACTGAAGGAACTCGGCAAATTGTGCCCGTAACTTCGGGATAAGGGTAACCTTCATTAAGGCAACTTTTTGAGGGTGGCACAGAAGAGGGGGTGGCGACTGTTTATTAAAAACACAGGGCTCTGCTAAATCAATAGATGATGTATAGGGTCTGACGCCTGCCCAGTGCCGGAAGGTTAAGAGGAGGTGTGCAAGCACTGAATTGAAGCCCCGGTGAACGGCGGCCGTAACTATGACGGTCCTAAGGTAGCGAAATTCCTTGTCGGGTAAGTTCCGACCCGCACGAATGGCGTAACGACTTCCCCACTGTCTCCAGTGTAGACTCAGCGAAATTGAATTCTCCGTGAAGATGCGGAGTACCCGCGGTTAGACGGAAAGACCCCGTGCACCTTTACTATAGCTTTACAGTGATATTAGAGATTTGATGTGTAGGATAGGTGGGAGACTTTGAAGCAGTAACGCCAGTTATTGTGGAGTCAACCTTGAAATACCACCCTTCAAATTTTTGATGTCTAACCAGAAGCCATGAATCTGGCTTTGGGACATTGTATGGTGGGTAGTTTGACTGGGGCGGTCGCCTCCTAAATTGTAACGGAGGCGTGCGAAGGTAAGCTCAGGCTGGTCAGAAATCAGCTGTTAGAGTGCAATGGCATAAGCTTGCCTGACTGCGAGAGTGACAGCTCGAGCAGAGACGAAAGTCGGTCATAGTGATCCGGTGGTTCTGCGTGGAAGGGCCATCGCTCAACGGATAAAAGGTACGCCGGGGATAACAGGCTGATGATTCCCAAGAGCTCATATCGACGGAATCGTTTGGCACCTCGATGTCGACTCATCACATCCTGGGGCTGGAGAAGGTCCCAAGGGTTCGGCTGTTCGCCGATTAAAGTGGTACGTGAGTTGGGTTTAGAACGTCGTGAGACAGTTCGGTCCCTATCTGCCGTGGGTGTAAGGAAATTTGAGAGGATCTGCTCTTAGTACGAGAGGACCAGAGTGGACGTACCAATAGTGTACCAGTTGTCGTGCCAACGGCATCGCTGGGTAGCCACGTACGGACAGGATAACCGCTGAAAGCATCTAAGCGGGAAACCCACCTCAAAACTAGATTTCCCCATTAGAGCCGTGGAAGACCACCACGTTGATAGGCTGGATGTGTAAGTACAGTAATGTATTTAGCTAACCAGTACTAATAGCTCGATTGACTTAATTCATTATCGATTACTCATGTGTACAGCGTTAAGGCTGTATAAAAAGAAAATTATATACACAATAATACTTTAGGCCTGTTTAACTGGCCTGGTGGTTATAGCATTCGTGAAACACCTGATCCCATTCCGAACTCAGAAGTGAAACCGGATAGCGCTGATGGTACTACGTCTTAAGTCGTGGGAGAGTAAGTCGCCGCCAGGCTTGTTAAGCAGGTTTTTTTATTGGCCTAAACCATAATAATTTGCAAAACTTTCTATCTTAAGTAGAATGTTAGGAGCATAACTTTATATCTATACAAGCGATTTTTATGGAAGCACACACTACTCTCAATATCTCTGGTATTAACATGGTGGCAATTAGTATCCTTGTGTTTTTTATTGGGTATTTTTTTGTCCATAATGTTAAAATGTTGCGTCGATATAATATACCCGAAGGGATAGTTGGCGGGGTATTAGTAAGTCTATTTTTTTTCTTTATTAAAAAATCATATCATATCAAGGTTGTATTTGATACGGACCTCAGAGATTTATTTTTAATGATTTTCTTTTGTACTGTAGGTATGACTGCAAAGTTTAAATTGTTGATCTCTGGAGGAAGAACTTTAGCTAAATTGATTGTAGTTGTAATAGCATTCTTGATGTTACAGAATTTGACAGGAGTTGCTGTGGCACGACTGATAGGAGAATCAGATGTTGAGGGCTTAATTGCTGGCTCAATTACTTTGGCTGGAGGTCATGGTACCGCAATATCTTGGGGTACGTTTTTTGAAGAGCATGGTTTTAAAGGGGCAACAGAGTATGGGCTGATTTCTGCTACAATTGGCTTAGTATGTGGAGGAATTTTTGGCGCTCCAGTGGCAGAAAAATTAATTCATAAGCACAAACTGTTGAAATTTGATAATACAGGTCAAGAAATTATTCCTAATGAAGATAAAAAGCCTACGGCTAACATTGAAAGACTAGCTACAACTTTCATTATCGTCCTTATGTCTATATTTTTTGTTATCTTATGTATTATTTTAGGTGAAATCGCACATAAATTTTTATTAACAAAAAATATAGTTACACCTGCCTATTTGCCAGTTTTGCTGATTGGGATTCTTTTTACTAACACAAGCGAATATGTGAAGATTACTATTCCACCAAATCTGATAAATTTATTTAGAGATGTTAGCTTACAAGTGTTCATAACTATGAGTATGATGTGTGTAAATATTGAGTACTTATTTGATAAAAAAGTATTTTCTATTATAACTATTATAGCGGTTCAGATCGTTATGGTGGTGCTGTTTGCCAAACATGTATTCTTCAAAGCTGCAGGTAAGAATTATGATGGAGCTGTAATTACAGGAGGATTTATTGGATCTGGACTGGGTGCTACGCCAGTGGCATTAGCAAACGTAGATGTCATTGGAAGAAAGTATCATCAGTCTGATAAAGCTTTACTGATAGTTCCACTTTTAGGCTCCGTGTTCACTGATTTCTTTAGTGCAATTATTTTACAAGGGTTTCTGCATTATTTGATTTTATAAGAAGGATTCTTGATTTATTTATATCTATCTTATAATCTTCTTGCGACTATAGGATAGCTAAAATTATGAAATCAATTGATCTGAAGCCACGTCAAATTTGTGATCTTGAAATGATACTTAATAATGGTTTTAAGCCATTACGAGGTTTTCTTAATGAAGAAGATTACAGCTCAGTATGCAAAAAAATGCGTCTAAAGTCCGGAGAGGTTTGGCCTATACCTATAACTCTTGATGTTGATGAGTCTACCGCAATGGAGTTAAAAAAAGGTGAGCAGATAGAGTTGAGGGATTTAGAAGGAGTGGTGCTCGGTTTATTGACTGTAAGTAGCATATGGCAACCAGATAAGAAAATAGAGGCAGAGTTAGTTTTTGGTTCAACGGACCAAGCTCATCCTGCAGTTGATTATTTACTTAATAAGGCTAGAGATTATTATATTGGTGGTGAAGTAAAAAAGGTTCAGCTGCCCACACATTATGATTATAAAAAATATAGAAAAACACCAGATGAGTTAAAAGAGGAGTTTGATAGATTGGGTTGGAAAAAAATTGTCGCTTTCCAAACGCGCAATCCACTTCATAAAGCTCACCAGGAGTTGACACTTAGGGCGGCCAAGGATAATGAGGCTAACCTGTTAATTCATCCTGTGGTAGGGATGACAAAGCCTGGCGATATAGATCATCACACTAGAGTCAGATGTTATGAGGCTATAATTGACTCTTATCCCCAAGAAACAACTAAGTTAAGCTTATTGCCCATTGCAATGAGAATGGCTGGTCCCAGAGAAGCTTTATGGCATGCTATCATTAGAAAGAACTACGGATGTACACATTTTATTGTTGGGCGTGATCATGCTGGCCCAGGAAAAAATTCACAAGGTGAAGATTTTTATGATCCATATGGGGCACAAAAATTAGTAGCAAAATATGAAAGTGAAATTGGAATAAAAATGGTTCCATTTAAGATGATGCAATATAGTGAAGATAGGGCGCAGTATGTTCCAGCTGATGAGGTGCAGGATGGAGAGAATCTACTTAATATTTCAGGAACTGAACTTAGAAGAAGGTTGCGTGAAGGTTTGGAGATACCTGAGTGGTTTTCTCCCTCAGAAGTTATAACAGAGCTTAGAAGATCTTTTCCTCCTATGAATCAAAGAGGGTTTACTATTTTCTTTACTGGATTATCTGGAGCAGGAAAGTCTACTTTAGCAAATGGGTTGATGGTTAAGTTGATGGAAATCGGTACTAGGCCTGTGACCTTGCTTGATGGAGATATAGTAAGAAAACATTTGTCATCTGAGTTAGGGTTTTCTAAGGAGCATAGAGATATTAACGTACGAAGAATTGGTTATGTTGCGAGTGAAATCACAAAAAATAGAGGAGTTGCCATATGCGCACCTATCGCTCCATATGCTGATTTAAGAAGAGAAGTAAGACAGATGATTTCTGAATATGGTGTGTTTGTAGAAGTTTACGTGTCAACAGATTTAGATGTTTGTGAAAAAAGAGATCGCAAAGGACTTTATAGGTTAGCTCGCGAGGGAAAGATAAAACATTTTACGGGTATTGATGACCCATATCAGGAGCCGCAAAATCCTGAAATTATAATAGATACAGCAGATTTAGATGCTGAGGAGGCGATTAACATGATAATGTTGAAATTAGAAAAGCTTGGTTTAGTTTGATGGTTAACAAAAATGACATATCGTACCTTATTCAGTTGATTGACCAAGCAGGAACATCTGCATTAGCGTTTTATAAAGGCGATAACACGACAACAATAAAATCCGACAATAGTCCAGTTACTAAGGCTGATATTGCTTCACATGAAGTAATACATCGGGGGTTAAGTAAATTTAATTTGCCAGTAATTTCTGAGGAATCAACTGAAAGCCACGGTATAAAAAGTGATAGATACTGGCTGATTGACCCTCTTGATGGCACGAAAGAATTTATTAATCACTCTGCTGAATTCACAGTGAATATAGCCCTAATAGAAGGAAATAAGCCAGTTTTTGGGATTGTGTCTGCACCCGCTCTCAAACAAATATGGTATGGAGGCAAAGGTGTGGGTTCACACAAGTTGGATTCAGGTCAAGAAACTAAAATTATTTGCAGACCAGTAAATGCAAATAATTTGGTTTCTTTGGTTAGCAAGAGTCATTCTAATAAATCTGATCTAGAAAAATTTTATAAAAGTAATAACCTTTCTGATGTAATTGAAAAGCCTGCAGGTTCCTCATTGAAGATATGTTATATAGCTGAAGGAAAGGCTGATATATACCCAAGACTAGGACCTACGATGGAATGGGATATTGCAGCTGCCCAATCTGTAATTGAAAACTCTGGTGGGTTTATATACACTGAATCTGGCGCTATGAAGTATGGTAAAAAAGAGTTGCTGAATCCTCATTTCGTAGCCTCAGGATTTAAACGCAAATATATATTTTGATATGTATAAATATGAAGAAAGCTCCGTCAGATCGATTTTGAAATCATTTTCATGGCGCGTCCTTGCTACGGCCACTACTGTGTTAATTGCATATATAATTACTGGGGAGATTGATATGGCTAAAAAAATAGGATGTATTGAATTTGTATCTAAAATGCTAATATATTTTTTGCATGAGCGTTTATGGAATGAAATTTCATTCGGGCGGGTGAAAATTAAATAACTCTCTAAAAAACTAATAAGTGTTCTCATGATAAATTCATCTAATACAAATGAATTTCTATCTGCCTTTAAGTACGCTTCGATTGGTATGGCCATTGTTTCTCTCGAAGGAAAATGGGTAAAAGTAAACAAATCAATATGTAATATAGTTGGTTACACAGAGGAGGAGCTGCTTCAAACTGATTTTCAAACTATAACTCATCCAGATTCTTTAGGTGATGATTTGCAATATGTACAGCAAATGCTTGATAAGAAAATTGATTACTATGAGATGGAGAAACAATACATACATAAAAAAGGTCATACAGTGTGGGTGTTATTGAGCGTATCATTGGTTTTTGATGAAGGTGACAATCCGAAATATTTTATTTCCCAGATCCAAGACATTGATGCACGCAAGAAGGCAGAGAATAAGTTGCGTGAATACACGAATAATCTTGAAGTTAGCCATCAGCAACTGGAAGAATTTGTGCATATTGTATCTCATGACCTAAAAGAGCCTTTAAGGGGAGCTTCTTATTATAACAGCTTAATCTCGGATGATTGTTCACCTTTATCTCCAAGTCTAAAAAAACTACTGAACTCTCAAAGTATACTATTAAAAAAAATGTCTGACTTGCTTGATCATTTGCTGTATTACTCACAAATTGGCTGTGATCATCTTTCATTCTCAAAAGTAAACATAAAGAAAATAGTGAACTCTGTTATTCACGAAAACTTAAAAGTATTAATCAAAGAAAATAATGTCAAAATTATTGTGGCGAATACTCTTCCTATTCTTGAGAATTGTGATCCGTTTAAAATAGAAGAAGTTTTTCAAAATCTGATATCAAATGCAATCAAATATAACCTATCTACAAGCAAAAAAGTAACTATAGGTTTTGACAAAAAAAAGAAATTTTATTTTGTTGCAGATAATGGAGTAGGTATACAGATAGATAATAGCGATAATATATATCGCATATTTAAGAGAGCGCATGATTCAAAGGACCTTCCCTCTGGATCTGGTGTTGGGTTATCAATCGTAAAGAGAATAATTGAAAGACATAATGGTAAAATATGGTGTGAACCGGCCCCTCATTGCACAGGAACAAAATTTTGCTTTACTCTTAATGTGTGATAAGAGAGGTTTTTGGTTGCGGGGGCTGGATTTGAACCAACGACCTTCAGGTTATGAGCCTGACGAGCTACCAGACTGCTCCACCCCGCGACAACTGTATTTAGTTATATATAAAATAAAATAAAAATCAATGGTTCTTTTTGATGTCTATATGCCAAGCTCTAAGTACACTTTATCTAACAAAAGATCTATACCTTCTTTGCTAACTGCAGATATTATGAAAACTTTCTTTTTTATTTTTTTTTCCAAATAAGCGGCAATCTCTTTTGCCTCTTCAGGACTTTTTGAATCACATTTGTTTAACGCAATGATTTCAGCCTTGTTTGATAATAGCTTACTGTAATTATTTAATTCTTTGCGAATAATTTTATAATCAATTTCGGCTCTGTGAGCATTAATATCAATTAAATGTAATAATATTTTACATCTTTCTATATGCTTCAAAAATCTGTGACCTAAGCCATGACCATCGCTTGCACCCTCTATTAAACCTGGAATATCTGCAAAAGATATTTCTTGAAAGTTTTTTATTACCATGCCTAATTGCGGTTTCAATGTAGTAAATGGGTAAGAGGCGATTTTTGGTTTTGCTCTTGAGATCGAAGAGATGAACGTAGATTTTCCAGCATTGGGCTTTCCAATAATTCCAACATCTGAGATTAGTTTCAATTTCATCCAAATCCACAATTCTTCTCCAATAGTTCCAGTAGTTTTGGTTCGTGGTGCTTGGTTGGTCGAAGATTTAAAAGTGGCGTTTCCTCTTCCGCCTCTTCCGCCTTCAGCAATTGTGATCTCTTGATCTTCTTGTGATAAGTCTGCAATTAAAACATCACCGTTCTCAGTAAATATCTGCGTCCCTACGGGGACCGTCAAAATAAGAGGGGGTCTAGATTGACCGTGCCTGTTACTTCCTTTTCCAGGCTCTCCGCTTTTGGCTTTGAAATGCTGTTTATACCTGTAGTCAATCAAAGTATTCAGATTTGAGGCTGTTCTAATTATTACTGAAGACCCGTTTCCTCCATTTCCACCGTCTGGACCACCATTAGGAATGAACTTCTCGCGTCTGAAGCTTACACACCCAGAAGCGCCATCTCCGGCTTTAATGAATATCTTTGCTTCATCAAGAAATTGCATGAATTTTAGAGGCTTGAATTTGAATTAGCCTTCTACGCTAACAAATACTTTATTTCCGATTTTTCTGTGAAATTTAACTCTGCCAGGAGACGTTGCAAATATTGTGTGATCTTTACCTAATCCCACATTACTTCCAGGATTGTATTTTGTTCCTCTTTGACGAACAATAATATTACCTGACACTACAGATTGGCCATCGCTACACTTAACACCTAGCCTTCTTCCTATTGAGTCTCTGCCGTTCTTAGAACTACCACCTGCCTTCTTCGTTGCCATTGTTTACTCCAGTATGCTTATTTCTTAATTTCAACTATTTCAAGCTTAGATAATTCTTGCCTGTGACCTTGTTTTCGTCGGTAATTTTGTCTTTTCTTTTTCTTAAACACGATAATCTTATCAGTTTTTAAGTGCTCTAATATTTTTACTTTGACAGAGGCTGACTTTACAATTGGGTCTCCTATTGTAGTTCCAGTTTTTTCATCGCTTACAAACAGCACCTCTTCTAAATTCATTGAGGAACCTGGTTCTCCATGAATCTTTTCAACTAAAATGTGTTTTCCAACTTCAGCCTTATACTGCTTTCCGCCAGTCTTTACAATTGCAAGCATTGCCTATTACCATTAAATGAGACTGACATATTTATTAGTTTTGAGTCAAAATGTCAAATAGTTTTCAATAAAATATTTGAGCAATAATCCTTTCTGACCACAAGGGATGTATTTTTTCTTGTATAATATCATCTCCCGTTGAAATCACTTGCATTTATATGCTAACTTAATGAAAAGCATTGCTAAAACACTACTTTTGATGTTTTATATATTATTTACTAACTAATGGAGCATTATGCAAAAGAAAGACTTAGAATTTTGTGAATTATTATGTGCTAAGTTTTGCCATGATTTGTCTGGACCAATTGGAGCTATCAACAATGGTATAGACTTTCTGGACTCAGATAATGTTGGTATGAAGGAAAAAGCAGCTGATTTAGTTAAACTCAGTTCTAATCAGGCTGTTAATAGATTGGCATTTTTTAGGCAAGCTTATGGTTCGTATACCATAGGTTCGAAGATTAATATATCACAGCTGAAATCACTAATAAATAAGTATACGCATGATACAAAAATTCGTGTTGAGTTAGTGAATATGATTTCACAAGACCTGGAAATAGACCATTTGTTAAGCAAAGTTTTGCTAAACTTTATGGTGATAGCATCGGGAATTGTATTGCTAAATGGTAATGTGGAAATTGATTTTTGCAACGATGAAGCGATGAAGACAATTAAGATTAATGCTACAGGACCTGTAGCGAAAGTAGACGAAGATCTTAAAAGTATTCTTGAGGGGGGTGTTGTTGAAAAAACTACAAGAAATGTACAGCAACTATATACAAAACATCTGCTTGATTCCGCCTCAATAAAGACTGAGGTGCAAAATGATAAATCGGGCATAAAAATCGAACTTACTATATAGCGGACATGATTTACAAAGGTGCTTTTACGGCCCTGATCACTCCTTTTAAGAAGGGTGCTATTGATCTAGAGAGTTATAGAGAGATAATCAAACATCAAATAAGCAATAACATTCACGGTTTAGTTATTCTAGGGTCTACAGGGGAGTCGATGTGCTTATCCTATGAGGAAAGGAGAGAGTTAATTAGCCTGTCTGTGGAGCAGTCTAATAAGCAAATCCCTGTTGTTGTAGGAGTTGGATCAAATAACACGCTTGAGTCGATAAAATTATCTCAGCAAGCTCAAGATCTGGGAGCTAGCGCCCTGATGGCGGTAATGCCTTATTATAATAAACCCTCAAAAGAAGGGGTGTATCATCATTTTAGACAAATCGCTGAGAATATCGATATTCCTCTTATGTTATACAATGTTCCCGCGCGCACTTGTTCGGATATTGCTGATGAGACAGTTGCTTTGCTTTCTGAAATTGACAATATTTTTGCTTTGAAGGATGCATCTGGGGATATTAATAGGGTGTCGAGATATAAAAAAATAAATAAAAAACTCCTTCAATTTTGTGGAGAAGATGATTTGATTTGCCAATACTATTCTTCTGGGGGTGATGGATCAATATCTGTTATCTCGAATGCAATGCCGAAGGAATGGTCTGGTGTATATACGGAATTTAAAAAAGGAGGCGATGAGTATAAAGGTCTGTTCTCAAAATGTAAGATTTTATTGTCAGCATTATCATGTGACTCTAACCCCGTTCCCATAAAATATGTTCTTTATAAGATGGGTATGTGTAATGAAGAATACAGATTGCCCTTAGTGAAGCTATCTGAGGCAAATAAATTGCTAATTGATAAAGCTTTAAATAAGCTGGGCCTAGTTTAACATGAAACAAATTGCAAAAAATAGTAAGGCTTCTTTTCAGTACGAGCTTCTTGAAGAGTTTGAGGCTGGAATCGTATTGCTTGGATCTGAGCTTAAGTCTATTAGAGCTGGTAAGGTTAGTGTTAATGAATCTTTCGTCGTGGTTGATGGTGGTGAGTTATATGCATTGTATATTCATATTTCTAAATATAGTAATGCGAATAGGTTTAACCATGATGAAACTAGACCAAGAAAGCTTTTATTACATAAAAAACAGATTAATAAAATTCTTGGAAGGATCAAGACAAAAGGTCTGACTGTAGTAGTGAGATCAATGTATTTTAATAAGCGAAACATGGTAAAATTAAGTATTGCCTTGGCAAAGGGAAAAAAGTTGCACGATAAAAGGCAGAGTATCAAAGAGCGTGATTGGAGCAGGGAAAAAAACAGAGAGTTAAAAAGTATGCAATAGTTGATACTAATTAAAACTTTATTAATTTTTTAATTTGTGTTAATATACCTCACACATTTATCTAACAGAGGAGAGAAATGTCAGAAAACAAAAAATTTTCTGTGGGAGATACTGTAGTTTATCCTTCTCACGGAGTAGGCACTATTCAAGATATAGAAAAGCAAAAAATTGGAGGGATGGATCTTGAGTTCTTTGTGATATTTTTTGAAAAAGAAAAAATGTCATTAAGGGTTCCAGTATCTAAGGCTAAGAAAACAGGTCTTCGTCATATCATTAACCAAGACCAGCTAGTTAAAGTATTTGAAGCTCTAAAAAGCAAGCCCAAATCATGCAAAGGCATGTGGAGTAGGAGAGCGACAGAGTATGAAGCCAAGATAAATTCTGGCGAGCTTCATTTGATTGCTGAAGTTGTTAGGGATCTACATAAAAACGTTAATGATCCAGACAGGTCATACAGCGAAAGAGTGATCTATGAATCTGCTCTAAACAGATTGATTAGCGAAATTTCTATTCTTGAAAATATAGAAGTAAGTGTTGCTCAAGAAAAAGTAGAGAACATAATACAAGAAATTCAGCTCGTATAGATTTTTTTCTAGTTCGTAATTTGAAAAAAAAGGCTATCTGACGATAGCCTATTTTTTTTGGTACCCGCGGCCGGACTTGAACCGGCAAGAGCAAAAGCTCCACGGATTTTAAGTCCGTTATGTCTACCAATTCCATCACGCGGGCAAGATAAAATTATATAATAAGGACAACTATTATTATTTCAAGTCAATCTTTGTTTTTTAGTATGATTTCTATTTCTTCTTGAGAGATTCCAACTGCTTGTTCTTTTAATAGTAATGGGATGCCATCAGAAATGGGGAAAGCAAGCTTTGCTTTAGGACTTATAAGTCGAGAGTTTTTATAGTCATAAACTAATTTGTCTCCCGTAACGGGACACACCAATACGTTTAGAAGATCAGACGTCACTCTCATTGTCAACAAGTTCTCTATTCAGAATAGCTAAAATACAGTTTGTGACTGATAAGTAAAGAAATTTTATTAATAATTAATAAAATTATGATGCGTTAGCAATTTATCCCAACTTTTAACTTTTATATGAGTACGGAGAAATATTTTCTTTCCAACTTCTCTTTCTAAATCTATCCTAGATTGGGTGCTTATTCTTTTTAAGAGATCTCCGTTAGACCCGAGAAGGATAACTTTCTGACTTTCTGAGTTTACATATATAGTTACGTATATTTTTGCTAATTCTTTTGATTCTTCTAAATATTCAGTGCTTAGTAGTACGTTATAGGGAATTTCTTTGTGTGTATTTAACAAAATCTTTTCTCTTATAACTTCTTGGATATAAAAACTTAGTGGAGCTGTTGTTTCTTCATCTTTATCAAAGTACCATCCTGGCGAAGAAGCGTTGAGAAACAAATAATTCTCTAGCTGTGCAATCCCGTCTTTTTTAAGTGCAGAAATCATAAAAATTTCAGAAAATTCAAATAGGGAAGAAAATTCAGAAGCTTTTTTCAGCAAGCCAGATTTGTTTATCTTATCTATTTTATTTAAAACTAAGATAACCTTTCTTTGATTAGGAGGATGTTTTTTTGATAAGAAAGTTCGTTCTCTTCCAGATATTTTTTTGGTTGCGTCATGAATGAATAATATAACATCTGAATCTGGTATAGAGTCATGAATTGCCTTTAGCATCATTTTATCTAAATTCTTTTCTCCATTGAGAAAACCGGGGGTATCAATGAAAACAAGTTGAGTGTCGCCTTTTGTTTTGATACCTTTTAAGGTGTTGCGTGTAGTTTGAGGTTTTGGAGTAGTAATAGATAATTTTTTCCCAAGAAGCGCATTAAACAAAGTTGATTTGCCTGCATTTGCTTCTCCAAGAACACATACCCAAGAGTTTTTTTGATTATCTTTGCTCATTTATAACCTGGTTGATGAAAGATTGAGCTGCTTTCTTTTCTGCGGATTTTTTTGAAGTTCCCACTCCAGTTGTTGTTAAATGGCCCTGGATTTTGATTTCTACAGTAAATTGGGGCTTATGATCATTACCTGTTTTATTTGTTACATTATATTCTGGGAATGGAAGCCCTCTATTCTGCGCCCATTCCTGGACAAAAGTTTTAGGCTCAATAGGTGTGATTTTCACCTTTGAAATTAATGTGCTCCATGTTTTCGAAATAAATTTCTTACATTCGTCAAAATTGGAATCAAGGTACATGGCTCCTAAAAGTGACTCTACAACATTTTCTAAGATATTCTTGTTTGCTCTTCCTCCTAATCTTTCCTCTGTGGGTGAGAGAATAATATATTTGTCCAGACCAATTTCTTTCGCAATATCAGCTAATGACTCACCCTTTACAAGATAAGAACGTTTTTTTGCCAGATCTCCTTCATTTGATTCAGGGAATTTATTCATTAGAATCTCTGTGAGTACGAGTGATAATACAGAGTCTCCTAAAAACTCTAACCTTTCATAATTTCTGGTATTTGAACAACTGAGGCTAGGATGTGTCAAGGCCTCCGTCAGTAAAGATTTATTTTTAAATTTATAGTTAATTATATTCTCGAGCGCATCTAACATTATTTTATACTTTTAAAAGTTCTTCCTGATCTGAAATATTGAAAAAAATTAATTACATCATACATAGGGTATCTACTAGAAAAGATTATATTTTCTGCTTTTCCAATTAGGTTGTCAAATTTCACATATCCTATTCCGTGCAAGTTGCGACTATCATTAGAGTTATCCATATTATCTCCCATGAAGAAATAATGGTTCTCTGGAACTCGATACACTTCCGTGTTGTCAAGTTCCGTGAGTCTATCATCTAAGACGATATATTGCCGTTTATTAGGCAGGGTATGAGTATATTTATTCGATTCCTGATCAAATGAAGTAAACTTTCCACTTTTTTTCTTTGGCACTTCAGAGCCATTAATAAAAATTTGTCCATCAATGATCTGGATAGAGTCTCCAGGGAGACCTATTAATCTTTTTATATAAATTTTATCTGTTTCGAATACTATCACATCCCCTCTTCTTGGAAGATTCATAACAAATTTACGGCCTTCGAATAAAGGTGGTGACATAGGGAATGAATATTTGCTTATTCCATATGCATATTTATTAATTAATATGCGGTCACCTATTAAAAGATTGGGATACATTGAGCTTGATGGAATGTAGTACATTTCATAAGCAACTGACCTAAAAAGTAGTGCTAAAAACACCACCCAGAAGAGACCTATAACTTCTTGCTTCATATTTCTTTTTGTACTCATTTCTTTTTCTTTATTAAATTCTTTCCAGTCATAGAAATAGGTTGCTCAATATTAAATAAACCTAATATGGTTGGAGCAATATCGTCTAATCCACCGCCCTCTAAAGAAATCTCTAAATTATCTGCAATAACAATAAAAGGCACAGGGTTAGTAGTATGAGATGTGACCCTCTGCTGGGTCTTTTTATCAAACATTAATTCGGCATTTCCATGGTCAGCTGTTATTATAAGAATGCCTCCTAGATTTTTGACTATTTGCTTGTAGAGTACTTCTAAGCATTTATCTATACAAGAAACCGCTTTTTTAGTTGCTTCGTAATTTCCAGTGTGACCTACCATATCAGCGTTTGGATAGTTTACCAAAACAAAATCATAGGAACTTGCTTTGTTTTTAATAAAGTCAGTAACTTTATATGCCGACATCTCGGGGCATAAATCATAAGTTGCAACTTTTGGAGAGTTGGTTAATATCCTATCTTCACCAGGATATTCTTCTTCATTCCCGCCATTAAAAAAGTAAGTGACGTGAGGATATTTCTCTGTCTCTGATACGCGCAGCTGCCTAAGTCCTTTCTTCGATAACAGTTCTCCCAACGTATTTTCAATAGTTGATTTTGGGAATAATACTTTGGCAAATGTAGAAATTGTATCTGAATAATGAGTCATGGTGTAGATGTTAGACTCGCTGGATTGCTTGTGAAGTTCTTCGACTAATTGCCTCATCCTATCCGGACGAAAATTATAAAATATAATGTTATCGTATGCATTCAATCCTTGATATTTGGAGCTAACAGCTGGTTTAAAGAACTCATCATATATTTTGTGCTTGTAGGATTTATCTATAGTTTGGTATAAGTCATCATATTTTTCTCCATGACACTTTGTTATGGCATTGGCAGCGAATTGAGTTCTATCTGCACGATTATCTCTGTCCATGCTATAATATCTACCAGATACAGTTGCGATTAAAAAATTCTTATCTTTTAAGTATTTGGATAATTTTTTTATATATTTAGCACAAGATTTGGGGCTAGTATCTCTACCATCAGTAATTATATGTAGATATACTTTCTTATCATTTTTCAGAAGAAAATCACAAACATTTAATGCATGATCTATATGAGAATGAATTCCACCATCAGATAATAGCCCAATAACATGGAATGGTTTGTTGCTTTGAGATAGTTGATTAAAAGATATACTATGTTCAATATCTCCATTTTTAAAGAATTCTGAGATCTTTACAAGGTCTTGTTGAATTATGCGCCCACTACCAATTGTCATGTGACCGACTTCTGAGTTACCCATTTGTCCATTAGGAAGGCCTACATGCTTCCCAGAAGTTTGCAGTTTGGTTGATGGATATTTTTCTATTAAATAATTATAGAAATTTGGGTTAGCATTGGTTATAGCATTATGGGGCCCTTTAGATCCAATGCCCCAGCCGTCAAGAATACATAAAATAATTGGTCTTCTAGCTGACATCAGATTATTTTTTTGCCAGTGTTAATATAGAATAAAATTTTTGCGAGTTTAACAATATAGTCTCCAATGCGCTCAATATTTTTACTTGCCATTACGATTTGTATTGAATCAGACATTGTGTTTTTTTTCTCAATTTTAAGATCTGAGATTTTATTCATGAAATTGGAGTATAAAGTATCTATATTATCATCCAATTTTATTACGTGCATTGCATTACTTGTCTCCCATTTCTGGAAGCAAGTGCAAATTCTTTTCATCATTTCTATCAAAGATCTATTCATTTTTAATATGTCTTCAGAAAAAACAGCTAACATATCTGTTTGTATATAAGAAGATCTTTTAATGACATTTTTACTAAGGTCCCCCATTCTTTCTAAGATGACCGCAATTCTTATTGCAGAGACTACAAATCTTAAATCAATAGCTAGAGGCTGTCTAGTTGCTAACACAGTAGTTGCCAGAACTTCTATATGCTCATCACATTGATTGATTTTTAAATCTAGGTCTATTGAATCTTTGATGTAATCTTCTCCGAAATTCTGCATTGCTTTGTTCTGCAGTTCTAAAAGATCTAAGAAATACTTAGACATTTGCACCAAAGAAGTGTCTAAATCATTTAATTCATTTTGATAAGATGAGACTGTATGGTCTACCATGTTAAAAGGAAATTGTTATGCTTTGATACTAAGTAAAAAACTACTACAGGTCAAGCTTCAGCGAGTTTTATCTTTATTAATAGTATGCAAAAAATTTTCAAAATCAGAAATATTATTAAAGTCATGATACACGGAAGAGAACCTTACATAAGCTACGTCATCTAGTTTAGATAATTCATTCATAACAAGCTCACCTATTTCTTTTGACGTTATTTCACCATCCACATTATGTTCAATGTTATTTATTATTCCATCAATCATACTATCTATTTCTTCTGGAGAAATATCCCTTTTTCTTGTGGCTATGCTTATAGATTTAAAGAGCTTCTCTCTGTCAAAATTTCTTCTGGAGCCGTCTTTCTTTACTACCATTATGTCTCTATTTTGCATGCGCTCATATGTAGTAAAGCGTGTGTCGCAGGCAGAGCAATATCTTCTTCTCTTGATGGACTTGCCATCATTGCTTTGTCTTGAGTCCTTTACTTGAGTATCTAAAGCATTACAAAAAGGGCATTTCATAAGTTATAAATAAAGCTTAATATATAGGATATTGCTTACACAAATTCTCAACTTTTGACAATATCTTTTGTTCAGTTTCACTGTTATCCTCATAATTATTTTGTAGACCTCTAACTACTTCAGATATCATTGACCCTATCTCGGTAAACTCTTTTTCCTTAAAACCTCTAGTGGTGCCTGCTGGAGTTCCCAACCTTATTCCAGAGGTTACAAAAGGAGACCTTGGATCGTTTGGAACAGTGTTTTTGTTACATGTTAATCCTGCGTTCTCCATGCTACGTTCCGCATCTTTTCCTGAAACATTCTTGGATATCAAGCTGACAAGCATTAAGTGGCAATCTGTTCCTCCAGAAATAAGATTGAAATCGTGTCTTATCAATTCCTCTGCTAGTGCTTGTGCGTTTTTGATTACTTGTTGGCTGTAAGACTTGAATTCAGGTTTAAGGCACTCACCAAATGCAACAGCTTTTGCAGCTATCACATGCATTAGTGGGCCACCTTGAAGCCCAGGGAAAATTGCTGAATTAAGTTTTTTGTATAATTCTGGATTATTGGATAACATTAACCCGCCTCTAGGGCCTCGAAGAGTTTTGTGGGTAGTGGAGGTCATTACATCTGCATATTTGGCAGCAGAAGGATATAATCCTGAACATATCAAACCGGCGTAGTGTGCAATGTCTGCTAATAAAAAAGCTCCTACTTTGTTTGCTATTTCTCTAAATTTCTTAAAATCTATTTTTCTTGGATACGCAGACCCTCCAGCAATAATGAGTTTAGGTTTATGTTCTACAGCTTTTTTTTCCACCTCACTATAATCTATTAATCCAGTTTCTGGGTCAATCCCGTATTGAATTGCATTAAACCATTTACCTGAAATATTCGGAGCAGCCCCATGTGTCAGGTGCCCTCCATCAGCTAAGGACATGCCAAGAATAGTGTCTCCGGGATTCAGGAGCGCTAAAAACACAGCTTGATTTGCCTGAGATCCTGAGTGCGGTTGTACATTAGCGTATTCACAATCAAATAATGTTTTTGCGCGATTAATGGCAATATTTTCAATTTCATCTACAAATTCGCAACCACCGTAATATCTTTTGTTAGGATATCCTTCTGCATACTTGTTTGTGGCAACAGTTCCCATTATTTCCATAACTGATTTACTTACTATATTTTCAGAAGCAATCAATTCAATTTGATTTTGTTGTCTTTTTAACTCTCTCTCTAGACAAATGGAAACATCTGGATCTGTTAGAGAGTAATTATTGGTAAAAAAATTTACGTGTTTTCCTATATCTTTCATAATAACCTTTAAATATTGATTTTATTTACTCTTGTTTCATGCCTTCCTTTATCAAAAGATGATTTGATAAATTCATCAACCATTTCTTTTGCATGATCGTAATCAGTTTCGTCTGATCCCAATACTAAAACGTTGGCGTTATTATGTTTTCGAGATAGGTAGATATCTTTGATTGATCTACACAAAGCCGCTCTTATGTTCCTGTGTCTATTTGCTGCAATTGACATGCCAATTCCACTGCCGCAGATCAAAACACCCACTTGTTCATCACGAAGTTTTTTAGCTAGCAAGTGTGCGTAATCAGGATAATCTGCAGAAGTCAAATCATAAGGTCCGAGATCTTGCACTACATGTCCTTCATCATTTAAAAATTGAGCGAGTCTTTCTTTTAAAGAAAAACCTCTGTGATCCGAGGCAATTAAAAATTCCATAATAATAATGCTATTAACAATTAGAAATTTGTAGCATTTTTTTTACAAGATATAAAGGCGAGATTTAGTTTTCTATAAAAGTTCAGATTTTATTGCCGATTCAATACGAGATATAGATTTGCTTATCACCCTCTTTTCTGGGTGCTCAACCATAATCCTTATAAGGGGCTCTGTACCTGAGTTACGAACATTTACTCTCCCACTTTTGCCAAGCTCCATCTTAACTTCATCTATAGCACTCTGCACTTTCTTTAAAGAATGGATATTTGTTTTCGTATCTTTAATTGGTACACTATGTATTTGCTGAGGTGTAGATTGAAAAGGATGACAAAACTCTGAAAATTTCTTCTTTTTTGATCTAATGAAGAATGAGAGCATAGATAATGCTGACACGATACCATCACCAGTTGTTGAATAGTCACTCATAATGATGTGTCCAGACTGTTCACCTCCAAGGTTTGAGGTGTTTTTTCTCAACTCATTCGAGACGTGTTTGTCACCTACATTGGTACGGACAACGTCAACTCCAATAGAGTTACAAAATTTTTCAAATCCAATATTTGACATTTCTGTGCAAATTACTCTGTCATTCTTTAAAAAGTTATTGCTTTTCATCCCTGCTGCTATGCATGCAAGGATTGCATCTCCATTTGCAACATTTCCTTTTTCATCAATCATTAATATCCTGTCCGCATCTCCATCTAGAACTACACCGAGATTTGCTTTTTCATGAATTACTCTTTCAATAGCTTTTTCAGGATGCATAGAACCACAGTTTAAATTGATATTTGTTCCGTTAGGGTTATCAAAAATTGAAATAACCTCGGCCCCTAATTCCCAGAATATTTTGCTTGCTAAATGATACGCAGCACCATTAGCAGCATCGACAACTATCTTCATGCCGGAAAGACGCAAATTTTTAGGGAAAGTATTCTTTGCATATTCAATATATCGCCCTGGGGCATCATCTAATCTTTTTGCTCTACCCAAGTCTGTATTTTTTGCAGAATTATTTCCTTTGGGGTAGTCTTTGATAAGTGTTTCAATAGCTGTTTCATCTTTTTTGGTTAATTTGTAACCATCTTGGTCAAAAATTTTAATACCATTATCTTGGAATTGATTATGAGACGCCGAAATCATAATTCCAAAATCTGCTCTGAGAGACTTTATTAACATAGAAATAGCAGGAGTTGGCATCGGGCCAACCAATAAAACATTAATTCCAGTAGATACTAATGCAGAAGTAAGGGCTGGTTCTATTAAATATCCAGATAAACGTGTATCTTTACCAATGACTGCTAATTGTCTTTGTTTATTAGGTTTATAAAAATAACTTCCGCATGCCATACCAATTAGGGTAACAACCTCTGGTGTTAAGTAATTTTCATTAGCTTTACCCCTAATGCCATCTGTACCAAAGTTTACTTCAATCATTTTTTAGTTTTATTCTTAGGTTTTGCAGTGCTTTTTTGGGTGACGGTTATCTTTTTGTCCGAAGAAGTGTTTTTGCTTAATTTGATCTTAAGAAGAGTTTTTATCTCATCACCAGTCAATGTTTCTTTTTCAAGCAGGGTTATAGCAAGTAAATCAAGCTTCTTTCTATGTTTTTCTATAATAGACTTAGCTAATTTATAACCATCCTCAATTAATTTTTTAACTTCTAGGTCTACTAGAATTTCTGTTTCTGTAGAGTATTGCTTCTGTCCGTGGTCGCCAGCATATTTATCTTGGCCTTCTGGCCCGTAAAACACAGGGCCAACTTTGTTACTCATGCCCCACTCTCTGACCATGGCTCTTGCAATGTTAGTGGCTTGTTTGATATCAGAAGAGGCTCCACTAGTAACATTTCCGTGACCAAATACTATTTCTTCTGCCACGCGCCCTCCCATTGCTACTGCTATATCTGCGGTCATTTTATCTCTGGTCACAGAAAATCTATCTGATTTTGGTAGACGCATCACTAATCCTAAAGCCCTTCCCCTCGGTATAATGGTAGCTTTATGAATCGGATCAGAGGCTGGGCAAAACAATGATACTAATGCGTGCCCGCCCTCGTGAAATGCAGTGAGTCTTTTTTCTTCATCACTCATTACCATAGACCTTCTCTCAGGGCCCATCATCACTTTGTCCTTTGCATCTTCTAACTCTTTTGTGGATACTATCTTTCTATCTCTTCTTGCAGCTAAAAGTGCAGCCTCATTAACAAGGTTTGCAAGGTCTGCTCCAGAGAATCCAGGAGTACCTCTTGCAATAACTTTTATATCTAAATCCGGTTCGCAAACTATTTTTTTTAGATGAACATTTAATATTGCTTCTCTGCCCTTTATGTCTGGTGGGGGTACATGTATCTGCCTATCAAACCTTCCAGGCCTTAAGAGTGCTGGATCCAAAACATCAGGCCTATTAGTAGCAGCAATAATTATGACACTGTCGTTTGCCTCAAATCCATCCATCTCAACTAATAATTGATTTAAAGTTTGTTCTCTTTCGTCATTTCCACCCCCTAATCCTATTCCTCTATGTCTTCCTACTGCATCAATTTCATCAATAAAAATAATACACGGCTCATGCTTTTTACCTTGTTCAAACATGTCACGGACACGACTGGCACCAACTCCAACAAACATCTCAACAAAATCAGAACCTGAAATAGTAAAAAAGGGCACATTTGCTTCACCAGCCACAGCGCGAGCTATAAGTGTTTTTCCTGTCCCTGGGGATCCTATTAATAAGCATCCTTTAGGGATTCTGCCGCCCAATGTTTGAAACTTTGATGGATTTTTCAAAAACTCAACTATCTCCTGCAGTTCTTCCCTAGCTTCATCGATTCCGGCCACATCTTTGAATGTAACCTTGTCAAGTTTATCTCCCATAAGACGAGCTTTAGATTTTCCAAAGCCCATTGCTTTTCCACCGCCGCCTTGCATCTGTCTTAAAAAGAAAACCCATATACCAATTAAAAGTAGCATTGGGAACCACGATAGCAAAATACTTACAAATCCTCCCATTTTGCTTTCTGTTGGCGAAGCCTTTATGTTGACGTTATGTTTTTGTAATAGATCTACCAATCCTGGATAGTAAGGAGAGTAGGTTCTAAATTTCTTGCCGTCAGCATATTTTCCATCAATGTTATTTCCTTCTATAAGGACATCAGATACTTGTGATGCTTCGACGTTAGTAATAAACTCGGAGAAAGAAATATTAACTCGTTCTCCATATTCTACTCCATTGAAATTGTCAAAAACTATCAGCAAAAGAATTACAATTCCGATCCAGACAGCAAGATTCTTTTTAAAGTTCATTAATATCTCCAATGATTAGAACGTTGTTACCCAACAGTTTGACTTGAAACACTTCTTTTGGCTGCGTATTCAAAGTCGAGGTCACTATAATAGCCTTTGCTTGTGAATGGAACAAGTTTTTTTCCTGAGTGGGCTTCTATTTTAAAAGCGGATTTACGAATTGTATTTGGAAGATCTGGTGCGTTGGTTTTATTTAATCTCATTACTGAGAAATTCTTTCTTTGCACACTTTTAAGAACATATTGTCCACAAAACACTATTTCGTTTTCTCTGAGTTCGATAGTATTGCTTAGGTGCTCTGGGTAAATGAAAATTTTATTTTGTTTTTTATTTATTTTGATAATAGCATTGCCTAGTGTAAACACCCCTTTCTTATTTAAAGAAATATGTGAAACTATTAATTGTAAAGATTTCTTTCTTGGCCCATGTTGATCTTTACCACCTATAGTATTAATTACTGTACTTAAGCAACGAACGGCCAAATCTTTAGTTTGTTCTTTAAATGCATCTAACTTAATTATACAATATCCACTATTGTAAATGGTAATATGTTGTGCCAGAAACTTGTTGAGCGCTTGTATGTTTGTAGAGTAAACTTCTTGTGTCTCTATGATTACATCATTTATGCGATCAAATATAACTGATTTATCTGTTTGATTTGACATCTCTACAAAACCTTCTGAATTTAAAATATTTCTGGCTAAATTTCTTTTGTATTTTAAATCTTTATTAGAAGGATCAGAGATCCATTGGACATCAATAGAATTCAGATAAAATTTGAGATCCTCTCTATGAAAACTTAATAACGGCCTTAAAACCCTAATATCGTTAAGAATGATTTTTTTATTTATACCTTTTAGACCCTTCAGAGAAGTTCCTCTTGTTAATCTTATAAAAAAGTTTTCTACATTATCATTTAGGGTGTGACCTGTAAAAAGATGATGAATTTTATTTTTTTTACAGTGTTGAGCAAGTAACTTATACCTTTCGATTCGGGCCGTTTCCTGCTTATTAGTTTTAATCGTATTTGGTTTAATTTTATAGTATTCATGATGAATTGAGTGCATGGCAAGCAAGTTATGCAATCGCAGAGTTTCATCTTTTGACTCTCTTCGTAGCGAATGATCAATAGTTACAGCTGATAATTGAAAGCCGTTTAGTTTGCACCATTCATTTAATAAGAATGTTAGAGCAAGAGAGTCGCTGCCACCAGATACCGACACACAAATTCTTGCTTTTTCTTCATAAGGTCCAAGTCTATTTACGTATTTAAAGAAACGATCTATGATATTCATTTATTTGGAGATAAATTTTGCGTCTATTAATTTTCATTCTAGTCTTACCCTTCTATGCTTTTGCGGATACAGATGAGCATACAGTAAGAAGTGTTTACACAGCTTCTGAGGATTATAATGCAAGATTCGCAAAAGAAAAGGCATTTAAACTAGCTTTAGATCAAGCCTATCAAATTATAGCTAATGACCTCAATCTTGATTTCAAGAGTGACAAATGGAAAATTATTGACTCTGTGTTATCGTATCAAATTAAGAATGAAAAAATTTATGAAAACAAATATTCAGCAACTTTTGATATAAAATTTAATATATCTAAATTAAAAAAGTTGGCAAATAGAAGTAGCCACGAGACTAATCAAAAACTCAGATTAATTTATGAGCCTGTAGGTGATAGAGATGATTTTTTGAATATTGCACAAAATTTATCTCAGATGCTAGGAGTAGATTTTATTTTATACAAAGATGCAGATAAATTGTTTCACAATGATATTGTTGTAACTTGTATCCAAAACCCCTCTGAAAAAGAATATGTCTTTTCTTTGGAGTCTGAGGGTAGGTTGATCAACTTGACTGCACGTGATTTAAAAGAAAGCTACTTTGCATTAATAAAAGTTTTATATAGTGAATTGATGTCGCCAATTAAAAAAGATGCGAATTACATCTTAATAAGTGGAGTTAGCGGTGAATCAAGTAATCCAGCTGTAGTACAAAAGTTTTTAAAAGAGTATTTTTGGATAAATAATATTAAAATCATAGGTTACGAATCTGAGATAAATCCAATATACCTCATAAATATTGCTGAAAAAGATGATTTGTTTTTAAGCTATGTTTATAATAACAATGACTATACACTAAATGATATGAGAATTTTTAAACAAATTTTTGAGAAGCTATGAAGTCGGATATTAATCGGAATATATTTTTTATTTTTGCAATTTCCATATTTATTTATCTATTTTATTTATCTTGGAATGTAATCGCTCCCTTCTTAGGTTCATTTGTTATAGCCTATTTGTTTTCTCCTGTAGCAGAAAAAATTCACGAGAAAACTAAAATATCAAGATGGTTCATCTCACTGCTAATTGTTGCAGTAATTTTCATTCTATTTATCTTGATTTGGGTTACATTAATTCCTGTTATTTATGATCAAATAGCTCATTTTGCTGGCAATATCCCTCAATACAAAGTTTTCATCAAGAGCAATGTTTACCCTAAAGTGGAAAGCATTGTCCGGAAATTTGATGCTAGCTATGTTACAAAACTAAAGCAAAATTTAGATAATGTGTTTACAATTTTTTTCCAAGCTGGTGTTGATCTTTTAAATAAAATTTGGAAATCAGGATATGCTGTTATAAATATAATAACCGCTATATTTCTTGTGCCTTTGGTAAGTTTTTATATGATTAGAGACTGGAATAAAATATATGATAATGTTTTGGATATCGTCCCAGTGAAAAGTAAGAGCAATATTAGAAAGCTATTTAATGATATAAATCGTGCTCTCTCAGGGTTTATTAGGGGGCAATTGAATATTTGTATTATTCTTGCAATTTTTTATTCTATTGCTCTCAGTGTGATAGGTTTAAAATATGGTGTTTTTATAGGGATAACTACTGGACTTATTTCCTTTATTCCATTCATTGGATTAACGAGTGGTTTTATAATTTCACTGATTGTTTCTTATTTCCAAGATGCATCATGGCACGGTGTGATGATGGTCTGTGTTGTTTTTGGAATAGGTAACTTAATAGAAAGCCTGATATCACCAAAAATTGTTGGCAATAAGGTTGGCTTGCATCCAATATGGGTAATTTTTGCGCTAATAGTGGGTGCTTCTACTCTTGGTTTTTTTGGAATGCTTGTCGCTATTCCAGTTGCTGCTGTACTAGGTGTAATACTGAGATTCTTTATTGAGATGTATAAAGACAGCAGTTTGTTTAGTAACAAAAAAAGAAAGTAATTTTGTCTCAAGTACCTTTTAATATTAAATCCTCACCTAGTTATTTAGAAGATGACTTTTTTGTCTCTGATGTAAATGTCTTTGCCAAGAAGTGGGTGGATAGCTGGCCTAATTGGGGAGAGGGTGGACTAAACAAAATATTTGTTCTCATTGGAGAAGAGGGGTCGGGGAAAACTCATTTGGCAAATATATGGGGAGAAAGAGCCAATGCAATTGAGCTGAACATTTCTAATATTGTTAATAAGACATATAACTCTTCCGAATCTGACAATTTTGTTTTTGAGGATGTGCATAAATATCAATCTTATGCTGAAGATATTTTTTATTTGCTTAATTATGTAATCAACAATGGAAAATATTTATTTATTACTAGTTCAAAAAGCATAAAACTTATTGATTTCAAGCTGAAGGATCTCAGCTCTCGTCTTAGTGGAGCAATATTAGTTGATTTGTTAAGTCCTGATGAGAATGTTATCTCACAAGTTATAATGAAATATTTTTCTGATAGGCAAATGAGAATTGATCAAAAAACTATCAAATTTCTAAGTGTAAGAGTACCCAGGTCATACCCAAATGTGAAAAAGATTCTTGAAGAGATAGATTACTTGTCGTTAAAAAATAAAATGCCAGTAACAATACCTTTTCTACAAAAGTATTTTGATCTAATTTAAATAATCTGTTCTATTAAGGATTCATTTATCCATCCAAGATAACATTCTATTCTGTGTGCCGTATATATTTTTTCTAAGGCCTCCTTGTAATACTCAAGCTGCAGTTTGTAATTTTTTTGAGTTTCTTCGGTTCTGGCAGAGAATTTATAATCTAATATCTTAATTAGATCCCCTTTAATTATTATGAGATCAGCAACTCCTTTCCTGTATTTTCCATCCTTATTAAACAAAAAAGCCTTTTCTTTCATGACTTGGTTACTACTTGAAATCATATCCTCCACTTTGCGAATAAAATTTTCTAATCTTATGCGTTCCGATTTGTTTAAAGTCATATGAAATTTCTTTGAGTGATTGAATATTATCTCAGTAAGATCATAGCTCTCCTCTGAAATAATATGCTCAAGAATTTTGTGCATCATCACTCCCTTGGATGTCGCTTCTAGGTCATAATTTTGGTTAGTAGTTTCTATTGATTTGTTGTTTTTGAAGTCTTCAAAATTCAAAGTAATTTGATTTTTGCTGCTGGTTGTCTTTTTGCGCAGAGGCCTTACAGGCTCTATATTGTTTTGTATAAAGTATTTTTTAGTGCTTAACGTATTAGCAAAGTTATTTGCATTTTTGTTTATTAAGTCATAACCAAATATGTCTGAAATATTTTTAGCAATTAGTGTATTCTCACAAGTTTTAATAATATATTTCATCCACGAATTTTGCGGTAAACTTTGGTAGTTACTGTAACCAAATATATAAAGCTGATCCTTAGCTCTTGTAATGGCCACGTATAATAAGCGATAATATTCCGATATAATTTTCTCGTTATTAATTTTCTTTGATTCCTGGAATTCTTTGCAGAGAATAGGAGAATTTACTCCGTAAATAGGTATGTTGTTTACACTATCCCAAAATTGATTTCCCGACGGACGAGGTGTTGAGACAGCATCAGCCAAAATGACTATTTTGGATTGCAATCCTTTAGCACCGTGTATGGTAAGCAGATTTACATTTTCAGAACTTAAATTAGCTTCTTGTTTGATAATAATCTGCGTTTTCTCCAACCAATCTAAAAAATTTAGCAAAGACCCATTGTGTTTATTTTGTTGAGATTCGCATATATCTAGAAAGTGATTGATGATATCTTCAGCCACAGAGCCATATTCTGATAAATATTTTTGCTTAATGCCTTTTTTAACAAGAAGATCAAAATATAGATCAAATATTTGAGAAGTTGAGAATTCCAGATAATACTTAAGAACTTTTTGTACGTGCAGTATTTCTTGTTGTTCGGAGTTTAAGATTTCTTTCCAGACATCATTCTTCCGTTTATAGCATAACTTATACAAGTTCTCTTCAGAAACATCGAAAATAGGTGATTTCAGTAAAGCGGCTAAATTCAGGTCGTCATACTGGAATAAAAGAAATTTTCCAAATGATATTAAATCTTTGACTATAATATTATTTGTCAGTGAAATTCTATCAAGCCCAGAAAATGGGATATTTTTCTCTTTTAGAAGGCGAGATATTAGCAATGTATGTCTGTCACGCTTTTGAACCAATATCATTATATCTTCTGGGTTTTCACCAGATTCAACCAAACTCTTGACTTTGGATGCAACTAAATTTGCATTAATTTCTAAAGGACTACTACTGTCGTTATGCTCTGTTGGTAGTATCCAGCGACTCTCAATTTTTTCTCTTTTAAGAGGTATAATGGTTGGGGACACTTCTATTTTACTGAAGTTTTGTTTTGCTCTTGAGATATGCTTTATATAATTTTGTGTCAATGGAGATGAGAAATTATAATTTATATCGCTAAATATTTCATCAACACAATCTAATATCAGCTGGCTTGTCCTAAATGAAGAATTAAGGTGTACTTTACTCAAAGATTTTTTATAAGTTTTTAAATATTCTTTGATCTTCTCTTCAATCGCTGAAAATATGATGGGAGAAGAGCCTTGAAAGCTATAGATAGACTGCTTTTCATCTCCCACCACGAATATTGAAGAGTTTTCATCACTTAATATCTCCTCTTTCAATGACAGAATGATTTTCCATTGCTCGATGCTTGTGTCTTGACTCTCATCAACTAAAATATGTCTAAGCTTTGGAAAAATTTTATGAAATACAGCAGACTTATTCCTTGGGACACTCAGCAAATGTGAGGCATATCTAATTAAGTCATTATAATCAATAAATCCTTTCTGAATTTTTAATTTATTATAGTGCCTGTGCAGAATTATTCTTAATTCACATAAAGATTTTGACAAGCGAGCTTGGTAGATTGCATATTTTTCTTCTAAAATGTCTGATAGGTCATTCTGAATTGAAATAAGTTCGTTTTCTAACCTGCCAGCTTTACTCGTTTGGTGGCTAGTTAAAAGCCGTTTGCGAGGTGTATAAGACTGGGTGTATAAAATCTCAACTAGTGAATCTAACAGTTTTTCTGGATTGTTAATTTTTATCGCTTCATTTAATTCTGATAAAACCGAAATATCGTCGATGTGTTCACTAAATTTAGCACAAGTAAATTTAACTCTTAATGCTAAAGCATCTATATTTTTTGGGTAATTGATTCTAGACTCTAATTTAAAATATTCCTCTACTCTTTTTACTAATCTAGCGTAATTTTCTTCTATATCAGTCCACTCAGAAGATTCGTTCTCATACGACATTAGCTCTTCAATTAACTGAAAAAAACTTCTTTCACTAAGATTCTCAAAAAGAAAATTAACATTAGATTCTTTAGGAAGTTTTTGTTTTAAAATATCTAGTGCAGCTTGATTTATTAATTCACATTTATCGTTCTCATCAAGTATTTGAAAATCTCCCGCAATACCAGACTCGTAAGGAAAAGTATTAATTATATCCTGACACAATGAGTGTATAGTAGAAATTTTAAGGGGGGTATTATCATCTAATATTTTGTATATAAGATGGCGTGCTTTTGTTATGATTGTTTTCGTTGGGCTTACGTTGAGTCCTTGAAGATCCGCGATCAAATCTTTTTCTTCTTTTTGAAACCAACTAAAAAGTACATCTTTGATTCTCTCATACATCTCTGATGAAGCTGATTTTGTAAAAGTAATACAAAGAATGCTTTCAGGTGGTTGGCCACTGAGCAGTATTCTTAACACTCTGTCGACAAGGAGTTTTGTTTTACCAGACCCAGCCGATGCTGAAACCCAAATATTTTTCGTTGGATCTGATGCTTCTAAATATGATTTAATCACCTTTAGGGTTGTATATTTTGAATTAATTTTCCTGAGTTAGGGATAAAATTTTTCCACAATTCTATATCTATCTCAAATTGTTTGAAAGATCCGGGTAAACAAGATATGTGGCTTTCGTCTTTGCACAGGTTGCATCCTATTTCGCTTATAATTGGGTTATGTCCTACAATTAACACGTTGCTGTATTTATCATTAATATCTGTAATAATTTTATTTAAATTTTTATCTTCATATGAATATAAACTCTCGCTCCATTCTACCTCAAAACTTGCTTTTTGGTTCGATTTAATTATTTCAAAAGTTTGTTTGGCTCTCTTGATAGGTGAGCTTATTATAAAATCAAATATGATGTTGTGGCTTTTAAGTTTGTTTGCTAAATTTTCAATATCTAGCCTTCCTTCTTCGCTCAAAATTCTAGATCTGTCATCTAGAGGGTTCTGCGGTGATTTTCCATGACGTAGAATAGATATGTATTTCATAATTAGAGTTGGAATTTGCAAAGAATATTATTATAAATGATCTGATATAACAAGATTTTACTAAAAAATGTTGATTCTACTTTCTCCAGCAAAAACTTTAGATGAGATGCCTTTAAATCTCTCAATTAAGTCTACCGATCCTTATTTTCAAAAAGAGATTAGGGAATTAGTTGCTGTTATGAGAAAGAAGTCGTCCGATGATCTTCAAAAATTGATGGGCGTTAGTAAAAAAATTGCTGAATTAAATTATCAAAGGTACCAGGACTTCTCTGAAAAGTACACTAATCAAAATTCTAAGCCCTCTTTGTTTATGTTTAAGGGCGAGGTTTATAATGAAATGCAAGTTGCTGATTACAAAGAAAGTGATTTGAATTTTGCGCAAAAGCACCTATACATCATTTCTGGCCTATATGGCTTGTTAAGGCCTCTAGATAAAATGCAGCCATACCGTCTTGAGATGAGTACTAGGCTTAAAACTAAATTTGGTAAAAATCTATACGATTTCTGGGGCAATAGAATTGTCACCACCCTTAATAAGAGTGAAGAAAGTGATGTTTTAATAAACCTTGCTTCAAAAGAGTATTTTAGCTCTGTAAATACTGCTATGTTTAATGGTAGGATTGTTAATATTCACTTTAAAGTGAATAAAGGAGGAGCATTAAAAGTTGTTGGAATTATTGCAAAGAGGGCGAGGGGATCTATGGCAGACTATATAATAAAGAACAAAATAAGAAATCTAGAATTAATAAAAAATTTTAAAGGGCAGGGTTTTAGGTTTGACGAAAAACTGTCGAATTTAGAGAATTTTGTTTTTGTAAAATCCACATAAATATAGTTTGTTCAATCACACGTTACTTTTAGATAGACGCAGGAGGTTAGGTAAGAGATTCCATAAAGCAAACTTCTTGCACAAGATTTCAAATGATGAGATTTGCTTTAGAGCTAGAGTAATTAGTGATAAATATGGAAAAGTTTTGGAGGTGGGCTGCAGAGGAGACTTTCTAGAAAAAGAAATTATAGAAAATATTAAATTTTCTAAATACAACAAAATTAGCGAGATCGAGGTAGGTGATTTTGAGGAAAAAGATTACGATCTTATAATAAGCAGCTTATCATTCCATTATTTAAATGATTTTAGGGAGTTCATGCTAAAATTGCATAAAATTCTTGCTCCTAAGGGTGTATTGATTTTTTCTATCTTCGGTAACGATACCTTGCTTGATTTCAAAAGAAAAATAGCTGAAATTGAGATGAAAAATATTGGTGCTGCGTACCAGAGAATTATTCCTATGATCAGAGATCAAGACATTTCCCATACTTTAAATGCTTCTGGGTTTACAGAGGTAGTTGTTGATTCGATGCGTCAAGGGGTTGTATATCAGGATCTAAGCTCTCTTGCGAGGGATGTGAGGTTGATGGCTGAGAATAATATTATGGATTCTGTGAAAAGCAAAATAAATAAGAAGGTTTTCTTAGATTTGCAGAAAAATTATAATAATAAGGTTTTTGAGAATTTCGATATGATTTTTGCTACTGCCATAAAATAATGGTGGGCGATAGAAGATTCGAACTTCTGACCTCTACCATGTCAAGGTAGCGCTCTAACCAACTGAGCTAATCGCCCTTAAGGGAGTTGTATTAATATCAATTAAACAATTTCGAGTAAATAATTTTTTGTACTTTTACTTTTATTGGTTGAAAAAAAGACAGTAAATCGTATAAAGTTACACAAACTACTTTGCTAACATGAAAATCGCAATTTTACGAGAAAGACAAGTTTCAGAAAATAGGGTGGCAATAACTCCCGATTTAGTGAAATCGTACAAAGATATGGGCTTTGAGGTCTGTATAGAAGGTGGAGCTGGTACTGCAGCCAGCTACAGCGATGAGTGTTTTGAAAGTGCTGGGGCAAAAATATCCAAAGTACTTCTAGAAATTCTCGCTGATGCAGATATCTTGTTGAAGGTACAAAACTCACCGACTGATGAAAAAGTTGAACTTGAATATATGAAAGAGGGTTCAATTATTATTGGCATGATGTCGCCATTTGAAAATGCCAAATATTTTGAGAATGCTAATGCTAAGAAAATTAATATTTTCTCGATGGAATTTGTGCCAAGAATTACAAGAGCGCAGAGCATGGATGTTCTGTCTTCTCAAAGCAATTTAGCTGGATATCGTGCTGTTATTGAAGCTTCGTACCATTACTCAAAACTGTTTCCAATGTTGATGACTGCTGCTGGGACTATATCTCCGGCTAAAGTATTAATTCTTGGAGCTGGGGTTGCCGGCTTGCAAGCAATTGCTACAGCTAAAAGATTAGGAGCTGTCGTAAATGTTTTTGATGTTAGGGCCGCAGCAAAAGAGCAAGTTGAAAGCTTGGGAGCTAAGTTTGTTGAAGTTGAATCAGATGAGGATATGGAAACTTCGGGAGGTTATGCAAAAGAGGCTTCGGAGGAATATAAGAGAAAGCAGTCAAGGTTAATAGATGAATATGTTGTTAAGTCCGACATTGTTATAACGACAGCTTTGATACCTGGGAAAAAAGCTCCTACCCTTGTTACAAGACGGATGGTTGAGGATATGAAATCTGGTTCGGTTGTTATTGACCTAGCTGCAATTTCAGGTGGAAATTGTGAATTGACAGAGCTTGATAATATTGTGGAGTTTGAAGGAAAAAAAATTGTAGGTCTTAGAAATATATTGTCTTCAGTAGCTACCGATGCAAGCAAGATGTATTCAAAAAATCTGTATAACTTTGTAAAGTTACTTTTTGATAGCGATGAGAAAAAAATTCAAATTAACCTGGACGATGAAATTATAAAGCACTCACTAATTACTAGTGAAGGAAAAGTGATTAATGAAAGGTTGAAGACGTAGGAATGAAAAAATCTATTAGCAAAATTGAATCTCTCTCAGGTGAGATTGTTACAAAAGCAAAGCAGATTGTTGTTGAGGCTGGAAATGCTGGCTCCAGCACGACTGAGTGCTCTAATGTGGTTAGTGGAGTAGATCCTTTTGTGTTTGCAGTCACAGTGTTTATCCTGGCTTGTTTCATTGGGTACTATGTTGTTTGGAAGGTGACGCCTGCTCTTCATACCCCGTTAATGTCAGTCACAAATGCTATCTCTGGAATTATTATTGTGGGTGCAATGATTGCACTTGGTCCTAAGGGAATGGGGGTTTCTCAGGTGGTTGGGTTCATTTCAGTTGTAATTGCCTCAATAAATATTTTTGGTGGATTTGTTGTCACTAACAGAATGTTACAAATGTTTAAAAAGAAAAGTAAATGATACCTGCATATATCTCGTTCGCATATTTATTTTCAGGAGTGTGTTTTATTCTAGCTATCAAAGGCCTGGCATCTCCTAAGTCGGCGCGCCAAGGTAATATATATGGTATAATTGGTATGATAAGCGCTATTGCAGCCACTGCTTATTATCCAGGTGTCGAGAATAGAGAAATCATTCTTGGTGGTGTTGCGCTTGGTGGTGTGATTGGGGTAGTTATTGCTCTTAGAATTAAAATGACTGCAATGCCACAACTTGTTGCAGCGTTTCATTCCCTTGTTGGTTTGGCAGCTGTATTAATTGCAGCAGGAGCATTAATTAGTCCAGCAAGCTATGGAATTGGCAAGTCGGGCGGTATTAGTTTAGCGAACCTAATAGAAATGATTTTAGGAGCTATCATTGGCGCGATTACATTTACTGGCTCAGTAATTGCATTTATGAAATTACAAGGAATTATGAAAAGCAAGCCGATAAGATTCAAGGGTCAGCATGTAGTTAACTCTTTAATTACTGTAACAATAATTATTTTATCAATAAAATTTTGTCAGACTGAATCACTCTGGTTGTTTATTTTAATATCTTTAGTGTCAGCTGTTCTTGGGATTCTTTTAATTATTCCTATTGGTGGAGCAGACATGCCAGTAGTCGTGTCTATGCTCAATTCTTATTCTGGTTGGGCAGCAGCAGGAATTGGATTTACTTTAAACAATAGTCTTTTAATTATTACTGGAGCAATTGTTGGTTCTAGTGGTGCAATACTTAGCTACATAATGTGTAAGGCAATGAATCGTTCGATATTTAATGTGATATTTGGAGGATTCAGTGATGCTCCAACATCATCTAATGATTCGGAAGACGATGACAGAACCACACAAGCAAGTAACCCTGAAGATGCTGCGTTCATGATGAAGAATTCCTCGTCTGTTATTATAGTTCCAGGTTATGGAATGGCGGTTGCTCAGGCTCAGCACGCTTTGAAAGAGATGGATGAAATTCTTGAGAAAAGTGGCATCAAGGTGCGTTATGCAATCCACCCAGTTGCAGGAAGAATGCCAGGACATATGAATGTATTACTTGCGGAAGCTGGAATAAGTTACGATAAAGTGTTTGAATTAGAAGATATCAACAGAGAGTTTGGTTCAACAGATGTGGTATATGTTATTGGAGCTAATGATGTAACAAATCCTTCTGCAAAAACAGACAAAGCAAGCCCAATATACGGGATGCCTATTCTTGATGTGGAAAATGCAAAAACAATTCTGTTTGTTAAAAGATCAATGTCACCTGGTTATGCCGGAGTTCAAAACGAATTATTTTTCCGTGATAACACATACATGTTGTTTGGTGATGCAAAAAAAATGACAGAAAATATCGTTAAGGAACTCGAAAATCAATGAGTGCAAAAATTTTAGATGTAATCCAAAATTTTTTGTGGCCAATTAAACGTCACGAGCTCAAAAAGTTCTTCCCAATGGCGTTCATGCTATTTTTTATTTTATTTAATTACTCAGTTTTAAGGGTTTTGAAGGACAGTTTAGTTATACCTGCTCTTGGAGCTGAGGCGGTCAGCTTTATCAAGTCGTATTTTGTTGTGCCTTGTGCTGTGGTATTCGCGCTATTATATGCAAAGATGACTAATTTAATGAATTTCAACAGAATATTTTTTTCAATCAGCGCTTTCTACTTAGTATATTTTATATTTTTCGGTTTGGTTATATACCCCCATCAAGAGTTTTTTCATCCGTCTTCGTATTTAGTAAATAAACTCATTCATGAAAAATATGATCTGTACTTTTTTAGTATTGATATGGATCATTTTAAGTGGTTTATAATTATATTTGGTAAATGGTCGTTTGTACTAAATTACATACTTGCTGAATTATGGGGATCATCAATGATCTTCTTATTATTTTGGCAGTTTGCAAATCAAACAGTCAAAACAGAGGAGGCCAAAAGATTTTATCCAATGTTTGGTTTGATTGGTCATGCAGGTGCGCTTATATCTGGCTATTTGTTGAAATATTTTGCTCATAATAGCGTAACTAACTATTACTTTTTTGGTATGGTTTTTGATGATAGCTTTACGGCTTCAGTTTTAGTTAGTGCTTTTATTGCACTGCTTATGATTATCGCAATTTTCTACTATATTAATTATGTTGCTGAGAAGGAGACTGTGTATATTACAAAGGCCAAACGACCGGAAATGCTTAAGTCTAAATTGTCTATTAGAGAAAGTATCAAAGTTATAATGTCCTCAAAATATTTAGGATACATAGTGGTCTTAATTTTTTCTTATGGCATTGCTATTAATTTAGTAGAAGGTGTTTGGAAGGATAGAGCAAGAGCTCTTTATTCCAATACTGTTGACTATGCAGGATTCTCTAGTGATGTGATTGTATATACTGGATATAGTGCAATGTTTTTTATGCTTGCGGGAGCAAACATATTTAAATATTTTGGTTGGCTGACAGCAGCACTCATTACACCAATTACAATATTTATCACGGGGATTCTTTTTTTCTTACTAGTTGTTTTCTCGGATACTATGTATGCGAACGTAGCAGCTATGACGATAGTTAACCCATTGTTTCTGACTGTTTTTATTGGAACGATACAGAATGTATTATCAAAAGGTACGAAATACGCTCTGTTTGATTCAACAAAAGAGATGTCCTATATACCTTTAAATCAAGAGCTTAAAAGCAAAGGGAAGGCAGCTGTAGATGTGATAGGAGCGAGGTTTGCAAAGTCTGGTGGAGCGCATGTTCAGTCCTTGATATTTATGATATTTCCTTCTGCTACATATACCTCAATTGCTCCCTATTTAATGGTGGTCTTCTCAATTGTCATGATCATTTGGCTGTTAGATGTGAAGTTGCTTTATAAGGCCTATACTTTAAAGTTGTCTAAATCAAAGAGCTAATATACCTGTTTGTTGTTGTTTTTTCTTGAATATATTACTAACATTTAAGTGTAATATTTTATATAACAAAACATGATGTCTTTTATAAAGCACTCCAAATATTTTTTCTTTGTCAGGTTCCCTTTGATAATTTTAGTTCTTGTTCTTACGTTTAAATATATTTTCCCACAGACTGAGTTTGTTGCAACAAATCTTATAGAGCATAAAATAGGCAGCGTAGGATCTAGCGATGACAATAAATTTTATAGTTCTGTTATGACCTTTATGGGTGCAATGGCTGCTATGCTGTACTTGTTATACATGATTCTTTATGATGAAATGAAACTTTGCAATAACCATTACAGTATGTTGTCAATTAATAGGAGAAAAGTTGTAAGTTCATTTTTGATGATCTTATTCGGAATGTTTTGTTTCACTGTGGTCCATATAATGCCAACTGATCAAAGTACATTCATTGAAACTTTGGCGTATACTGGTTTGCTCCTAATGATATTAGCTTTTTGGTACATTGTGATTGCTGCGCTTAATCTCGCATATATCAATTTAGATGCCGCTAAAACTTTGAAAAAAGAAATGAAGAGCTCTATTAAGATTAAAGTTTCAAAATAGAAGTGCTTTCCAGTAAGTAAATCACTTTGAATTTCTGTTGACTTATATATTGAAAAAGAATAAAAGTTTCCTTTTGGAAACTCAATATGAATTCATTACTTCAGTTTCTATGGCCTATAGAAAAAAAGGAATTAAAAAAGTTCCTACCGATGGCCTTGATCTCATTTTTCACAATATTTAACTACAATGCTTTGCGTAGTGTGAAGGAAACTCTCGTAGTTCCATCTATGGGAGCTGAATCAATTACTTTTATAAAGGTTTATTTAGTAACCCCTTCGGCTATATTACTATTTTTACTGTATGCCAAATTATCAAATCGCTTTTCTTTCAAAGCTATTTACTATCAAGTAGCATCTTTTTATGTAATGTTCTTTATTTTATTCGGATTTATATTACTGCCTAATGCATCTTATATTCATCCAAGCCAATTATCCATATCTCAGATTTCTGACAAAGAGGTGGACTTAATGTTGTTCAGTATAAATCTTAGTCATTTTAAGTGGTTTTTTACTCTTTATCAAAATTGGATGTTTGGGGTGTTTTATGTTTTGGCGGAGTTCTGGAATTCAACCATGACTCTACTTTTATTTTATCAGCTGGCTAACAAAATAACGCTGACTGATGAAGCAAAAAGATTTTATCCAATGTTCGCATTAGTTGGTAGTTTAGGAAATTTTGTTGCTGGAACAAGCATTAAAGTATTGCATGGCGCATTCTCTGAGAATGGTTCTTTGTTGATGATACAGTCAATCATAGTAATGGCCGTGATTGCCACATTTTCTATTATGTTTTTGTTCCGATACATAAACGCAAATGTATTAACCAATAAATCAATTCATGTTCCGAGGCCAAAGAACACAATAACTTCTAAGAAGAAAATTCCATTGAAAGAAAGCTTTAAAATAATCTTTTCATCTAAATATCTTGGAATGGTTGTGGTCCTAGTTATTTCCTATGGAGTAGCAATTAATTTATTAGAAGGTCCTTGGAAAGCTGAAGTTCGGAAAGTTTATCCAGGTAAAAATGAATACTTGTATTTTATGGCTACTCTGAATCAAGCGAATGGTCTGATTTCAATGATTTTTATGTTAGTTGGCGCAACGATTCTTAAGAAGTATAGTTGGTTTACTGCTGCAATTATAACTCCTTTAATTATTTTTGTAACAGGCATTGCTTTTTTCTCGTTTGTTGTTTTTGGAGAATATATCAGTATATTGTTAGGTGCTTTCTTTATGATTAACCCTGCTTTTATTGCTGTGATTTTAGGAATGTCCCAGAACGTGTTGAGTAAATCTACAAAATACGCCTTGTTTGACCCTACTAAAGAAATGACGTATATCCCTATTGACGAAGAATTAAAAAGCAAAGGCAAAGCAGCAGTTGACGTTGTGGGAGCGCGTTTTGCGAAATCTTTTGGTGCATTTGTGCAATCAACGATTTTTATTCTATTCCCCGCCGCAACATATTCGAGCATTTCATGGTTCTTAATGATAATTTTTGCTATTGTTGCAATTATATGGATTTTAGATGTAAAGATTCTGAATAAAGAATATCTTCAGTATCTAAATCAAAACAAAGAAAAAGTTTAATCTTCTATTTTAAAAATGAGTTTTTTTAATAGTGCAAAGCAATTTTTATGGCCTATAGAAAGGTGGGAATTGAAGAAATTCTTGCCAATGACCTTTATGATGTTTTGTATTTTATTTAACTATAATGCTCTGAGATCTATAAAAGATAGTTTGGTGGTGCCAAACATAGGAGCAGAAGCAATTAATTTCATAAAGTTTTATTGTGTTGTGCCGACTGCCATAATTTTTATGGTGGTTTACGCGAAGATGACCAATGTGATGAGAGCACCAAAAATATTTTATATTTTATGTATGTTTTTTTTGGCCTTTTTTCTTCTTTTTGCATTTGTTTTTTATCCAAATCAAGAATTCTTTCATCCTGATCAATCAAAAATTTCCTCTTTAGAGAACTCTAAAATAAATTTCATGCTATTTAGTATTGATGCAGCTCATTTTAAGTGGTTCTTAAGAATATATTCTAAATGGACGTATGCTTTGTTTTATATTATTGCTGAATTGTGGGGATCGGCGATGTTGATGCTTTCGTTCTGGCAGTTTGCAAATCACATTACTAGCACTTCACAGGCAAAAAGATTTTACCCAATGTTTGGCTTCTTAGGTAATATAGCCCTTATCATTGCTGGTGGAGTCATAAAGTATCTAGCTGTTATTCAGAAAAATATGTCTGGCATTAACGTGATTTCTGATTCTGGTATGATGATTAAAACCATGCTTACTTTTATGAGTTTGTCTATAATTGTTATTATGTGGCTGTACAATTACATGCAGGTTGAAGTTCTTACTGATTCAAAGTATTTCTCTAAACCTAGAAAGAAAACAAAGCCAAAACTATCAATTGTTGAGAGTTTCAAAGTTATTTTTTCATCTAAATATTTAGGATATATAGTTGTTCTTGTGTTTTGCTATGGCATGTCAATAAATCTTGTTGAGGGGCCGTGGAAAAGTAAGGTTAGAGAGCTTTATCCAAATACAAATGACTATGCTTATTTTATGGGAAGTCTAAATCAGTATACTGGTTTGGCTTCAATGATATTTATGATAATAGGAGCTAATTTCCTGAGAAGGTTTAGTTGGTCTAAGGGTGCAATAATAACTCCTTTAATTATCTTTTTTACTGGTTTAGGATTCTTCAGCTTTGTTGTGTTTGATGAGTTGGTTTTTAGCTATGTGGCAATTTTCATGATGATAAATCCTGTTTTTATTGCGGTGTATATAGGCACTATACAGAATGTTCTTTCAAAAGGCATAAAATATGCATTCTTTGATCCAACAAAGGAGATGGCATATATTCCGATAGATGATGAGTTAAAGACTAAGGGTAAAGCAGCGGTTGATGTCGTAGGGGCCAGATTAGCAAAATCTTTTGGGGCATTTATTCAAGCTTCAATATTTAGTGTATTTCCATCAGCAAACTACAATGAGATTACGCCATATTTAATGGTTGTTTTTGTAATTATTTGTTTTGTATGGTTGTTAGATGTAAATTTCTTAAACAGAGAATATAAAAAAAGTTTGAAGTTAGAGGGAAATTAGAATGGAGTTATTAATTACAAATTACAGTTTTATTTTAATTACATTCTCTGTCATTTTAAGGCTATTTAATAAATTCAAGAAGCTATCCATTATTTCATACGCTTGTGCCTTGGGTGTTGCTTTGGGGCAGAACTATATTGAACCCATTGGCTTTGCGTATATTCTGACTGCCGTTGCAGCAATCATTTTATTTTATAAAAAAAACAATCATCTATACATTAAAGTTGCTGCATTTTTTTTCATAGCTATCTTTGGTTATAACCTTCTAGCACACCAGCTTCCAGGATTTAATAATATTCAGCTTTTGTATGAAAAACTTTCTCCTGACTCAGAGTATTACAGTCTATGGCTAAATTATGACTCTACTTTTTTTGCTAGCTTTATTTTTATTAAGGCATACAAGCCGATAGGTTTAAAAAAGCATTTCAAAGTAATTTTTCAAGGAGTAGCTTATGGTGCAGTAATTTCGCTGATATTGAGTTTTATATGCTTACATTATGGCATCATAAGGCTTGATACCACAGTCCCCGACATCATTTGGTTGTGGTTATGGATTGTATCTTTATATGCAATATTTTCCGAAAGTTTTTACAGGATGTTTTTTATTGATTTTATAAGAGAAATTTGTCCAGGATCATTATCCTGGCTATTTGTCACAATAATAACTTCCTCTTTCTTATTTGCATATAGTCACTCTTGGGCTGGATCGTTGTACGTCTATGCTTCCTTTTTAGCTGGTGTGGTGTATTGTGTTTCTTATATTAAATCTGGATATAGAGTGGAGTCTTCGTCAGTAACTCATATAATGGTAAATGTTTTACATTTTATATTTTTTACATACCCGTTTTATATTCAAACCAGTTAAGTAATTTGAATTTACAATGTCCATTATTGTACAAAAATTTGGTGGCACATCTGTTGGTAACATTGAAAGAATAAATAATGTTGCTGACATAATTATTACTGAAAAAAACAAAGGTAATCAGGTCATTGTAGTTGTATCAGCCATGGCAACAGTGACTAATAGCCTTGCCTCTCTGGTAAAGGAGAATTTCAAAGTTGAATCACAAAATGGCTTGGCAGAGATTGACTCTATTTTATCTTCAGGCGAGCAAGTTTCATCTGCACTTCTAGCTCTTGCTCTTCAAGAAAAAGGATATTCAGCACGATCATATCTTGGTTGGCAAATACCCATAGAGACTGATTCAAAATATGGTTGTGCAAGAATAAAAAGCATCAATACAAAAATATTTGATGAAAAAGAGATACCTATAGTTTCTGGTTTTCAGGGAATAAATAGCGACGGGAGAATAACAACGTTGGGAAGAGGTGGATCTGACACAACAGCAGCTGCAATTGCCGCTGCTATAAAAGCAGATAGATGTGATATATACACTGATGTGGAGGGTATTTTTACATGTGACCCGAGGATTGTAAAAAATGCTAAAAAACTAGATCGAATATCTTATGAAGAAACCTTAGAAATTGCTTCGCTGGGCGCAAAAGTCTTGCAGATAAGGTCGGTAGAGATAGCAATGAATTATAATATTCCTTTAAAAGTATTATCTAGTTTTAATAAGGATAGTGGAACAATGTTAACTACAGAGGACAAACAAATGGAGAAAAGAATAATTACTGCGGTGACTTATACTAGGAATGAAGCCAGAATTAATATAAGTGGTGTTCCAGTGACAAAAGGTGCGGTCAGCATTTTTGATCATTTGGAGGATATCAATATTGATACTATAGTGCAGAATATGCACTCAGACGGAGAGAGCTTGAATGTAACTTTCACAGTTCCTGGAGATGAGCTTTCAAAAACGGTTGAAAGATTAAAAAAGAATAAAAATAAAATTTTATATAAAAGTCTAGTAAGTGAAGAAAACCTAGCTAAGGTTTCTGTTGTTGGTGTCGGAATGAAGAGCCAAGCTGGCGTAGCAAGGGACATGTTTAAAGCTTTATTTGAGAAATCAATTGATATTAAGGTGATATCTACATCGGAAATTAAAATTAGTGTTATTATTCCAGAGGAATATTTGGAATTAGCAGTCAGAACTTTACACTCAAAATTTGAATTAGAGAAATAAAATGAAATTAGAAAAGCTATGGAAGAAAGGAACAGATTTTTTAGGTAGTAAATATGCTATTTTAGGGGGAGCTATGTCATGGGTCTCTGAGCATAACTTAGTTTCTGCAATTTCTAACGCTGGAGGTTTTGGTGTTATCGCGTGCGGATCGATGAATCCCGATATGCTAGAAAGTGAAATTAAGAAAACTCAATCCAAAACTAAGAAGCCCTTCGGCGTTAATCTTATAACTATGCACCCTCAATTAAGTGATTTAATTGAGGTTACGATTAAGTTGGGTGTTACGCATGTGGTTCTAGCAGGGGGGCTTCCTAAGGCTGAACATATAAAGAAGTTGAAAGATCATAATATTAAGGTTGTTTGCTTTGCTCCTGCTGCAGTAATTGCAAAAAGACTTATTCGCAATGGAGTTGATGCCATTGTGATTGAGGGGATGGAGGCTGGTGGTCACATCGGCCCTGTGTCAACTTCTGTCCTAGCACAAGAAATTTTGCCTGAATTTAGGAATATACCTGTATTTATAGCTGGAGGTATTGGAAGAGGAGAAGCGATTACTCAGTATTTAAGACAAGGAGCTGCTGGTTGTCAGTTAGGAACGCGTTTTGTATGCGCAGAAGAATGTATCGCGCATGAAAACTTTAAAAATTTATTTATAAAGTCTAACGCAAGAGATGCAACTGTTTCAGTGCAGGTGGATCCTAATTTTCCTGTGATCCCGGTGCGTGCAATTGAAAATGATGCGTCAAAAAGATTCATGGAATATCAGATAGAGACAATTAAAAGATATCAGTCTGGAGTGGTATCAAAAGAAGAAGCTCAGTTAGAGATAGAACATTTCTGGGCTGGAGCATTGAGGAAGGCTGTTATTGATGGAGATGTTACTAACGGTTCTGTGATGGCGGGTCAGAGTGTTGGACTGGTCAAAAAAATACAACCAGTACAAGACATTATTGAAGAATTGGTATCTCAAGCTAGAGCTTCATTAAACGATGAATAGAATCTTAAGTCTCTTATTGATTCTTGTTGTATCGAGTTGTGAAACTAGTCTGAATCAGAAAGCTGTTGTTTCGTACAAGAATAATGTAATAGTTGGTCAGAAAAATGTAGGAAATATTGAGTCAAAGGTAGCGACTATTACTCAAAAAAAATATGATGGGCATACAATATTTTCTCTTGATTTATTAAATGTAGATAGTAAAAGGAATAAGTATCTATATAAAGTCCCATACGTTTCTCGTTCTCAGTATTTTTTAAGAACTCTGTTAAACTCTCCTTCAACTAAAAATTACTACAAAAACTCATATATAAAAAACATCACCAAGCAATCATCTGATAAAAAGAGGATGATTAAAAGTTTAGGTGTACATACATCAAAAAAAATTCGTGAACTGCAGATTTTTACTAGAAGAATACATAAAAGAATGAATCTTCACAGAATCAGACACTCAAATCCAATGAGACAAACAATTGCAAAAATGGATCAATATCTAACTAAAGCTAGAGCAGGATTAAATAAACTTTCTTTAGATCAAAAACTTTTAATATTAAGAAAAACACTTACTATTTTAGAAAATATCCCTGCAGCAGTTCCACTTGAGAATTTTCGAGTATCATCTAGATTCAAGGTTCGATGGCATCCTATACAAAGAAAACGGGTTATGCATAAAGGAATAGATTTGGTCGGTAAGAAGAGAGCCCCGGTTCTTGCGACTGCGAACGGTGTAGTTTCGTTTGCAGGAAGGCAATCTGGTTATGGAAAAACAATTATTATTGAACATAGCAATACCTCCTCAACCTTGTACGCTCATTTGAATACCATATTAGTATCTAAAGGGGAGAGGGTAAGACTAGGTGAAAAAATTGCTATACAGGGTAATACAGGAAGTAGTACAAACGACCATTTGCATTATGAAACCAGGTTAAAAAATCAGCAAGTGAATCCAGAAATATTCACTGCTTTTTAAATGCTAGCTATATCACTCTCTAAATGATGAAATAGGTTTTTAGTAAAAGTGAACTGGTTTCCTTTCCATTCATTTTTTATTTCTGATATTGGCAAAATAATATGGTTTGCATTTGTCATAAATATTTCGTCTGCAGTTAGTAAATTATTAATGGGGAAAACTCCTTGATTTACTCTAATTCCATCTGATTTAAGGATTTGATTTCTAATTACACCTCTTATCAGGGGGCATTTATTTGATGGAGTATAAAGAACTTTGTTCTTAACCCAAAAAATATTCCCTGAGCTAAATTCACAGATATATTTTTTATTATCAAGTTGTATACCATCAAAGCAATTATTCTCTTCTGCCTCTATTTTAGCTAGAACCGAATTTAGGTTAGCAAGTGTTTTGACTTGAGTTGGAATAGATTCTGGATTAGGCTTAGGTATAGATGAAATGATCACCTGTACAGGCTCTTTCCAAAGAATATTTTTTTCATTAGTTTCAATTATGATATTTGCTGGGCTATTTTTCATTCGTGAATATCCCACACTTTTTTCGCCTGCAGTAACAATGATTTTTAATAAACCATTATTCACATGGTTCTTTTGTATGAGTGCACAAGCGTGATCTTTTATATTGTGAAGTGTAACGTTTCTAATTTTTAGGATATCCAAGCCTTTTTTTAATCTTGCAATATGAAAATTCCACTGGTAAATCTTTCCATTGGAAATTCTAATGGTTTCAAAAAGGCCGTCACCAAATCTCAGACCTCGGTCATGTGTAGAGATAAGTCTTTTTTGATCCTCAAAATATTTTCCGTTTAAATATATATATTTTGACATGAAGAAAAATATAGCGATAAAGCTAGAAAGATTGCAAGTTAAAACTTTTATAGGCGTCACAGAGGAGGAGAGAAAGTCGCCCCAAACACTTGAGTGTAATTTAGAAATCAAGAGTGAAAATTCATTACAGTGCCTTGATAAGGATGGAAAGGAAGATTATATTTGCTATGCTCTTATTTCCGAAAAAATTTGCCAGTTTTGTTTAGGAAACGAATTTATGCTAATAGAATATTTAACAAATCAGGTTTTTAAAATGTTAAGGGAGTCAATTCCTAAGAGTTTTGGTATAAAAGTTGAATTTAAAAAACATAACCCTGATATGAAATCTAATCTTCACGCAGCCTCATGCGTAGTAAGCGATTATGCAGAATAATTTTGTTATAGTTTCTTTTGGTTCAAATTTGGGTGAGCGGGAAAAAAATATTCACAAAGCAGTTAGCGCCATTCAAAGTAGTGATATAATGAAGGATACAGTTCTATCTGAAATTATAGAGACAGATGCTATATTATTAGAAGGAAGCCCTAAATCTTGGAATAAAAAATTTCTAAATGCGGTAATGTGTGGGTCTACGAGGCTTTCTCCCCAAATGTTGTTATCTAGATTAAAAGATGTGGAAAGCTACTTAGGCAGGAGTTCATCCGAGAAATGGTCACCAAGACTGATAGATATTGATATTTTATTCTATAATAATCTGTATATAAATGAAGATGAGATTCAAATACCGCATCCTGAATTTCTGAATAGAAAATTCTTAGTAGAATTAGTTTCCAAGATTACTCCAGATTACACTTTCCCAGTACGCGGCAGATTTTATAAAGAGAAAATGGCTGCTATTAATAAACATCTAACAGTTCATGAAGAAGTTTGAAACTAAAATAGTTGGCGCACTAAATCTTACTCCAGACTCCTTTTCAGATGGGGGTAGATATAACTCTCATTCTCAAGCTTTAGCCCATATTTCAGACATGATATCTAATGGAGTAGACGTAATAGATGTTGGAGCTGAGTCAACTCGTCCTGATGGAGTAAGAATTACAGTCGAAGAAGAGAAGAAGCGTCTAGATGGTTTGATCCAGATGATATACAAAATTGCGAAAGAAAATAATGTCAAAGTGAGTTTAGATTCACACAACATTGAAACTTTGACACATTATCAAAATTACTATGATATAATTAATGATGTGACCGGGTTGTCAAGTGATGAGATAATTTCTTTACAGAAAGACACTGGAAAAGAGGCTGTATTTATGAGAAGTCTTACGGTTCCAGTCATTAAAACAAAAGTTATTGATCCTACATTAGACCCAATTATATATATTCAAGATTGGCTGAATAAAAAGATTGATTTTTTTACTAGAAAGGAGATTGATTTAAATAAATTAATTTTTGATCCAGGCATAGGATTTGGTCTAGGTCAGAAAAACGATATGCTATTAATCAAAAAGATATCTGATTTAAACACTCAAGGTTTGCAATTAATGGTGGGACATTCGAGGAAGTCTTTCCTTCAGGTGTTTGGTTCTAGCAATCCCAGAGAGAGAGATCCTGAAACGCATGTATTAAGTTCATATTTAATAAATTTAGGAGTAGATTATATTCGTGTGCATGATGTAGAATCTACTGCTAGAGTAAAAGCTTTAACCAAAGAATTATATAGTTAGTCATGGTATGGATGCCTCATTGGCCGAGAGTAGGTGAAAAATCTTCCATAAAGCTTGGATTGAATAATATCAAATCATTACTAGAGGCGCTTGATAACCCTCAAGATAAAATGCCGCCTGTAATACATGTTGCTGGCACAAATGGTAAAGGCTCTACAGTATCATTTCTGCAGTCTATTCTTGAGGCTTCTGGACTAAGAGTGCACGTTAACACTTCACCTCACATCTATAGATTTAACGAGAGAATTAAGATTGGCGGCGAAGAAATATCAGATAGATATCTGAAAGAAATTCTTGAAGAATGTAGGATAGTCTCAGAGAAAAATAATATTAACACTTCATTCTTTGAGGGAATTACAGCAGCAGCTTTTTTGGCGTTTTCTAGAAACAAAGCAGACATTACTTTGGTTGAAGTCGGAATGGGTGGAAGGTTAGATGCTACTAATGTGCTTACAAAACCTTTAATGACAGTAATCACTCCAATATCCCTTGATCATGTGGAGTCTTTAGGAGATACGGTTGAGAAAATTGCATACGAGAAAGCTTGCATCATGAAGAGTGGAATTCCTTCTGTAATTAGCGCCCAATTAGATGGGGCTCATAAAGTTATTGAAGAGTATGCTAGCAAAAACAAAGTCCCTCTTTTTAGGTATGAATATGATTTCGGTATAGAGCCAAATATCAATGGTGGCTTTCAATATATGTCTGATGATTGCAAAATAGATTTGCCAGAGCCATCTTTGAAAGGGTTGCATCAATATGTCAATGCAGCGACTGCAATAGCAGCTGTAAAGCTTATAAAAGGGGGGGGTATTACAGATGCATCAATTTCAGAAGGTATTGAAAATGCTAAATGGCCTGGAAGAATAGAGAAAATTAATTCTGGTAAATTATTTGATATCCTTCCTGATGGTTCTGAAGTTTACCTAGATGGTGCGCATAATCAATCTGGCGCTCAGGTTCTTGCTACTTGGCTAAGCATGCAGCCTGAAATGAGAACTTTTATGGTGGTTGGGTTTACTAAGAATCGCAATGCTAATGATTTTCTAAAATATTTCCAAATCATGAATCCTAATGTTATTTGTTCAACAGTTCATTCAGAGCCTTTAAGTTATAAAGGACATGAGTTGCAGGAAATGATTGACTGCAAATTCCCAGATATCTCTTCAGTTAATAAAATAGAAGAGGCTTTAAGAAGAATTGTTTCCGAAAATACAAAGCCTGTTCGGGTTATAGTCAGTGGGTCTTTATTTTTAGTGTCTGATTTTTTAAGAGCTAATTAATCCTAGAGAATTTTTAATTCTGCTAGTAATCTTCTCTAATTTTGTGACTCCGTCACAGGCCACAAAAATTGTATCATCGCCAGCTACTGTTCCTAGAATATCTGCGCTATTAAGTCTTTCCATATCAATTTGATATGCAACAGCATTTGCATGTCCTGGTGGTGTGGTAACTATAATCAGGTTTGGTTCTGATAGTAAAAAGCTAATATTTTTGGTGCTATTTTTTTTCATAGGGTTTAACCTATAAAAACCATCCACCTTTTCTATAAAGCATTTATTTAATTTTCTAGAAAGTGTTGATTGGGTAATTTCTATTTTATAATGATGCTTTAGGTAGTCTAGAATCTCCTGATGAGTTGATATTTTTGTGTTGTTTATTAAAGATTTTAAAGTTTCTTCAAGTGACTTTCTCATTGACATAATGCATATTTTCACATATTATTGCATATATCTGCATAATATGCAAATTAAAGGTAGTATATGTTTTTGAAGAATGTTTTCAGTGTATTTTTAATGTTATTAGTCCTTTATTCTTGTGGGAATGAAGAGAAGGCAGATAAGTCGAATGACAAAGAAATGCTAATTATGGGTGTATCAGCTGACTATCCTCCATTTGAATTTATAAAAAGCAAAAAGGTTGTTGGATTTGATATTGATTTAGCAAACCAAATTGCAAAAAAGCTTGGTGTGAAGTTATATATTAAAGAAATGAATTGGGATAGCTTAATACCTGCTCTTCATTCTGGAAGAGTTGATTTTGTGATGTCTGCAATGTCTAAAACGTCTGACAGGGCAAAGAATGTTGATTTTTCTATTCCTTATTACGCGCCCTCATTAGCCATTCTGTATAAAAAATCTGCGCCGATTAAAGACGTCTCATTATTTGATAATAAAGAAATTGCGGTGCAGCTTGGGTCAACCATGGAATCTTTTATAAGAAAGCAGTCAAAAAAATATAAAATTGACATCATTTCATTGACAAGAGTTCCAACTATGGTTCAAGAACTAAAGTTAGGAAGGGTTGATGCAGTTTTGATAGAAGAGGCTCAGGCAAAAGAATTCGTCTTAAGAGACCAAAACTTAGATTATTCATTAGCAAGTGATAACGATGGAGAATACTCTGTAGCATTTCCAAAAAATTCTGATCTAAAGTCTAGGTTTGATGAAGCTCTTGTTGCAATTAGAGATTCTGGAGAATTGGACAAAATTAAAAGTAAGTGGTTATCATGATGGGTTTAGACTTGAGCTCTGTTTCTTATATTGTTCAAGGTATTGGTGTTACGCTGATGTATACTTTATACTCATTCTTGGCAGGGTATTGCGTTGCTATGATGGTAGTCTTGATGAGAATAAGTAAGCTAAAGATTCTCAATTATTGTGCGATGTTCTATGTCTCGATATTTAGGGGGACACCAGTCCTTGTGCAGTTAAGTATTGTGTATTTTGGACTACCTTTGAGCATGGGATTTAAAATAGACGTTTTTGAAGCAGGAATTATCACCTTCTCTCTCAATTCAGCAGCGTATATTGCAGAGATATTGAGGTCTGGAATAAATTCAGTTTGTAAAGGGCAACTAGAGGCTGCTAAATCCCTTAGTATATCGTACCGAGACACAATGGGTAAAATCATTTTACCTCAGGCATTAAGAGTTTCTTTGCCCGGGCTAGTTAACGAGTTTGTAAACCTTCTGAAAGAAACAGCTATTATCTCGATGATTGGTGGGTACGATCTAATGAAAAGAGCTCAGGTGGTTGCTGCAGAGAAGTATATTTATATGGAGCCATTATTGGTCGCAGCTCTATGTTATTATTTTATGGTTATGATGTTTAGTACTTTTGCTAAGTATATAGAAAGAAGGGTTGTTTAGTGATAAGCATAAAAAATCTTTATAAATCTTTTGGCACACATCCTATCTTAAGAGATGTCAATTTAGAAATAAAAACAGGTGAGGTAGTATCGATCATTGGGCCTTCTGGGAGTGGAAAGTCTACCTTAATAAGGTCGATAAATTATTTAGACGCGCCTGATTCTGGGGAGGTGATTATTGACTCTCAAAAGTTAAGTAACAATAATCAGAAGCAAATCAGAAAAAACATTGGAATGGTTTTCCAGTCATTCAATTTATTTTCTAATATGTCGGTCCTGGAGAACATAGTGTTTGCTCCTATTAAAGTGTTAAAGACCTCCAGAAAAGATGCAGTAAAGGAAGCGAAAATATTACTTAAAAAAGTTGGCCTTCAAAATTTTGGTGATAAAAATCCCCAGGATTTATCAGGTGGACAAAAGCAAAGAGTCGCTATAGCGAGAGCGTTAGCGATGAATCCAAAAATTATGCTATTCGATGAGCCCACTTCTTCTTTGGATCCAGAAATGATTAAAGAAGTGCTTGAGGTGATTGAAAGTTTTGCGCATAAAGGAATGACGATATTAATCGTTACTCACGAGTTGGACTTTGCAAAAAGAATTTCGGACAAAATAGTTTTTTTAGATGATGGTAAAATTATTGAAGTGAGTAATCCATCAAGTTTCTTTAAGAAACCCAAAACTAGAAGGGCACAAGAATTCTTATCTAAAGTTTTATAAGTTTAATTTGGTTTGATTCTTCGAGTGCCGTCGGAGAATTGTATCGAGTAAGTTTGGTCGTGTTGTAAATCGTCTGATTTCTTTATAATTTTCTTGGATTCGTTTTTTACTATCGTATATCCCCTTTTTAGGGTGTTCTCATAGTTGTATGAATCAAATAAAGACAAAGTCGTTCTTAATACCATGTCTTTTTCAGCATGTTTTGACTCAATTAATCTATCTAGCGTATGACAAGTAGCATCAAATTTTTCCATAAGATAATCAATTATTTTAGTAGGAGATGTGTTTTGCGATGCTAACACTAATACTTGGTTATATTTATCACGAATTGTTCTCAATGCTGAATCGTATAACCTATCACTAAAGTCATCTAACCTTTGTTCGAATTCGTGTGTTAACTTGTTTAAATCTGGTAGAGCTCTAGCTAGTGAGAGAAGCTCTGTTTTAAGATGAATAATTCGTTTTTGGATTCCAGCATCCATTCTGTGTTGAATTTCTTCGGTTGTGAATTGTAAATCACTTCTCACTGGAACTGCCATTTCCGCGGCAGCAGTTGGAGTGGGTGCTCTTCTATCCGCAACTAAATCAATCAGTGTATTATCGGTTTCATGGCCAACAGCTGAAATAATTGGTATTTCTGATCCAAACGTTGCTCGTACAACAGTTTCTTCATTAAATGCCCATAAATCTTCTATGGATCCTCCACCTCTGGCAACAATTATGACATCTGGTCTTCCGTTTGTTTCGTTCAATCTATTAAATCCTTCTATAGCTTCAGTGATTTGTGCAGCAGAGTTAGATCCTTGAACAAGAACTGGCCATATTAATACTTTACATGGAAATCGGTCAGATATTCTATGAATAATATCTTTGATTACAGCTCCTCCCATCGAAGTAACAACCCCAATTATTTGGGGAATAAATGGAATGGGTTTTTTATGCATAGGGTTGAAAAGCCCCTCTTCCAACAGCTGCCTCTTCCTTTTTTCTAATATAGCCATTAAGCTTCCAATTCCTGAGTTTTCAATAGAAGTGACAACTAATTGGTATTTAGATTGACCGGAATAAGTGGTAATGTTTCCAGTACAAACGACCTCCATTCCTTCCTCTGGCTTACATTTTAAACTACTATAATTTCCTTTCCAGCAGACGCATGCTAGAACAGATTTATCATCTTTTAACGAGAAGTATAAATGACCTGATGGTGCTATTTTAAGACCCGATATCTCTCCTTTTACTCTTACGCATCCAAATTTTGATTCAATAAAATTTTTAATTTGAGTAGAAAGTTGCGAAACGCTTAGTTCAACATCTGTTTTTCGTTCTAGTGAAAATAAATCGGAGTCAGAGTTCATTTTAATAAATTAATTGAACTTAATGGTAATTAATAATAAATAATATATGCTAATAATAAATAATATCTATAGGTATGTCTAAAGATTTAGAAGTAAATGATCAAGTTCCTCATTTTCAGGTTCTTGTCGGTGAAGACAAGCTTGTATCACCCGAGGATTTTAAGGGAAAAAAACTAGTTATATATTTTTATCCAAAAGACAACACTCCTGGTTGCACAACGGAAACAAAAGAGTTCGTAGAAAATTATAAAAATTTTCAAAGCGAAAATGCAGAGATTTTGGGTGTATCTAAAGATAGCTTAAAAAGCCATAAAAAATTTATCGACAAGCTGAATATACCTTTCCAGTTGGGTTCAGACCCAGAAACCAAAATATGTGAAAAGTTTGGGGTGTGGATAGAAAAAAGCATGTATGGCCGTAAATATATGGGAATTGATAGATCAACTTTTTTAATTGATGAAGCTGGGAAAATAATTAAAATTTGGAGGAAGGTGTCAGTTAAAGGCCACGTAGAAGAAGTATTAAAAGAGGTTAGTAAATGAGAATAACTAGAGTAGTAAAAAAAATTTTAGATAATTATGAAAGTGATAACCCAGGAACAAAATCGAAGCTGGCTAGTATTTTAATGCATGGAAAATTAGGTGGAACTGGTAAAATGGTTATACTTCCAGTTGATCAAGGGTTTGAGCATGGGCCTGCTAGAAGTTTTGCAAAGAATCCACCAGCATATGATCCTCATTATCATTATTCTTTAGCTATTGAATCTGGCTTAAATGCATATGCTGCTCCTTTGGGAATGATTGAAGCTGGTGCAGATAGTTTTGCAGGAGCAATTCCTACTATATTGAAAGTAAATAGTGCTAACTCTCTTAACTCGAAACATACCCAACCATATCAAGCTATTACTTCTAGCGTAAGAGATGCTTTGAGACTAGGGTGCTCAGCTATTGGTTTTACAATATATCCTGGTTCTGATATGTCACTTGATATGATGGATGAGATAAGAGAAATGTCAGAAGAAGCTAAAGAAGTTGGTATTGCTACAGTAATTTGGTCTTATCCTAGAGGTGGTGATTTATCAAAAACAGGTGAGACAGCAGTTGATATTTGTGCATATGCTGCTCATATGGCATGTCTACTTGGCGCTCATATAATAAAAGTGAAGTTACCAAGTGACCATTTAGAACTTAATGAGGCAAAAAAAATATATGAATCTGAGAAAATAAATATTTCAACAATGGCTGATAGAGTAAAACACGTTGCTCAAAGCTGTTTTAATGGTAGGCGTATGGTAGTTTTCTCGGGCGGCGGAAGCAAAAGTTCTTCTAGTGTGTATGATGATGTAAAGGCTGTAAGAGATGGTGGCGGTAATGGCTCCATTATTGGCAGAAATACATTCCAACGCTCAAGAGGCGAGGCATTAAAAATGCTTCAAGAAATTGTAGACATATACAAAAGAAAGGCATGAGTTTTTTTTCCATAAATTTTGCAGATAAATTAAAGAACATCTCATATTACAAGAATCTTCTTGCATACTTTGAAGAAGAATTTTTGCTTGGAATATTTACAGAGGTGGCGATCGTAATATTCACTTTATCTCTGGCATATGCTGCTTCTAAGTTCCTTACTATTCTAGCTAAAAGATTAGAAAAAACGGATAATCATTGGGACGATATTTTAGTGAAAGCTCTTAAGCTTCCAGTGATTATGTTGGTTATTGTTATTGGTATTACAGAGTCTATGGAAATTTCTGGAGTGGTGAATAATAGACTTATTCATAAGTTATCAGTTCTATCGAAAGAGTTTGTTTTTGCATTTTCCGTTGGTTGGTTTCTTATTTCATATGTTGGCTTCTTTGAGAAACGAATAATATATTCAAAGAGATCTAAAGGAGAAAAAGTAGATTATGGTACAATTGACGGAGTCTCTAAGTTAGTAAAATTCCTTATTTTTTTAGCAACTTTTATCGTCATTCTAGATGTTTTAGGTGTGAATATAAAAGGTATAGTTGCAGCTGCTGGTATTGGTGGTGTCGCATTAGGTTTTGCATCAAAAGATTTATTGGCTAATTTCTTCGGTACGACAATTATATATTTAGATAAGCCATTTACTATTGGTGATTGGATAAAGTCTCCAGACAAAGATATTGAAGGTACTGTTGAGGAGATTGGTTGGAGAATGACTAAAATTAGAAAGTTTGATAAAAGACCTATTTATGTTCCTAACTCGTTATTCAGTACAGTTGCAATTGAAAATCCATCTAGAATGACCCATAGAAGGATAAGAAATATAATCGGTGTGCGTTACTCAGACGTGAAGGCGTTACCTAAAATCACCGAGCAAGTTAAACAGATGCTAATTAATCACCCAGAGATTGACACTAATCAAACGTTAATAGTGCATTTCGAAGAGTTTGCAGATTGGTCCGTAAATTTTTTAGTCTATACATTTACGTACACTACGAATTGGATTAAATTTTATGAGGTAAGACAAGACGTAATGATGAAGATATCGGATATTATTTCTAAAAATAAAGCTAGCATTGCGTTCCCAACAAACACTTTGGAATTCAGCAACTCACCTGTAGTAAGAACAAAAAAATAAAAGGATTTAGTGGATGAAAATAATAGCTAACTCAATTAGAGCAGGAAATGTTTTAATGCACAATAACAGACTTTATGTGGTTGCTAAAACTCCTGATCACACTAAGCCTGGCAAAGGTGGGGCCTTCGTTCAAGTTGAAATGAAAGACTTGAAAACTGGTAATAAACTGAATGAGAGGTTTAGTTCAACAGAGAATGTTGAGAAGGTTAGATTAGATCAAAAAGAATACCAATATTTGTACATAGAAGATAATAAAGTATCTCTAATGGATTTAGAAAGTTATGAGCAGATAGAGATCCCGGTGGAGTTGTTAGGAGATAAAAAGAGTTTTTTACAAGACGGTATGCAAGTTGCCGTAGAGTCATATGAGGGCTCAGCAATCAGTGTGGAATTACCTGAAACTGTTGTTGCAACAGTTGTTGAAACGGAGCCTGTAGTAAAAGGGCAAACTGCCTCAGCTTCTTACAAACCAGCTATTTTGGACAATGGAATCAGAGTTATGGTTCCGCCATTTGTAAACACTAACGATAAATTGGTGGTGCGTACAGAAGATTCATCATATGTAGAGAGAGCAAAGCCATAATGTCAAATTTTTCAGCTAATATTACTGTACTCCAGAAAGTCAGAGATAAGGTTACTAACCGCTTAAGGCGTGATTATGAGGAAATATCTCATTTGCAAAACTCCATAAAGTCTACCAATACTTTTGCGCAGATGTCTCGTGATAAAATTGAGAAAAATATTGTAGAAGAGTTGTTATATGCACGTAATAATTTTGATTTATTGTCAGCAAATATGGGAGTAATCAAAAACGATAATCAGAAATTTAGGTGGGTAGTAAACTGTATTTCTGATATTAATAATTTTGCGCATGCGTTGCCTTTCTCAACCGTTTCAATTTCAATAGAAGAAGATGTAAAAAATGAGTTTACAACTATTGCATGTATGGTGATGGTGCTTGGCGCAAATGAAATATTCTATGCAGAAAAAGGCAAGGGTTCATGGGTAGAAATTAGTAAAACACATGTCTCTAATTCTAGAATTAGAGTCTCTAATAGGTCAAAGAATCTTGTTTTGGTATCTGAAAATGAAATAGAGCAAGAAAAAGTCAGTTTTAATTCAAAGATTGTGCCGCTTGTGTACTTGGCAGCTGGTAGAATAGACGGTGTCTTCTTTAAGGAGGTGTCGCATTTCGAAATCTCAGCACCTGTTTTACTGATAAATGAAGCAGGGGGGTATGTCAAAAAGAAACAATTGAAAGATCATTACAGTATTTTTGCTACAAATCACAAAAGTGATAAATTTCTACCGACCCTTTCTTAAGTGCTCAGTAACTGAGGTTTTTAATTGATGAATTTCTTCAATATCTCTATTTAATTGCAATATTTTGTCACAATTCATTAATGCCTCGGCGTAATTTTTTTTCTTATAAAGGATTTTTGCAGTAAGAGTCAATGCATCGATATTATCTTTTTGTAGATCAATGGACTTTGCCAAATCTGATAATGCAATGTCATACTGTTGAGATTGGTAGAATATGTAGGCTCTATTATAATATTGGTTAGATGAGTTAGTATGATACTCTTCGTGCTCAATTTTTGCGGATTTTAAAGATTTATTTAAGTATTTCTTAGCAATTGAATACTTCTCTTGAAAAAAAGCAGCAATTCCATAAGCGAACAAAACAAAGTCATTATTCGTTTTTTTTAGTAATTTAGCAAAAATCCTTTCGGAATCTTTCCATTTTTGTTGTGCCAAGAGACAGTATCCATAGTCATATAATGCAGATTCATTGCTGTTTTCTTTCGATAAATATTTTTCAAAAAATGTTTGTGCGACACTATATTTCTTTAAATGATAATGGCAGCAAGCTATGTAATATAAGAACTTGTTGTATTTATATTTTTTGTAAGCCGCTTCAGAGAATTTAATTACATCTTTAAAATGTGATTTCTGATACAGGAAATCTATTTTGTAAACAATGTCATCCAGGCTAGCATCTTTTTTTGATAAAACTGTAAGAATATTTTTATACTTGAGATTCGAAATTTGTTGATAATCAAAATCCAATGCTACATTTATAAAATACTTTGAAGAATGAAATGAAGGGTTTTCAGTGATAGGTGTCTCATGGAATTTAGCAGCCTCTTTATTTTGATGGTCTTGAAAGATAGCTTTTTCATAAAAACTATTTGCCCCGCTTTTATCTTTTTTAATCAGGTGTATATGCCCTAAATAAGTGTATATAGCTGAACAAAAAAAATGTATATGATGATGATACTGTGAATTGATGCTAATTGCTTTTGATAAGTCTTTTAAAGATTGGCTATAATTTCCAAATTCAAAATTCAATACGCCCAGATTATTATAGGCATCGCTATCTTTTGGGTTTTCATTTATGACTTTGATATAATGATTTTTGAGCTGTTTTTCTAATTTTAAAGTATAAGGAGTAGCTGCTTCTGAGAGGAAGTTTATTATGGTTTTTGGTATATAACTAAATATATTCATTTTGACTACACTATAACTAAAACATAGTCTCATAGATGTGATTAAATTTCAATAAAGCAACATGATAATATATAATTACCACAAAAATACACCATTACATGATTTGGAGTTCTCAGACAATTAGAAAATTTTGCTACGGGGAAGTGATTGGCTCTTGGGAAGCCGAAGGGATCTCTATAGATACTCGTAGAATCGCACCTAATGAAATCTTTGTTGCTTTTAGAGGAAATAATGTTGATGGTCATGATTTTATATCTGAAGTTGCCTCTAAAAATCACGTTTTTATTTGCGAGAGACTTCCAAAGAGTCTGATTAAAAATAAAAACTTAAAATATTGGATTGTGGATGATGTGGTAAAAGCTATCGAGGTAATGGCTAAGTACAACAGATCTAGATCTAAAGCTAAATTTATTGGAGTGACAGGAAGTGTTGGTAAAACAACTGTTAAGGAAGCGCTAACTTTTTTATTTTCTAAATTTGGTAAAACGTTTTCTTCCAAAGGAAATTACAATAATCACCTTGGTGTACCAATAAGTTTGGCGTCTATGCCATTAGATATAGAGTATGCTATATTTGAGATGGGTATGAGTGCTCTTGGAGAAATCGACTTCCTTACGAAATTTGTTAGGCCAAACATTGCAATCATTACACATGTTGCTCCTGTGCATATAGAATTTTTAAAGACTATAGAAAATATTGCCAGAGCGAAATCTGAAATATTTAATTCGATGGATAAAAATGGAGTTGCTATAATTAATGGTGATGTAGAAATGATTCAAATAGTCAGGGAATCAATTCAAAAGAATAATATTTATAGAGTCTATAGTTTTGGAAAGAAGTCTAAGAATAATTTGCAGCTAACCAAATATACTCAACACGTTGACCGGTCATCTATAGAAGCGCAATTTTTAGGGAAAAAGTTAAAATTTGATCTATCTATCCGAGGAGAACATCATGCTCAAAATATGCTATCAGTTATACTGGCTGCACATGTTTTAGGTGTGGATACAAATAAAATTACAAAAGCCCTGAAGAACTTTAATTCAATAGCTGGAAGAGGGCAAATTGAGAGTATTGTCTACAATAAAATGGAGATAATGTTAATAGATGAGTCATATAATTCTAGTCCTGAATCTTTGATTTCTGCATTAAAGGTTCTTGGAGGGATATGTATGAACGATAAATGGAAACGCAAAGTTGCTATTCTTTCAGATATGGGTGAATTGGGTGAAATTGCTATTAAAGAGCATTTAAGAATAGCAAAGTATATTTCAGAAAATAAAATAGATTTCTTGATTACAGTTGGAAAATTGATGAAAAATTTGCATAATGCTGTTTTCAAGGAAGTGAATTGTATTCATTACGATTCAAACGACGATTTGAGGAATAATTTGGATAGACTTATCTCTGATAAGGATGTTGTTTTAGTTAAAGGTTCAAACGGGACAAAAATTTACGAAATAGTGCAATTATTAAAAGGAAAATAGATGTTATATAGTTTGTTATCAAATGCTGATGGTTTGGTTTTTATTAATCTTTTTAGATACATTAGCTTTAGAAGTGGTGGAGCAATTTTTACTGCTTTTCTCATTTCTTTATTTATTGGACCAAAAATTATAAATATTTTGCGTCAACTCAATCCAAAGGGGCAGCCCATACGTAAAGATGGCCCTCAATCGCATATTAAGGATAAGAAAGGAACTCCTACAATGGGAGGACTGATTATTTTAATATCTTCTTTAGTAAGTACTCTGTTATGGGTTGATCTAGGAAACTCATATATATGGATTGTGTTGTTCGTGACAATCTCCTTTGCCTTGCTCGGGTTTGTTGATGATTACCTTAAAGTTACAAAATATAGCTCCAGAGGTGTTCCTGGTAAAGTCAAATTATTGATACAAACCTTTGTTAGTATAATTGCATGTTATGCGATCCAAAAATTTAGTTTGCCTGAATATTATGATACTATAACCCTTCCCTTTCTCAAAAGTTTTAATTTAAGCATTGGTTGGTTCTATTTTGTATTTGTATCTGTAGTTATAGTTGGCGCATCTAATGCAGTAAATCTCACAGACGGTTTAGATGGGTTAGCAATGGGTCCAAGCATCATAGCATTTGTTTGTTTTGCTATAATTAGCTATATCACGGGAAACATTATTTTTTCCTCTTACTTGCAGATTATTTTTGTAAAAGGAGTGGGTGAAATTACAGTTTTCTGCGCTGCAATGGTAGGATCTTGTCTAGGATTTTTATGGTTTAATTCACCTCCAGCAAAAATATTTATGGGGGATGTTGGCAGTTTGTCTTTAGGAGGTGCGCTTGGCACTATAGCAGTGATTACCAAGAATGAGTTTGTCTTAGCAATTATCGGAGGAGTGTTTGTTATGGAGGCTATATCAGTCATTTTACAAGTTTACTATTTCAAATTTTCAGGTGGTAAGAGGATTCTTCTTATGGCCCCATTGCATCATCATTTTGAAAAGAAAGGATGGTCTGAAGCCACTGTGGTGATACGTTTCTGGATCATGGCTGCTTTATTTGGCTTGATTGGTATTGCCACTTTAAAACTTAGATAATGTTTGGCAGAAACCCTAAAAGAAAACCTATTGTCAAATACAACGGCTCATTGTTTTTGAAAGAGATAGTAGCGACTTTTCAAGGAGAGGGGCCTTTTGTTGGGCGTCCAGCCATATTTATAAGGCTTGGAGGGTGTAATTTATCATGTGAGTTTTGTGATACAGATTTCGAAGATTTTTTGTCTGCTAAAACTTCCAACATTCTTTTAGAAGTAGAAGAAAAATCGGTTTGCAAAGGAAAAAAAATTAACTTAGTGGTGATAACAGGAGGAGAGCCTTTAAGGCAACCGATTGAGGACCTATGTGATCAATTGTTAGATTTGGGTTATGAGGTGCAAATTGAGACTAACGGGACCTTACATAGAAAGTTAAATAAGAAAGTTCATATAGTTTGCTCTCCCAAAGTAGTAAATAAAGAATATTTAAAGATTCATCCGTTGTTATTACCTAATGTAACTGCTTTCAAATTTTTAGTATCAACAAAAGTTGAGGGATATAATGACATCCCTAGTTATGCCAAGTCTTTCAATCAAGATATGGTATATTTGCAGCCAATGGATGAAATCGATGAGTCTAAAAATAGAGAAAATATGTTGCATACTTTGAGATTAGCAAATAAATATGGTTTTAACCTTTGCTTGCAAACTCATAAAATATGGGGAATTTACTGATGGAAAAAAGGGCAATAGCAATAGTTAGTGGTGGAATAGATTCTACTACTTTACTAGCAAAGCTTATAAACGAAGGATATGAAGTTGATGTTTTATCTTTCTTGTACGGACAAAGAAACACTTTTGAAATAAATAAGGTTAAAAAAATTGCAAAATCATATAATGTGGTTACACATAAAATTATTAAATTAAACCTTGATCAGATAGGGGGGTCTGCGTTAACTGCTGAAATAGATGTGCCTAAAAACAACTATGACAAAAACTCAAGTGATAAGGATATCCCAGTTACCTATGTTCCTGCAAGAAATACAATTTTTCTCAGCTATGCTCTTGGTTGGGCGGAAGTTAGAAAAATAAATCATATTTTTTTTGGTGCGCATATTGTTGATTATAGTAATTACCCTGATTGCAGGCCAGAGTATATTGATGCTTTTGAAAAGATGGCAAACTTAGCTACTGAAATGGGTATAAAGGGCAAAAAGATTTTTATAGAGGCGCCATTTGTTAAAATGGCAAAATCTGACATTATAAAGATAGGATTAGATTTGGGAGTGGATTATTCTGAAACTATAAGCTGCTATGATCCTTCTTTGGAAGGAAAAAGCTGTGGTAAGTGTGATGCGTGCATCATAAGACTAGAAGGGTTTGCCAAAAACAACAAAAAGGATCCAATTGAATATCAGTGAAGATAAGATTTTTGCTAATTTTCCTACAATAAAAACTGACAAGTTTTTATTGAGAGAAATTAAAATTTCTGATGCAAAACATTTTTTTGAATATATTACTAATTCAAATGTAGTCGAATTTCTATCATCTGAAGAGTTACCAGATAGTTATTCAAATGCTATTAGTGAGTTGTCTTATTGGAAAGGATTATTTGATAATAAAAGAAGTATATATTGGGGTATTGAGAAAGATTCAAAATTAATTGGTACGTGTGGATATAACAATTGGAATAGAACTCATAAAAGATGTGAAATAAGCTACGATTTATCCTATTCCCATTGGGGGCAAGGAATTATGACAGAAGCAGTAAAGTTGATTGTAAGATTTGCGTTTAACGAAATGGGTATAAATCGTGTGCAAAGTACGGTAGCTACTGATAATATAGCATCTATAAAAGTGCTGGAAAAAAATCATTTTAAACGAGAAGGCAGGATGGAAAAGTTTGGCATTCTCAATGGAAAACTTAAAGATTTTTTTATGTATTCGAGGGTTAGGTAATGTTAAAGAATGACTTAAAATTAAACATTAAGGCAACTCCAAATTTTGAGGGCGATGCTGCAAAGTTTCGTAGTGATGAGGGTTATGTCTGGACATACGATATTGTGGTAGAGAATATGGGAGATCAACCGGTGCAGATATTATCAAGAAATTGGAGAATAATAGACTCCTTAGGCAATATAAGAGAGGTCGATGGTGAAGGTGTGATTGGTAAAAAGCCAATTATAAATTGCGGTGAAAGATTTCAGTATTCTTCCTTTGCACAATTAAGTAGCTCGTCGGGAATAATGTATGGAAGTTACCAAGCGAAAGCGCTAGAAAGCGGAGAAGTTTTTACGGCAGACATACCAGCTTTTTCTTTAGATGCTCCTGATGATGAAAGAGTGGTAAATTAATATGTCTTTAGTTGAAGCGTACACTTTTTTATTTTTTGATAGCCTGATGTCTTCGATGATTTTTGTATCAAACACCACAATGGCTTATCATGTGATGTACATATTTGATGGATATAATAAATACTTGATGTTATTGGTGGCTGTATTAGGGAGCCTGTTTGGTTTATCAATTAATTATCTCTTGGGAGTTGCCTTTGGTACTGTTAAGAAAAAAAAGTTGGGTGAATCTATAAAATATTCTCGTTTAAGATCCTTCACACAAAATAAATTATTCTTTATAAGCTTTTTTTCTTTTGTACCCCTACTAGGAGTTCTTGCGACGACCTTTTCAGGTCTTATGAGGGTTAGTTTTTCTAGGTTTTTTATAGCAGCCTTGCTTGGAAGACTGCTATACTATTTTTTGATTTCTTAAGCTTCGTCTGCTAAAGTTTTAACCAGAGTGTTTACTGCGTCTTGATATATTGAATTGTTTATTTTCATGAAATTTCTTGCAACTTCAATACACATTCTCTGGTGGTGTGTATTTACTTCTGTCACATCTTGTTCAATATCTTGGTAAAAATATGAGATGTCTTTGCTTAAGACTTTCGCAATAAGTGCCAGTCTACCTGCTGAAACTCTATTAGTTCCTTTTTCATATTTCTGACATTGTTGGTGAGTTACCCCAATAGCGTCCCCAAGTTCTTGCCTAGACATTCCTAGAGCAAGACGCAACTTGTATATCTTTTGTCCAATATGTTTATCGATGTGATCGATGTCTTGATTTTTTCGACCCATTTTTATGCCTCTCAATTAAAAATTGTTATGTATCAATATAATATGAACGATAAGTTAACATAAATTAATAATAATTCCAAGTATTTTTTTTATATTTAACATGTGATACCATGTATAGAATAAAGCTACATTAACCTGGAGGGAGTTTTGCACCACCACAAAGAAATAAAATATCTTCCATTTAAGCCTATTGAGTTATTCAATATTGTTCTTGATATTGAATCTTACCCTCAGTTCATTCCGTGGTGCAGCGGAGCTAGAATAACAGAAAGATCTGAAAATCACCTATTAGCTGATCTTGTTATTAACTATAAAGGTGTGAACACCCAGTATACTTCTAAAGTAGAATTCTCAGATACTTATACGAACAATGGAAAGTATCATATCAAGGTTGATCACATTAAAGGACCATTTAAAAAATTAACAAATAATTGGGCTTTTTCTTTAGGCAAAAAAGAGGGGGAGGTCAAATTAGAGTTTGAGATTGATTTTGAGATGAGCTCTAGTATCCTGAATAAAATGATAGGGGTCGTATTTCATAGCGCTACTCATAAAATGGTTGAGGCTTTTGAAAAAAGAGCGTATGAAGT
>JAVKEN010000006.1:0-5873 GCA_040221415.1 Rickettsiales bacterium
TACCTCTAAATGTTACAGATTCAGGGTAGCAAAATGCATAGTATTTGTAAACGCATAATAATACTTATGGAAACTAACACTCTGAAATAATTTTCCACAGCAGATTGTAAATCTGAGTATCTATAGCATTATGGAAACTATAATAATTCCTACAAATGCGATCACCAGTATGTCCCGTAAAATTAAAATGGCATGTTTGTACGTTATTTATATTCTTGTTTACAGACAATTTTTTTTTAGTTATCTATATATATGAGCCTTTAGTAACATAAGTAGGCTCTTTTAAAATTCTTGAGGGGAAACAGCCCTCCAACTCCTTTTTTTTGAGCATACTGCAAGCATGGTAATTGTAATGAAGTTCTATACTTCTATTATTCCTGGTGGAAGTGGAAATGCAGCAATAATTGCCGCATACGAAGAAAACTCATCTGTACAGAGCGGTATAAGCCAAATTCAAAAGCAAAACCGCTGCTTACATATGAAGCTAATGAATAGTGACAAATATCATATTTCACTTGCTAAAGACTTCGATATTAATAACAAGCTTTGTGATGGAATAGAAACGAGAGATTTTGCCTCATTTATACATAAAGGTGACTACTCGAAATCTTCTTCTGTTCAAGCTTGTATGAATGTTGTAAAAAAAGAAGTATGTGCCCTTTACAGGGAATTGCTATCTAACATCTCTTTTGCAATAACTGATAAGGATATATTAATTGACGGAGAAACAGTCACAAGAAATTTTGGCCGTTATATAGCCGTTAGTTTAAGAAGTGAAGGTAGTGTCAGTGAGCAATATACTGAGTACCTACCAAACAACCCACACATTTCAGTGATAGTAGGATCTAAAAAGAACAATCCTGGAGAAGGAGTCGCATGTCTCACTGAGCTCAAGAACGATTATTTGAAGAAATCTCATGATAGAAATTTAGAAGGCTCTATTACTAATGATGCGCTAAGAGTAGATTACACTCATGGATTAGTTTTAGACTACAATGCCAAAGATTGTGCTGGTGAAACTGATAATATCGGTGATGAGTTATGAGTCAGGGTGCAGAAGAAGTTAAGAATAATATCTGGATGGTTATAGTCCAGAAATTATTTCAATGGACTTGGAACGGAATCTCTCCATTAGTTGAAGGTATAGGACTTATATATAGTAAATGGGTGATTGGTCCATTCGCTGGCATTTATTTGATTGATCAAATAACAAAATTTCCTAGTTGGATCACTTATAAAGTAAGTGCTGAAGTTGAAAAAATTGAGAGCTCCTTATACATGAAGTGGTCAAAACAAGATCAAAATGTTAAGAAATATTTAAGTGGTGAATATACTGTGGGTCATGAGACGTGTAGTGCAGATGACCCTGAGGTTTCTAACGACGTTGATGAATACAATGTGAATTTTGTTACATTCTTGTCTTATATTGTACATAATCACTTGCCAGATTCATTCATACCTTATGTTAGAGACCTATCTGAATCATATTTTGGGAAAGGAGTTGGTTTTTATGGAAAACTTGAGCGTGCCGAAAAACAATCAGAGAACAATAACTATGTTCCTATACTTAAATTTGTGAAATCTGGTTGTGAATACTCTAATTTTATGGTCCAGCTAATAAGAGATATTGCTCTACTTATGGATTCAAAAGTTGGTCTAGGTGATGACTTTTTAGGCAGGTTTAAAAGTTGTCCAGATATTAAAAATTTAGATGAGTTTGAATCATATATGACTGTAATGACAAAATTATCAGCAATGACTATTAATCAAGATTATGAACAGACTGTTGAGGTGTTACATTATCTGGAAAGTCTCATCTCTAATCAGCAAGAAGAAAAATTCACCGAACTTAATACTGAAATCAAATTTCAAAAACTAAGATGTATGTTTCATTATAAAGGTGGCTCATACCAACCAGCTGCTCATTATCAAAAAATAGCTGTTGAAACTAATGAGCTATTAAGTGCATCAAATTCAACTAATTTACGCCACTGGGAAATTCAAAGACTTCATGATACAGCACTTAGAAAAAAATACTTCATTGAGTGCATAGATGCTAGAAAATGTAATGAGGATTACATTACTAAAAAACATGAAGTTATATTGAGTAACTTTAATTACACAATTGGCAATTTAACCGAATTAAGAAATGAAAACAATGAGCCTGAAGTCGATCATGACATAAATATTGTTAAAGAGAATGTTATAAAGACTTTTATAGATAGAGCTGAGATCTTGAAAGATGCAAAATATCTTGAAAAAGCTTTTAAAATGGCAAAAGAGTATTTTGAATTTGGGGATATTGCACTGCATGTATCTGAAGAATTGAACATAATAAGTACACTTGCAAGAATAGTATATGTCGAAGCGAAGTTAGGTGAAAATACATTCTCAGACCCAATATATAATTGGGTGTCTTCGTACTTGAATGAACATACCCAAATCCTGCCTAATAATGCAAGTTCTTCATTAGAAATGGCTAAAAATCTCTATAGCCAAGTAAACACAATTAATAGTTTATGCTATCCAAGTACATTGTTGTCTTACAAGACTAAATATTATTTAGAGCAATTGGATTCTCTGAGTCAATCCAATGAATCTAGAGTTGCAGTTACTGGTGATAGTATCGAGGTGACTGATTAATAGATGGTTATGATAATTTTCTGATAAATTATTTTGATAATGTTGAGAACCTAGGGAAAATTTGGTGCTAGAAATGATAAGAATTACAAGGCTTCACAGCTCTCTTGAGCTATTCCCAAAATTTCTGTAGAGCAGAATCCTATACCTGTTAAGTTTGTGATATGAGAACTATTGGCTTCGATTTCTGCAAATTCTGCAAGTATTTTATCAGGTCCTTCAGCAGTTGTTTTCGCCCACTGCTCATCCCATCGCTTCATTTCCTCATGAGCTTCTCTAATATAGCCCAATTCAGCTACTAATTCTTCTTTGGCTTCTCTAGCACTTTTTACTGCTGGATTTTCATATTTTTTTAACATCTTAGCCTCACTAACTCTGTTGCCCCAATTTATAGCATAATACCGTCTTAGGATCAAGAATTTACTATTATGAGTAAATCATTGTTTTTTTAAGAAAAACAATATATAAAAAGTTAATTTACGATAACTAATGTGTAATTTTAAATTGAGTTGGTAAATGAGGCATACTGAGGCAGAAAAAACTTTTATTCACTCTTTAAGGAATAGAGATAATGCTTTATTAAAAGAAACTTTAGATAAAAGCCCTGAGCTTGCTTCTCAGACATTCCATTTTAAAGGCAGTAGTGTACTTGCACTTAATTATGTAATTGAGGAGCAGTGGCATGCAGGATTGTTAACTATACTGCCTTATATTTCAGATATTGATATGCCTAATGAAGAAGGCCTTACAGGTCTTCATTATGCAAGTAGATTTGGTAATTTAAAAGCTGTAGAAGCTCTGTATAACAAAGGGGCTAATTTAGAAAAAACAGATTTAAAAACTGGAAAAACAGCTTTTCACTATGCTGCAGAGTATAACTCTACAGATATAATTAAGTTTTTTATTAATAAAGCTGAAGAGAACTCAAACATTAATTTTGATGACTTTTTGAATAGTCAAACCATACTTGGTGAAACTGCGCTTCACTTTGCATCAGATGTAAATAATCATGAAGTAATGGATTTATTATTATCTAAGAATATTACTATCAATACAGTAAGATTAGGTGGAATAACACCACTACACAATGCGTCAACTCACTGTGATTTATATCCGATTGTAAAAAAGATGGTTGATAGAGGTGCTGATGTTAATAGAGCTACCAATGATAAGGGGGTAAGTTCCTTATGTTATTCCTCTGGATTAAACTGTGTAGAAACTAGTAAGTACCTGATAAAACATAATGCAGAAGTAAATCATCGTACTCATATAGGGAAAACTCCACTGCATCATGCAGTATTTGGGGGACACACTCAGTCTACTTTACTTCTTTTACAAAGTGGTGCTAAAGCTAATGTTCATGATGACAGAGGAGTATATCCAGTCCATGCTGCCGTTATTGCAGATAATCCTTTGATATTATCATATCTGACTGCACATAGAGCAGACATTGAAGTTACTCATGCTGGGGGTCAAACTCCATTAATGCTTGGCTTAGAGATTGGAAGCATTGCAGCCTCTAGATATTTAGTAGAGCAAGGTGCACGGATGGATTTTGCAAGAGTGACTGATGGTATGGGAATGGGGCACGCTGCAGCATTTGGAGGTAATGTTCAATCAGTGAATTTTGTTTATGCAAGAAATCAGAAATTAATATTTAATACTAATAAACACTTAGGCACTGCAATACATTATGCGGCAGCTAATGATCAGGTCAAGGCTATAAAGTATTTATCAGATCTTGGGTTAGGTTTACAATTAAGAGATAAGATGGGGTTTATGCCTATTCATATTGCAGCTTTGAATAACAAAACTGAGGCAGTAAAATTTCTTATTGATGTGGCTGGGAATCCAAATCAGAAAACATTTTTAGGTCTAAATACATATCAAATTGCTAGCTTTGCAGGAGCTACAGGAGTTACTACACTTTTAGATACATTACCTGGAATTGAAAAAGAGACCATATTACCATGGTACTCGTCTTTATATTATTGGTTTGCCAAACATATAGGTGACCAAGTTTGTCAAGAGTATAAGGCAGAAGACCCTTTTATTAATGAACTGTCTACAAATGTGGTAGATGAATTAGAAACAGCTGCTCTTGAGTCAGGCAAGAATTTGTTGATGTCTGGATTTTGTAAGATCCATGCTATTAGAGCATTACAATTTGCTAAAAAAATTACTTTTACTCAAGATAAATGTTCAGAGAATGCAGCTACCATTGATGATTATTCTGGTAATGCAATTAATGTTTGCGCCAGTTATGATGGAACGAATTCCGCACTCTCACCTACTGTAAAAGTAATTTTAGGCATAACTTCTATATTTGGCATAAGGGAGGGTGGCAAGTTGATATATGATTCCATATACGAATATGTGCATGAGTATATATCATTTAGTCATGCTAGAACTAAGGCGTTCAAAGAAGCTATATGGGGGGCTTTTATTCCTGAGTCACTGCTGGGATGTTTTGATACTTACTTACCTAAGTTATTATATGATGTTGCTAAGTTTGGTAAATGGATGGTGTATGAAAATAATTTCAGTCCAGAGCAAATCATAGTAAAAGATGTATCTGAGTTGTCAGATAACTATTTTTATTTAGCACAGAGCCCAGCAACATGCGCAGAGAAAGACAGAGCTGCATATAACATTACAAACGATGACAAAGTAAACTTTGTTTGTGAGAGTAAGAATTATTACCTATACAGTGATTATTATGGAACAGCAGTTGATATAGCAACTGTTGCAGTTCCGGCAGCTAGTACAATTATTACATGTCAGGCTGGTATACAACGAAATTTGGTAACAAAAATAGCTGCTTGTATGGGTGGTGTATTAGTTACAGCAGCAACAGCTGTGACCCATTTTATTGCAGAAATTTTTACTAAGCATCATGATATATCACTCTCACAATATTATGCTAACAAATATGTTTCTGATAATTCTGATGAAAAAGATTTATATCTTGCACAAAGTCCAGCCACATGTGCTGTAGATGATAAGTTAGTGACTCAACCTTTATGGTATTTGGGAGGCGATTGGTCAGTCTGTGAAGAGAATTGTTAATCAGGCGTTGTTGAAAACGAGCCATAGTTTCCATAATGCTATAGATACTCAGATTTACAATCTGCTGTGGAAAATTATTTCAGAGTGTTAGTTTCCATAAGTATTATTATGCGTTTACAAATACTATGCATTTTGCTACCCTGAATCTGTAACATTTAGAGGTA
>JAVKEN010000007.1:0-36651 GCA_040221415.1 Rickettsiales bacterium
ATTGGCATTGCTATAGAGTGTATCTGTTTCTTGAGTTTGAGTATGGGTAAATTTGCTCATATTAATTACCTTAATTAATCAACCCTCAGTTTAGCACATAATTTCTGTAAGCATAAAAAAAGGGAGCCACGCGGGCTCCCTAAGTGTTTTTTTGTTTAGGTTAATTCTTATCACAGAAAGCTATGCATTCCTGGTGCGAGGTGATTCTACCGCCACAATTTGTATAACAGCCATCATAATCATTTCTACAGCCAGCAAGGCAGTTTGTCTTTTGCGAGCTGCATTCATATGTTCTGAAGTCTCTTAATTTCTTATTACCATGACATTTTCTTTGGGTTGTTTTTTCTGTATATCCAGTTTGCTTCATGTCATAATTATCTCTTTTTTTGCCATTAGGGTCGGCGTACCAGGCTGTTCTTTCGCTGTCATAACATTGTGTTCTCAAATAATGTTCGTAATCATTCTTTGCCCTGGTTTCCATTTGGGCATTGCATGCATTGTAAGTGTTGTAACAAGCTGAATTACATTGCGATTTTGCTGATGTGCATTTATTTACGCACATTTTTCCTGAAGAGGTAGTGGGGGAAATATAATTATATTTAGTCTTGTAAATTGGTCCACAAGAAGAAGCCACAAAAGCTACGAATAATATTAGGAGGTATTTTCTCATTAGCGCATTTATATAAGATTGTAAGTCTTAATTGTAGTATAAAATTCCTTCTCCGGTCAACTGATAAGTAACTAAGACAACTACCTGAGCGTTCTTTGACTTTCAGGTCAATTAATAAAAACGCCTCACTATTAATCAAATAGTGGTTTAAATTGATTAATAAAAACAATGTCTATTAATCATGGAATAATAAGCCCTGAAATAAAACTGGTATTATTTGAATAATCTTAAACGAGAATATAATGAGTACTTCTGCCGGAAGATTTAGATTTTCTTAGAATATTTTTATCAAGTAAATCTTTAATATCTCTTCCTGCAGTATCTTGTGAGCATCGACATATTTTTGCCCATTTTGAGGAAGTAAGATTACCTTCAAAGTGATCTAAGAGTTTATTAAGAATCTTTCTTTGTCTCTCATTAAAATCAATATTGTAATTTATCTGCCAGAATCTTGCTTTGTTTATAATATTTTCTAAAACTGATTCTGAATTAGTAATAGCATCCTTAAGAGTAGATAAATACCATAATATCCATTCAGATATATCTAAATCATCCTTCTGAGTTTCTTCTAAATTTAGATAGTAATTCTTACGATCCTTTTGTATCTGTGAAGACATGCTATAAAATCTTCTACTGCTATCTTCAGATTTTGCTAATAGCATATCAGATAAGGCTCTACATATCCTGCCATTACCATCAGAAAATGGATGAATAGTAACAAACCATAAGTGAGCAATGGCTGATTTAAGAACTAAATCTAAATCATTGTTTTGATTAAACCATTCAAGAAATTTCTTCATTTCTTGTGGAATACCCTCATGTTTAGGCGCTTCAAAATGCACTTTCTCTCTTCCAATAGCACCTGAAACCACTTGCATAACACCGGTTTCTTCATTTCTCCATCCTCCTACTGTTATTTTAAAGATTCCACTTCTACCCGTAGGGAATAAAGCAGCATGCCAATCAAATAGTCTATCTTCCGTTAAGGGTCTTAGATAATTTGTTGTAGCATCTAACATTATTTGAACAATACCCTCAATATTTCGATCAACTTTGTATTCTTGTTCTGTATCAATTCCTAATTTATTTGCAATTGATGATCTCACAAGAGTTTTATTTAAGGACTCTCCTTCTATCTCACTTGTCTTAACGACGTCATCAGTCAGCATTGATAAAGTTGCTTCTTCCTGCAAATCAAAGCCTAATGATTGCATTTTGCCTAACAACTTACCTTGAAACAGTCTTACCTCAGCAAGCTTTGGGCTTATTGCATTTTGATCCCAAGTAAAATTAGGCCACTCTTTATGTTCGTACAAATACATAATAAACTCCGCAAAATATAATGAGATTATAACAGTGTTTCTCCGCATATTCAAGATTAATCTCCGCATATTATGCAGAGGTTGTGAGGGGTATTCTCCGCAATAGTAATTTGGGGTGTTTATTTTGTGCTATTTAGAATTAACAGTTATAAAAATAACCCTCAGCCTTTACTCCAAGCTGGGCCAGGTTTTTTGCTCACAAGGCGGTCAGCGATTTCAGTGAAATAATAACGGTCTGTTTCATTTACTCTGCCAAAGAATTTTTCGTCAATATTTTCAATTGCAACTACAGCTGACATTGCCGTTTGTCGGCCTTCTTCGGTAAGTTTAATCAGCTTTGTCCTTTTATCATCGCTATTGTCAGACTTCTCGATAAATCCTTTATCTTGCAATACGCTCACAAGTTTGGAGATCTGCATTTTCCCAAGCTTGCTCATATCAACAACATCGCTTTGAGTTGAAGGAAGTTTGCATTCCTCAAGGAACAGCAAAACTGCCAGTACTACAAATTGCGAATGTTTCAGCCCGTGTTTTTTCAAAGCTGGTTTGAGCATGTTTTGCCAAGTCACCGTGGTTTGCCACAGCTTTAATCCTGGGCTGCTATTATCAAGTTCGTATCTTGTCGTTTTTTTACCTACCATAATTTTTTAAAAAGAAGTCAATTGATTGATAAATTTTATTTTTTACTTCTTCGCTTGCATCATCGCAATATTGAGCATGAAGTACATTTTTTGGCTTTATAAGAATATATTCCAATTCTTGTTTATCTCCGGGTTGAGGTCTCTGCCCCCCAGGAACTACATTGCTATCTAACGCAGTATCGCTTCCTTCAAACATTAGAATTTTAAAATTTGTGCCTCTTTTTATCGGAGCACGTCTGCCATCTAATGATATTATAGAATCAATTTTGCTTTCATTGTTATTTGCATAATATTTTGCAATATCGCCACCATTCGAATGGCCACTTATAATAAATTTATCTATATTGATTTCTGGATGTAGTTTTTTGACTTCTTGAAGACAGAATTTAATATTTTCTGCGCCTCTTTTCCATAAATGTTCACGTGCTTTAGACTGATCTACTTTTGGATCAATCGTCTCTAAGCCATCATTGTCTCCTAATAAATCATGCTGGATAGATAAGAATACATATGATTCATTGGTGAAATATTCTGCTAAGAAAGAGTAATTTGTATAAGAGGGGCCTTTGATCTTTAACTTTTCTTGCTCACGGTAGCCTGGACTAAAAACTACTAAATTAACTCCATTTTTAATTTCTTGTGGCAAATAAATAGCGCATGGTATTTTTCGATTTCTTTTGTTATCAAAAAAATCTGAATTTATTGTTTTCATCATTTCTTCTCCCTTGCAAGTTCGGCGATTTTATCCATTTCTTTGGGGGCTGATGCTGCCACGTCTTTTGCAACAATTTTTACCCATAGAAATGATAATATACCTTCGACGCGTACTTCGTTAGAAATTTTTATGCCGTCTTTAGTCTTTTCAATTTTATGAGTATCGTACATCTTTGCGCCGGGAAATTTTGTGCAATCGATAAATGATTTTTCTGGTTGCACATCCAACAACTCGATTTTTACTTTTGGACCGCCTTTTGGTTTTAAAGTAAAAAAATTGCCTTTTTCGAATTTTCCGATCAATTTGCAATATTCCAGATCGTCATGCCATTTTGGCCAATTATTGACATCTTTCCATAAATTCCAAATTTTAGAGATTGAAACATTCTTATAAATTTTGCTATGAGATTTTTTCCACATAATAATTACCTGTAAATTAGTAAACAAGTTTACCTTTTCAATATCATAATAGTAAACAAGTTTACCTTTTGCAATATAGAATAGTAAAAAAGTTTACCAAATAAAATCACAAACTTTTAGTTGCATTTTATAAATATTAATATAAATTAACTTTAGCTTAATTCAAAAAAGAGGAGAAAATGAGCGGACCAAATTTTAAAAAACTTACTTTAGCTAGGCTAAAAAGACAATTAGCATATTTTGAAGAGCGTGCTGAAAGCGGTGATGGCACTGATTATACAGCAAGAATTTCTGCCCTTACAGATCAAGTTGCTAGGTTAGAAGGTAGGGAAGTTCCTGCTGAAGAACCTAAAGAAGAAGATGAAAGAAAATCTCCTGAGAGCGCTTCTGGAAAAAGATCTGAGGAAAAAGAAGACGACTCTGAAAAGCCTACTTCTGGAGCATCTGAAAGTTTGCCTACTTACTCTGTCGAAGAAATGAAACAAACATATATAGAGCAAATCAGGAGGGCTGCTACTCAGTCTGGGAAGCCGGTTCCAGCAGATCTTTCTCATATGGATTTCAAAGATCTAGAAGAATTGTTGCTACACTTTCAAAGCGAAATATCAGCATCTCCTGTTGAGGCACCAGTAACTTCTGCTGCAGCACCAGAAGATGATGTTCGCGATGCAGATGAGCAATATTTTGAAACCTTGCTTCCCCCTGTAGACCAAGATAGAGAAGAGTTACTGAGTGAAATTGTGGCAATAAGAGCAGCGTATGAACTAGATAGTGATATTCTTGATTTACGAGCTATGCCCACAGAAGAGTTACAAAGCATGCTTGATACATTGAAAGCTAGCTACGCTAGATCTATCTCTTTTGAAGAGCCGGTAGATATAATTAGAGAGATGTCTGCAGTTGCCCACGGCCGAACAGATGGCGATGAAGGTGAAGGTGGAGGTGGAGAAGGTAGTCATCCCGTACCACATCCTGTAGCACCTGAACCTTCATCAGTTTCTGACTCAACTGGAGGTTATGGCGATCTTTCTGCAATGTTGCGAGAAACTGCAGATCGTCGTGGTGCTGGCGGTGGAGAAGGCGAAAGTGAAAGTGAAGAGTATTTAGCAACTAGAGCTATGCTTCTTGAAAGACGCGCTGCTAGGGAAGAAGAAATTAGACAGCAAGAAGAAGCGGAAAAGAAAGTTGTTATTGATAGAATCATTGCATTTAATTCTGGACTAGGCATTGAATCTTCAGAATATGAAGAATATCTAGCAAGAGATTTATCATTTTTAAAAGATCGTCTTACTGCCTTTGAGCTGGAGTATGGAATTATTCCAGATGCAGAAGGTCCAAGAGTACCAACGCGTAGTGCTGTAGAGAGATTAACTGAAACTGCTGATCGTCGTCGAGGCGGTGGTGGAGAAGGTGAAGAAGATGAAGGTGATATGGATCCCCCTCCTTTAGAAGAGCCAGAAGAAGTTGAAGATGGGGCTGCTAATTGTCTAGGTGGATTATTCAATCAAGTAGAATCAACCTGTACGCCTCCAGTTGCACTAAGTAGCGCTGCTGTATTTGGTCTTGCATTGCTAATGGGTTATGTACAATACACAAGCTCTGAGTCTGACTTTTTTCCTAGCTAAATCTTAGTAAATAAAAAATGAAATTAAGCCCTGCTTTGCGGGGCTTTTTTTTATGATTAAGATAATGCTTTATGACGTTAATAACTTAGTAACCTTTGTGACTTACTATTATAATAAGAACTAACTCGTGATGTATAATGGATGTCAGACAAATCCCACCAGATGGGTGCTACAGTCGTAACGTATCCTCGAACTCAATCATGCCTTATGATGCCAGGCATAATTGTGAGTTGTATGAATATGATCATGACGAACATAGTTTTGTCTCAAATTTCTTAGTCCGCAATGTTGTCAATACTATTGCATGTTTGGCTACAACCATTGCTGCATGGCAGTTTGTAAGATCTGAGGTGTTTAATGGTAACCGTGATGTTTGGCTTTATGGTGGGGCGCTTTCTATAGGTTATGTGTGTATTGAAAATAGCTTACCTGTTTTGGTTAATGATATTCAATATAGGTTCACAGGGTATGATTTTATATGGGGAATGGCGGATGATTTTAATGATGCTATTTATGGTGCTCTTTATGTCCCAAGGCTAATGCTGGGCTTATTTCCTTCCGAGGAGAAGTCAGTGTCAGAGTATAAAGAAGTACCTGTAAATGACGAACAATCTGTAGCCGGAGAAAGTAACGCTGCTGAATAAAAAAAGGCTGCCCGAAGACAGCCTTTGAACTTCTTTAAGCCTTATTATCTGCGATTTCCAAATAATCTTAATAACATTAAGAATAAATTGATGAAATCTAGGTATAGTGATAATGCGCCAACTACAGAATATCTTGCTCTGTCTTTCGCACTTGGAGCATGGTGATACATTTGAGATATTTTTTGTACATCATAAGCTGTCAAGCCAGTGAACACTAGTACACCAACCACAGAGACTACAAAATATAACGCTGAGCTTTGCATAAACAAGTTCACTAAAGACGCGATCACGATACCAATTAAACCCATGAATAAGAATGAACCCATTCCTGTTAAATCACGCTTTGTTGTGTAACCGTAAATGCTCATTGCTCCGAAAACTGAAGCTGTGATAAAGAACACTCTCGCAATACTAGCGCCTGTGTAAGCAAGGAAAATTGGTGCTAGTGATAGCCCCATTAAACCCGCGTAAACCCAAAGCATCATTCTAGCTTTTGCTGGCTCCATTGTTCTGATTTTGAATCCAAGGAACATAACAAAAACTAGCGGTGCAAATAACGCGAGATATCCCAGTCCAGACATACCATTCTGGTCAAAAAATAAACCGATAATTCCGCTTGTAATTGTTAAATAAGATGTTGCTCCTGTGATGCCAAGTGCAATCAACATATTATTATAAACACCAATCATGTACTCACGAAGACCTACATCATAGGACTTAGCGTGTGATACTGTTTTTGTGTAATTATTCATAGTAAACTCCAACTATATTGCTTTATTGCTTTGGTAGATAATATAATGTATGAATATTAACATTTCAAGGTGAATCGGAGTAATAAATGACAGTTAATGTGATATGTATGAAATGGGGTGATAAATACGGTCCAGAGTATGTTAATAAACTGTACTCAATGGTTAAAAGAAACCTCAAAAAAAAATTCCGATTTGTTTGTTTTACTGACGATTCAACTGGCATAGAAGAAGGCGTTGAAATTCAACCAATGCCAGAATTGGATATACCAAAAAAAAATCAAGGGTCACCTTGGCGCAAGCTTACTGTTTTTGCTGAGGATTTAGGTGGTCTAAAAGGTCAAACGATGTTTATTGATTTGGATGTCGTAATAGTTGACTCAATAGATTGTTTTTTTGATTTTGCTGGTAGTGACTTTACCATCATCGAGAACTGGACTCAAGCTGGCAGGGGGATTGGTAACTCATCAGTTTATATCCTTGAAATTGGTAAATATTCAGATGTTCTTGATTATTATAAGAAGCACACTCAGGAAGTTGTTGATAAATATGACAATGAGCAAATTTACCTATCGAAATATATTGGTGACATTAAATACTGGCCTGAAGAGTGGTGCAAAAGTTTTAAATGCCATTGTCTTCCAGGCGGCCCAGGAGGGATTCTAAATTGGTTTAAAACTCCAGTGATGCCTAAAGGGGCTAAGATTATTGTCTTTCATGGAAACCCTAAACCAGAAGATGCGATTATTGGCCAGTGGCCAGGCTCTTGGCGCAAGCACGTCCGCCCAACTCCTTGGGTTAAAAAATACTGGCAGTGACATTTCTTAAAGACTTTTGTTTTTGTGCTTTAAACAAAAATTTACAAAATTCTGAAAAAAATCTCTACATGATTTGCGGTACAGCATTAATTCTGGATGCCACTGAACTCCTAATATAGATCCTGATTTATTTTCTATTGCTTGTACCATCTTATGTTCATCTATAGATGAGCAAATCATATTTTTACCAAGTTTTTTAACTGCCTGGTGGTGGATACTATTAACTTTATAGCTGCCTGACATTCCTAAAAAACTCGCTAATTTGGTTTTTGGTAAAACTTTTACAGTCTTTCTATCAAATATTTTTTTTAATAAGCTTGTGTTAGGAGTGAAGTTTTTAAAAAAATCAGATGCTTCCTGATGTAAACTTCCTCCGAGTACTACATTAATTATCTGCATACCTCTGCAAATACCCATTAATGGTATTTTATTCGAGGAAGCGTATTTTATAACCTTCATTTCTAGTGAATCCCTCTCAGGATAATAATTTTTATTATGGTGAATAGGTTGTTCGTTATATAAAGCAGGTTGCACATCCTCGCCGCCAGAAATAATAAAACTATCAAATTCTTTAAAGTCTAGTGAGTTTTGCTCCGAAGTAATTTTTTTTGCTGATGCTTTATTAGTAATGAAAATAGCAAATTTAATGAACCACCATGAGATTAACTGACAGTGGCTTGATGTTGTAACACCAATTACAATTTTATGATTTGGTTTATTAGAAGCATTCATAATAACTTTTATTACTTGTCTACCAACAAGTTTTATATCAGATCGCTAATGATTTTACGAGTGTCCTGACGTTCAGTTCTCAGGCGTTCCGCCTCAACTATATGGCGGATTTCTTTAAGGCTTGTTTCTATATCATCATTTACAATGATGTACTGATATTGACCGCATTGTTGAATTTCATTTTTAGCTTCATTAAATCTGGTATTAAAGCTATCGATTGATTCTGAATTTCTAAGCATCAACCTTTCTTTCAGAACCCGCATTGATGGTGGTAAAATGAAGATTGAGACAATATGTTTTTTTGCTGTTTTATATAATTGGAGTGCACCTTGCCAGTCAATATCATAAACAACATCTTTACCTTCTTTTAGAATCTCAAAAGTTTGTTTTTTAGGAGTCCCATAAAGATTATTGAATACTTCCGCATGTTCTAAGAATTCCTCATTTTCTAGCATGTCTTCAAACTTTTGCTTATCAATAAAATAATAATCTTTGCCCTCTTCTTCGCCCCGACGCTTTTCTCTAGTAGTAGCGGATACTGAAAGAACAAATTTTTTATCTGACGCAACCAAAGCGCGCGCTAAAGTTGTCTTTCCCGCCCCAGAAGGAGAAGACAAAATAACCATCAAGCTTTGTTTGTGTAAAGTAATGCTCATTTAGATAAATAGAATTTAATGTAATATAGCAAATTTTTGTTTAAACTCAATTTCCAATATTCTAACATGATTTTACCTTAACTGATAATTGCTAATGAGAGATATTTTAATTACTGGAGCATCATCGGGACTTGGCCAGGCTCTAGCAATCAATTTTGCTGATGATAAAACAGTTTTACACCTAACTGGGCGCAATCTTAAGAGGTTGCAAGAAACTAAGAAGCTTTGTGAGAAGAAATTAGCTAAGGTTGAGATCAAGGTTATTGATGTCAGAGATAAAGATAAAATGCACAAATATGTTTCACATTTATGCAAAGAAAATCACCTAGATATGATTATTGCAAATGCTGGTATTTCAGGTGGTACAGCGCAAGGTATAGAGTCCACTGAGCAGGTTTATGAAATCTTTGATACTAACCTGTATGGTGTTTTAAACACTATTCAGCCTGCTTTGCCACATTTCTCTAAAAGAAAGAAGGGTAAAATTCTGATCATAAGCTCGCTTGCTGGATATATTGCGCTACCTAGCTGTCCTGCATATTCAGCTTCTAAGGCAGCTGTACGCTTTTACGGTAATGCCTTAGGTGATTTTGTGAAAGATCGCAATATTGACGTTAGAGTAGTTTCTCCGGGCTATATTAAATCGGCTATGACTGCAGTAAATAAGTTCCCAATGCCATTTATTATGGATGCTGATGAGGCGGCGAAACTAATTGAGGTCAAGCTTGAAAACTCACGTAATCCTAATATTGCCTTTCCTTGGCCAATGTACTATTCAATCTGGTTGGCGGGAATTATTTCGCGAAAATTTATGCGATATATTCTTCGACTTCTTCCTCGAAAGCAATAGACTCATACTCTTCTGGGAGCAAGCTATCAATATTTATAGATTTGATTCTTGGATCATCATTTGGAATTGAATCAGAAACAATAATATCTTCGAATATATTCTCTTCAAATAAGTGGTCCGTTCCATTAGAAAACACACCGTGCACTGCTACTAAATATACTCCAGTTGCACCATGAGATTTCAGGTATTTAGCAGCAGCGATAGCGGTATTTCCAGTATCAATAATATCGTCCAAAATAATTGCATCTTTACCTAAGACATTACCACGAAATTTACTGCAAAAAATGGTACCTTTTTTAAGTCTAGTTTTGGCTATATAAAAAATATTATCCTGATGATTTTCATCAAATATATTTTTTGCTATTTGCTTTACTCTTATCTGGGCGCGGTCATTATATTTTTCTCCACCATCTGGGGCACCAATTGCAATATTAGAACTAAAGTTTTGACGAATATAGGAGGCGGCTAAATTATCTAGTTCAACAACTCTAAGGTTCTCTCCGAACAGTTTGTAATACTGCTTAATAGATTCATTTGAGTGTGGAGAAAGTAGAGTCACATAATTAACCCCAGCCTTTTTAAATTCTTGTGCCACTTTAAAATTTGGAGAATTTCTTCCACCACGATCATAGCGGTAAAATTTATTATATTTTATGAATAAATTTACTTGCTCATCTTTTGTTTTTATAAGCTTAATGTCTCTGCATAGCTTCTTATAACCGCCAATATGTGCAACAATATTTCTCATAGATGATATCACTCACTCTTAAATGCTATCTAAGACTAAATTTGCTATTTCTTCAACCGTTTTATTTGCTATAAGTGTCTACTTTGTTGTAAAAAGTTAATATGAACCTAAATATAAAACATAAAAAAGTTGCTTTTTGGTCTTTTTATATCTGCATTTTGCTGATTTTCATGATTGGCATTGGCGGCTATACCAGGCTAACAGATTCGGGGCTGTCCATTGTTGAATGGAAACCAGTGACGGGAATTTGGTATCCTGTAACTGATCAAGGGTGGCAGCAGGAATTTAACAAATATCAAAATTCCCCTGAGTATAAACAGGTTAATTTTGCAATGAGTCTGGCAGAGTTCAAAAAAATATATTTTGTTGAGTATTTTCACCGATTATTTGGTCGGATGTTGGGAGTATTCTTCTTTGTTCCATTTGTATTTTTTGCAGTAAAAAAATATTTCATGGGTAAAGATATTTACAAGTTTTTCGGAGTACTTTTGCTTGGAGGTTTCCAAGGTTTTGTTGGTTGGTATATGGTTACGTCTGGTTTAGTCAAAGATCCGCACGTAAGCCATTTCCGTCTATCCTTTCATCTTGTGATGGCGATATTTATATATGCTTGTTTATTTTGGCAAGGGCTTAACTACCTAAGCAATAATTTCTCTAAACGATTTACCCTGTTTAATAAAGCAGGTTTTTTGCTTGTGCTGGCCATGTTACAAATTTTTTATGGAGGCTTAGTAGCTGGTCTTGATGCGGGCAAAATATATAATCAATTCCCAATGATGGGTGACTCTCTGATTCCAAAAGAAATGAGGGGTTTAGATATATTAGAAGTGTTGTTTTATAACCCAGTAACAGTGCAATTTATTCATCGATTTATTGGCGTGATATTTGCCTGCATGGTTATTTTTATTACATATCGAAATTGGCGCAAAGATATTCATCATGAGGTATATCTTTTACTGTCTTTGATGGTTTTAGTGCAGTTCTGTTTGGGAGTGATGACTCTGATTACAGAAGTAAATATTCAATATGCGCTTCTACACCAGATTGTGGCGGTATTAATAATTTCAAATTTACTTTTGTTGTCGCATTCATTAATATACAGAAAATCTTAATAATTACTTATGGGTTATTACCAAAAATTCCAAGCTGCTATTCAGCAGGTAAAATCGGAAGGTAGATATAGAGAGTTTCTTGATGTATCTAGGTATGCAGACCGTATGCCTTATGCAAGAGATCATCAGCGTAATCGTGATGCTATTCTTTGGTGTATCAACGATTATCTAGGAATGAGCCAAAATTCTCAGGTTCTTGATGCTTTCTCGGCAGCTGCAAAAAAATATGGTGTTGGTTCTGGAGGAACTAGAAATATTGGTGGGAACAGCCATGAAGTAGTGAAGTTAGAGGCAGAATTAGCGGATCTTCACAACAAACAAGCTGGCCTTGTTTTTACTTCAGGTTATGTTGCAAACGAAGCTACATTATCAACATTAGTAAAAATTTTCCCTGACATGGTATTCTTTTCAGATGAGGGGAATCATGCCTCAATCATCGAGGGAATTCGTCATAATAAGGCGCGCAAAGAAATTTTTAGACATAATGATGTTGCTCATCTTGAGGAGTTAATTTCTCGGTATGATTCTGATGTTCCAAAAATGATTGTGTTTGAATCTGCATATTCTATGGATGGCAAAGTTGCTCCGATTAAAGAAATTTGTGATATTGCAGAAAAATATAACGCATTAACGTATATCGATGAAGTCCATACGGTTGGACTATATGGAAATAGGGGTGCCGGAATGGCAGAAAAAATGGGTCAAGCTGATCGCATTGATATTATCCAAGGAACTTTAGCAAAAGCATTTGGCACTCATGGTGGTTATATAACAGGAAGAGAAGAGCTAGTAGATGCTATTAGAAGTTGCGCTTCAGGTTTTATTTTTACCACCTCTATACCGCCAGCTGTTGCAGCAGCAGCAAGAGCAAGTGTAAAATATTTAAAAGAAAGTGAGTTGGAAAGAGAGCAGCTATATCGTAAAACGAGGCTACTAAGAGATTTATTGATTTCGAAAAGGATTAATTTAATTCAGAACGAAACTCATATTATTCCTGTATTGATTAATGATCCTAATAAAGCAAGACAAGCTTCAAAAGCTTTACTTGAGGAGTATGGTATGTATATCCAGCACATTAATTATCCAACGGTTTCAAAAGGAACTGAAAGGTTGAGAATTACTCCAACTCCGCTGCATACAGATGAGATGATTCATAATCTTGCAAATGCAATAAAAGCGGTTTTATCTAAATTAGAAGACCAAGAAGCAGCGGCTTAGAGCCCCCTGGATTTCTCAGTAGATTTACTTCTAGCAGCTGGCGCTGAAGGTGTTGAGGATTTTTCGGAAGCATCAGAGCATAAGATTCTAGTAAGATTTGTAGCAACTTCGTATACAGTTGCCGATATGGGTTTAGGATTTCTTATTTTTCTTACTGAAGAAGTAGCGTGTGTTGACGATCTTATGATTGTTTCTGGTTCTGTAGATGATAATTTTATCTCCTGTTTTCCAATATAATGTTCAGACGCGGTGTACACAGCTTCATGTTCAGAGTCCATCTCTTTTGCTGTATCAGTTTCGAGAGGTGATGTAAATCCACTCTCAGTAAATATAACCTTCCCATATGATTTGGCCTTAGATGGTCTGGCCTTGGGTATTTGTTTTGCTTCAGAGTAAGTTGATGCTTCTATAGATTCTATAGTGTCGTGCCTTGGAGATTGTGTTTTTGTAATCACCTCTTCCCTTGATGGCACATCTTCGATGCTGGCTGAGAGATATTTGGTATCGGCTTTTTTGTTGGTCATTTAGAAACGCAAAAGTTTAATATATATGATCTCATCAAATGTTTAAGAAAGTGTTAAATATATTAACTCTGTATTTTTTTGTTTTAAAATATTAGAATGCAAACATCTTATAAATAATAAAAATATGGGCCTAGCTTTTAGTTTTTTTCCGATTTTTCTCTTTGTTCTAATCTATGTTGGAAGTGGAGTTTACTTTAGTATCCAGGGAGTCGATAATGCTTTCTATCAAGTCTCTCCTATTACAGCTATTATCCCAGCGATTATCTTTGGCTGGCTTATTCATCGTGGGAAAACTCAAGAGAAGATGAATGATTTTCTAGATGGTGTAAGGCATCGTGATATTATCACGATGTGCATTGTGTTTTTATTAGCGGGAGCTTTTAGTGCGGTCACTAAATCAATAGGTAGCGTAGATTCTACTGTGAATATGTCGCTGTCTTTTATTCCTGCAAAATATCTGTTAATTGGAATTTTTCTTACTGCAGCATTTATTTCAACGGCGATTGGTACATCAATGGGTACAATTGCAACAGTCGCTCCGATTGCCGCGAGCCTTACAGACCAAGGAGCTTTTGGTCCGGAAGTTGCAATGGCGACGGTGGTTGGTGGGGCGATGTTTGGTGATAATTTATCAGTAATTTCTGACACCACAATTGCCTCAGTTATGTCACAAGAAGCAAATCTAAAAGAGAAGATAAAGCTCAATGCATTAATAGCCGTGATCTCTGCTTTAGTAACAATAGTTATTTTATTGCTGAGTCATGATGTCGATATAAATATTGCAGACCGTTCATACTCACTTTTATTAGTTGCTCCATATATATTTCTAATAATCTTAGCAGTATGCGGAGTAAATGTTTTTACTGTGCTGATTTCTTCGATAATTTTTGCAGGAATAATTGGATATTTTGACTCTTCATACAATCTTTTAGGGATGAGCGAAGATATGACTAATGGGTTCCTGGGAATGTATGAGATTTTATTATTATCATTAATGGTAGGCGGGCTTTCAGGCCTAGCTGGCAATTCAACTAAGAAGCTTGCTGAAAAACTTGCTGACTGGATTTCAAGAAATGGTTCAGCAAAATTAGCACAGCTAGTCATGGCAAAAATTGTTTCAATATTCGATATCTTACTAGCTAATAATACAGTCGCAATCATATTCAGCGGCGAGATAGTAAGAAACATTGCTATAAAACACCGTATTCCTCGTCATTACAGTGCTACTTGGATTGATAATTTCTCCTGTGTTTTTCAGGGTTTGATTCCTTATGGAGCGCAAATTCTCCTTGCAAGCAGTATAGCTGGGATCTCGCCTCTTATGATAACCCCGCATGTTTATTACTGCTTTGTTTTAGCGGTGGTATCTGTTTCATTTATTATGCTTAAAAAGCATAAAGCTTAAAAAAAAATTGCCTAAATAATGTAATATTGACTTTCAATATTACTTTGCATATATTCTCGTGTTAATATTGCACTAATAAATAAATTTACTGAGGTAATAAAATGAAAAAATTAATAGTAACAGCTTGTGTCGCTGCTTTAGCTATGAACGCTAATGCTGGTGGCGCTCCTTCTAAGGCTGCTAAAAGAAGCTCTTCTGTAGCTCCGTTTGAAAATTTTTACGGTGTCGTTACAGGTGGTTATTCAAAATCAATGAAAGTTAAAGGTGACTTTGGCGGTGAAGATATGGGTGACTCAGCGATTATGGGTCTTGGAGTTAAAACTGACGTTTGTAAAGATATGAAGGTTGGTTTGAACTTTGAGTACAGACCTTCTTATAAGATTAATGAAACAACATCATCAGATGTTACAAAAGACAAATACAAAATTGGTTCTTTGATGCTAACAGGTTCATACGACATTTCTGCATTAAAAACATTTTTTACTCCATATATTGAAGTTGGCGCGGGTGCAGCAAGAATTAACTCACCTTCAGGCTCTTACAGCATTGTTGGTGGATCTACTAACTCAACAGATTCTAAGACAAAAACAAATTTTGCATATAGTGCGGGGTTAGGTGCTAAATTTGAACTTGATAAAAATTTCAACTTAGGAGTTGGGTACAAGTATTCTAATTTTGGTAAATTTGAAAACTCAGTAACAATTTCTGGCACTAAATATCCTATGAATGCAAAAAGATTACATACAAATGACTTCATTGCATCTTTGGAATATAAATTCTAGTTTTAATTTATAAATAAAATAGTTATTGAACCCCTGGTTTTCCGGGGGTTTTTTTTATACGGCAGAAAAAGTAATTAATTTTTATTAATAATTGCTTGCAGTTGTTGTTTGTACATGTTAAATTACGTCAAACTTAATTTAAGAGGAGGACATTATGTCTATCATTAATAAAATAAAATCTAACATTGGTAATAACATACCTGAGTTTGTTAAAGTTCTTGGTATGCAGAATGCTATTAAGGAATTTGGTAAGGCATCTGTTGATGCTGCACTAACTACTGAAATAGCGGTAGCTCAACCAAGAGAAGTAGCAATTAAAGATGCTAGTTCAAACGAAGTTGAAGTTGTGAATCAACAAATAGATTCAAATTTGAACTCCGGAGAGAATTCATCTTTCGAAGTATTAGATGTTAAGGTTACATCAGCACCCTCGGCTGCACCTACAAAAGTTGTACCAGTTTTCGGAGGAAAAGATTCTGCTCCAGTGTACACTAACTCATCAACTGTTGAAGATAGAGAAATTCAAGTAAAAGAGGTGTCTTTAGAAGCAGGTGATAAACCGGTGGATACTTTGTCTTATTTTATCGATACTAATGCTGATTTTATGCTTAAATGTTATCCTGAGAACGTTACTGAATCTCCAGTTGTTGAGGAAGTTACTCCGACCCCAACAGCTACTCCAGATCCAGTTGTTGAGGAAGTCACTCCGACCCCAACAGCCACTCCAGATCCAGTTGTTGAGGAAGTTACTCCGACCCCAACAGCTACTCCAGATCCAGTTGTTGAGGAAGTTACTCCGACCCCAACAGCTACTCCAGATCCAGTTGTTGAGGAAGTTACTCCGACAGGTTCTACATTTGATAGTTGGTATAGCTAAGTAAAATTAATAAAATTCAGGGCGTGATTAATTAATTTTAGTCGCGCCTTTTTTTTATTTTAATATTGAATTTAGATACTTGTAGTGTATTACTTCTATATATTTTAAATAACTAAATGAGGGAATATGAGTATCTTAAATAAAATCAAGAAAAATCTAGAAAACGCTAGTATTGAGCAATATTTTCAAGTCTTAGGAAAACAGGCTACAATTGAAAAATTTGGACAAGAAGCATTTGAAAATATTGACTCTTCTCAGGTAGAACAAGCGACAGTAACTCCAACTCCAACAGCTACTCCAGTTCCAGTCGTTGAGGAAGCTGCTCCAACTCCAACAGCTACTCCAGATCCAGTCGTTGAGGAAGTAACTCCGACAGGCTCTACATCTGATAGTTGGTATAGCTAAGTAAAATTAATAAAATTTAGGGCGTGATTAATTAATTTTAGTCGCGCCTTTTTTATCCAAAAATTAAATTAAGAAAAAATTAACCAATTCTTATGTATAATTTGTATAAATTATACAGTAAGTACATGGTAAAACCGACAGATGAGCAATTTGCTCAAGCGATTAGAGATTTTGATGCAGCAGAAACATATGCTGATTTAGTTCTTGCGATAGAGACAAATGGTTTAGACGGACATAATAAAGATTTTTCTTCAACAATACGGCGTAGTGCATCTACCCCTCCTGATGTTAAAGAAAAAAAATCACTCATTTTAGAAGCGTTATCTGATTCCAGTCAAAGGATGAATCAAATAACTTTAGAGATGCGCCAGTTAGGCATTGAAGCTGAATCTGAAGAAGAATATGTCGAAAGAGCTTTACCGTTAATACGTAGAGAGCTTAATAATCCCGAGCTTACACTGGAAGAAGCAAAAGATAAGTTTGATGAATTTATTGCAATAAGTTCAGTAAGAAGCTTCCTAAATGACTTTGGTGCAGAAATAAATGTAGCTACTATTTCTAATGTGTGGCCAGCGGTAAGTCACGGGAAGGATTCTTTATTTGTTAGCAAGTCTGACCCATATGACTATGAAGAAAGAGGTATGACAGGTCCAATTAGTGCGGACGAATCTTTAAACACGGATGAAGAATTTAAAAATAAAATTGAATATGCTGCAACCCAAAATCCTGATGGCATATCAGCTATTGCTGTTGCTGACAGCCCAGCTCATTGGGCGACTTTACTGATAGATCATAGAAACAAAAAATTTCGGTTTATTAATCCACGCAGTAATCCCACCAGAGATTCTGAACTGTCTCAAAGAATTAAGACGTTATTTCCTGAAATGGAAGAGACTTTTTCTCCTTTAGAGCAAGAATATTTGAGATCAGTTGATCAAGAAAATTCTATTCAGGAAGAAATAAAAGAAATTTCTGCATCAATTAGTAAAGTTTTAAAAAAAGTAAAAGAAGCTAATAAAGAATATAAAAAGCTTCAAAAAAGTCGTACCAAAATAAAAAAAGAAATAGAAGATGGGGAAGCTGCTTTAGCAAATAGCACTGGAGGATCAAGAGAAAGCATTATAAAAGAATCATTGGAAAATCTTAAAAGAGAATATGCAGAAACAGGTGTTGAAGTAAGAGATTTTGAGAAAGAAGTTTTATCTCCAGAAGAGCAGGCTCATTTAGCTGAGATGAGATCAGCAAGGTCTTCAAAAAAAACAGAGCTTAGTGAAGTAAAAAAAATTTCTTTAGAGAAGCGCTCCAGATTACCTGGCCAAGGAGATGAGACTTCATGTGGATTCTGGGTTCTCAATTGTGCAGAATCAGCAGCAAGAACAGGCAGCATTGAAGCAGAAGTGAATAAATCAATTGATTCTATAAGAGTCTCTGCTTTAAGAGAGGCATATAAACAGGCAGCACGTGAATTACAGGCTGATTACCTAGAACAAGCAATGAGGCTGAGCCGCGATGATGAGACTCCAGAAAAAGATAGGCCAGTACCTAGTCCCTCGGGCTCAAGATATTCGCCTTCATCCATATTAGGAGAAGAAGAAGCTAGGGAGCTTCTAGAAGCAGGTAGGGAGTTAAGAGATTTTGGTGTTTCAGATGGTGCTGCTACGCATAAACCATCTGCCTTGCGAGGGCCTAAAGATCAGAAGAAAAGTCGTTAGTTATTTCTGAACAATATTACGATTGATGAATTTGATTTGGGTTGCAATAAAAATAACATTAAGGATCATAATTCCAAAAGTTTTATACCACACCCATGTGTTATCAGAAAAATTACGCCAGATCACTTCATTTGCCACGGCAAGAGCAGAGAAGAATAATGCAAACCTAATTGCTAAATCATGCCAGGTTTGATCGTTCTTAAACCTTATTTTTTCGCCCATCAACTTTTTAAGGAATGGCTTCTTCATATGTGCACCGGCAAAAAGCACTAAAGCAAAAACGCCATTCACAATTGTTGGTTTAATTTTTATAAATCTAGGGTCATCGAAAATTATTGTCAGTCCACCAAAGAATGCCAATAAACCAACAGATATCAATGTAATTGGAGGAATTTTTTTGTTCACTGCGTAATTAATTACAATCATTATAATTGAAGAAATAACTACAACTTGGGTAGCAACAAGAATTCCATATTTTTTGAAAAAGATAAAAAATAACAGTAATGGTAAATATTCGGTAGCAACTTTTATTAGTTTTTTGATATCCATTATATTCCTACTATAAAGATTTTGTTGCCGTTTGCCTCAGCTAATACTTTATCTTTATCAATAATAATTGTTTTATTGGCTGCAATAGCAATGCCATTTAAATTACTATCAATAGCATGCTGTACAGTTTCTACACCAATTGTTGGCAGATCTATACGTGTATCTTGATTTGACTTAGGCCTTTTAACTAAGACTCCGTAATTTTTTTCTTTTTTGTAAGCATTTATTCTTTTAATAAGCTCATCTGTTCCTTCGGCGGCCTCAATACCAATAACATATTTATTAGCAATTATAATTGACTGACCAATATCATGCTTACTTAGATCTCCTAGTATGATACTTCCAGATTCAATGTCAGCAAGGTCTTGTTTAGAGGGCTTAGTCTTTGTAAGAACACCTTTTTTAGCAAGAATTTCTGGAGCGAATTTTTCTGGAGAAATGACGTTAAAGCCATTTGATTCAAATAATTTTAATATCTGAGTTAACAAATGATTATCTCCACCAGATAGTTTATTTAAACCTACTTTCCCAAGGAATTTTAATCCTGTTGCATCAACTTTGACTTGCGAGATAGCTGGGCGGTTAATTTTTCCAGCAAAACAAATATTAGTAATTTCATTGTCTTTAAAGAATTTAAAGGCCTTGCCTACTTTTCCAATATTAGCAATGAGGTGGTTGCATTCTGGTGTATAGTCGATACTGCCTTCTATACCAAGAACGTACGGTTCAGTATTTTGCTTTAAAGCACTGTTTATAATAATTTGTGGTAATAAACCGCCACCACTTATTATACCAATTCTTTTGAATTTAGGGAGGTTCATCTCTTTTTACAGATCGGTCTGTCTTTAGCAGCTTCTATGAATTCAACCATTCTGACTATAGTGCTGTCAGGAAATTCTTTTTTTACTCTTGATACTGAAGCATTAAAATTTTGTTCATCATCGTCAAAAATAATTTCATATGCTTTACGAAGATTTGTAATTTCTTGTCTGTCAAAATTCTTACGTTTTAAACCAACAAGATTTAAACCCATCAATCCAGGACGAGAACCATACACCATACCAAAAGGAATCACATCGTCCTCAACACCTGTCATTCCGCCTATCATTGCATGTTCTCCGATACGTACAAATTGTCTTACTGCTGACAAGCCTCCAATAATAGCAAAATCACCCACTGAAACATGGCCAGCCAATGTTGCATTATTCGCCATAATTACGCCATTTCCAATCACGCAATCATGTGCTACGTGAGAAGAAATCATAAATAGACAATCATTACCAACAACGGTTTTTGTGCCTTCATCAGTTCCTGGGTTCATTGTTACATATTCACGAATTTGGTTGTTATCACCAATGACCAATTCTGTATCTGCACCTTTATACTTTTTGTCTTGGGTTTTTTCACCAATTGAAGCGAAAGGAAAAATTTCATTGCCATTGCCAATAATAGTATTACCGCTAATAACCACATGAGATTTAATAATGTTATTATCACCAATTTTAACCTTTGGTCCAATAATACAGTAAGGCCCAATCTCAACATTCTTACCAATTTTAGAGTTCTTATCGACTATAGCGGTTGGATGGATATTTGACATATTACTTCCCTACCATTGCTGTGAATATTGCTTCTGCCGCTACTTTGCCATCTACTTTTGCTTCACCTTTGAATTTCCAAACATTTGAACGGCTTCTTAAACACTCGACATGAAGATGTAGCTGATCTCCAGGAGCCACAATTTTTCTAAATTTTGCTTCTTCAATAGACATAAAATAGACTATTTTATCTCCCTCAGCCTTGTGGCTATGACATACAAGAGCGCCAGCTGTTTGTGCAAGTGCTTCAACAATTAATACACCAGGCATTACGGGATCATTTGGAAAATGCCCCTTAAAATGAGGCTCATTAAAAGTCACATTTTTGATGCCTGTTGCTGATTGATTAGGAACAATATCTACTATTTTATCTACCAAAAGAAATGGATATCTGTGAGGTATTAATTTTTGTATTTGTTGAATATTTAGTTCTTCCTTCATTTCTTTTCCTTTTTTGAAGCTAGTTTTTTTAACATTGCCATTTGTCTAAAAAATTGCTTGATTGGTTGATGAGGCATACCAGCCACAACTTCTTTTGGTTCAACGTCGCTAATAATACCTGCTTGTGCTGCAATTTGTGCTTGGTCACCAATCTTGACGTGACCAGCTATTCCTCCTTGTCCTCCAGCTTGCACATAATTACCAAGTTTTGAACTTCCAGATATACCAACCTGAGCAGCCAGAACGCATCCAATACCCAACTCAACATTATGAGCAATTTGTACAAGATTATCAATCTGGCACATATCTTTAATTATAGTATTTTGGATTGTGCCGCGATCAATAGTTGTATTAGCGCCAATCTCTACATTATTACCAATGATTACATGACCAATTTGTGGCACTTTAATATATCTCCCCTTATCCATTGCAAAGCCGAATCCATCTTGGCCTATGCGTGCCCCTGGATGAATAAGACAATTATTGCCTATAACGGCATATTGGATTGTGCACCCGTGAGAGATTACGCAATTATTGCCAATCTCAACATTCTGGCCGATATATACATTTGGAAAAATTTTAACGTTAGTACCAATTTTTGCATTCTTATCAATATAAGCCCCACTCATAATTTCGCATCCCTCACCGATTGTTGCGGTTTCATGAATTATTGCTTGTGGAGACGTGTCATCTGATGGATATGCAACAGTATTGTAAAATTTGCTAGAGATTTTCGCAAAGCTTGCATAAGGGTTGTCTGAAATCAACAAGACAAGATCTTTTGGTGCGAGTTCAATAAACTCTTTAGCGCAAACGCAAGCTGCTGCTTTTGTCTTCTTGAAGGCCTCTATGTATTTTTTATTAGCTAGAAATGAAATGGAATTTTCATCTGATGCTTCCAGAGTATCTATGCCATCAATAAAAATATCAGCACGTAGAGAATATTTGTTTCCAGATTTATATACATCAAGGCCAAATTCTTCTGCTAGTTCTGCTAATGAGTAGGGGCCAGATTTTAAAAAGAACTTTTTCATTCGGCTGTTTCTTCATTAAGTATTTTGAGAATTCTATCACTAATATCAAGTGAATCAACAGTATATATGACCGCGGATGCTGACAAAATAGCTGTGTAGCCATGTTTTTTTGCTTCTTTATGGGCAATTTCTAGAACCATGCTTCTGAGGTGATTTATTTTCTTGGAGTGTGTTTCATTGATAGACAATCTTCTTTTTTGTAGAAGCTTTTGTATTTTCATTTCGCGTTGATTCAAATCATTACGTAAAATTTCAGCTTCTTTTTCATTTAAAGTTTTATCTGTTTCAATCTTTTTAGCTAGTTCGATAATTTGATTTTCATAGCCAGCAATTTCTTTTTGGTATTTAGCATGCAGAGTATCTGTGCTTGTCTTTAATTTCTTATAAATATTGGAGTTACCGATCACGTAATCAAAATTCAGAACCACAATTTTGCTTGGATCTGCAAAACTACTCGTAGAAGAAAGTAGAAAGAAATATAAGATTACTTTACAGGCGTGTCTCAAAAGAGAAGTGAACCATTTGTGTTTTGTCATAAGTTTGTTTCTTAACAGCTTTTGCAATATCAAGGCGTAATGGCCCCATTCTTGTTATCCATAATACACCAAACCCTACTGAAGCACGCAACGCTTTTTCGTTATAGTATTGACTGCTATTATAATTTAAATTTTTAGGAATATCTACCTTCCACAAACTACCTGCTTCTCCAAAGACCGATCCTGATACTTCCATTTCTTTAGGTAAGCCAATTGGGAAATTTAACTCAGTAGTTCCAGTATAGTAATATTGACCACCAAGAGCATCTCTAGATGCTTTGTCGCGAGGACCAATACCAGCTGCCTGGAACCCTCTAAAGCTTTGGTCACCTAAATAGAAATGGTCATTAATTCTAACATTTTTACCGCTGTAACTATTAATTTGGCCTCCTTGGCCCGCAACTTTAAATGTAACATCTTCCATAATGGGAAAATATTTTGTAGCTGCAATGATATTTCTATAATATCTTGTGTTACCACCTATGCCTGCGAGAGACTGATTCAACTTCAATACATAGCCTTTTGTAGGGAATGTAGGAGAGTCTGTTTTGTCATAGGAGAATCTCTGATTAATCATTGAGTTAACATATTTTCCTTCCTGCGATCTAATGTAAATTGGTGCATCAGCAGCCAATCCGCTAATTTCACTTCTTTCAATTACATACGATAGGCCATGAAATAAATCATCGATAATATCGTAACCCATATTCAGGCTGAGGCCAAGAGATGATGACTTGTATGGAATAGAGTTTGATCGTGCACCTAAAGATGCCTTTTTATTGTCATAAGAGTTATAATAAGTATTGAATCCGGCACTCATTTCATTGCCCAAGAATCTTGGTTCAGTAAAGCCAAAATTCACCGAATTAGAAACTGAAGATTTTTGGAATCCAAAGTTTAAATACTGGCCTTTTCCTAGAAAGTTGCTTTCCGTAAAGTTAACCATACCCAATATACCATCTGATGTAGAGTAACCGGTAGATAATTTAATTTGCGCTGTAGATTTTTCTTCTACTGAAATATCTAAATCGATTACATCATCTTTACCTGTTCTAACAGTATCGATGTTAATTTTTTCAAAGAAGTCTAACCCTTCTATTTTTCTTTTTGATCTGTCAATGAGGAATGCATTATATGGGTCACCCTCGGATACTTTCATTTCTCTGCGAATTACATCATCATATGTTTTAAGATTTCCTTTGATGTTAATTCTGCCAATATAAACTCGTTTTGCTTTACCGATATCAAAGGTAATATCAACAGTTTTAGAATCTTCATTAATCTTGTATTGAGGATTTATTTGAACAAAAGGGAAGCCTTTATTTGATAAATATTTGATCATTTCCTCTATTGAGTCATCAATTTTCAGAACGTTAAACACTTCACCTTCTTTAATTTGGATCAGTTTCTTCAGGCTCTCTTTTTTAATGGCGTCAATTTTGCTAGTAACCGTTAAATTCCTAACATCGTACTGAGCTCCTTCATCAATAGAGAATGTGATATAGAAACTATTTTTAGATGGTTCAATATCAGCTGTTGCCGAGATAACCTTAAAATTAATATAACCTTTTGATTGGTAAAAGCGGTTAAGTAAAATTTTATCATTCTCAACCAGGTCGGAATCATAATGGTCTGTCTTTGCAAAGAAGTTCCAAAATTTGGCTTCTTTAGACATAATTGCTTCTTTTAATTTCCTATCACTAAATCTAGTGTTGCCTACGAAAAATATTTTAGCTATTTGAGCTTTCTTGCCCTCGTGAATGTCGAAGACTAGGTTGATTCTATTTTGTTTTAGCTTAACAATCTTAGGTGTTACAGTTGTCGCATATCTGCCTGTTTTATTATAGATGTCGATAATACGGTTTGTATCATCCCTAACTCTTGACTTAGAGAACACCATTCTTGGTTTTAAAATAAGCTCACCTGCAAGGTTCTCATCTTTAATGGAATTATTTCCTTCAAAAATCACCTTGTTGATAATTGGGTTCTCTTTAACTGTAACTGTAACAATGCCATTTTTAGAAGAAAGATTTACTTCAGAGAATAAACCAGTTTTGTACAGAGTTTTCAAAGCGTCGTTTAGTTTAGACTCTTTGAAAATGCTGCCATTTCTAAATGGTAAATATGATTTAATGGTAGAAGTCTCTACTCTTTGATTTCCAACAATATTTATATCTTTTATTTTTTCAATTTCCTGCACAGTTTTTGATGTTGCGTTAGGCTTATCCGCAGCGTTAGCATTGAAGTTTATTACACAAAATACTAAGAAAATAATTTGAAAAATCTTGTTCATGTTAAAATTGTTTGATGTCATTTATTATTACGAAAAGCATCAATGTTACCAACAAAGCAAAGCCAATTCTCATACCCACATTTTGAACTTTCGATGCAACGGCTTTTCCAAAAATTGCTTCTACAACATAAAACATTAAATGTCCACCATCAAGAATTGGTATTGGTAGTAAATTAATCAAACCTAAATTGATAGACAACATTGCCATAAACCACAAAACAGCATATATGCCCAGTTTTGCTGTATCTCCTGCCATCTTGGCAATTTTAATTGGCCCTCCCATATCTTCAGTGCCACGAGACCCGTCAAGCATCTGGCCTATGGCTTTTAAAGTGATATAGCAAATTTGAACTGTTTCATTAACTGCTTTTTTTATGGAGTCATATAAGCCTAATTTTACATAACTCACCTTAGTGGTTCCTACTCCTAATCGGCCAATTTTTTGTTTTTCTCCTTTGCTAATTGAGAAGTCTACCGCTTCGGGTTTAATAGTCTTAGAAATTATTTCTTCTCCTCTCTGAATTTTAAATTGAAGAGGCATTTCAGGATGAGAAGCAATGAATTTTTCCATATCTTTAAATTCAACGATTTTATATCCGTCAATTTCAATAATCTTATCTCCCTTGCGAATATCGTGAACTTCAGCACGACTTTTTGGTGCCACTATTGTGATTTCATTAGAGGAATGAGTTTTACCGAATGTATAGAAAAATCCTGCTAAAATTATTATCGCAAACAAAAAATTAGCGAATGGTCCAGCGGCTACAACTGCAGCTTTAGCAGGAAGAGATTTACTATAAAAAGCAAGGTGCTCTTCTGATTTTTTAACGGGCGCCACTTTACTGCTTGAGGGATCTTGATCGCCAAACATTTTCACATAACCACCAAGTGGCAATAAGGATATTTTCCAATCTGTCCCAGACTTATCTTTGAAGCCGAATAATCTTTTGCCAAAGCCAATTGAAAATTCAGTGACTTTAACACCGCATAATCGTGCAATGAAGTAATGTCCAAACTCATGCACAAAAACAATAATCGTCAGAATAACGATGAATGATAAAAGGTAATGCGAGATGTTAAGAATGTGTTCCATCGATATATTCCTGTGTTTTAATTCTATACTCTTTGTCTTTTGACATCACTTCTTCTATTGAAGAATTTTCTCCAATTGAGTTGTGAGTAAGCATGTGCTCGATAATCCTAGTGATGCTAGTGTATTTTATTTTGTTATTCAAAAAATTTTCAACAGCAATTTCATTTGCAGCATTAATAATAATCTTTGCATCATCTTTTTGACGCAAACTTTCTTTACACAATCTTACAGCAGGAAATCTTTTTTCATCGCATTTAAAAAAGTCTAACTGAGAAATTTTTGTTAAGTCCAATGGTTCCACTAATTTTTTCTCAGGTCGTTTTGGCCAATCTATTACATATGAAATAGGCGTCCTCATGTCCGGCATGCCAAGTTGCGCTAAAGTTGAACCGTCTTTATATGCAACCATACTATGAATAATTGACTGAGGGTGCACAACTACATCAATTTTTTCAGAAGTCATGTTAAACAAATAATGCGCCTCAATAATTTCTAGCCCTTTATTAACCATATTTGAGCAATCTACAGTAATCTTTTTCCCCATGCTCCAATTTGGATGCTTAGTTGCTTGTTCTGGAGTTATATTTTCTAATTCTGCAACTGGAGTTTTAAGGAATGGTCCTCCTGAAGCGGTAAGAATAATCTTCTCAATTTGATCACGATTTTCTTCTTCGAATACTTGAAATATAGCGTTATGCTCTGAATCTGTGGGAAGTAATTTTCCGCTATATTTTTTTGCCTCATTAATGAATAATTTACCTGCGCAGACTAAGCTCTCCTTATTTGCAAGGGCAATATTACTTCCAGACTGAATAGCTCTAAACGTTGGTAATAAACCAGCCGAACCAACTATAGCCGCAATGACTAAATCTACCCCTAAGGATGCAATTTCTTCTAAGCCAGATTTTCCTGATAAGACATTCACAGGATGACTGCTGAGCATATTTTGTAAATCTTTGCGGTACTTTTCATTTGCAATACAAACATATTTGACCTTTAGGTCTATTGCTTGCTTTGCCAATAATTGATAATTTTTATTTGCTATGAGAGCAGTAACTTCATATTTGTCTGGTGAGTTTTGAATTATATCAATTGTGCTTTTACCGATCGATCCGGTAGAGCCAAAGATACTTATGCTTTTTTTCATAGGAAATAATGTGAATTATCAAGCATTAATAGCAGCGCAATTTTAGGAGCAACTATTGTCAGCCCATCTACTCTATCCAAAATTCCACCGTGCCCTGGGATAATTGATCCACTATCTTTAAAATTAAACCTACGTTTGACCCATGACTCGATAAGGTCACCAATTTGTGCATATATAGCCAATATAATATTTAAAGAGATAAATAATAAATGATCTTGTTTGAATAAATAATCTTTCATAAAGAAACCTACCAATGCGGCTCCGGATATTCCGCCAATAAGCCCAGACCAAGTTTTGTTAGGGCTAATTCTTGGTGCAAGCTTTGGTCCACCGATTAATTTGCCAAAGAAGTAAGCAAAAGTATCAGTTGCCCAGACTACCATCAAAATCCATAAAACAACTATATGCCCGTTAGACTGATCTATAATCCAGATGAGAGCGGTGCAGGGGAGTCCAACATATAAAATCCCAACCAGCTTCCACTTAACAGGGCTTTGATGATTATTTTTTACAGTGAGCTCATACCACTCATAAAACATGATTCCGGCTAAGCTAAACATCATGAAATCAAAAATGATATTATTAAAATATATGATAGTAAGTACTAAAGGCGCTAATACTAATGAAGTAGCAATTCTTACTAACATGTTCTTACTTACCATAACGTCTCTTCCTTTGTTTGAATTCTTCAATAGCTATTTTTAAATCTTCTTTGCCAAAATCTGGCCATAATTTTTCGCTGAAGTATAATTCAGAATAGGCTATTTGCCAAAGTAAGAAATTGCTTACTCTGAATTCTCCACTAGGTCGTATAAATAAATCAGGATCTGGAATGTCACAAGTAAAAAGATTTTTTGCAAAGAGTTTTTTGTCAATATTATCTATTTTAAGATTGCCAGTTTTTATTTGTTTAGCAATTTCTTTAGTAGCGTGAATAATTTCATCTTGGCTGCCATAGCTAATTGCAATCGTTAAAATCAGACCAGTATTATCAGATGATTTATCAGACAGATCTTTTATTGTCTTTACTAAACTCTTTGGCAACTTATCGATATTGCCAATAACGTTTAGACGCATGTTATTTTTATTAATCTCGCCTTTGTCATTTTTAAGATAGTAGTTTAGCAAGAACATCAACTGTTCAACTTCTTTTGCTGAGCGATTCCAGTTCTCTGAGGAGAATGCATATAAGGTTAAATATTTGACACCAAGTTCGTGTGCAGCTTTGGCAATCTTCTTAGCATTTTCTGCGCCGAATTTATGACCGCTTGACACTGACTTATTATTTTTCTCAGCCCATCTTCTATTGCCATCCATGACAATAGCAATATGCTGAGGGACTTTGGAATTCTCGTTTATATTCATTGTTAACGATATGATTATCAGCAGCAATATTATGTTGCTTAGGTCGTAAAATCAATCAATAGCTCAAATTTTTTGGCGCGAATGATGACTTTTTAGTAAGCGAGAAATATTAATAACACTGTGTTCGAAGCTAGTTTTCTTATTTTTTACTTGGTAATAAATTTGTTTAATTTTATTGAAGATATATGAATAATCATAGTTCAGCATATTACATATTCTTTCTAAATTATGGTTGGGGATAATTAAAAAACTTCGAGCTTGATTTCTTATGCGGCGACTTTTCAAGCTAGTGCCGCTTGTGAATAAGTCTAAATAATGCTGTTTAATGCAAGCATGCCATATTCTTATTTCGCCAGGCAGTTTGCCAGTTTGGGCTGTAGATTTTTGTTTGTTCATATATTACCTCATCAAATTTAAAGCGAGGGAATATAATTACTAAAGGTTAATAAATCGTTAACAAAATAAATAAATTTACAACTTTTTTAAATACCTTCAATATATATTTATATAAAGAGGGTGAAGTTGTGAATGAATTAGAAAAAGAAGTAGAAGAAAAAATACAACATCTCTTAAAGAAGGTGATTTTTGATAGATTGGATTTAGCGAATGATCTGATACATTATAAAGGTATAGTCAAGGAATTAAAACTTACAAAATCCCAACAAGAGGCAAAAGCAAGTCAGCATAAGAAAACTGGTAGGAAGTTCGGTTATACACCGCAAGATAATAAATTAAGTAAAGAAACATTTATTAGCACTGCGGGAGTTTTCCTTCTTGGATCGGCGATTAAAACTCCTCCGGAAGAATTAGCTAAATTATCCGATTCGCTTTATAAAAGTTATTCTGATTTGTTCGATGCTGAATGCGACCGCAGAATGCTTGCTGAACAAAAAAAGAGGCGAGAGGAAGAAAGAGGTGACCTTAGTGAGAAATCTGCTTTTGAGAAATTTAGTTATGCTTTAAAAAATTTCTTTATCAACCTAAAGGAGTGGTGGGTAGCAGCTGATAAAAGAATCGAAAAGGGAAAATCTGGTATTCTAGATAATGTTTTTGATATGACTCTTAAAAAGGTAACTGAAGAGAGAGCTGCAATTAAGATTCAGTCATTAGCTAGAAGAGTAGCGGCAAAGAAACAAGTAAGGCAATTAAGAGAAGATCAAGCTGCAACTAAGGTGCAGTCTTTAGTGAGAGGTATGTTTGGTAGAAAGGAGGCAGATAAAAAAAGAGAAGATAAAGCTGCAACCAAAATTCAATCTTTAGTGAGAGGGGTGTTAGGAAGAAATAAGGCTGAAGAACTAAAAAAAGAAAAGAAAAAGAAATTAGTTGTCGACAGGGTTGGAAACACATTTTTTGCTCCAAAACCAGATGGATCAAGACCTGTTATTATTAGTCCCTCTGTGGCAAAAGAAGCTAAAAGTGTAGCAAAGAAGATTCGTCGCCCTAAAAAGACGCGTACACCTCCGCGACCTCCTGGACCTCCTCCAGAAAAGAAGCCTTCATCTCATGAAAGATAATTTCATTAACTTAAATTTAACTTTTATCGCTTATACTAAAGTCATGAATGTAGAAAAAATTTTAAAAGATTCAGGTTTAAGTTTTGTTGCTGGAAAGTCGCTTTCAGCATCAGATGCTAGGAAGATGTCTTGTGAAGCCTCGCTGGGAAATGTATATAATTATAGTTCAAGGCAAATTTCGGATGCAGTTGATAAAGTGCCCAAGGATATATTTAAGGCGGAGAAACTTAACGTAAACTCTGGCGTAATTCCAAGTAAATCAAAAGGTAGGTCAAGATGACGGAACTACGTGCCGTAAACGGCGATATTCAAGAGCAGAAAATGATCGATTCGCTTATTAGTGCGTTTACTGTAATTATGTCTAAAGAACCAAACCTTGGGACCAACCTAATATCTCTATCTTTGGCAATCGTTGAGGATCAGCCATTTGAGGATTCTTTGACAAAATTTGATGATAAAAATCCACTTCATCAAAAAGCTAAAGAAGTTTTGGTGAATTTAAGGAATTTAAACAAAAAACCAATTAATACAGCCTATACTGCTCTAATAGTTTCAAGAATTAAAGTTAATCTTGCATTACAAAAAAATAATGCAGCCAATCAAAATAATAAAACTGAAAAACAAATAGGGTTTTAACTATGCCAGATTCAAGTAAGAAAGAAGAAATTAAGTCAGCAATAAAGCCAGAAACACAAAGAGGTGCAGGTTCTACACCAGAGGAGGTGAAGGAATTCAAGGAATCTGCTTTTGAAGAAGCATTTGCGAAAATGTCTCCAGAAGATAAGGAAAGGGCGCAAAGAGTTCGTGAAGCCCTGGCAGAATTATCCCCAGAAGATCAAAAAGCCAGGAACAAAATCGCTCTTGAAGAAATAGAAAAAAGGAATAAGGTTAAAAAAGATGCAGATGCTAAAATGAAAGAGTTGGGAGGAAAAATATCCAAATACGGCAGGGGCGGCAGAAGTAGGAGTTAATCTGCTAAGGCCACTTTGCTTCTGGAGGCATAGACATTAGAATTGCTTCAACATTGCCATCAGTCATTAATCCGAATTTTGTTCCGCGGTCATAAAGCAAATTAAATTCTGCATATCTGCCTCGTTTGATCAGCTGCTTTTCTTTTTGTTTTTGAGTCCATTTTTCATTCATTCTTCTGCGGACTAACTTTGGAAAGACTTCTAGGAATGCTTTGCCGATATCTTGGGTGAATGCAAAGTCATCATCCATATTTCCGCTGTTATGGTAATCATAGAACGTGCCACCAATACCGCGTGCTTCTCCGCGATGTTTAATATGGAAATATTCATCACATTGCTTTTTGAACTTAGGATAATATTTTGGATCATGCTTATCACAGGCTTGCTGATTTGCTTGGTGCCAATCCTTACTATCTTCAGAGAATTCAATTGCAGGTGTTAGATCCATTCCTCCACCAAACCACCAGCGTGAAGTTTCAATAAATCTAGTGTTCATGTGCACTGAAGGAACAAGTGGAGATTTCATATGTGCCACTAATGAAATTCCGCAAGCATAAAATTTTGCATCATCTCCAGTTCCAGGGATTTGTGATTTAAATTCATCTGAAAACTCTCCATGAACTTCTGAAATATTCACTCCAACTTTCTCAAAAACTTCGCCTTTCATGACGCTCATGACGCCACCGCCGCCGCCAGGACGATCCCACTTTTTTCTTTGAAATTTGCCTGGTGTGTTTTTATGTACTTGGGCGTATTCTTCTTCAATTTTCTCAAATTCTTGGCAAATTAAGTTTCGCAATTCTGTATACCAAGAAAAGATCTCTGAACGATAATTTTTATCCATGCTGCACTTAATATATTTGACCGGACTCAAGTAATAAATCAATTTCTTTTGAATTGGAAGTTTCTTTTAACGTGCCCGGAGTCTGATTTCTTTTAAATGCTTCAAATATAGTTCTGCGTGTGGATTCATTTGGTAACATCCCAGTGTCGTAATCGACTCGAATCATCTTAATTCCATTCGGAGTTTTGAAAGGCCTATCTTTAAAGAACCATTTATTATTTTTTATAAAATCAACAAAAATGGGCAAGGCAACATTTGCTCCGGTGGCTTTCTTACCAAGTGACTGCGGTGCATCGTAACCAACGTAAATCCCAATTGTATATTCCGGAGTAAAGCCTACGAACCAGGCGTCTTTATTGTCATTAGTGGTTCCTGTTTTTCCTGCAATGTTCAGGCCAACTACACGGGCACGTTTTGATGTGCCTCTTTTTACTGCCCCAGCCAGAATATTGGTTAATTGAAAAGCGGATTCTTTTGAAACTATTTGTTCTTTATGGTCGATTAAAGTTGGAAGTTTTTTTTCATTGAAACAATCTTCACAACTAATACTTGGATTTTTATAAATGATTTTGCCTGAACGCTCTTGAATTGTTTCAATTAAAACCGGGTTAATTTTCTTACCACCATTTGCAATGGTAGCATAGCCAGAAGCAATATTTATAAGTGTAGTTTCATTTGCACCAAGCACAGCAGATAAATTATGTAATGGCGATTTAATAACACCGATAGTTTTAGATAAATCAGATATTTTTTTAATACCAAGTTTATTTGCTAAATTTACGGTTGCTACATTTCTTGAAAGCTCTAGCCCCTTGCGTAAAGTTATTTTGCCAAGGAAATCATCTGAGTAATTTTTTGGTAACCATTCTGGGCTATTGCGCCCTTGAGAAATAGCAGTTGGTAAATCTTCAATTGTTGATGCTGGGCTAAAGCTATTTTCTAGAGCAGTCAGATATACAAAGCTTTTAAAGATAGATCCTGTTTGTCTAGTTGCCTGAGTAACCCTATTAAATTGGCTGTCGCTGAAATCGTAGCCACCAACTAAGGAGACAACTTTTCCTGATTGATTGTTAATTACTACCATGCCACCATTAATTTCTGGAGTAGGGTGACTATGCTCTGCATAGCCTTCTTCCTTCAGCCTCTCCTCTTTGATTTTTTTATCATAAGCAAGGATGCTTTTACGAAAAGAATTTTGTGCAGCAGTTTGAAGTTTTGGGATAATGCTGGTGTTAATAATCAGCCCATCAATAAATAAACTATCTTGTCCATATTGATTGCTTATTATATTTCGCACTTCATTGCTGAAATAGCCAGCATGGTAAATGTCTTTTTTATTATTAGAAATGTTAATTGGCTTACTAATAGCCTCTTCGTATGCATCTTGGGTAATAAATTTTTTCTCTAGCATTTGCCTGAGAACCCAATTTCTTCTATCCAAAATTCTCTTTGGGTGTTTCTTGGGATTATAATATGATGGAGCTTTTGGCAAAGAAGCAAGCAGGGCAATTTCGTCCAGAGTTAAGTCTTCGATTGATTTATTAAAATATCTGCTAGCTGCAGAAGTAACTCCGTAAGCTCTATTACCTAAAAATATATGATTTAAATAAAGCTCTAATATTTGATCTTTTTCCATCTCTTCTTCAAGGCGCAAAGATAAAATCGCTTCTTTGATTTTTCGTTCAAAAGATTTCTCGTTGGAAAGCAGCAAATTTTTTATTACTTGCTGAGTAATCGTTGATCCTCCGATTAGAGATTTTTTTTTGCCGTAGTTTTTTATATTTTGTGTAATAGCGCGAGCAAGGCCAGAAGGATCAACGCCTATATGGTCGTAAAAATCTGCATCTTCAGCGGCAAGAAAAGCGTAAATCACCTGTTTTGGTATATGATCTATCGGGGTAAATAGGCGATATTCTTCAGCATATTCTTCTAGCAATTGACCGTTAGACGCATAAATTTTTGAAACTAATTCTGGGCGATAATCCTTCAGGATTTTTACATCGGGTAAACTATTCGAGTAAAAAACTATAATGAACCCGACCAGGCATACAGAAGCTATTGCCAGGAAAATGATTGATCTAAAGATGAATTTAAGAAAACTCATTATTTTAATGTGAATTAGGGACAGCCAAATAGTATAAATATTTTATTGATAATTCTATGGAAATTTTGTTTATATTTTATATACTGGGGGTCAGAGGATAAAAGAAATTTTAATTGTTAAGGCAGAATAGATTTTATGCACGAAACAAAATTGCGTTTTACTCATTTGAATAATCTAAACCATAAAGTTGGTAGTACGTGATATATGCATAGTTTATTTGCCGATAACTTAATAAAGAATTATTTGTGAATAAGAAATGTCAAAGAAAATATTGGTCGACGCATCCTACAAGGACGAGGTGCAGGTTGCAGTTGTCGAAAACGGAAGACTGGAGAATTTCGAATACTCCACTAAACATCGTCAAACTATTAAAGGAAACATCTATCTTGCAAAGGTTACAAGGGTAGAGCCATCATTACAGGCGGCTTTTATTGATTATGGTGGTAATCGCCATGGGTTTGTGCCATTTGCCGAGATTCATCCTGATTATTATAATATTCCAATTGAAGATCGTCAGCGAATTAAAGAGCAAAATCGCCGTGAAATTCAGGCCGCTCAGGGGTTGAGTGCCTCTCCCAAGAAAATGGAAGTATCTGGTGAGGTTAAAGATGCTAACGTTGAAGATGAAGATGGAGGGATGGCCTTTGATTCTGCTCTTAACGAGATTAATGAAAAGTCAGTTCAGGATACTCCTTCGATTGATGAAAATTATTTTGAGCGTATTAAACAAAAGAATGTTGATAAATATAAAGTTCAAGAAGTTATAAAGCGTGGCCAGGTTATTTTGGTTCAAGCAATCAAAGAAGAGCGCGGCAATAAAGGTGCGGCCTTCACTACCTATCTTTCTTTAGCTGGGCGTTTCTGTGTTCTGATGCCAAATAGTGAATCAATAGGTGGAGTTTCAAGAAAAATAACTAAAGTTGAAGATCGTCGCAGGTTAAAATCAATTATTGACCAATTGAAGCCAGGTGAAGGTTCAAGTGTTATTATAAGAACCATAGGTCATAACAAAGCATCTGAAGAAATTAAGCGGGACTTCGATTATTTAGTAAATTTGTGGAATACAATTCGTGAAAGAACCTTGTCTTCAATTGCGCCTGCTTTTGTGTATGCGGAAGATGATATTCTGAAGCAAGTTATTCGTGACCTTTATGATGATAAAACAGAAGAAATAGTTGTTGATGGTCGTGAAGCTTACGAAAAAATGAAAGAAATTACGACATCAATAGCAAGTAGCGGTAACGCAATAAAATTGAAATTGCATAAAGGTAAAGCTCCAATATTTAGTGAGTACAAAATTAATGCCCAGATTGTAAATCTGTATAGCACTACAGCTGAAACAGAGTCGGGAGCATACATAGTTATCAACTATACCGAGGCTTTAGTAGCAATTGATGTTAACTCAGGTAAGTCAAATACCGAAAGAAATATTGAAGAAACAGCAACGAAAACAAATATTGAAGCTGCAAAAGAAATTGCGCGTCAAATTCGTTTGCGGGATTTATCTGGTTTAATTGTAGTCGATTTTATTGACATGATCGATCACAAGAATAAAAGACAAGTTGAGAAAATTTTAAGAGATGAACTTTTGAAAGATAAAGCAAAAGTTCAAGTTGGTCACATAAGTAATTTTGGGTTATTAGAAATGTCTAGACAAAGAATGAAACCAAGCTTTTTAGAGCATAATACAGTCGTTTGTAATCATTGCCGTGGTAAGGGCGCAGTTAGATCTTACGAGTCATGCTCTGTAATGATTCTGAAAACATTAGAAGGTGAAATATCAGGCAGTAAATCTGGACAAGTGCTAGTTTATGCTGCTCCTGAGACTGTGCTTTACACTTTAAATAATAAGCGTGAAGCGATTACCGAAATTGAAAAGAAGCATAATGTTCATGTCGTATTCTATCAAGATTCTCGCATGAGCGCTGACAGCTTTGCTATTGAGAAGAAAAAAGGCACGAAAACGGTGGCTGATAGTCAGACAAATGAAATCGATAAAGAAGTTTCAGCGATTACGTCTGACATGGCAACTGTAAAAGATGCTGAAGAAGAATCAAAGCCAGAAAAGCCAAAAAGAAAGTGGACAGGTAAAAAATCTCCGCGCAAACCAACATCTAAATCCAAAGAGTAATAAAGTTAACCTTTGCTAACTTTTGCTTGACAATTTTGGAGTTTTATAGTACCATGAAGCTATAAACTAATTGAGGAAGGTGTCTATGAATATTACGAATAAAAATATAAAATATTTCCAAAATCAGGAAATTCAGTGCTCTAATTCGCAATTTAAATTGAGCAATTATTTAAAGGATTTCTATTATTCTGCTAATTCGTATAATTCAGAAATGGATAATCTCTATAAAAATTCTATGATTGAAACTAATCCGGCATCAAAAATGGAAGAGTTTTATGAGTGGGTAGAGGTTATGGGAAGCGAAAGAGCTGTATTTGAAGATATGAAAACTCGTCTAGATAAAAGCCAAATTGACTCTCAGTTCAGATTGATTGAAGGTCAAGAAGATTTGAGTTTAAATAATGAAG
>JAVKEN010000008.1:0-14853 GCA_040221415.1 Rickettsiales bacterium
CTCCTTTATGCTTTTCATAGAATTGTTTTATACTTGTCTATTTATGTAAGCGATAATGCCCTGAGCGTCGCTTCCATAAAAAGATATTTATGCAGTAGTATCATTGGCATAAAGGAGTAGAATTATAATTGAAGCTGTAAAAACAATTTTAAAATCATCAAACGTTTTTTTAGATGCATTCCATTTTATAAAAATGAATGCAATTAATATAAATGAAGTAAAGATTACCCCACCACTTCTGAAGAAAAAGAAAGTAAAAAAAGCTAGCAAAAAGTTGCCCGTTACTTTCAGGCCATGTTCTGTTTGAATTTGAGTTGTTGCTATATCAAATTTCTCAAGAAATGTTTTACTCTGAATATCAGGAACATATTTTGCTAAAAACTCATTTACCCATACATGGTCTACTATCTGTGGCAAAATCAGTAAACAGGCAATGAATAGTATGTAGCTTAAGTGAAAAAGTTTTCTTCTAAACATAAGATACACTAAAAATATTACTGTAAGATTGCTCAAAGTAAGGCCTACTTGCTTTAGTGCAGCCATAGCAAAAATTAGCGGGATAAATATTAGTAACCTATTAGGGTGATTAATTTCCTGATATATAACTACTAATAAAGCTGCAAAAGATGCGCCAACTATATAGTCAGCATATAAACTTCCAAACCCTGGGTTTAGATACAAAGCTGGAATGGTGATTATTACAATTAATAAAAGCGATGAAACTAGCTTTTTGGAAGTGTATAACAAGAATGAGCAAAGCATAGTGAATAGACAGCAATTTGCTAAAATAGCAATCCCTTGGCTGTATCCAAAAAATTTGGTGAAATAATATTGATAAATTGCGGGTCCGTTCGGGTATACTGGTTGCGCATTGTTTGTTAGTTCTGGCGGAGAAAACCCATCAAACAAGGTAAGTTCTTTTATAATTATTCCCCAGTTAAGAGTTTCATCGGGCGATGAATAAAATGCAAAACCCGTTCTCAGAAACCAAATAAAACAAATGGCAAATAACACAAGAAATTCTTTTGGGAACAAAGAAGAGAAGTCTTTTTCTCGACAGGCTTGGAAAGAAAAATATCCGGCTGAGATAAATCCTATAAGCTGAAATAAATAAAAACTATGAAGAAGTAACCCAAAAAAATTAAGAACAAACCCTACGGTAATCCATAATGCTTGAAATAGAACTATAGATTGCCAATAATTTTTGACAAACTTATTTATTAATGCAAACCATCCAGCAAAATTAGCAAAAATTAAAATAAATTTTAATGTAAGAATCATAAGAATATTTTTTTTGTACTTGTGGCATGGTAATACACTGTGGTTGGGAGGGCAATATATTTAATCCTATATAACCAAAGAATTATTCAGCCCATAAGATTTAGTTGTGCTCTAAAGAGTAGTGAAGCCTACATGGAATAAAAATGGTCGGGGCAGAGAGATTTGAACTCCCGACCCTCTGGTCCCAAACCAGATGCGCTACCAGACTGCGCTATGCCCCGAGAGAGTACCTTTTATAATTTGCTTTCTGATAAAATTCAAGTAATAAGGTAGAAATTTTCTAGCATAATTTTTTATGCGATGTAAAATGAGGCTAATTATTCACTTGACTCTTTATACAAAAAGTTGCAATACAGTAAACATATATTAACTTATAATTAATGGAGAGGTGTTATGTCATTAAAACAAGATAAAAGGGACTTTGATCCAGAACTTAAATTTTTGTTCGTTGATCAAGAAACAAACAAGTTTAATTTTGTTGGTATGAATGCTTATAAAGCTGGGGTTAACTTGAAGCAAGCAATTCAAACTACGAATCCTGCACATGTCTATGCTAAGCTTATTGGTGTTAAAGATGAGGATTTAAATTTATTTAATACTATGGAGGAAGCTATGTGTGTTGAGACGGTGCTTGAGACTCAAAACACTTCATTATATTACGAAGATAGTATGGGAGAAACAGTTTCATCATTTCCTAGGATTGTAGATGATTATGATTATGAAACGAACAATCCCCATAAGTCTTTGTTTGGAAATTCTGGTATTGCAAAATGTTTGCCTGGTACTTTTTGCACTGAAGATGTAGTTACTTTCGGTTTTTCTATATGCGCTGGCGTAACAGAGCCTACAGTTTTCGAAATGAGTTAAGATTATTAAATCGTATTAGAAAGCCGGCCTTCGGGCTGGCTTTTTTTATGCTGGGCTGTTTGGCGCTATTTTCTTATTATGCTTACCAAGAGTAATCATCACAGTTCCTGATAAAACAATTATGATACCTATTATTTTGATCATATCAATTGATTCTCCAAGGAATGCAACTCCAAAAACCACCACAAATATTGGCTCCAAAATACAAAGTGCAGATACTTTAGTGGCGCTTATATAGTTAAGCGCATCAATGCTCAATAATATAGGTAGCGCAGTACATACAACGCCAATTCCGATGATATTTAAAATTTCATCTTCGGTTGTTGGGAGTTTGAAATTATCTGTAAAAGCACAAATAATTGCGCAACAAACTATTCCTCCCAGTGAAGTAAATAGGGTTGAAACTAGGGGAGATTTAACATTAATTCTTTTATTAACTATAAAGAACAGTGCGAATGTTATTGCGCCTAGTAGGCTAAGCCCGATTCCTATTGAGTCTACAGCTAACTCTCCGATATCAGCGAAAAGAACTAAACCAGCAAACATCACGAATAATGCTATATAAGTAGATTTTGCAAAGCTCTTTCTCCAGATAAATCTTTCAACTAAAAGGACTATACCAGGAAAAGTGAAGATAATCACCATCGAAAGCCCAGTACCAATATATTGGCTAGCAGTAAAAAATAAATTGCTTCCTATGCCAAAGAAAAAAATTCCAGCTAAGAAAACATAAAAAATTGATTTAGGTTCTTCATCGATTTTTTTCACCCTAAGGAAAATTAAAACCGTCACAAAGATTGTTGAAACTATAAATCTCCAGAACAGCATTGCAGCGATAGCAAATCCCTCATTAGTCAGAGTGACGCCGAAGTAACCAACCATCCCATAAAAGAATCCAGCTAGAGTTGCGTACAATATTCCTTTCTGGTGATTATTAAGAAGATGAACCATCAAACATTATTTTTAATATTCCACAGTATAGCATTCTTTCTTTGTTTCTTACATGGTAAATTCAGGAACTTTTAATTAATTTTGATCCAAGCATCTGCAAATTATTAACTAAAATCAACAATTTTGACTTTTTTGTCACGTAAATCTCTACCCATAGTTATATTTTCCGGGCATTTTCACTTTTTGAAGTAGAAATTTACATATTTACTTGGAAAGTGGGTTGATTTGAAGTTATAATCCCATTATATACCATGGCAACCCATGTTAACCCATTATTAACCATTTTGTGGTTTAATGGACGAAGGAAAAGAAATTTTAGAGGGAAGGACGGAAGGAAGATGTTGTTTCTATCAACGTTTACAAATAAGATAGATAAGAAGGGCAGAGTCTCTGTGCCATCTTCCTTTCGTGCGCTTTTAACAGATGAGCACTTCTCCGGCGTTATCGCTTATCAATCTATCAGTAATAAATGTATAGAATCTTGCAGTATCGATAGAATTAAGCATTTAAGTGAAAGTATTGACGACCTTGATCCATATTCTGATGAAAGAGATGCATTTGCAACTATTATACTTGGTGGCAGTGTTAAGTTGCAGTTTGACAGCGAAGGCAGAATCCTTCTTCCTGATGAGTTAGTAGGATTTGCTGACCTTCAAGATAAAGCATGCTTTGTAGGTAAAGGTCAAACTTTTGAGATATGGGACCCTGATCTTTATATGGCACATTATCAAAAAGCAAAAGACATTGCTGCACAGAATAGGGGCTCTTTAAGGCTGAATAAAAGAAATAATGGAGGGAGCAATGCTTAGGCAAGAAAGTTTATCTCCGCATATTTCAGTAATGTTAAACGAGGTGATGGATTATCTATCACCAAAAGAGGGAGAGGTTTATGTTGATTGTACTTTTGGAGCAGGCGGTTACACAAAGTCTATTTTGGATAAAGCTAATTGCACTGTTATCTCCATTGATATGGATCCAGAAGCACTCGAACACGCGAGAAGATTAGAAGAATCAATTAAGACTAATCACAAAAAGAAATTTATTTTTGTTCAAGATAATTTTTCTGAGATTGAGAATATAGTCAAAAATTTAGGATACGAATTTATTGATGGGATTGTACTAGATTTAGGAGTCTCATCAATGCAACTTGATACGGTAAGTCGAGGGTTCTCGTTCATGAATGAGGCCCTCCTTGATATGCGAATGAGCCAGTCTGGAAAAAGTGCACATGATATTGTGAACACTTATTCTGAAAAAGACTTAGCTGACATTATATATAAATATGGTGATGAGCATAAATCACGACAAATCGCTAAAAAAATTGTTGAGCATCGCGCTTACAACGAAATAGGGACGACCACACAGCTTGCAGATATCGTTAGATCAGTAGTTGGTAACAGAGGCAAAATTGACCCTGCTACTAAGACCTTTCAAGCGATCCGCATTTGTGTTAATAACGAACTACAAAACCTAGAGCAGGTCCTTGATGCTTCTGAGCTGCTGCTGAGAGATAAAGGTAGGCTAGTGGTCGTCTCTTTCCATTCACTAGAAGACAAATTAGTCAAAAAATTTGTTCAAGAAAGATCTGGAGTAAAAACTAACACCTCACGTTATTTGCCAGACCTGGATGATAGTCCGTCTGAGATTAAATTCAAAAACCTGACTAAAAAAGCAGTTATGTGTTCTGATCAAGAAAAAAATCAGAATGTAAGAGCTAGATCAGCACGATTACGCGCTGCAGTAAGAGTGAGTGGATGATATGTACAAGAATCCAATTTTTGTTTGTTGTTCTCTATTGATTCTTGGTCTTTTCGGCTTAGTGCAAGTTAAGATGTTTGTTCATCAACTTGATAATGAAGTTACCGAGCTTAAGAAAAATAAAAGTAGTTTAGTTAGCGAGATGAAGGTTTTAAAAGCTGAATGGCATTATCTAACAAGAGAGGAAAGACTTGAGGCCTTGTCTAAAAAATATCTAAAAGTTGAGGCCCCATCAAAGGTTTATAAGATTGAAGATTTTTATACTGAGAAAAAGAAAGAAGCTAAGAACGTTATTCAACAAAAAATCATTCATGTTTCACATGAAATTCCTAAGTGGAACCTTAAATCTAGGGATAAAATTTTAAGTAAAGTAAAAGGTCTTAAAAATATTGGAGGGCATGGCATCATTAAAACAGGAGGTTAAGCTAATAAAGTTTTGGGAAGGAACGCTTGATAAAAGGGTTATGTAGAAAATTAGTTTGTTTGATTAAAAACGATATTCGAAATGGTGTAGTGTCATTAGATAAGACAACTTACCCAGCAAGAATATCGATTTTAGTAGTTTTTTTCTGTTTTCTATATGCTGTACTTTGCTTTAAAATTTTCAATGTAGCCGTTTTCTTTGAAGAAGAGGTCAATGCTCGATTCCTTGGAAGCGAGATATCAAAAAGGAAAGACATAGTTGATAGGAATGGTGTTCTCTTAGCTACAAACCTGACAAGTGTTTCTGTATATGCAAACCCTAAAAAAATTGAAAATATTAGGAAAACTGCCAAGAGAATTGCTAAAGCCTTACCTGATATAAGGTTAGCTTCCCTAGAAAAAAAATTACGTTCAAACAAGTCATTTATTTGGATCAAGCGTAACATCTCTCCCAAAGAGCAACAAAGAGTGAATAATCTAGGTTTGCCTGGAGTTTTTTATGAAATTAACGAAAAGCGTGCATATCCATATGGAAGATTATTTTCTCACATATTGGGATATGTTGGTTTAGATGGTAACGGTCTTGCTGGTATAGAAAAGCAGTATGATGAAGAGCTGAAATCTATAAAAGATGAAAAGGATCAAATTCAACTTACTTTAGACGCACGAATTCAAAATATTGCTCGAGAAGAATTAGGCAAAGGAATTAAGAAATTTAAAGCGAAAGGTGGCGCGGCTATTGTTCAGGATCCGAAAACAGGAGAGATAATATCTTTGGTTAGTCTGCCAGACTATGATCCCCATATACCCGGTAAAGCTAGTGATGAGCAGATGTTTAATAAGTCTACATTGGCTTCGTATGAACTTGGATCAGTCTTTAAGATATTTACAGTAGCGATGGCTCTAGATCGTGGTACTACAGATGTTAAAGATGCATATGATGTTAGCAAGCCAATTCAATTTGCAAAATATTCAATCAAGGATTTTAGAGGTAAGGGTGGGTTCTTGTCTGTTCCTGAAATTTTAATGTACTCTTCTAACATTGGCACAGTCCAAATCGCGTTTGAGCTTGGCGCAGACCATCTTTATGGCTATTTGAAGTCACTTGGGTTTTTGTCTAAGGTGAAAATAGACTACCCGGAAATTTCTTCTCCGATATATCCAAATAGAAAAAGTTGGGGTAGCACTAGTACCGCAACAGTATCATATGGGTACGGTGTATCCGCTTCTCCTTTGCAAGTAATTAGGGCGTTTAATGCTGTAGTAAACGGAGGCTATTTAAGAGACTCAATGCTTGTTAAGCAAGAACACGAAAAACTTCCTGCGGCAAAAAAAGTATTTAGTGACGATACTAGTCTTAAGCTTAGAAAGATTCTAAATATGGTTGTTCAAAAAGGATCAGGTAAAAAAGCCAAGGTTGCTGGATATTATGTTGGAGGTAAATCTGGTACAGCAAATAAAGCGGTTAATGGAAAATATAATAGTAAGGCAAGAATGTCATCATTCCTTTCTGCTTTTCCAATACATGACCCGAAATATTCAATTTTTGTGATTTTAGATGACCCTCAGGGAATAAAAGAAACATTTGGTTTCGCAACAGGAGGGTGGAATGCAGCGCCAATTACTTCAAGTATTATAAGAAGAATAGCAACTATAGAAAACATTCCGACATATGATGACAAAGAAATCGATGAAGCATTGAAGATAGAGTATGATACTGGCAAGAAAGGGAAGTATCTATGATTAGTGAATCTGCAAAGAATATTGTGTCTGATTCAAAGCTGGTGACTAGCGGGTCAATTTTTATTGCAATAAAAGGCACTGTATATGATGGACATGATTATATCGAACAAGCAATAAAAAAAGGCGCCAAAACAATAATTCTTGAGAACAAAAATAAAATTATTCCAGAATACGAGAATAAAGTTAGTTTTTTTCTTGTAGAAGATACCAGAGTTGCATTAGCTGAAATACTTTCCAAGACTTATCCTCAGCCAAAAAATATTATTGCTGTGACTGGCACAAATGGAAAAACTTCCGTAGTAAATTTTGTAATGCAAATAATGGATCTTCTGGGGCATAATTGCGCTTCTGTCGGCACGATGGGGATCCGTGATAACAGGAAGATTTTTGATAATCGCAAGGAGTTTCAAAATTTAACTACTCCTGATCCAATAGTTCTGCATCAAGCTATGGAAGGGATGATTGAGAATCAGATTGATACTGTTGCTATCGAGGCCTCAAGCCATGGGCTAGAGCAGCATAGAGTAGATGGTCTAAATATTAAAGCCGCTGCATTTACAAGCTTTTCCCAAGACCATCTTGATTATCACAAGACAATGGAGGCGTATCTTGAAGCAAAGATGAGGTTGTTTACGGAAGTTTTGAAAGATGGATCTCATGTTGTCTTGAATTCAGATATGAAAGAATTTAAGCAAATAAAAAATCAATGCTTGAACAAAAAGCATAAAATTCTTTCTTATGGAAAAAACGGAGATTTTATTCGCATCCAACATATTAATTATAATGATGGTTTAAATTGCGTATATGAAGTTGAGGGGAAGGAATTTAATCTTAATACGAAGCTTCTGGGTGAATTTCAAATCTATAATATTATGGCTGCTTTTGGCTTAGTTAAATCTTTAGGATATAAGGTTGATGAAATTGCTAAGGTGCTACCAAAGCTTAAACCGATCAAAGGCAGGTTAGATAGAGTTGGAAAAAGTGAAGTGTATATAGATTTCTCACACACACCTGACTCCCTAGAGAAAGCTTTGGAAGTTATGCGTCAGCATTTAGAAGGAAAACTTATAGTTGTTTTTGGTTGTGGTGGCGATCGTGATAAAACGAAACGCCCAAAAATGGGTGAGGTAGCTAAGCGTTTGGCGGATATAGTTTATGTCACTGATGATAACCCCAGGACTGAAGACCCTAAGCAAATAAGAAAAGATATAATAGTCGCTTGCCAAGGGGCTCTTGAAGTTGATGACCGAGAAGATGCGATAAAACAAGCTGTCAAATCCATGAGAAAGGGTGATAGACTTCTAATAGCGGGCAAGGGTCATGAGGATTATCAAATCATTGGTACGAAAAAGAATCACTTTGATGATCGTGAAGTAGCAGAAAAATATTTAGTTTGATTTCCTGCGTTGATCTAAAGAAACTACATTATCAAATGCAGGGTCTGATGAATTATCAGCATCTGCAGGATTTTCTTCTTTTTTAGGCTTAGGGTTCTGATTTTCAGCATGTTTGAACTGTAGGCCAAACTTCACGCTTGGGTCTGCAAAAGATGTTAACGCAGAATAAGGGACAACAAGAGTCTCGGGAATCCCATCAAAAAACAAAGTGACAGAAAATTTTTCATTATCAATCTCTAAGCCTGTAAATTGATGCTGGAGAACAATTGTCATTTCCTGTGGGTATTGCACCTTTAGTTTGTTAGATACACTTACCCCCTCAGCATTTGTTAGAAAAGTAATATAGAAATGATGATTACCTGGTAAAGTATTATCCTTAATAGTCTCAAGTGAATTTTTCACGATAATAAACATCGCCTTGTCTATAAGGCTTTCGTAGTTAATGTTACTCATTACTATATCAGGCATTTTATTAGGATACTAACCCTCTAAACACAAAAGATCAAGTACTTATGACGATATAAATTTGCTGAGGCGGCAAGCTTCTGTTGCCCGGTGCTTGCCAAACCGCGTATCAACTTCCGCTTACGCAGCAGCTAATACAGTACGATTATTATCGTTTGCTTTTATATTTAATGACCCTTTTCAGAGGTATCATTCTGAGTAAACACATTCACTTTTATCACTCCCGTCGAAGCTATGTCGCCCCCATAAAAAAAATTGGTGGAGGCGCCGGGTACTGCCCCCGGGTCCGAAAAGCTTATTCTGTGAAGCTTTTATTACTATAGTCAAAAGACACTTGGATTATATCCTATTTAAATTTTTTAACAACAACTCAAATAATTCTTAACAGTTTGGTGGTTATAATATAAACTTCAAAGCACTAGTTTTTATCACAAATTTAAGTAACGGATTACAATGGCAATCAGTAAAGAACAATTACAAGAAATAGAAGAATTTCGTCAGAATAAGGCTCAAACAATAAGACCTATCTCTCCAGAGTTAGAAGAAGTTTTATACAAACCTATACCTGTTTTAGATCATGGCTTTGTTAGAGTAGTCGACTATATGGGAAATGACTCTTCAATTGTTCAGGCTGCTAGGGTTTCTTATGGATCAGGGACTAAGCAAGTTAATAAAGATAAGGGGCTGATTTTTTACTTGCTAAGACATAAACATACGACTCCTTTTGAAATGTGTGAAATTAAGTTCCACATAAAAGTGCCAATCTTCATTGCAAGACAGTGGATCAGGCATAGAACTGCAAATGTAAATGAATATTCAGCGCGCTACTCTATTCTTGGCAGAGATTACTATGTTCCTGAAAGAGATCAGGTCGCAGCTCAATCTACTATTAATATGCAGGGTAGAGATAAAGTTCTAAATGATGAAGAATCAAAAAAAGTTTTAGACTTACTGAAGCAAGATGCTGAAAGATGCTATGAGAATTATGAATACATGCTAAATGAAGATGCAGAAGGTAATAAGTTGGATGAGTCTAGGTCTCAGCTCGCAAGAGAATTAGGAAGGATGAATCTTACTCTTAATTATTACACTGAATGGTATTGGAAGATTGATTTGCACAATTTGTTACATTTCTTAAAACTTAGAGCCGATTCTCATGCCCAGTATGAAATTAGAGTATATGCAGAAGCAATGCTTGATTTAGTTAAAAAATGGGTTCCTCTAACGCATCAAGCATTTGAACAGTATATCAGAAATAGTGCTCATATCTCAGCTAAAGGAATTGATATTCTTAAGCGCATGATAAATGGTGAAAAAGTTACTCAGGAAGATAGTGGCATGAGTAAGAGAGAGTGGAGTGAATTAATGGCTATTTTTGATAAATAGTCTATTTACTTGTAGCCTTAGCTGAGCCAGCAATAATTAGTAAAGTTAATAAGTAGAATGTTATCTCTATTATAGTTGGTTGTGAAGTGTATCCAAAAATTACGCTTGCAACATTACCGAACACGCTAGAGTCACTAAGTAGAAATGAACTATTCCAAATAGGCTGAGCGTTGATAAAGTCAATATATCCAGCTGCCTGTAAGAACATTCCAGCCTGTGAAGCCATAGAAGCCGAAATAAATGAGAGTAAAATAGCTGTAACATTAAATAAATGTTTACCGCTGAATTGGATTATTCCAAGGTAAAATAATATACCTGTAAGTGTTCCTGCAAATAGGCCAGCGCCTGCGCCTGCAATAATTTGTAAAACCGAGTCTTTAGTAGTGGCTAATATACTATATGTAAATAGAACAACTTCTGAACCTTCTCTAAAGATAGATAATGCAACGATTGTTGATATAGAAAGAAGGGAAGCTTCACCTGCCTGCACCTCTTTACCTTTTTGTTTAATAGTTGAAGAGAGCTGTCTACCATGTTTTTTCATCCAGATGACTGTCCAGCCAATAAAACCACTAGCAAAAAGTAAAGTCAGCGCGTTAGTGATTTCTTGGCCAGCACCATCTAGGGCATTAGAGATTTTACCTGTAAATATTGCAATGATAGAAGCACCAATAATACCAGCTAGTATGCCAAATAAAATATGTGTGTTGCGTTTCTTAATGTTTTGAGTAGCAGCAACTACAACGCTTAGAATTATTGCTATCTCAAGAATTTCTCTGAAAATAATAATAAAAGACTGGTACATAACTATTCAACTATGATTTTTCCTTTTGCAGTTTCCATATTAAATTCACCAAAAAACTCATAGGATCCTTTCTTAAGAGGGCCTACAGTAACAGTGATTTTTCCTTTTGCTGGGACAATTTTTTCTCTTTTAAGATCAAAGCTTTCAAATTCTTCAACAGTATTATCGTCATTATACACTATTAGTTTAAGAACTTCATTTTCTTTAGCGCGCACAATTGATGGAGAAAATACATGATTTTTAATATGCAGTTCTTTTTTAACAACTGGCTTACTGCTTCCACAGGAAGTCAGCACGACAATAAAAAAAACAAATAATAAATGTTTCATGCGATGAAAATATAACATTAGGTTGATGTGTAGTCAATTATCCTTGTGTCCACTTACCTTCAGCATCTTGTTTCCAGAACTTGAGTTGACATCCCATGTCACGGTATTTTTTATAACGCTCCCTTGCCATCTCAAGGTCATTACCTTTAAGTCCATGGAAAATATCAAAAACTTTTTTGAACTCATTGGATTCCTCAAAATAATCTTTTAGTACAATCAAGACATCAGAGTTATTTATGTTATTAATTTCCGTTCCTAGAAGAATTGGTTGTTTATCTGGATCCTTGCATTTTGTTGTATCATGTGGAAGGAAGTTTCTTCCGCCAATAGCCCACAATGAGTCATTCAATTCTGCTAATTGAGTTTCATCTTCGCACAGAATAAAACAGCGATGTTCAAGGTCCTCATAGACTTTTTCTAAAATTTTCGGCAGAACTCTCTCTAATGGGCTGACAGTAATTTGATAAAAGCTAACTTCAGGCTTATTGTTCATAATTATCTGTAATGAACCTATTTAATAGTTGAACTCCAAATCCAGTTGAGCCCTCTTGATGCAGTTTTGCTGTTTTTAAATTATCAACTCCAGCAATATCAAGATGCGCCCATGGCTTCTTGTTTACAAACCTTTGCAGGAATTGTGCTGCAGTAATGCTCCCGGCTCCCATACCAGAGCTGATGTTTTGCATATCAGCCTTCTTAGAATCAATCATCTCGTCATATTCTTCAGAGATGGGTAGGCGCCATAACTTTTCTCCTGAATCCTTTGATGCCTTTAAAAGTTGGTTAGAGATTTTGTCATTATTGCTAAATAAGCCAGCGTGTTTATCGGCAAGTGCTACGATGATAGCTCCAGTCAATGTAGCTAAATCAACAATTAATTTTGGATCAAATTTTTCTTGTGTATACCATAGAGCATCAGCAAGAACTAACCTTCCTTCAGCATCGGTATTCAGAACTTCAATTGTTTGTCCTGACATTGAAGTGACTATATCTTCAGGTCTTTGAGCATTTCCATCAGGCATGTTTTCAACTAGCCCGATAACCCCTACAACATTTACTTGAGCTTTCCTTTCAGCTAAAGACTTAATTAGCCCAGTAACCACAGCTGCTCCACTCATATCATATTTCATGCCAATCATTGAGTTAGCTGGCTTTAATGATAATCCGCCCGTATCAAAGGTTACGCCCTTACCAACAAAAGCTAGAGGTTTGTCATTTTTTTTACCGCCATTCCAAGACATAACAACAAGTCTAGGCTCTTTAACACTCCCTTGTGCAACGCCAAGTAAAGCGCCCATTCCTAGTTTCTCCATATCTTTCTTTGAAAGAATTTCAACTTTTACCCCGGATTTTGAAAGAGTTTTGCACTGATCAGCAAATGTCTCAGGGTAAAGAAAGTTTGGAGGCTCATTAGCTAAAGCTTTTGCCATTTCAACACCATCAGCAATTGCTTGCAGCGTTTTGAATTCATTATCTAATGATGTGTAATTAGAAGAAGTTGCATTTAGATTTTCAATGTGACACTTATACTGATCAACCTTTTTTGTAATAAATTTATTAAAGAAATAACTTCTAAGCTTAGCGCCCATTAAAACACAAGCTGCAGCTTTAGCAGAAACATCATCCATGAAGTGGATTGATAAAGATTTGTTTTCTTTACTGTTTGTTGCATTAAATATAGCAGCTCCAGCTTCTTTTATTTTTAGTTCGCTCAAGCTTTTTTCTTTGCCCAATCCAAATAAAATAATCTTTTTGACTTTGCTGTTATTAGTAGGTATGGATAGAGTTTGGCCTGAATTACCTTTGAAATCAGCATTCTTGCAGTAGCTCTTAATATCACTGACATATTTTTTTGAGATTGTGGTTAGATGGTCAAAATTTATTTTGTCAGTTGTAATAATAACTAAGTTTTCCTTTATATCGGAAGGTGTTAATTTATTTATTTTTATTCTCATAAAGACTACTGTGAATTTTTATTGATTGAATTTAATATAAAATGATAAATAACACAATGAATCTTTGAATTTTAAGCTAATGAAAAAGCGTTTAAATAAAACAATCTGTCTTGTTGGAATGCCTGGAGCAGGCAAAACAACTATTGGAAAGGTGCTGGCAAAAAAATTGTTGGTCAAGTTTTATGATACAGATGAGTTGATAGAGCAAAAAACCAATATGAAAATAAGTGAAATATTTAACGTGAAGGGAGAGGGGTTTTTTAGAAATTTAGAGCATGAAATTGTCAAGGAAGTCTTAGAAAATAATAAAGATTTCATCTTGTCGGTGGGAGGGGGGTGCTACATAAATTTTTACATAAAAAATCTTTTGGATTCTCAGTGTGAAACAGTATTTTTAGATGTTAATGTAATGGAATTAAAGAGCAGATTAGTTAATTCAAACCAACGACCTTTAATCAAAAACGACAATATAAATCATTTGTATAAATCAAGAATAAACAAATACTTAGAAGCAAAATATAAAGTCATAAGTACTAATAAATCAGTCGACGAAATTGCAGATGAAATTATCAATCTAGTTTCTTTAGATGAGCATGTATAAATTCCCGATTAATCAGCAAACTAATGTAGAATTTGAGGTGAATGAATTTGCTAATTTACTAGCAGAATATGACAGCATAGTTGTAATAATAGACTCACAAGTTAGGCAGATTCATCGAAGTTATATTTTATCAAAATATCTTTCTAATGATAAAGATGTTTTCGAGTTTTCTATAGACGCAAAAGAGGAAAACAAGTCTTTGAGTTCAGCATGTAAACTTATTAAAGAAATAGATGAATTACCAATCACAAAAAACTCATGCTTAGTTGCAATTGGTGGTGGAGTAATCGGTGATATTGCAGGGTTTATAGCCTCTATTTTACTAAGAGGAATAAACTATGTTGCTGTGCCAACGACTTTCTTGGCAATGATAGACAGTTCTTTTGGTGGAAAGAATGGTCTAAATGGAGCTAATGGCAAGAATCGAATCGGTACAGTATATCAGCCTAAGCAAATATTAATTGATCTTAAATTTGTGAAATCCTTAGATGATCAAGTGTTTCTGAGTTCTCTATCTGAAGTTATAAAGGCTGCTATGTTGCATTCTCCAAATCTATTGGATTACTTGTCTGAGAATAGTGAAGTGATCAAAAATAAAGATTCACAAGCTCTTAGAAACCTTGTGTCAAAGGCGATACAAATCAAGCATCACTTTGTAAAAGACGATGTAAACGACAGTGGGAAACGACAGCTGTTGAATCTGGGGCATAGCTTTGCACATGCTATTGAATTATTATCTGGTTATAAAATCAGCCATGGAGAAGCTGTGGCTTTTGGAATGCTTATGGCTTGCAAATATTCTGTCGAGAAAAAATATTGCCCAGAAGATGTATATAAAAATCTTAAAAATTGTCTGGAATTGTACATTTCAACTGCTACTTTACAGTCAAAG
>JAVKEN010000009.1:0-85752 GCA_040221415.1 Rickettsiales bacterium
CTCCTGCTTCAAGTAATGCACCTATAGCTTCAGCGTGACCATGACGAACTGCATAATGCAATGCTGTCATACCATTATTATTAGCTGCGTTTACATCAACACCATCAGCTGCAAGCAATGCACCTATAGCTTCAGCGTGACCTTGACGAACTGCAATATGCAATGCTGCCCAACCATTATTATTAGCTGCGTTTACTTCTGCTCCTGCTTCAAGTAATGCACCTATAGCTTCAGCGTGACCTTGACGAACTGCATAATGCAATGCTGTCATACCATTATTATCAGCTGCGTTTACTTCTGCTCCTGCTTCAAGTAATGCACCCATAACTTCAACGTGACCTTGTTGCACTGCTAAATGCAACGCTGTAGCACCACCAGGATCAGCTGCGTTTACATTAACACCATCAGCTGCAAGCAATACACGCACTAATTCAACGCTACCACAATAGGCTGCAGTATGTAATGGTGTAGCACCAACATGATCAGCCACATTTACATCTGCTCCATATTTTAAAAATAATCTTACCTCTTCTAAAAAGCCTTCACTTGCTACATCAGCATCTTCAAATAACTTTACAAACACAGTCTCTTCATCATCAACCTGATTTGGGTTAGCGCCACTCTCAAATAATATTTGTACAGCTTCCTTATTATGCCACAATGCCGTAACTAGCAGAGCCCCCCCTTCTTCACGAGCATTTGGATCGACTCCTGCTCCAAGTAACAAACGCAAAGCGTCAATATTATTTTCGCGGATTGCCAATCCCGCAAGAACCATTTCACCTTCCTCTATTGGGCTGTGTATATCTACTCCAGACTCAATAAACTGACGAACTGCCTCATTATCTTTCCTCTTAATTGCTTCCAAAATGTTTTGTGGCCTTCCACCACCTCCACTTGCACTCATATTGCCTCTCTTATAAAATCAAGTTAATTAAATTAATGAACGCAGTGTAACGCAATAGTTAATAATTGTCAATACATTTGCAGCTTGTGTGATATAAAAAAACTCGCCCTATCGTTAGACAAGGCGAGTAATATTTTAAATTTATTTTATTTAGCTTTAGTGAGATCCATCTTCTGGATTGAATCCTTCACCACCCATAAAATAAGCAACTGCAGATGGTATTGCAGCTCCTAAAACAGCGATTGCTGCACATTCAAGAGATACACCAGTATTTTCTTCAAAAACTCTTGCTATAATAGCCATGTTGCCTTCTGGAGCTCTAAGAGCCTCTACTTCAGCCTCTAGCGTATTTGCTAACTCTCTGAAGTATTCCAATGGGTTTTCTTTCAAGCAACTAGCAGTTGCGGACAAAAAGTGGCCATTGTTTGCGGCACGCGCAACATCTAACGGAGTCTGGCCTTGGTTATTTTGTAAATACATTATATCTGTCATATGCTCTGTGAAGGCGCAAAGGGCTTTTGGATAAAAACCACTAGCAGCCATTTTATGAAATATTGTATTACCTTCTCCATCTGCTATAGTGTAGTCAGCCTCTGCGCTAAGAACCAACGTAAGGAGCACTTTAGTATTCCCATGGAATAGAGCGTGATGCAAAGGTGAAAAGCCTTCATCATCCCTAGTGTTGATAAGACCTCTTTCTTTTAGTTCCCGTATACTTTCTGTAAAATCTCTACCGTGGTGCAAAAGTGATTCGTTAAAATCTTTTAAAAATTTAGAGTCATTTTTTCTTCCGCCACCTCCGGTTGCTCTTTCGCCTGCACTCATTTGATACCTCTCTTTTTAAAATAAAATAATGCAGCTTTTTAACACAATAATTCAGTTTATTCAATTTTATTCGTTACCACCACCTGCGCCATCACTAAAATCTAAACCAACAGCTCCCGCTAATGTTGCAGCAGCTGCGTCTTCGGCAGCAACTCCGGCAAGAGCAGCATCTAGAACTCTTGGCGCCATAAATTCTGCTGCCCCCTCTTCACTGGCTCTTACTTCTCTGACACCCACTACTAACAAATGAACATGCTCTACCGGAGGTGAAATAAATTCATTAACCAGATTATCTACAGCTTCGTGAATTGTTGGTACATTTCCTAAATCTTCTAATCTAATCATCTGGTTAAAAAACTCCCTCACAGAGTCGTCTGGGAAGCCTTCTTCAGCACGATGCCTTTGCAGAATAGTCAAAATATGCGCTAGCGTATCTGCAGTAAAGTTAACGTAAACATCACAATCTTCTTCAGTCAGGCTGCGCTCGATTGCTGCAATGCCCTGCTGATAACCACGCATTGTTGCAGCTTCATGCGGCGCTAATAATCCTGAAGTTTTTTCGTACACCCCCTCAAGCAAGCGGGCGATTTCTTTTGATAGGCTCATATCATTCTCTAAAAAATTTTGGCCATTGTAGTAAAAATCGTATACATTGTCAGCAAATTAAAGATGGAAGCCAAATTGCAGATGAAAAAATACGACCCTATTTTAACTATTGCGGGATGCGACCCTTCAGGTGGAGCAGGTATTATCGCCGATCTTAAAACTATTGCGACATTGAAAGAATATGGCATGGGAGTGCTGACTATTTTAACTGCGCAGAATACTCTTGGGGTTAAAAATGCTCAGCCAGTTTCGGTTGATTTCATCAATGAGCAGCTTGATGCGGTGCTGTCTGATGTTATGCCAAGCGCAATCAAAATTGGCATGTTGCGTACTCAGGAAATTATTGCGTCTGTATTCAAGAAGCTGCAAGAATATAAAGTAAAAAATATCATTCTCGATCCGGTAATGGTTTGTTCGGCACGCCGAGTTTTGCTTGACGAAGCAGCAATCGAAGAGATGAAAAATTCTATGCACTTAGCTGATCTGGTAACCCCTAATTTGCCTGAAGCCGAGATTTTATCCGGAGTTAGTTCATCTAAAGAAGAAATGGCCGAGAAGATTTTAGCGCTTGGAGCAAAAAATGTGCTGATTAAAGGTGGGCGTGATGAAGGAGAATTCTGCGAAGATTTACTGATTTATAATGGCCAGAAAATCATCAATAAAAATAAAAAAATTGATACTAAAAATATTCATGGAACTGGCTGTACTCTATCGGCGGCGATTGCAACTTATGTCGGTAAGGGCCTGGATATTCCTGAAGCTTACAAAGCAGCAAGAGTCTATGTGCAAAAGGCTATTGAATCAGGTGCAGAATATCAACTTGGTAAAGGCCGCGGCCCAGTGAACCACTGCGTGGAAGCAGAACCAGGAATAAAATAAGCTTGTTGTTTTGCTAATATTGTGCTATCAATCTAGCGCTTAAATATTGTAGGAGAGCAATGTCAGGTTTAAGCACCCCCAATTTAAAACATACAAACCAAGCACCATGCGTTTTGCTTATTGAAGCAAGTAGCAGTAAAACTGTATTCTTTTCCTATAGAGCTTCACATGTTGATGGCTCGGTTTTTCTGACTAGAAATCTCATAGATGGTCAAACTAAATTTGTTTTAAAGGGTGAAAAAATTGACGAATATGCCAGAGGAATTGACGGCAAATCAGCTGATGGCTATTACCAAAATTTTGAACATCCTGTAATCATTGAACATATGCAAAGCCAAGATTGCCCCTCATTTAAATTAGGCGTTCTAGCAACTGGTGGAATGCGTGACCGAGTGGCAAATAATATTGCAGAAAACTTTTATGATGAACTGCAAAATTTATTTAATGCTAATCAATATATATTCCCCAAAGAAGTAGAGTTAGTTGCACTTAAAACTATTTCTATGCTAGATGAAGCCAGGTTCGCTTGGAAAACAATAAAAGCCGAAAACAATGTTGATAACCATGCGGTAATTGATCTAGGCGGAGCTTCAATGCAATTTGCTAATGGTAGCTTGGCCGATAGCTGGCCGCTGGGAAAACAAGCTTCAGCTGGAAATTTAGGTGATGATATTGATATTTGCTATAATGATAAAAGCAGCGATCACGGGGAAATTATTTATGACGGACAGCAGTGTCGAGCAACAATTAGCGAATTTCTGGATCAACACCAACTGACTGAGTTGGATCATGGTCAGTATGATAAATTTTATGTCATCTCGACCTATTATTTATATTTTAATGACATTTGCGGAACTTACCTTCCAGAAGCTGAAAGTAATAAATTCTCTATTGATCCTGTTACACTAGAACGAATGCAAAATTTCTGTGAGATCAGAACATCTGATAGCACATCTCTAGTCGTGGATGTACAAGATTATCAAACTATCACCGATGGGGTCTGCGCATATTGGGGGGAAGACTGGGACCCAGACCACCCCAAATATCACTTTGCAAGATATAGCTGTTTTGCTGGGAATTATATGTATGAGTTGCTTAAGTCTTTTGGCCTTAATGACGAAGATGATATTCATGTTAATCAGGCAGATTGGGATTTGGAAGCAGCTTATTATTTATTTAGCCTTTCTCCTTATTCTGCAGGTGATTTTGTTTGCACACAGCCTGAGTTTGGCTACGGAACCTTACTTTAATTACTTCTATTTTTGGGGGTATTAACCTCTGATATTTGGCCTACAATATCACTATCTAGAGAGGAAGAGGAAATGAAAAGGGATGGGATTTATATTAAATACGGAAATTGCTAGAAATTCAAAACCCAGCTTTGATCCTGTCAGTTAAAGCCTGATAATCTCCGAAAGGTTTGCTGGCAAATTCGCGGCGGGCCCAGTCGAATAAAATGGGTCCGTTGATGCCATCGGAATTATGGGCTTTTTTATAGAGATCGCCAAGTTCTTTGGTGCGAGGGAAAATGTGGAAATGCAAATGTGAATCTAACTCGCAGAAGGCCAAAGTGTAGATTCTTTCTGGCTTGATGATTTGTCGTAGCACTTTGTCACAGCGCGAAACTAATTCAGTGAATTTTGCTTGCTCTGCTGAAGTTAGTTCGGAAAAAGATTCAATTTTCCTTTTTGGCCGTATAACTAAATAGCCAGGAATTTTGGCATCTTCTGAAAAAATAACTGTGAATAATTCATCTGCGTATAGCGTCATTACATCTCCATTTTTTTATTAAAGAATTTGGTAAATTTATCCGAATGACTAACGCAGATCATGATTTTATTTTTGAACTTTGCAAACAACTCTTTGAAAGCAGTTTGCTCGGACTGTTTATCTAGTGACGTTGTTGGCTCATCAAGAATAATTACATCTGGATTATTAATCAAAGCACGGATAATTGCCACCCTTTGCTGTTCACCAAGCGAAAGGACATTTGTCCAATCTGTATGCTTGTTCATCGATTTGATCAGATGCGATAGATTGAATTTCTTCATGTATGATTCAATCTCTTTTCTGACCACGCTTGAAGGGTCATGATGCGGATAGTAAATAACATTTTCTAAACTATCTATTGGCATATATGGCCGCTGCGGAATGAACATGGTTTTTTTATCTTTGGGAAGATTAATCTCCCCCGATCCATGTAGCCAAACGCCTTTAAGAGAGCGAATGATTGTGCTTTTTCCTGAACCGCTTGGCCCTTGGATAAGAAGCGCATCTTTTGGTTTTAAATTAACGGCAATATTTTTCTTTAGCAGCTCGCCATCTGGCTTGTTGATTGACAGGTTTTTGATGTTTAACTCATCTGGCTTTGCCGAAATTTTGATTTTGCTGTTTCTAACATCTGCATTTGATTCTTCGATATTATAACGTAATTCAGCAAGACGGATAATTGTTGCTCGTAATGCCGCCAAAGTTGTAAAGTTATCAACGATAATTGAAAATGAATTTTTAACATGACCAAAAGCACTGACTATTTGCATCACATTACCAAGAGTGACTGCACCTGCGAAATACATTGGCGAAGAGACTAGCAAAGGGAATAGTGTAGCGAGGTTAAGATGTAAAATTTCAACAGTATTAATGTAAATATTTCTTTTAATAATTCCATAGAAATTATGCCTGATGTCAGAGAATTTACTTAGTAGATTTTTCTTTTCGGTAAAAACGCCGTCATAAAGAGCAATTTCTTCACGACGTTCTTGCAGGCGTATCAAGCTTGACCTGAAATTAGCTTCATATCTTTCGCGCATGAAATCTAATTTAACAAGTGGACGACCCACCAGAATCATAATTCCACTGCCAATCGCAGCGTAAAGAAGCGCAGCCCAAATTAGATAACCCGGTATTTTTAAATCTAGACCAAAAAATGTGAAATTAATTATTGAGGATAGACTCCATAGTATAACTCCAAAAGTTATAACATTAACTATTTCAGTAATGAAGGTTATGAATAAAGATAGCATTCCTGAAGTCAGTGAGTTTAGATCCTGACTTATTCGCTGATCCGGGTTATCAACATGAGATCTTGAATTCATTACATGGTAGTAAGTGTCATTATGAGTCCATTTTTTGAGATAACTTTTTGTATACCATTGGCGCCATTGAAAGCTTAAAAATGACTCTGCCACTTTTTTAGAAACAACAATGAAAATAAAATATCCAAGCAGAGGAAAATACTTGATTACCTGCGCTATAAAGTTTGAATAATTCTTGTTTTGCAGTGCATCGTAAATATCGCGATTCCAGTAATTCATTTGCACTGAGATGTAGATGAAGCCAAAATTTAAAGCCAAACAGAGAAGCAAAAATAGCAAAGCTTTTTTCCACTGATCTGAAACCCAAAATGGTTTGATTAATTGGTAAGATTCTTTGAAAAATTCACGATGTCTCATTTGTTCTGATTTTTGATTTTCGAATAATTTATTTGATTTTCAGCCGTATAGCAATATAGTTTATTAATGAAAAATTAATGAAGAGTTGAGTTATGTCGAGTGGAGATAAAAAAGGTAAAGTTGAAACAAAAGAACCCAAAGGTTTGGGATTAGATAAGCCATGTAAGATTGTTTTTAATGCAGGAAATGTATTTAAAACCTGGGATAACGGAGCGGTTGTCTCTGGTGGAGTTCTGGAGTTTAGACATTGCGATGAACATGAAAAAGCAACTATAATGGGCACTAAAGGATTTGCAATGTCATCATTATTTGGACCGGAGCATGATTAATAGACCACGAAGATTAAGAGCGAATCAAACTATTAGAAGCTTAGTGCATGAGACTAGGCTGAGTGTGGATGATTTGATTCACCCTATTTTCGTCAAGGAAGGTAGTAATTCGAAGACGGCTATTTCTTCGATGGAAGGTCATTATCAATTAAGCCTGAATGATCTGGATAAAGAAATTATTGAGATTCAAAAACTTGGAATTAAGGCAGTTTTGCTTTTTGGGATTCTAAGTCATAAAGATGCGGAAGGCAAGGCTTCGACTAAACATAGCAATGTGGTGTATCAGGCGATTAAGCAAATTAAGGAGCGTGCACCCGAGATGGTGGTGATTGCTGATGTTTGTTTGTGTGAATACACCGACCACGGCCATTGCGGCAAGTTGAATAAAGAAAAAAGCGATGTTGATAATGATTCAACAATTGAGATTCTTGCTGATCAGGCAGCGAGTTTTGCTGAGGCTGGGGCTGATATTGTTGCACCAAGTGCGATGATGGATGGCATGGTTGGAGCAATTCGCGATAAGCTTGATAGCAAAGGTTTTAAGAATTGCTGCATTATGAGCTATTCAGTGAAATATGCTTCGAATATGTATGGACCGTTCAGGGAAGCAGCAGAAGGTGCGCCAAAATTTGGTGATCGCAAAACCTATCAGATGGATTATGCGAATTCGAATGAGGCGCTAAAAGAAGCTGCACTGGATGTTGATGAAGGAGCAGATTTTTTAATGGTAAAACCAGCGCATACATATCTAGATATTATTTATAAAATAAAACAAAATTTCCCCGAAATGCCACTTGCTGCTTATCATACTAGCGGCGAGTTCGCGATGATTAAAGCTTCAGCAAAAAGCGGGATGGTCAATGAGTTTGAGGCAGTTCTGGAAGTGACTACGGCGATTAAACGCGCGGGGGCGAATCTGATTATTTCTTACTTCGCTAAAGATCTGGCGAAACATCTTAGAAAATAAATCTTTAAAATTTGGTAATATTAGCTTATAAAAGCAACAAAATTTAAGGAGTTTAAGTCTATGGCTGATCATTGTCATTGTCACATGAAAGAAAAAACTGGTATCTGCATGACAGATGTCATGAATCTATTACCTATGCTGATTACAGCAGCTGTTGGTCTGGTGGCTATTTGCTATCATTCTATTTTTGCTAGTCCGGATGCTTCTGCTGGAGGCCAACCTGTAGACACCAATGCCAATAATCATGCTATGCTCACAAAATATGCTCTGCCAGCAGTGGCAGTAGCTGGGGTAGCAATATTTGCCAAATTACTATATAATAACTTTTTTCCTAAGGATACAGCACATACTGAACACTCTCATGAAGACCATCAGGAAGCAGGTACTTTAGGCCATCACGATAACCCAGCAGATGAATTTAATGACTAAAATAAAAAATATCGCAATTATTGCCCACGTAGATCACGGCAAAACTACTATCATCGACGAGATGCTAAAACAAAGCGGCACTTTTAGAGACAACCAAAGCGTCGATGAAAGGGTTATGGACTCAAACGATCTTGAGAAAGAACGTGGCATTACTATTTTAGCAAAATGCACTTCTATTAGGCTGGATGATTTAAAATTAAATATTATCGATACTCCAGGACACGCCGATTTTGGTGGTGAAGTTGAGCGTGTATTATCTATGGTAGATTCATGCTTACTGTTAGTGGACTCAGCTGAAGGCCCAATGCCACAAACAAAATTCGTATTATCAAAAGCTTTGAAACTTGGGCTTAAACCAATTGTTATTATCAATAAAATTGACCGTGGTGATGCTCGTCCCGATGAAGTAATTGATGAAGTTTTTGACCTGTTCGTTTCACTTGACGCGAATGAAGATCAATTAGATTTCACTATTCTTTATGCAGCCGGAAGAGATGGCTGGTGCACAAAAGAACTAGAAGATGAAAGAGTAGATTTCAAACCCTTATTTGACACAATTGTTGCAGAAGTTCCAGCACCAAATGTTGATGCTACAAAACCATTCTCAATGTTGGCGACTTTATTACAATCTGACCCTTACCTTGGAAGAATTCTTACTGGTAAAGTTTATAGCGGAATTGGCAAAATCAACAGCTCAATAAAAGCGATGAACTTAGACGGTAAAACTATTGAATCCGGTAGATTAACAAAATTATTTGGTTTCGAAGGTATTGAAAAAGTTCCATCTGAAACTGTTCAAGCTGGAGATATTGTGGCAATTGCTGGACTTGAAAAAGCATCTGTATCTGACACTATTTGCTCTACTGAATTTAGCGAGCCTATTAAATCTACCCCTATTGATCCACCTACTATGTCGATCATGATTGGTGCAAATAACTCTCCTCTTGCCGGCACTGAAGGTGACAAAGTAACGTCACGGATGATTCTTGACAGGCTGAATAAAGAAGCTGAAACAAATGTTGCTATCTCAATTAGAGAATCTGATGAAAAAGATTTTTTTACAGTAAGCGGCCGTGGGGAATTACAGCTGGGTGTATTAATTGAAAATATGCGCCGTGAAGGTTTTGAACTTTCCGTTTCTAAACCAATGGTTTTATATAAACAAGATAAATCTGGCCAAAAATTAGAGCCAATCGAAGAAGCTGTCATTGATGTTGATGAAGAATATAGCGGAGTAATTGTTGAGAAATTATCGCAACGTAAAGGCGATATGATTGAAATGCGTCCATCAATGGGAGGAAAGACCAGAATTATTTTCCACATCCCCACTCGTGGATTGATCGGCTATCAACGTGAATTCATGACCGACACAAAAGGAACTGGAGTCTTAAACAGATTGTTCCATGCCTATGAACCCTTCAAAGGTGAAATTGGTGGCAGAATAAATGGATCACTTATTTCAATGGCAAGTGGTGAAGCTGTTGCTTACGCATTGTGGAATATTGAGGAACGAGGAATATTATTCGTAACTCCTCAGGCTAAAGTCTATGACGGTATGATTATTGGTATTAACAGCCGCCCTGGTGATTTAGAAGTAAATCCTATTAAAGGTAAACAGCTTTCAAATGTTAGAAGCGTATTGAAGGATGAGAGTATTAAATTATCTCCTCCTAAGCAAATGACAATTGAAGACGCTATTGCTTATTTGGAATCTGATGAGCTTTTGGAAGTGACGCCAAAATCTATCAGACTGCGTAAGAAGCATTTGGATGCTAACGCTCGTAAGCGCGCATCAAGAGATAAGAATAAATAATCCTCTTAGGCCTCAATCACTGTATCATTTGCTGCGGGAGCTACTTCCCCGGTAATATTTGCAGCGAGCTGTGCAGCTAATTCAAGCAATGTTTCTTTGGTAACAACAAACCCTTCTTCCACTTTATTTTCACCTGCAGTAACAAAAGTGCAATTATTACAATTTTGAATGTTCAAATGAAAGTGAGCAGCTTTTGGCCGCGTAATGGTTTTGGTACCAGAAGGAGTTTGTACTACTTCCTCATAATCATAATCTTCTGTAGGCGCAGGAGAGGCATCACCCCAAAAACCAGAAATCATATTGTTAATATGATAAGCAGAAACGCCTAAAGGCATTAAATATGAATGCCAATCAAGAAATTCAAAAGCTCCATACACGGCTTTAATAATATATGGGTTTGATTCGTCAAACGGTACAAATTGTGCCAAAGGTAAAGAAAAAGCAAGTTGCACCAGACCCCAGTGTTCCTTAACTAAATGCTGGTATGTCGGAGCACTAACTTCACTTCTATATAGAGTCGGTGCAACATAAAGAGCGGCGGCTGTTACAACACCACCTGCTGCAATTGTAGCATCCAACCACATTTGATTTGGTTCGTTTTGATTGTCAAAATAATCAGCAGCATACCAGCCACTAACACCTTCGCAAAAAGCAGTGGCTCCGATCCAAGCAACTCCAAATGGTGTATCAATCAGTTTACTGCCGGCGATTGGTAGATCTTCTGCGATTGGTTTAATAAAACCGCCTATAATGGCAGCAATCGGCCCTGCAAAACCTGCGTAATTTATAGCCATAACCCCTCTCAATAATAGTTAATAAATTCACTATATACACAAAAGTGTTAATAATTTACTAATGAGCTTTAGGAGATTTCAAAAAAATATTTTTTTTGCCAATCTTGAGTTTTGGTGGCGGTGGAGTTATCTGCTTTGCACCAGGAAGGGTAAAGTCTGCATCCTAATTTTCCTTTTTTGCTGGTGCTGGATAAAATACCGTTTTCAAGTAAAACCTGTTCTGGAAAAATAAAGCAGCCTTGGCCGCTTTGATCTTCTGTGTAAATCACATAGTAATCTATTTTATCAACAGCGGAATAAGGGGTGCATTCGCCATTTACTCTTTTCCAAATTGAAACAAACCATCCAATCTTTTTAGGAGTAACTTTTGCTGTAAAAAATCTGACTGATTTATTATTTACGTTATGTAGGTCAGTCGATCTTGCTTTTACTTTCTCGACAATATTTTTAAGAAATTTCTCTTCCATCTAATCAAGCAAAATATCTTGGATATTCATTTCAGCTGAACTATTACCATTCCAATGATTTATATTAAGCTGCGCAATAATGTTCAAATTCTTCTGATTGCGTAGCAAAATCTCACCAACCGGGCTGTTAATTGCACGGAAACAAATAGCTTTAATAAATTTGCTTTTTGAATCATTACCATCAGAAACAAAGCAACTAATATGATCGCCACCAACAATCTTAGCATTGCTGATATTGACATTTTTTAAATAGAATTTTGGCTGTGGATTATTGCTGCCAAATGGGCCCATCTGAATCATCTCTGAAACAAAATTGAGGTTGATAATTCCGTGGCTAATTATTTGATCAAAATATTCACAATCTTCAGCAACAAATTTATTATAATCATCGGCAATTTCTGCTCGAATAAAATCTTTTAAATCATCAATTTTATGCGAATCGACAGTAAATCCTGCTGCCATTGCGTGACCACCTCCAGCAATCAATAGGCCTTTTTCCTTAGCGCTGTGAATTACTGAGCCAATGTCTATCCCCGGCACTGAGCGACATGAGGCTTTGCCTGTTCCATCTGTGACGGTAATAACAATTGAAGGTTTATTAAAAGTTTCCTTCAAACGGCCAGCGACAATACCAATTACACCTAGATGCCATCGATGACCAACAACAAATGCAATGTTGGAAGTTCTATCCTCAGCTGCTTCTTGGATAGCTTGATTGATGATGTTTAACTCGATCGCTTTTCTTTCGTGATTATGCATATCAAGAGCACGCGCAGCTTGAATTGCTTCTTCAAAATTATCGGTACTAAGCATGTTTGCTCCCAGACTTGCGTCACCTACCCTACCTCCTGCATTAATGCGCGGACCAAGAACAAAACCAAGATGATATGCATCAATATTATCATCAATTCCAGCAATTTGTTTTAAAGCCCGAATACCCGTGTTTGTTGCTTGCTCGATTATTTTAATGCCCTGCGAAACAAAAGCACGGTTTAGACCTTTTAGTGGCACAACATCACATACAGTTCCAAGCGCGGTAAGATCTAGCAAACTGAGGATTTTCTTATTCTCCACTGAGTCAAGATTTGCTTTTTTAAGTTTTTGATTTAGGGCGACTACAAAAAGGAATACGACCCCAGCTGCACATAAATAACCATATTCAGATTTTTCATCAATTCTATTTGGATTAATGACCGCAACAGATTCTGGTAAAACCTCACCGCCAATATGGTGATCAATCACGATAACATCAAGGCCAATTTTCTTTGCTTCCGCTAACGCATCATATGAAACTGCACCGCAATCTACCGTGAAAACAACTTCAGCCCCTTGCTCTTTAAGATATTTTAGTGCTTCAATATTTGGACCGTACCCTTCTTTAATACGATCAGGTATATAGATCAGAATGTCATGACCGAGTTCTTTAAAGAATTTTTTTAATGTAGCTGCAGAAGTTGCACCATCAACATCATAATCACCAAACACAGCGATTTTTTTCTTTTTCTGCAGAGCATCAACAGTGAAGTTTACTGCCTTATCCATATCAAGAAGGTGATAAGGATCTGGTAGATAATTTTTGATTTTGGGGGAAATATAATAATCTGCTTCTTCAAGAGGAATTTTCCTAGTAGCTAGCAATTCAACAATTGAATTTGGAATAGCAGAGTTTCTTGAGAGCGCATCTAGCAAAGCTGGATCAACCGGCTTCTGACGCCACTTCTTATTCTTCACAGATTTAAGAATTGAACTGTCTATGTCTAGAACATCCATATTTTATTTAACCTTCAAACGATGCTCTGTTTGAATATGTCTAATAGTTTTGGAGGTTGAATTCATGAAAATAGAATGAGTCAAAATGCTGCGATTCTTAAGTATTTTAACGCCGTCTAGCATTGAGCCATCAGTAACACCAGTGGCAGCAAACATTATATCCCCCCCACTTGCCATATCTGATACAAGGTATTTCCGGCTAAAATCATTCACGCCCATGCTCCTTGCACGCTCTTTTTGCTCATCATTATCAAAGATTAACCTACCCATCATTTGTCCACCTGTTGTAGAAAGAGCTGCGGCTGCTAAAACCCCTTCAGGAGCGCCACCAGTTCCAACATACATATCAACACCTGTACTTTCCATCGCAGTCGCAATTACCGCTGCAACATCACCATCTTGAATAAGCTGGATACGTGCACCCGCTTCACGATATTTGGCAATAATTTCCTCGTGCCTTTTACGATTTAGAATCACTACTAATAAATCTGAAATATCGCATTTTTTTAACTTTGCGAGATTAGCAAGATTTTGCTTAGGAGAATTATCAAGGTCAACTATCGTTTCTTTATATGGCAACCCAACAGCAATTTTCTCCATATATACATCTGGTGCATTTAGTAACCCACCTTTTTCAGTCATTGCTATGACCGACATTGAGTTCGCACCACCTGTAGCACATATTGTAGTTCCTTCCAAAGGATCAAGGGCAATATCAACTGCTGCACCCTCGCCCGTTCCAACCTTCTCACCGATAAAAAGCATTGGAGCTTTGTCTCTTTCACCTTCACCAATCACAACAGTGCCATCAATATTCATTTTCTTTAATGAATTACGCATAGCATTTACCGCCACTTGATCGGCAGCTTTTTCATCACCTCGCCCCATTAACTTATAGGAAGCGATCGCAGCTGATTCAGTTACACCCACCGCTTCAATCGTAATTAAATCTAAATTGAAATTATTCGAATTACTCTTTGAACTCATCGTGATTTTTAAATTTTTTGCTTGTTAGTAATTTTCTACAACAAAAACTTTATTGATGAAACTACTTTATTTTTTTTGTTGTTGATTCTTTTGGTCTGAACCTAAAGAGTGGCTCAAAGCTGAGTTTATTTTATTTTTTGAACTGTTTTGTTGCTGTTTCTGAGGCGTATTACCAACTACGTAGTTGGGCTGAGGATTATCCCAAGACCCACCTTGTAAACTTGATTCTTTTGGCTGGTCCTTTGTTTTTAAAGACAAATCTTTTTGTATAGATATCTTCTTTTTGCCTTTCGTTGAATCAGCTGGAGAAGATGGATGAAGCATGTGCGATACTGCATCTTCTACTTTATCAAAAAAACCTTCAGGTGGTTTTGGTGCTGGTGGGATCCCAGATCCCTGCGCCCCTGCATTTGGAGCAGTGTGTTGCTGCTGATTATGTACATTTTGTTGTTGCTGTTGGTTTGAGTAAACCGCAGGATTTTGTCCAGTCATTACACCCTGATTATTTGTTGAAGGCACTGACGGAATCGCTGGTGCATTCATATTATTTGGATGATTAGCCTGTTGCTGCGCGGCTCCAGGACTTGGAACAGGTACAGCAGCCGTATTAGGCTGCATATAATTTTGATTAGCCGCAGCTGTAGGACTTGGAACAGGAACCATTCCAGCGTTAGACCGCATGTGATTTTGGTTAGCTGCACCAGCAGGACTTGGAACTGGCACACTTCCTCCACGTAGATTTGGTGTATTTGCCGCTGGTTGTTGCTGATTCGCAGGAGGAACAACTCTTAAATTAACTACCGGCTTTTGCTGGGTATTAGCAGGCTGTTGTCCAGCAACTTGTTTAGAATTTTGCACAACTGTTTGGTGCTGAGATTGAAGCTGCTGCAATTTAGCATTAACTTGATTCTGTTGCGTCGCTGGATCGACTTGTCTATTAGTATTTGACGGAGCAACTTCGTGAGGCTTTTTAGATGGCATTCTCACCTGGCTAGACCTTCTTTGCATCTCTGTGACTTGGCCTGATTTCTTCTGAGAATATTTTTGATTCTGCTTTGGATCATTCTGATTAGTTGGCGTCTCTCTTAAATCAGGAAAAGATTTTTGTTTAGCTTTATAATTGGAACGCACAATCTTTGGCTTTCTTTTCTTGTATCGTTTTTTAGAAGGACTTTTGTATTTAGTAGTTATTTTTGACTTGGGAAGCTCATAGATATTTTCATGTTTAACATCAACGTCATCAATAATAACTTTAGATGGCATATCATCAAAATTGATGTGTGAGATAGGAGTCCTGCTAAAGTCATCTTTAAATCTGAAATTATTTATTTCACGATCAACATGATCCATAGATTCCTGGTTGATGGTTTCAGAAATAGTGGCATTCTTAGTAGGCGCTCTTTTATCTCTCTTATAACGCCTGTCCTTAAAGGAACTGCATGACGTGACAATAAAAACCAATAAAATGAGGGTTAGCTTTTTCATTCCCTAGAGTAAAATTTCAGTAATACCCTTAAAATTTATCATAGATATATTCAATTTGCACAATAATTTTTAATTATAGTAAAAATTGAATCAAAACCGTCTTTTTTAAGATCTAACATATTGCGAGAATATGTCTTCAAAGCATTAAAATCTGCAAATATTTCATCTAGTCTTTCCGCAAGTTTTTTCGAAGTAAAATCCTTCTGCTCAATTATCCAACCAGCTTTATTTTTTTCAATAAATTGCGCATTAAGTAATTGATGATTTTTGTATGAGTACGGAATTGGAATCAAAATTGGCGCCCTGCCCAAAAAAGTTAAATCAAAGATTGTTGATGCTCCACTACGACAAATTATCAGGTGAGATTTTGAAATCTTTTGATTAACATCATTAAAGAATTTTTCTACTTCACATTTAATTTCATTTTGCACATATACTCTACGCACCCTTTCGATATCCTCTTCACGAGCTTGATGAAAAACTTGCAACTTAAACTTACTTTCCTTAGAAAACTCAGCCAGTGCTTTTGGCACCACCTCGCTTAAAATCGAAGCTCCTTGACTGCCGCCCAGGATAGTGACAACCACTTCGCCATTTTTCTTTAAATCTGGAAGTTCAGTTGCAGACTCGCGAATTTCTTTCCTGACAAAATTACCAATATATTTGGTCTTCGCTTTTGGGTGAATATTTTTTACATCTGGAAAAGCTGTTAAAACTAAATCAGCAAGACCGTCAGACAAAGTGTAGTTAGCATTACCCATTACCGAATTCTGCTCGTGAACAAGAACCGGTTTGCGCAGAAACTTTGCAGCAAGCAAAGTTGCAAAAGTTGTGTAACCACCAAAACCAATTACAATTGATGGTTTTTCGATAAGTATTAATTTTATCGATTGCAAGAATCCTAGAATCAGCTTGAATACTCCAATCATTTTTCTAAAAATTGAACCGCTCAATTTGTCAGAAGCAACTACATGATAATTTAGGTTGTCGCTAAAATATTGTCTAAATTGTAAAAACCTCCTATCCACTGACAGACAAACCTCATATCCTCTTTTTTTTGCTTCTTCATATAAAGAAACTGCTGGGATTATGTGTCCACCAGTTCCGCCTGTAACTAATAATATTTTTGTCTTCTTCAAAACCTATCCCTCAAATATCTTTTTGGTAACGTAATAACATTATATCTTTTTCTGGTAAATGAAAGCATCAAGCCTAGTGCAATCGCAGTAGCAATTACCGAAGAACCACCATAACTAATAAGCGGCAAAGTCATCCCTTTTGTAGGGAATAAATGTAGGGTGACGCCAATATTAAACACTGACTGCACACCTATTTGAATTAAAATTCCTGAAACTGCCAAAATATTAAATTGATCATAATTATGGGTAATTAAATATAGCCCGCGAATAACAATTACCGCATAAATAAAAATTATCACTAGGCACGCCACTACTCCCATCTCCTCTCCTATAACTGCAAAAATAAAATCAGTATGAGAATCTGGTAGATGATACTTAATTGTACCCTCACCTGGACCAGTTCCATAGAAACCACCATTCTTAAATGCTTCTATAGATTTTTGGACTTGGTAATTATCAAATGTTTCCGGGTTCAGAAAACTATCAATTCTTTTTTGTACATGCGGCAAAGCAAGGTAAGCAGATACCACCCCAATCACCCCAAAAATAAATGAGGTAAATACCCAAAAGAATGAAAGCCCTGCGATAAATAATTGCCCTATCCAAATTACCGTTGCGGTTACGGTCATTCCAAAATCTGGCTGAAGTAATAACAAAGCAATGAACATTATATATGATGCAAAGGATACCTTGAAAGATGGAAATCTTGGATCAGCATATTTAATTGATAGAACCCAAGCAGTAACAACAGAAAAGAACGGCTTAGCAAATTCTGAAGGTTGCAATGAGAAGCCACCAAGAGAAATCCAGCGTTTTGCACCTTTAATGTCAGCACCAGCGATTAAGACTATTACCATAAGGAACAGACATACTAGAAAACCAATCAAAGCAATTCTTCTGGCTGTTTTAACTGATGTAAAAGAAAGAGAGATCAAACAAAAAGTCCCTAAGATTAAAAAGACTATTTGCCTTTTCATGAAGTAGAATGGCTCGAGGCCAATTCTGGTTGCAACCGCAGGGCTTGCAGTGGTTACCATCACCAAACTTGAAGCGATAATTAAAAGTATCAATGACATAGATACTTTATCGATCGTATTCCACCAGGTTCTAAACATCCCTCTGCGATTTCGAAGCTGTTTTATTTCGCCTTGTCTAGTGCTCATTTATTAGATAAAATTTTATTAAGGTGGATTATAGTTTAATTAACTTCTTATTCGAAATAATTTTATGAAAAAGTTTAGCGTTCCATGTAATTTTAACGGTCAAGTTGCTCCATTTACAATATATATTGGCTTCCCTAAAGATGGAAATCACCCACTGCACTTTCAATCTGACTGGCTTTCAAAGGAACGTGGAGGAACTATTCCGCAAGAAGTTATGGATAGCATCCAAAAATTAAAAGATTTAGCTGATAAGAATAATGTTTCTTTTGAAGATTTGTGCGTGTACGCACTTGGAGCAGCTCAGCAAGAGGGTGAAGATGGTGGCGAAGGCGAAGGAGCACCAGAAGAAGAACCAGCTGATGATTCTCAAGCCAATGTTGGCGAAGCATCCGGTGATGGAGGCGTGCAAGTAGCAACAGCAAAAATTCCAGCCGATCAGGCTAATCAAGGTTAATACGGAGAAATAGCATGAGCACAGAAGGTGTAAAAGTTGAAACAGTAGATGGCGGCATGCCAAAAACCACTTCTATTTATAAAGTTACAGCAAAAGATATCAAAGATTATGCTAAAGCATTACATGGCAGAAAACCTTTCAAAGGCGACATCGTAAAATTCCTCCGCAGAAATAGAAGAGGTATTGCTGAAGGTGCGATCTTTTCTGTTGAAGATGTTGAATTAAAAGGGACTTCTAGCAAACCGTTAGACCTTTCTGGAATTGATCTTTCAAACTGTATGTTTGGTGGAAACATTACTTTCGAAAATGTGAATCTAGATGGTGCTGATTTATCTGATTCAAACGGTTACGGCACACATCACTTAAACCTTAAAATGAAAGATTGTTCAGCCATAAAAATAGATCTTTCAAACAGATTTCCAGAGTCAGCTTTTGAACCTGAGATGGATATTGAGAACGTTGATTTTGCAGAAGCAAATGTTACAGGGTGTACCTTCAGAGGGCCAAATCAAACTTTTAAAAATGTAAATTTTGCTGAAGCTACTTTAGCTGATACATATTTTTATGATTTCACTGAAGATGATTCTCTATTTAAACCATACAAAGATAAAGATGGGAACGAACATGACCCATTTAAGAATGTACTAGCTATAAATGTTGATACAAGTTACGACGAAGCTTCTCCTGCTCTTATGGCGGCCATTAAGTTCGGGAAAATAGTTAGAGAGATTCCGGCTGATTTAACAATTAGCGTCACCTCTTCTTCAAGCTTTGAAGAAATTGACCGAGCTGTTATTGCAGAACAAATGAACAGACATAATGGCAAAAGAACTGATGCTGCCAGCAAGGCTATGGCCGGTGCATCAGAAGCTACAATCAAAGAATTATTAGATAGAGAAATAACTAGTGGGTTTACATCTTCATGGCTTGGAAGCGTAGTGCCCGAGCGAGTGGAAGAAATCAAAAAGGCTCTAGCTGAAGCATTAGTAGAAAAGATTGGCAAAGATGATAATTTTTTACTTTCTCGTGATATGCCAGAACTTTTAAAAAAATTGACTGAATCTCTTGAGGTAAGTGATTCTGAACTTGATCATGGCGCACTAAGAAACATTGTAGATGATCTAAAAGCTGCCCCATCGGGTGAAAATATTAAACCAATTATTGCAAGTGCTGTTAGGCACGCACTTGGCGAGTTGGATAAGGCTAACAAAGAAAGTCGCAAAGGTTTTAACCAACAGTCTTTTATTAAGAAAGTTGTTGAGCAGAGGAAAGAAGAAGGTAAAAGACACTCGGCTGGAAAAACAATATCAAAGTTTATGGGTAGAGCTGTTAAAAAACGCAGGGAAGCTGCTGAAAGAGAATTGCTGGAAGCTGTAACTGGCGAAGATACCGAAATTATTGGTGCACAAAAAGTGTCGGATACGGCTGGAAGAGGAGCGGTTGCTTTAGCAGTAAGGAAAGCAGGAAGTACGTATGTATGGCTGGTTAATCAAACAGGTATTAATTATTTAAAACGAAGAAATATTGGCGAGGGATTTATAACTTCTGAGTCTGAGCACCTAGTAAATGATAGTGCTTCAGCCAAAAGAAAATTTGACTTACAAATGCTTTTACCGAGACTTGTTAGTGGGGGTGTTCTTGCGACCACTGCCGTAATTAGTGGGGCAGCACTGCTGTCAGGAGGAGGAGCGCTAGCCGCGCTAGCACCATTAGCTCTAGGAGGAGCGACTACCGCTGCTACAGAAGTTGGAGGCAGATTACTTACTGACAGTACCGGAGTTATTCCAGGTCAGTTTGGTGATAAATTGTTCGACGCAGCAGAAGTAGCCGATATAACTATAGACCATGTTGCTGATAATTCTGGATATATATTAGGGGGAGCTGCTATTGGTACATTGGTAGCCGCAACTGGAGGAGCTGCTGGCGTTGCATTTGGCACAGTGCCTACTCTGGCAAGTGCTGTTGGTGGCTTAACAGCAGGAATCACGACAGGCGCTGCATTAGGAACTGTTACTGGGGGAGTAGTTGCAGCACACGATATCCGGGAAGAGTACGTAGCGTCAGAAACTAAGAAACAAGCACTACGAAAAAAACACAATGGCAGAATCCCTATCGAAGAAGTTTTTAAATCCCAAGACGAAACTCGAGAACAGCGCCCTGAAAGATCATTATCAACAAAAATGAAAAATATTTTATTATTTACAGGTGTAACCTTATTAGCTGTTGCTGCTGCTGCATTTTGTGTTGGAACATTTGGCTTGGGAATTCCAGTAGTTACTGTAGCAGGTGCTATTTCTGCATATGCATTTTCTTCAATTGGGCTGGCGGCAGGTGCTGCAGTAGCCGCTGCAACCTATAAATTTTATGACAGGTTAGTCGAGCCTGTAGTACAAATGAAAAAATATATGGGGCTTGCTCCGAAGAAAGAAAAAGACGGACCAACAAAATCTAAGGAGACTGAACGCACCAGAGGACATGAAACCGAGAGAGCCTCTGGAGTTACTGCATCTCCTGCTTTAGACGCAGAAAGAAAACCTATCCCAGGCAAGCATGCTAAGAAAGAAGGAAGGAAAGCAGTCAACCGCAGGGAAGCCCTAGCAGAACAGAGAGCTTCTGAAGCAGAAGCTGCAAGAAAAAGAGGAAAGTAGTAAAACTGCCAATCCTTGTTTCAGGGTGATTTATATCGTCATAAATCCATTTTTCTACTTGACATAAAAGGATCTTAGTGTAATTTTTACACTCTGAATTTTGACTAAAGTTAAGTATGGCTAAGAAAAACACTATATTAGTAAAATTGGTAAGCACCGCAAAAACAGGTTTCTTCTTCGTGAAAAAGAGAAATCCTAAGCAGCTTACAACAAAACTTAACTTCAGAAAATATGATCCCGTAGTTAGAAAACACGTGGAATTCAAAGAAGAAAAACTTAAATCATAGTATCAATATATGGCAACGAAAATTAGACTCTCAAGACATGGTTCAAATAAAAGACCTTTTTACTGGCTAGTAGCAGCTGACATTAGGGCACCAAGAGACGGGAACTATATTGAGAAGCTAGGAACTTTTAATCCTTTATTGCCTAAAGATCATCCTGAAAGAATTAAATTCAAAAATGATCGTATTGAGCATTGGCTAAAAACTGGTGCTAAACCTACTGAGCGTTCAGAAAAATTGATGAATATTGCTGGTATCAAAGTAGCTAACAGTAAACTTGCTGATAGAATTGCAAAACGTAAAGCTGTTGTTGATGCTAAAAAAGCTGAAGAAGCTAAAAAGAAAGCAGAAGAGGAAGCTAAAGCTGCCGCTGAGGCTGCTGAAGCAAAAAAAGCTGAAGAAGCTGCAGCTGCTCCACAAGAAGAAGCGGCTCCTGCTGAAGAAGCTCCTGCTGAAGCAAAAGCCGAAGTGAAAACAGAAGCAAAACCTGAAGAAGTTCAGGCAGATGAAGGTGGAGCTCCTGCTGAAGCTGAAGCAACTGAGAAAAAAGAAGACACAAAAGAATAGATTTAATCTATTTTACATTCCATTTAGATTTCTGATATGTTATCTTCCATGAAAACTGGTTAGTTTATGGGATTGTTTAACCTATTAATTATTTTACTAATGATTTTGGTAATGTCGGTTGTAGTAATCGGCGTATCAAAATTAAGTTCTGATAAGAAAGACAGTAAAGAAAAGCAAAATAAGTTAATGGCGCTTCGAGTAGGTCTGCAAGCAATTGTTATAATTTTAATCGGTGCGATATATTATTTCTCTAAATAAAAATGATTAGAACAAGATTTGCCCCTAGCCCTACTGGTTTATTACATGTTGGTAATGTTAGAACTGCTTTGATCAACTGGCTTTTTGCCAAAAATGCTGGTGGCGAGTTTATGCTACGTATCGATGATACTGATACAGTAAGGTCAAAAGAGGAATTTACTCAGCAAATCAAAGAAGACCTAATATGGTTAGGTATGAAATGGGATCTTTCCGAACACCAGAAAAATCGCCTTGAAAGATATGAAGAAATAAAAAAAATGCTAGTAGATAAGGGTTTGCTTTACCCTTGCTATGAAACTCCTGAAGAATTAGATATAAAAAGGAAGATTCAGCTTGGCCAGGGAAAGCCACCTATATATGACAGGGCTGCTCTTAACCTTTCTCAGGAGAAGTTAGAGCAATATAAACAAGAAGGCAGACAACCTCATTACAGATTTAAGCTGGAAAACTCAAAAGTTGAATGGGATGATTTAGTACGCGGCAAAACTGTTTATGAATCTATGTCTATGTCTGATCCTATTCTAATTAGAGGTGATGGTAGCTGGACATATATGCTTTGTTCAGTTGTAGATGATATTGATTTTGAAATTTCGCATGTAATCCGTGGTGAAGATCACGTGAGCAATACAGCAATTCATATCCAGCTTTTTAAGGCTTTGGGTCATAAACCACCAACTTTTGCGCATCTACCAAGAATCACAACTAAAAATGCTGAGATATCCAAAAGGACTGGTGGGTTCGATATTATGTCTCTTCGGAAAGAAGAAGAAATTGAAGCAATGACCATTGTGAATTTCCTAGCTAAAATTGGCACTTCTGAACCCCCATCATCATATACTTCAATTGAACCCATCATTAAAGAATTTGATATTGGAAAATTCCATAAAAGCCCAACAAATTATGATGAAAAAGATTTAATCAGAATTAACCATAAAATTATCTCTGAATATAATTTCGATGATGTTTCAGGTGAGTTCAAGAAACTACAACTTGATATCGATGCAAAATTTTGGGAAGCAATTAAACATAATTTAGAAAAATTATCTGATGCTGCATTATGGTATAAAATATGCGAACAAGACATCACACCATTAATAGATGTCAGTGATAAAGAATTCCTCCAACAAGCTTCTTCTTGTCTGCCTACTGGCAATTGGGATAATGAAACTTGGAGCAAGTGGATTGCAGAAATTAAAAATATATCTGATCGCAAAGGTAAAGATTTATTCATGCCAATTAGAAAAGCTCTTACTTCTATAGAGCATGGTCCAGAATTGAAATATATTCTACCACTCATTGGAGAGCAAAAAGCAAAATTGAGACTTTCTGGAGAAGTTACGTAATGTCGATAATAAGAGAATTATCACCAGTTACTATTAGCAGAATTGCAGCAGGAGAAGTTGTCGAAAGACCAGCATCAGTTATTAAAGAGTTAGTGGAAAATTCCCTCGACGCTGGAGCAGATGAAATAACCATTACAATAGAAAATGCCGGCAAAAACCTCATTATTGTTGAAGATAACGGTTGTGGCATGGATAAAGAAGATATCTCTCTTGCTGTTGAAAGACATGCTACCTCGAAATTAATTGATAATGATCTTCTAAATATTAAAACTTTTGGCTTTAGGGGAGAGGCTTTGCCATCTGTCGGCTCGGTTAGTCGCCTGACAATAAAATCTAAGCCGGCTCATTCAGAAAATGGCTGGTGTATTACAGTTGCCGGAGGCGAAAAAACTCCAACCATGCCAGCAATGCTGAATACTGGAACTGTTGTTGAAGTAAGAGACTTATTTTTTGCTACTCCTGCAAGGTTAAAGTTTTTAAGAACTGAAAGAACTGAAATCCAACATATTACGGATATTATAAAAAGAATGGCTTTGGTAAATCCTCAAGTCAAATTTACTTTCAGATCTGACGACAAAGAAATCTTTTCTTTTCAGAAAGAAATAGACTTAGTTGACCCTTACTTTAAAAGAATAGAAAAAGTAATGGGTAAAGAATTTGCTGAGAATTCAATTAATGTAAATATTGAGAAAGATAATATTAAAATTAAAGGATATATCAGCTTGCCAACTTATAATAGAGGTACTTCAAGCGACACTTATTTATATATTAATGGAAGAGCTGTAAAAGATAAGCTATTACACACTGCTTTAAGAGTAGCTTATCAAGATTTTATTAGCTCTCATCGATATCCTGTAGCAGCTCTATTTCTAGAAGTGCCATTCGAATATGTCGACGTAAATGTCCACCCATCAAAAACAGAAGTTAGATTCCGCGATGTGCCTCTGGTTAGAAATATAGTTATTTCCGGACTAAAAAAAGCTGTTTATGAAAAAGGACAAAAAACATCATCGACTATCGCAAGCGATACTTTGAACTATGTTCAGAGAAATATGGGAAGCGCGCCCTCTGCTTCGCCCTCCATGTTCAGTAGACCGCCAAATTCAACGCACTCTTTTTCAGCGCCAAGACAAGAATCTATAAATTCAGCAAATCAGTTCTTTGAACCAGTTGCACAGGACTTCTCTTCTAAAACAAGCAATGAAACTTATGCTAGTCATCAAGAAGCTGGGGCTAATAGTTATCCACTTGGCGCCGCCATGTGCCAAATGCATGAAACTTATATTGTTTCGCAAACTAATGATAGTATTGTTATTACTGATCAACATGCAGCTCATGAACGTTTAGTTTATGAGAGCCTCAAAAATGATATTTTAAATAACGAAGTAGAAAAGCAAAGATTATTGATTCCTGAAATTATCGAAATTGATGAATATAATTTGGATAAGATTCTAGCAATTAAAGAGGATTTATTAAAGCTTGGTTTGAATGTTGAAAAGCTGACCGATACCTCAATTGTGATTCACGAAATACCCCATATTCTGGGCAATTGCAATACAAAAAAATTAGTTCAAGATATTGTTGATGACTTAATTGAGTTTGATCGGAATGTAACTTTTAAAGAATTGCTAAATCATGTGCTTGGAACCTATGCTTGTCATCACAGTATAAGATCTGGAAGAAAGATGAATACCACCGAAATGAACTCTTTGCTTAGGGAAATGGAAGCAACCCCTCATTCAGGTCAATGTAATCATGGCCGTCCTACTTATATCGAACTAAAGTTAAAGGACATAGAGAAATTATTTGGGAGAAGTTAGACCAGCTGATGCTGCGCTCGCTCTAGATTCCCTTAAAGATTTTACAAAATTTTTCTTAGGTTTCTTAACTTTTACAGATTCTATACCTAGTACCTCTGCTCCACTTCTTTCAGCTGCTTTTACAATAATTTCGAGTTGGTCTCCAGAAATTGTAGCCCCTTCCAAGTTAATACTACCTCTTATTTCTATATCTTTTAACCTAACTTCATATAAGTCAGCTCCTTTAAATGAACAATCTTCTAAAGTCACAGAAGAAAATTCGGCCATTTTTAGTTTAACCCTTTCAAAACTAGTATGAACAAAAGACGATTTCCAGATGTTTGCTTTAGTGAGGTCAGATTCAGCAAACGTTACGTCTAGTATTTCAGAATTGACTATATGACTATTTGTGAGATTGACATCATTTAGTTTACTGTTACTTGATATCTTAACATTATCTAAAACAACATCTGTCATGTTACTACGTGACAAATCAACATCACCTATTTCTGTACCAACGAAACTAGCATCTGTCAGAATAGAAGAATGAATATCGCAACCTTCAATCCCCCCCCTTTTGAACTCCATGCAGTCTCCATAAAAATGCGGCATCATTACAGACTCGAAAGTTGTGTCAGCAAATTTAGCATGATCAAAATTTGGACCTAGAAACTTAAAGGCTGGAATATCTTCTTCGCGCTCTCCACTTAATTCACATCTACTAAATTTTACATTTGTGAATTTACTAGAAGAGCAGTTAAATCTAGCGGACTTTATACCAGAAAATTCTATTCCCTCTTCTTTTGCACCAATAGTGCCGTAAGAAAAATCAGCAACTTCCCCTGCAAACACTCTTTCACCAATATCAACAACTCCACCTCTACCCATCAATCTCACGGTCTCTGCCATTTTCTCCATAGATCCAACATGTGCGAAATGATAAGGTAGCGCTTCCACCTCAACAGACGGTCCTCCCTTAGACAAAAACTTTGTAACCACTGGGACTAGCGAATTTAGATCTTTTTCAAGTGTTATTAACTTATCTTTAGATATTTTATTCGCTAGATGCTCAAGTAATTTCTGTTTAAATTCATGAGCACTGTCTATCGTGGCAATTTCCCGAATTAAAGAATGAGACTTAGTTTCTTCTAATATCTCAAGAACATTATATAGCGATTTAAACATAGTCTCTAAATCACCTCTGCTTATATCAACATCAAAGACAAAAGAAACCACATCTATTAAATTCTGATTAAGAATAACATTACCCTCAGCATCTCTTAATGGATTTCCATCTTCATCACGCATTGCTATGTTTTTTCTAAGCACTTTGTTTTCAACAAGATTGTAGAGTACATCAGCCCTAGATCTTTTAAGATCATCGCTTTTTCGCCATACAGAGTAATAATTTAAATCATTAAGAACCGGAAGGATATGTCTCCATAAATTTCGATTCCTAAATAATTTAAGCGCAAATGTAATTGCTTGTTTTATACTCCAACATTCAATACTGCGACCAGCTTTTGTAGTATTATAAAAATATGGCTTTGCAAAACTAGGCACTGTCTTTTCGAAAACTTCTCTGATTTTTCTACCAATCCTTGTAGGCCTTCTATTTTTAGATGGGTCAAAAAGGCTTGCAAAGAATGGCTCGGTAAAAATGAAATTAAAAATGCTCTCGCCAGCTCTAACTCTTTCTGGATGACCTGATAATGTTTCGCCAATATCCTGCGTTTTTGGCCTTTTGAACAATCTATCTCTGAACTTAAATTTAGGGTCGTGCTTCACTTGGTCAACAAGCTCTCGGAGTTTGTCATTCAATCTTTCAGAGCTGACATGCGGCCTAGTTTCAGCACTAGAGAAAAACCCCCCGCCAACTTCGTTATAAGATAAAGTTGTTTTGATTTGATCCCAGCATTCTAAGAAAAGTTTAGACGATTCAGGACTTTCATCTATAACCGTTAAAAATGTTTCCACCTCTTCTTGGCTGTCACATGATTCCCATATTGCATTATAAAAACTATCTTCCAGATGTTTAAAGAACTGCTTGTCTTCAATCTTTCCACTTTGACCACGTAATAAATCCTCTTTGATTTTCTTCTGATTATTTCTGACAAATCTGAAAACCTGTTTTCTTTGTTCCAATTCATCACCGGACCTAATTGCATGTTGTTCTCTCTGAAGCACAACAACTCTAAGATCGCTAAGGTCCAAATCATCCGAATGAATTCCTGATAAGTCCAAGAGTGTAGTTTCACCAATGATTTTACAGTTAATTTTTGGTTGTTCACCATGCTTGTTAGCTTCCCGCAAAGAAGGAATCATGGTTTGGAAAGTCTCAACATCGATCTCTGCGCCATCAAAATCAACTCCCTCATCAAAAGTTGCTAAGCTAAAATCACAGTTATGTATTTTAGACCTCGAAAAATCTACATTAGCAATTTTTGCGAAAGAAAAATCAAAGCCTTGAAACTTTAAAGAATTACAATCAACATCTGCTATATCAATTCCTGCAAGAGATTTCTTTCTTACGTAATGATCAACATAACTGTCTAAAAAGAATGTCGCTTCTTTATCAGGGTCGGACCTATATCGCCTAAAAAATTCAGATAAATCACCCGATTCTCTAGATTGCGTAATTAAGCTCTTAAAAGCCTTTATACCAGCTTCCTGATATTTTTCTTTATGCATTCTATCATCAGGATTTGCTGTAGCAATCAAAGCAGTCTCTACAATAATGTCAGGATTCATAGCTGCTAAATCAGTAAAGGAATTAACAACATCTTCTATAGCATCAGTAATATGCTGGCCGCCTTTTTTTTCTGAAGCAACAAGTATTTGCTCTTGTAGCATTGTAACAGAAGTAATTTCTTTCTCATGAATAAACTGCTGCAAAACTCCAACCACATTTACCAATTTCTCTACAGTTTCTTCAGACCTTCTTGCAATTCTTTGCTTCTGAATCGGATCTTTTACTCCAGATAAAAAACTTTGCGTTAGAACAGAAGTAAAAATTTTAGAATTATCCTTTAATAATTTTAAGGCCTCGGGTTCATTCAATATTTCTAATATTGCCTCACTAGTATTTGAACGTATGTAGTTATATTTCGCATATAAAGTGCCCAATTCTCCTGAGACACCTGAAACAGCACCTCCCAATCCACCAATAATTCCAGCTACTCCTCTCACGCTAGAGAAGCTCCTTGATGCAATCCTTGAAAGAGAAAATTCCTCTCCAAGCCTTTCAGAGGTTGTGCCATCTCTGACTGAAGATTCAGCAACAGCTGACTCAATAGTTTCAGCATTCGATGACGCTAACCTATTTAATGCAATTAATATATTCTTAAAATTCATAAACCTTTTACCCACTAGCTATACTTAAATTATAACTTATGGATAAATATATACGAAGATAAATTTTATTGCTTTACGGTGATACTCTCAGAAAGTATTTTCGAGTTCGGAACCAAATATTTATTATTCTTTTTCCTGAGCGAGGTGTGACGCATATCAATATTGACTATCTCACCTTCAACGCTACCTATTGTTACAAAGTCTCCTACTTTAAAAGGGCGGTATAAAATGATCATCATACCCGACAAAGCATTAGCAATAACATCTTTGAATGCGTATCCCACTGCAAATCCTATTAACCCTAATTGCAAAATAAATGCTCTTACGTCAATCCCAAGATGATTCATTGCAGCAATGATTCCAGAAAAAATGACAAATAAATTAATTAACTTCCTAATCAACCTAACAACTATTTTTCTATCTTTAGTTAGCTTAGATGCAAACACATTGCTGACAATAGTTACAATAAAAGTCGTAGCATAAAAAAAGAGGAAAATAGCTCCAGATGCAAGCAGACTTTTGCCTACATTATGCAACTGTTCAACGGAAATATTAATTGAAAAAAAGTCAACGTTATTCATCATAAGAATAATACTATATCAGGAATACAGGATTTCAAACCAAATTAATGGATTTTGTTACTCTGATTGACTAAAGATAGGCTTGGAGTTGTATTTTCACCGCCCTGAAGTGCATCGTAATTTATCACCTGGACTATTTCTCTTTCTTCGCTGTTTAATACTTTTTTACTAAGCAGCTTTTCAAATTCATAACTAGACATTAATCCATTAAAAAACTTTTCTTCTATTTTCCTTACTCGGCGATACGGCTTGTCCATAATAAGCAAAATAAATCCTAGCAGAATACCTGACATACATAAAGATATGGCAATTAATGATAGTCCTTGAAAATAGACTAAGCTAAAGAAGGATAATAATATCAAAAAAGAAAACCCTATCAATGCTGATTTTCTTATGTTATTTGCAATTCTAAACGATTTTACAAACGCTTTAACCATATTCATTGGCTTCTTTGCTGAGTACTTGCGTAGTAGACTCTCTATATCTGGCTTAAAATTCTTTTCTGCTATCGAAAGAGGTGACTCATGATTTTCATTTAAAAAATTTGTTTTAGCTCCCGAGATTAAGAGATATTCAACAATTTCTTTATTTCCGTAGTCCACAGCATAATGCAAAGCAGTATTCCCAAACCTGTCTCTTGCATCAATATCGGGCTTCATTTGAACTATTTCTTTTACAGCATCTAAATTGTCCGTCTTTACCACTAAATGTAATGGCGTTTCACCATGACAATCGCTAAAGTTACATTGAGCACCATGCACCTTCAAAAGATGAATAGCCCTTTGATTTCCTTTCATAGCAGCAAAATGCAGAGGAGTAGACCCGTTGTCATCGGGTATATTGTATGGTGCACGATTCGCTAATAACTCTTTTATAGCGACTACGTTACCCTCAAACACTGCAGAATGCAGCGCATATTTATCATCTTTACGAATCATATATTTTTGTGTATTCAACCTAGTAATAGTTAATTATTACCCATAATGGTTAATAAATAGTTAATATATTAACTATTGCTGTAATTTTATTTATTTGCATGATAGATATGCTCCACAGACATCAAAAAATTAAACTGAATGTATAAAAATAGCATTACCTCACTTTTATGTTGATTTAGATAATTTAGAATAATAGTTTGTTGTCTTGGATTTAAATAAATTAATAATGAATCTCAGAGTCTTTACAGTTGGGTTTGCAATATTCACCATGTTTTTTGGTGCTGGCAACATCACACTTCCGCTAATATTAGCACAAAAATGGCCCTCTAACTGGGTTTTAAGTTATGTTGGATTCAGTATAACTGCCGTGCTGATTACTTTACTTGGTCTAATCTCAGCTGTACACGCTGGTAGCACTCAAAACTTTTTTAAACCTTTAGGAGTCAAAATAGGGTTCCTAGTGCAATTAGTTTTAATATTAATCGAGGGTCCCTTTGGGGTCGTACCGAGATGCTTGATAGTTGCATTTGGTGGAATAAAGACTGTTTTTCCTGATGTAATCAATTGGTCATTCTACCTTCTTTGTTCAATAGTAATTTTTTATTACGCAGTAAGCAAAAAGAGACTGGTTTCAAGCATAGGAAATTATATCACCCCTATCTTACTAACAATGCTTTTAGGAATCTTTCTATTTATTTTCTTCAAGGATGGAACAGTAGTAAGTAATCATCTTTCATACAGAGAGGAAATCTTTTATGATGGCCTCCTAACTGGATATTTAACTTACGACCTACCAGGAGCAATTTATTTTACCGGAATTTCTATAGTATATTTAAAAAGTCTAAACACCGACCAAAGTAAAAATTTCAAACTAGGAATGTATGCAAGCCTAGTAAGCGCTGTTATTTTATTATTAGTTTATTTGGCATTTTTCTATATTGGCGTAAAAAATATAGATCTCATAAAGAATGTGCCACCAGAGAAAATTCTACCAACCATTATCGTAGAATCATTTGGTAAAATTTTTGCTATTATATTTTCTTCATTTATTTTCATTGCTTGTATAACGACAGCAATAGCAGCGATAACAATATGGACAGATTTCCTTTTCTTATACATTCCATCAAATAAAACTGCATATATGGTCGCTTTAATAGTAAGCTTAGGCATTGCATCTTTTGTTGCAATGTTTGACTTCACAGGGCTGATCCACCTTCTTTCACCTGTCTTGAATTTTGTATATCCAATTTTAATAGGACTTTCTATATTTAACATTTATACTAAACAGAAAAGACGACTTTCTGATGGTTGATTGTTGGGTAATAACAGATGGAAATGCTGGGGCTAGATCTCAAGCAATTGGGTTGGCGGAATCTTTGGGCATAAAGTTTGAAGAAAAAACATTTAGGCTAAAAGCTCCTTTTAGATTATTTGCTCCATATATTAAATTCAATTATTTAAAGTATAAATCTGAGAATAACAGCAAGTTTAGTGGACCTCTTCCCAAGCTTGCAATTATTTGCGGAAACAGCGCCCGCTCAATAGGGTCGTATTTAAAAAAACAAAGCCCAAAAATATTCACAATATTTATTCAGGACCCCAAAATAAGCCCAAAATATTTCGACTTAGTCATTGCGCCAAATCATGATAAAATAACTGGACCAAATGTTATCAAAACATTTTTTGCTTTAAATAGAGTCACAAAAGAAAAACTCCAGAATGAAGAAGAAAATCATTCAAAAATTTTTAAAAATTTAACCAAACCTTTTAATACCATCTTAATTGGAGGAACAACAAAGAAATATTCTATGTCTATAAAGGCATGTAATAAATTTATTGAGGATCTAAAATACATCCTCACCCATCATAAAGGCTCTTTTCTTATCACCAACTCTCGTAGAACACCAAAATACTTAAACAACAAAATTCATGAAATAATTCAAGGCAAAGACAATATAGTTTTTTATGATTATCACTCTGCAAACAACAATCCATTTTTTGCATTTCTAGCGAAAGCTAATCAAATATTTATTACAAACGATTCAATATCAATGCTGTCTGAAGCGAAAGCTACAGATTCTGACGTAGCTGTGATACCTCTATTGGGACACAATAAAACTAAAGTAGCAAAAGTATTTGATAATTTGTTACAAAAAGAACAAATTTCCCTTTTTAAAAATTCTAAATATAAAAAGCAAAAGAAAGATAAGATGCGAGAAACTGACTCAGTAGCAGAAAAAGTCAGGTCTATTCTAATCAGCAAAGGGGTTCTTAAAAAAACCTATCTTAAATAAATGCCTGAGCTTCCTGAAGTAGAGACTATTTTATGTGGACTAACGCCTTATATTGATGGAGCTGAGATTAAAAGCATAATTCTGAATAGAGGAAATTTGCGTATTCCAATTCCAGAAGAATTATCCCTTTTAAAAAATGCTCGAATCGTGAACTATGCACGAAGAGGAAAGTATATAATACTAAGTTTAGACAATGAAAAATCTATAATCATACATCTTGGTATGAGCGGAAAACTCTTATTAAGTAAAGATAATAATTACGTGCCAAGAAAACATGATCATGTGCAATTTATTCTAAATAAAGAAGTGCAATTCGTTTTAAATGATCCAAGAAGATTTGGCTTAGTCACCTACACCGCAACTAGCGAATTAGAGTCGCACAAACTCTTATCTCATCTTGGAGTAGAGCCTTTAACTGAAAACTTCAGCGCTGAATATTTAGCAAATGCATGCAAGAATAAGTCCAAGCCAATAAAAAACTTAATTATGGATAATTCTATTGTCGTTGGTGTTGGAAATATTTACGCTTGCGAAAGCCTATTCAAAGCAAAAGTCTCTCCTTTTAGGCCTGCAATGCAACTAGGCTCTACAGAAATAGACACTCTTACATCCACTATCAAAGAAGTCCTCCTAGAAGCGATTAAGGCCGGGGGTTCCACATTAAAAGACTATGCGCAATTAGATGGGGTCTCAGGATATTTTCAGCATCAATTCTCAGTTTATAACCAAGAAAAATGTAAAATTTGTGATAGCGACATCTTAAAAAAGTCACAGGCAGGAAGAAGCACCTTCTTTTGTGCTAATTGCCAAACTGAATAAATCTCTCTGCAACTGATGTCAAGACTTCCAAAGTAAGCTCATCCAAACTATCTGAAATGTCTTTTTGTATGAACCTTCTTTTAAAGGCAACTATTACATAGGAAAAATCTTTATCATAGATATCATTCAAATCTATTAAATAGCCAATTTCTTTCAGTAATTTTTTAGCAAGATAAACATTGTTATTGTGATCACCTGGCCTAGCTTTGATAACGTTGTTTCCAAATGCATCGACATCTATATCATGAAAAATTCCTATTCCTTCTTGATTCATAGATTTCCAGTCAAAGTTCTCTCCTGGATCTTGCTTGCGTTGAGGAGCTATATCTGAGTGAGCAACAATATTTCTTTGGTCAATATTAAACCGCTTCATTAAATCTTTGCACAGCCCTTCAAGTGCATTCATTTGTTTGTTGGTAAATTTGCTTTGATTACCTTTCTCATCTGTATCTACTAATTCAAACCCTATAGAGTACTCATTCAGACCTTTTCTGCCTCTCCAAAAGCTTTCTCCAGCATGCCACGCTTTTTTCATTGGGTCGACTAATTGAAAAACCTCTCCCGCCAAATCTATTAAATAATGTGAGCTTACTTCCCTATCCGTTTTGCCCATTAGCATTTTCAATGACTCTTCAAATGTCAGCTCAGTGCTATGGAAAACAAAACTATCAATAACCTTGGAGCTTCTATCTGAATAATATTTTGCTTTATATTGAGTTGCAATTTCCATTCTTTAGAATTTACTATGTGGACTCACTCCATCAAGAACAATCTCCATATCATAAATTTTAATATCCTTGAAACGAGTACTAAAAAAGTTCTTAGCTAAAATAATATTATCTTTATTAGAAAATTGTGCAGCTTCTAGAAAATATATTCTGTTTGCCACTTTAGGATAATCTGCATGATTGATTTCAAAATTTATATATTTAGGATCTTTCTTGGACTTAGATAATTCCGAGGGACGAACGGTTATAAAGAAGAATTCTCCGTTATTTAAACTAGTAAACATCCCTGTTCCCTGAAACTTGCTGTAAGATAACTTGTCCTGGGTATATTTTTGGTGCTTTGTGCTATGCTGTTCTTCATATCTCTTTTTACCATAAGAGTCTACTTGCCACAGCCTAATCTGAGCATTCGATACAGGAACACAGTTTTTATCTTTAACCACACCTCTGATGATAATTTTCTGATTATATGAGTCAAAGAAACCACCCTCTACTCTTGTTAAATCATTATCACTAGCAAATTTAGCAGGCCTACGATCAACCTTGTGTTTTTTTGTCGGAATGCATTTTTTATAAACCTCGTACTTGCTGTCTTTCTTTTTGTTATAAGATTTAGCAAAAGATTCAACGCTAAAGAATACACAGACTAATAAAGCTATTTTTAGAAATTTCATTTAAAGCTACAATTTTAGGAATATGATATTATTTATTTGCCAAACCTTCAACATAATCAATTCTTGAATGCTCAAGTTTGGCACCCTCCATTTTAGTACCAAGCAAACTAACACCTCTTAGATTGGCAAAATGAAGCTTTGCTTCTTTCAAATTAGCATTTCTAAGACTAGAATCCACTAATTTAGCATTACTGAAGTCAGCACCTTCAAAATTCACCTTATCCATATCTGCATTATAAATATTTGCTTTAGAAAGATTAGCACCAGACATATTAGCGCCGTTTAAAATGCAGTCAGACAGATTTGCGCCTGATAGGTTTGCTCCCGCTAGATTTGCGCCTGATAGGTTTGCTCCCGCTAGATTAATCTTTTGCATATCGGAGTCCACAAAAGAAGAATGGTCTAAATCACAAAACTCTAGATTTGCCTTATTTAATATAGCTCGATTAACCGTAGCCCCTCGAAGTCTTGATCCCTTTAAGCTCGCAAAAGAAAAATCTACACCTGTTAAGTCTGCATTTTCTAACACAGCTAAATCCATTGAAGAAGAACTTAAATTTACTCCTCTTAAATTAACATATTTCATATATATGCCATTTAAGTCAGAACGTGATAAATTAAAACCAAATCTTTCAGTAATATTTATTGGCTTTCCCTCAGCTTTCAGCTTTAGTATATAACTTTCGAGCTCTTCCTTGCTGATATGTTTCGCCTTACCTTTCTGAAAGATTCTTTTTATGTCTTTCCCAAAAGTGTTTTTATCGTCCGCTTGGGTGTTGGTGGAAAAGAAATTATAAAAATATAAAGCTATCGCTAGTGTACATATCACTAGCAAATTCCACCCTATAACAATGTTAGTATTGCTTCTTTTAGACACTATTTTCTCTTTTTTTTATATATCATACTATACGAAGGTTAACGATAAATTAACGCCAACTTAGAATTGAAAGTTATAAATAGTTCAAGTAAGAATAATAGAGATGTAAATTGTATATAAGCTCGTGAAATTTTCTTTTTTATCAACGACAGCCAAAATTTTATTGCTAGGATTCATAGCAATTGCTGTTTACAAAGGAAATCAGCAGCATTTAAAAGATTTTATACAAAATATTTTTTATACAAAAGATGAACCGACAAAAATAGAGTTAAAAACAAATTCTAAAATTAATAACTCTCACTCTCTCTCCGCTAAATCTAAGAATAATCAGAGAAAAAGAGTCTCGTCTGGAGAGCAATCTTTCATTAGCCAAAAAGCTGCTGATGTTTTCGATCATTTGATGGATAACCCACAATTTTATCATTTAGTTGAAAATATTTTAAAAGAATCGTCGTCTAAGCAAGGTGCTATCATAGAAAATGACCCCGCTTTCCAGCCTATTATAAAATCTTATTTGCAATTCGGCAAAGGACCTCGGGCTTACTGTGGAGACCAAGTAACTATTGACTTTAAAATAGCCTCGTCTGAAGACGCCAACAATCTACATAACCTTCCCAAGAAAACATCAACATTTTTTCTAGGAGATAGAAAGAATAACATCCATTTGGGAGTACAGAACTCAATAGTAAATCTGCAAGAAAAATCTCTCATCAAATCAATTTTCTTTGACGACTTACTGCAAAGAACCGCTTTGGATCTAAAATACAAAAAATCATCTAACGCAAAGGTAGCAGAGATTAATCTAGTAAAAATTACTAAGCCTTACAAACCATCTAATCTAATCGTTCACTACACAAGGAATTCACCACCAGGGTCTCTTCCTCCATTCTGCGGAGAGCTTTATAGCTTTTCATATAAAGTCCTTAATATTAATGGAAAAGTTTTATATGATTCTAAGAAAAATAAGAAAATACAGAACTTAGAGATTAATAATACAATTCCTCGTGAAGTTATCCAAGCTTTGCTTTCAGCGCCAATAAAAAATATGGGTCTAACAATTATTGGCACAAAGAAAAATATCCTAGCCTCTTTTGGAAATAAGAACATCTTCAACTTGAATAAAGTTAATTACTCTTCCAACAAATTGTTAGTTGTAAATCTCCAAGCTATCACTCCTGATCAGCCTTCGTAAAAAGCTTAAAGAAGTTCTCAGTTGTTTTCTCTGCGCATTCTTCAACAGAAATATTTTTTAAATCCGCAAGGAACTCAAGAGTATTTTTTGTGTAGGCCGGTTCACATGTCTTTCCTCTAAAAGGAACAGGAGCCAAAAATGGTGCATCCGTCTCAACCAATAGCCTATTCATTGGTATTTTCTTGATAACATCTTGGATCTTGGTTGCATTCTTAAAAGTCAGAATCCCAGAAACCGATATAGAAAGACCCATTTCTATCACAGCATCAGCAAGCCTCTGGGAAGAAGTAAAACAGTGAATCAAACCAGGAAACTCTCCCTTTTTCATCTCATCTGTTAAAATAGATATTGTATCTTCATCAGCTTCACGGGTATGAATGATGATAGGCATAGCCAGCTCTCTAGCAACTTCTATATGTTTAATAAAAGATTGCTTTTGTTTTTCTCTATCTGAGTACTCATAATAATAATCTAACCCTGTCTCACCAATTCCGATAACCTTCTCTTTTTTTGCTAAGTGCAATAATTGATCAATCTCACTAAATTCTTTTTCTACTTCATGGGGATGAACTCCAACTGAGCAATAAATATTTTTGTACTTCTTAGCAATTAAATGTATGTCATCAAATTCCGATAATTTAGTGCAGATAGTTTGCATCAGTTTGACATCATTCTCTAAAGCCCTATTGATTACATCATCGAGGTAGTCTTTGAACTGAGGGAAATTTAAATGACAATGAGAATCAACAATATACATCAGTCAATCTTTCTAAAAATTATTCCTGGTTTCACTATTTTCTGCCCAGGCTTTACGGCATAATTTTTGCTAAGTAGTTTAAAAGAGATTTCTCTAGAATCTATTCCTAATAATTCTAAAATATTATTAGCAGCTTCCGGTAAAAATGGAGAAAGCAAAATGGCTATATACCTAATCACTTCACATAATTCATATAGAACTTTTTGCATTTCTTTTTCATCAGTTTTTTTGAGATCCCATGGAGCTGCATCATTCACATACTCATTGCCTTTTTCTGCAAGCAAGATGATTTCATTTAGAGCCTTATCATACTCATGTTTGTCAAATCTTGACTTTACCTTAGTAAAAACCTGCTGAGTATACTCTAAAAGATCTCTTTTATACAATTCGTCTAAATCAGAAATATTAGGAACAGCTTCACCGCAATTTTTATGGACCATTGACATAGTACGCTGAATTAGATTGCCAATCTTATTTGCAAGTTCGCCATTAATCCTGGTGCGCAAAGTATTTTGAGAAAAGGTTCCATCTTGACCAAATGAAATCTCCTTCATTAGATAATACCTTGTTTCATCTAATCCATAATCTTCAATTAATTTGATAGGGTCAATAACATTGCCAAGCGACTTTGACATTTTTTCTCCCTCAGCTAACCACCACCCATGACTAACTATTTGTTTTGGAAGCTTGATCCCAGCAGCGAGCAAGAATGCAGGCCAATATATTGCGTGAAATCTAGTAATGTCTTTACCGACCATATGAATATCCGCAGGCCAGAAATCTTTGTATAATTCACCATTAATATTTGGATAACCAAGGGCATTGATATAATTTGTCAATGCGTCTAACCAAACATACATTACATGCTTTTCATCTCCAGGAACAGGAATACCCCAGTCAAAACTAGTTCGAGAAATTGATAAATCTTCTAAGCCTTGTTCAACAAATTTTCTAACCTCGTTCATACGAGATTTTGGATAAATAAAATTTGGATTTTTATCATAAAAATCTAAAAGCTTCTCACCCATTGTTGAAAGTTTAAAGAAGTAGCTTTCCTCCGCAAGCCACTGAACTTCTGCTCCTGTCGGAGCTTTTCCATCTACGAGCTCATCTTCCGAATAGAATGCCTCATCTTTAATTGCATACCACCCAGAATACTCACCCTTATATATATAACCTTTTTCATCCAGAATCTTCCAAAACGCCTTTGCTCCCTCTTTATGCCTCTCTTCAGTTGTGCGAATAAAGTCATCATTGCTGAAATTCATTTTTTTGGTTAGTTCTCTGAATTTATCAGCCACTCCGTCAGAAAATTTTTGTGTTGGGATGTTCTTTGCTTCCGCTGCCTTTTCTATTTTCTGTCCATGTTCGTCAGTTCCTGTAAGGAACAATACTTTATACCCTTCTGCTCTCTTGAATCTTGCGACTACATCACATACTAAGGTTGTATACGCACTCCCTATATGTGGTCGATCATTAACGTAATATATCGGAGTTGTTATATAAAAGTTTTTTGACATAAGCTATGAATTTTCAAGTAAATCGATTGTATGCAGTCTTTTTTATTCAAATATAAATTAGCAATCTTATATTCCATATCTTGAATATGATCAATCAATTTCCCTAACTCGTGACGATCAATATGATTGAAATAATTTAATATATTGCCCTCTTCGCTCATCACTTCTGCATGGGTGTTTAGCAGTATGTAGCAAATTCTTTTCAACAAAATAAATATCAAATTCCAGTTCTCATTAACATCAAGCTTTGTCAAAAGGATATTGAATTTAATAAAGTCTAAATTTTTTTCCTTAAGCGAGGCAAGCAAGCACTTATAAAACTCTTCAAATTTAATTTGAGCCATTACAGTTGCATTGCCAATATTATAGGTAGCCATTAGCAAGTATTTCTTTGCCAGCTCTTCATTATATTTCACATACGGCATTAAAATTTCTTCTGATTGCTTTTTGCTCGGCGATTGGAATCTAAAATTAACACATCTTGATCTAATGGTTGGTAGAACCTGGCTACTTTTGTGATTAATTAGAATGAAAAAACAATTATGTTTTGGCTCTTCTAATGGTTTGAGCAGAATATTTGCCGAATTGACATTTAAATCATCAGCTGCATCAACCACAACAAATCGACTTTTTCCATCGAATTCAGTTTGAGTTAGAAAGCCATTCAACTCTCTTATTTGATCTATTGTTATTTTTCCTGATTTTGAATCAGGAGAAACCCATTTCAAATTATATATTTTGTTTGAACCTTGTTTCTTGAGAATATTCTCAATAATATTTTTAGCAGCCAGAGATTTCCCAATACCCTTTTCCCCGCTCAAAATGATACTGTGATGATTCTTTTTGCTTAACAGAAAATTTTCAATATTATGTATATTGTCGATATCACCAATGTAATTCATTAGATCTAAGATTGTTTAATCCATGAATATTAACATAAAATGAAACCTGAGAAAGAAATTAATAGAATTTTTGAAATTTTATCTGCTGATAATCCTGAGCCAAAAACAGAACTGGAGTTCACAAACATCTATACTTTAGCAGTTGCTGTAATTTTATCTGCTCAAGCTACAGACATTGGAGTGAACAAAGCTACAAAATTATTATTTAAAAAGATTCACACACCTGAACAAATGGTAGAACTTGGAGAAGAGAGGTTAAAAAAATATATTAAATCGATAGGGCTTTTTAACAGCAAAGCAAAAAACATCTTTCTTATGAGCAAGGCATTAATTGAAAATCACAGTTCAGAAATTCCAAATGATTTTGACAAGCTAATTAGACTTCCTGGCATCGGCAGAAAAACTGCAAACGTGATTATGAATTGTGCATTCGGAGAAGAAACTATAGCTGTTGACACTCATGTGTTCAGAGTAAGCAAAAGAGTTGGTCTTGCTTCTGGAGCCACCCCAGATAAAGTAGAAAAAGAACTATCAAACATAGTTCCAAAGAAGTGGAAGCAACATGCTCATCACTGGCTCATACTACACGGTAGATACATTTGTAAAGCTAGAAGACCTGAGTGCAGAGAATGCAAGATTTCTGAATTTTGTGATTATTACAAAGAAATCATTTAGTTCTTTCCTTTGCTTCGGTGCTATCAGGAGTAACACTTGGACTAACTGACTCACCTTCTACAACTTCTCTAGGTGATGTGTCCCCACCAAAATATTTGTATAATTTTTTTCCAACTTCAGTCACTGTTGATCTCGGAATAAGGCTACTCCTTCCTTCCATTAACCTCACCTCAGGCCCTTCAGTTTTTCTAAGACGTATATTTTGTTCTAACACAGAAATAAAATCATCTATTTCTTTGGCTTTTTCCTTAGGGTCGAATCCTTGTTCCAAATATAATGAATTTATTAAATTTGTTATATCTTTTGTAGTAACGTCCATCTCTTCTACTCTAACATGCCGTCCATGCACAGCTCGCATTTCCCTTTTTAAATCTCCTGCTATACCGTGTACAGCACTACCCCTCCCTCCAATTGAAAAACCTGTCATTTCATGTGCAACTTGTACAACATCATTGAATCTCATTATTAAAGATTCCGCCCCTAAAGTAACTGTATTTAGTCTGGCTTTTACTAATCTCGAAGCGTCAGTTTTTATTTTGTTAGAATGTTCTTCTTCACCATATATTTCATTAAGGAGAGACCCGAGATCATCAGACGTCACCTCCTCTCCCTTCGGATCTACTATTCCGCGTGATTTCATAACCAACTCTAACATAGTAGGAATGTCGTTGGTTTCATGCAAACCTGTAACAGCATTGACTGCGCTCACAACATTCTCAAATCTACCTATTGTTTTCACCTCTTCACTTCCTGGCATTAGCTCTACACCCTCACCAACTGACACAAAACTATGACTGCCTGTGTCAATTTCTAAAGAAGAAGCTATTCCTTTAGGAGAAAGGCCCATCTTACCCTCAAACAACTCATCTATATCTCTAATTTTCACCTCCTCTCGCCTACCATAAGGAACCTTAATAGTCATTCGCGAAGAACCCATTTCCTTCCACTCATCACCTAAAATAGCCCTATATGAGGCGGAGCACTCTATAGTTAGATTATTAGTTTTTTTGTCAAAATTAAGTACTAAATTTCTACGCCCCCCATCTTCTACACAGATCAAATCAGAATGCACAGATGGTTGAATAGCAGACGATATCTCGCTGTTTATGTTCTCGTAATAATCTCGTGAGACCGCTAATACTATTGATCTTAACGCATCTCTGCTTAGACCCTCTTCCATTTTTAATTTATTAAGAAAATCCATTATATCTGGGTCTTCTTGTTCCATATATTCTGAAACGGTTTGTTTTGTTCCATTAATATTCATCTTCACAAATCCTAAGTCAACTCTCTCAGCGTGATCTTTTACTTGTTTAAGAATTTGCTCTTTTACTTTGTTAAGTTCCGACTTAATAGCTATGTAGTCTCTCTTCTCTAAATTCTCAAAAACTGATGCAAGAGCCCCAAAGATAAACTCTCCTTTTTCTGCATCTTCATTTAGCATTATTTCAAATTCTTTAGAGTCTTTGGGTGGCATAACAAAATCTAACTCACCTAACTTATGCATCTCAGATAACTTAAAACAAGAATAGGCTTTGTAGAGATTATCAAAATGTTTGTCTCTATTACGATTAAGTGATTCTATAACTATGAAAGATCTTTCTGACTCTGATATTCGTGAAACATTAGTGTATATATCTTCTAACACACGAAAGCCGCTACACATCATTGCCGCCCCAGAAATTGCTCCTATACCTCCTATGCCTGTCAAATCAACATCTGAGAATTGTCCAAGATCTAATTTAATTTTTGAATATTCCTTCACCACTTTTTACTACCCAATAAATACATCTGTTTAAATCATAAAAGAAACTGCCACAACTAACAATCCTATATAACGCGCTTTCTGAGTCCACAAGCAAAACCAAAACGCACCTAGAGTAAATATAAAAAGATTTAAATCATTGAAAATTGATAGCATCACTTTGGAATGACTCAAATTATTAACCCATGTCGTTATCTCTAATAATGTATCCAGACCTAAATTAATTGGTATTAGAGCAATATTAGAAAATCCGGTCAATAAAAGTAAGAAATAAATCACAACAAAAGGCATAATTATAAAACTTATAATTGGACCAACTACAAGATTAGCTAGAACTGCATAACTTGAAACAAATTGAAAGTGGTACAACACAAACATAGAAGTTGCTATGGTTGCAACAAAGGAAGAAATTGTAGTGCCTAATAAATACAGAACGATTCTATTAATTCTCAACAAATAAAATTTGTTTTTAAAAATCTCAAAAACTGCAATCAGCGACAACGTCGCAATAAATGAGAGCTGAAAACCTGGCTGTAAAATAAATTCTGGATAAAAAAGCAACATTATAAATGCAGCTGCTGCTATCGCTCTTTTCAAATCAGGTTGAAGATCAAAAATAATGGCCGTCATAAATAAAAGAATCATAAAAAAGGCTCGCACAGCAGACACTTGTATACCCGTTGCAAACAAGTAAAATAATGTGGCAACAATTGCTACAAATGCAGCTAATTTTTTAGTGTTATATTTTTGCGATATATTGAGAAAGAAGCTAAGAGAATATCTTGTGGTAAAAAAAATTATCGCTGCAATCAAGGATAAATGCATTCCAGAAACTGCAAAGACATGTGATAATCCTGAAACTCTTATTTGTTCATTTTCTTGTTTAGGGATCATAGATTTTTCTCCAACTATCAGAGCAGAAGCAAGGGATCCTGTTTTTACACCTAAAAACTGAATAATATTTTTACTAATATTTTTTCTAAAATTATTTAATGAATCGTATAAATCTTGTGTATTATCACCTTTCTTAAGTATTTTAATTTTAGTTCTAGTAAATGCCGTTCCACTAATCCCCTTATAGTAGTCATATCTACTAAAATCAAAATTACTGTTCTTCGCCTTCTTAGAAGGAATAATTGTGGCCTTAAAATTTATGTAATCACCGCTTTTAATTAAAGGATTGGGGTTAGTTGAAACTACTCGTAATTTGTTATAAACTCCTCTTTTTTTGCTCAACCTGTTACTTGTTGTTATCAAAATTGATTTACCGTCCGCTTTACAGCTTACCTCGCTAACCTTAGCTTTAACCCAAACTGCATACATAGGCCTAGATATGGTTTTTGTATTCACATACTCAGTTCTTAAAGAAGCCGCGCTTGTGCCCAAGACAAGGAACATAACAGGTAATAAAACTGGAGATTTATAATATATGTATGCAAGTGCAATACCTGCAAATATCAGAAGAAAGGCGTAAGTATAATCAGTATTTAAAAACTTAAAGTAAAATAAAATGCCTAAAATAAAGAAAACTATGTACCACAAAGGCCACTGGCTTTGCTCTTTAAACAGAAACTCTTTTATGTGATTAATAATAACATTCACTTTAATAAAATGCCTTCTTCCTCATCAAGAGGTAAGTTTATGAATGCTGAGAAATTTTTTCTTCGTAAAATTGCTCGCCAATTGCGATTTCATCCCTTCCATTTTTTTTACGCCAGTTGTTGCTGTCCCTTAGTGAAAAAATACATCCACAATATTCTTGCTTATAAAAACTCTCTCTTTTTGCAATCTCATACATCCTTTGAGAACCACCTTCTTTCCTCCAGTTATAGTCCCAGTATATGACATTGTCATATCTATTCGCTGCCCTATAACCTGAATTGTTAATTTGTTGCATATTCTTCCATCGAGAAATACCGAGAGTGGTCGCATAGGTATCAAACCCGTTTTCATGGGCATATAAAGCTGACCGCTCAAACCTCATGTCAAAGCACTCAGTACACCGAACACCTCTTTCTGGTTCATACTCCATTCCTTTGACTCTATGAAACCAATTTTGCACATCATAATCTGCATCGATAAATTCAATTCCTAACTTCTCTGCAAAACGAATGTTTTCTTGCTTACGAATTTCGTATTCCTTCTTCGGATGAATATTAGGGTTATAAAAGAACAAAGAGAAATTGATGTTGTTAGCCAACATCTGCTCCATCAACTCCCCAGCACAAGGAGCACAACAGGTATGCAACAAAACCTTTTTGGAACCCTCAGGAAGAGGTAAGTCGACCAGCTTCTCTATTTTCATTTAAAAACTAATTTAATTTCTTTCTGTATGTTTCTTTGTAATACTTCAATGTAATCAATGTCAATATACAGAAGAAGATGATGTACATAGCTACAGAATCATATCTACCAGAATTTTTGATCAACCAAGTAGCCACTAAAGGAGCAGTTCCACCAAATGCTGCAGCACTAAAGTTGTAAGATACAGCGACACCTGTAAACCTTACTCTGGTTGGAAAAAGCTCGACCAAAGCAGCAGGTACTGGACCCATGTAAATACCCACAAACAGAGCAAATAATATCTGAGATACCATCACCCATTCTAAAGTGCCTTTTGTTAGCAACCAAAAAATAGGATATATGAAAACTATAAATCCATAGGTAGAATACTTTAACACAGGCTTTCTTCCATAGACATCTGAGAACCATGCGGAAATTGGCATCACTATCATAGCTACAGTCAAGGACACCAGATGCACATATAAAGATGTGTCATAACTATATTTCAAATTTCCGACCATGAATGATTTAACAAACATGGTAAAAGTGTAAAAAGGAACCGTCACAGTTAAGTACATACCAATAGCCAAAACAAGCTCTGGCAAATAACTAGAAATAATTTCCCTGACAGGTTTTGAAGATAATTCGTTACGTTTCTTAGCTTCCAAATAAACAGGGCTTTCATGCAAACTTGTTCTAACATAAATACCAATTAAACCTATAACAATTCCGATTAAGAATGGGACCCTCCATCCCCATGATTCGAAATCAGCTACATCCATAGTGCGAGAAACTAAAGTAGCCACTAAAGATCCTAGTAACATACCAGCACATAAGCTGACCATACTCGCACTTCCTATTAATCCACGTTTTTTCATCGGAGAATATTCAACCAAGAATGCAATACAACCACTAAATTCACCGCCAATTGATGCGCCTTGTATCAACCTAATAACACATAATAGAATTGGCGCCCAAATTCCAATTTGCTCATAAGTCGGAAGAAGGCCTATACAAGCTGTAGGCAAAGCCATCATAAGTATAGAGATAGACAAAGAGATTCTTCTGCCAAATTTATCTCCTATATAACCAAAGATAACCGCACCCACTGGACGCATTACAAATCCAGCAGCAAAAATAGTGTAGGTAGCAATCATACCTGCATATGGATCTGCTTGCGGGAAAAATAACTTTGTGATGATATGAACGAAATGGCCATATAAAGCAAAATCGTACCACTCCAAGGCGTTACCTATCATTCCTGAAATAACTACTTTATACATAATCACTCTCTTTCAAAAAGACTTATGCTATTTCCTTAAAAAATAAAATGCAATATCTTAATTTCAAAATTTTGGCTGCTCTATATAATATGTTGGCTCAAAGCCATACTCTTTAAACAGAGACTCCATCTTGTTTTCATCTGTAAAGTCAATTTCTTTATGGTAGCCCTTACCCACTAGCAGCGAAGATATAGCAAAATTATTTGCTCCTCTAATATCCGTATTCATAGAATCACCAATCATAATAATTCTATCTTTTGGGGCTGATTCATATCTTCTATTTAGCCCTATCACATGCTGATAAATTGACTTCTCAGGCTTACCAAAATACTTCACTTTTCCTCCCAACTCCTCATACAGCTTTGCAAAAAAACCTGGGGTATATCTTATAGTGTTTCCATGAGGAGCATAGATGTCAGGATTTATACATAAATATTCTTTGCCATATTTGACTAATTCTTCAACTAACTTGCTATAATCTTCTATCTCTTTTTTATCATCACTAAAAGGAGAGGCAATTATGTAGTCAGCACTTGCAGGATCTGCTGTGATTTCGAGGCCCATTTCAACTAGAGATTCTCTATTTCTTTCCCCACCAAAATAAAAGTACTTTTTATTTTTATAGTCTGCGCTCCCTCTGACAACAGAATAAAAATAATCTCCCGAAGTTAATAGAACTTCATCTTCTTTAATTTTAAAATTATTACTATTTAGAAAATTTTTTGCTTTGCTAGAGAAGTTAGGAGAATTGGATAATAAAATAACATCCTTTTTTAAGGTACGCAAATATTCTATGAATTCAACAGTTCCCTCATGTAAAGACACACCGTCGTGAACCACGCCACAAAGATCAAAAATAAATATATCAAAAAGATTAGAGAGGTCTTTATATCCACTAATTTTCTTTGAGTTTAAACTCATTGAAAACTAGCTCTTTTTCTCGCGAATACGAGCTGCTTTTCCTCTTAAATTGCGCATATAGTACAGCTTAGCTCTTCTTATAACGCCACATTTCACAACTTCAATTGAATCTATTTTTGGAGAATATAATTGGAAAGTTCTTTCTACTCCCTCACCATTACTGATTTTACGCACTGTGAATGTTGAATTTAATGCCCTAGATCTTCTTCTAATGCATAATCCTTCATATGCCTGAACTCTTTCTGTAGCCCCTTCAATAATCTTCACATTAACTCTGACTGTGTCACCAGCCTTAAAGTCAGGGATATTTTTGCCTTCTTTTAACTTTTCTGTTTGAGTATGCTCAAATTTTTGTAACAAATTCATCTAAACCTCGGGATTCTCTCAAATATAGTCCGACAGAATATAAGGGAAATTAAGAATAAATACAACAACAAATCAATTTTTTTTATCTATGTACTTATTCCACAGGTCGGGTCGGCACTTTCTAGTGATTTTTTCTGATTCTTCTAAGCGCCATTTGGCAATTTTATTATGATCACCTGAAAGCAAAATATCAGGAATACGATAATCATTCCAAATATTAGGTTTTGTATATTGGGGATATTCCAAAAGATCCTGATACTGCCCCTTATTAAAACTTTCCTCAAGATGAGGGTTCTTGCCAGACAACACTCCCGGAACCAATCTAATACATGAATCAATTATGGCTTGTGCCGCCACTTCTCCCCCAGACAATATATAATCGCCAATACTAATCTCTTCTAGCTCATGATGATCTATTATTCTTTGATCTACTCCTTCATAACGACCGCAAACAAACATAACGTTCTTATAACTAACTATTTCATGTGCAATTTCTTGATTAAATACTCTGCCGCGGGGTGAAAGAAGGTATTTTCTCCTTATCCCATCTTCATTTGAAATAACGGCCTCAGAGAGAACATCTGGCTTAATAATCATCCCATGTCCACCACCAGCAGGCTTATCGTCAGTCGTTTGGTGCTTATCTTTAGCGTAATCTCTTATGTTTATAACTTCAAAATCCCAAAGTTTGTTCTTAGATCGATTAGGGATGGATACTCCTAATGCTCCTGGGAACGCTTCAGGAAATAATGTTAGAACTCGTGCAAAAAAACTTAATTCACGCACAATACTTTTTTTTAGACTGAGGATTTTTGTGTTTGTATATAGCTGTATACTTTTTTATCAAGCTTGCCAGACCATGATTATCATTCATAAGAGCGTAATCGTAAGCTGTCCTACCAAATTTGTCTTTAACTAATGGGTCTGCGCCATTTTTAATCAACTCCCTAGCCATATTGTTGTTATTACTTCGAGCTGCAACAGCAAGAGGAGTGGCCCCCAAATTATTTTTTTCATTAACGTATGCCCCTTTGTACAGCAACATTCTGGCTATATCATTCTTATGATACAAGACAGCATAAGAAAACAGCGAATACCCCTCAGAATTTTTAATATGCAATATATTGAAATTGTTAACCATAGCTACCACGGCATTACTGTCATTTTCAATTATTGCGTCAAAAGACTGCTTCTTTAGTTCACTCACATGTAGTGGCATAGGAATGTTATTACCTTTCTCGTAATATACATTGCCTGGTAAATAGGTTGTTTTAAAATTTGTAGCCAAAAATTTGTTCAATTTCTCCATCGCTTTTAACTGATGGGGTGTTTTATCTAAATAATTTAAAGCCGCTAATTTACGAAAAAATCCAACTGTCGAATCGTTTGGTAATTTTACAGTTGGGTCAACATAGTCAAAATACTTAATGCTTTGTCTATTAGAAGACTTACTGGTAACCAAATTTACAAAATAAGAATACGCAGCACTAGTTTTTTTTCTTACCGCAGTAGGGTTAAGCTTAACCGGTGGCTTTGGAGCATTAGCATACCTATTATAAATATTTGGTGCCGGCCTAACATACTCCGCTGACAGAGCAGAAAGGTTAAGACACCAAATAAATACGTGAATAATAAATAATTTACCTATTGCCATTATTATTCATTTGGTTTGCAGCAGGTTGTTGAGGCTGCTGACCCATTTGTTGTTGACTTTGCTGTTGCGCAGCACCGTTTTGTTGCGCCACGTTTGCACTTGGAGAAGGCGCTGGAACAGTCACATTAGTCTGTGCTTGAGAAGGAATCTGAGAAGTTTGTTGCTGCATGTTATTATTCATTTGCTGTTGCTGCTGACCTGATCCACGCAACATTCCCTGATTCTGATTTGGAGCTGCTTGTTGAGCTTGGTTCACATCAGATTGAGTTGATTGTGAAGATGCAGAAGAAGATTGCGCAGGAGTACCAACTGGAGATTGTTGAGACTTGTCTGGTTCATCCTCAGAACCTTTACTGTTTGAGAAAAAATACGCATTAGCAGACATTGAAAAACATACCGCTGAAACAGCCAAAATTGAAGATATTTTTTTAAACATAATACTCACCCTTTAGATTTAAATTTTTCTACTAAATGGACAATCTCCTCTTTAACATGCGATTTAACAATCGAAGCAAGGTTGTCATCCATCCACGACTTAAGAAAGACTCTAATTTCTTTCCTAATAGCATCCTCAACATTAAGTCTATCAAACTTATTCTTTTCTGCAACTTTTTCAGAAAGCTCGCTAAGCTGAGTATTGATATCTCTTACAGTATCGTCACTAAGTAATGATGTACTCATAGACTCATTTTTTATCTCATCCATGGTTGATATAAGAGATTCTCCAAAATCATCAACCATTTCAGTCAATTCGATAACATCCTGAGTATCAGGTCTGGATTCTTCAACTAGATCTGATTGCCTGTTTAACAGCTTATTCTTAATGCTATCCAAAACCGAGTCAACATCAAAGTGAGATTCCGCCATAAACTTAGAATGAGCCAATGAGCTCTTTAGTTATTTTGTCGTAATTTTTAAGTGGATCGTAATAATTAACTTGAAGCTCTAAGTCTTTGGCTGTCATTTCACCAAGTTGAGCCTTTAAAGCATAGTAACGAATTCTATAATTCACCTTTTCATTTAAAAGTTGGATTAACGTATCAAAATAATTTGCTTGAGAAATAATCACATCAGTCGTATCCCTAGTGCCAGCTTGCTCTTCTATTTGCATACCTTCCCAAGCTATTTTAGCATACTCAAGAGCATCTTCCCTCGCTGCTAGCGAAGCTTTTGAAATCTCAAAATTCTGCCATGCCTCCATTGTGGTATCGTATATGCTGTTGATCGTATTTTTATATTGGTATTCACCTCCCTTAGCAGCTCTTTTTGCCGACCTTAAACCCGACCAGTTTCTTCCCCCATTAAATAAAGGCATAGTGACTGATAACGTCGTTGTATTCGTATAGCTGTTTTTTGCATTGGTTATCGTAGTATCTGCCCTGGTTCTACTAAACTCAACATCTGCAGAAGGTAATAAATTAGCTCTTGCCACAGCAATACCATTATTGCCTGCATTCTTAGAATATTTAGCTTTTTCAACATTGGGATTCTTACTTGTAGAAATAGAGAAAGCATCGTCAACTGACACTGGCAATTCTAATCTCAGAGTAGGCATCTCTAACTCGCCCGCCTCTTCACCAATAACCGATTTAAATTTAGCCTGAGCAGATTTAACGCTCCCGACAGCTGCTATATTATCTGAAATCGCCTGAGAATATCGTGCTTCAGCCTGAGAAACATCTGTACGAGTAACCTCTCCCGCCTTAAATTTTTCTTTCATCGACTCAACCAATGTTCTATAGCTTTTTACCTTTTTGTCAGTAATATCACGAGTTTCCTTGGCCTTCACTACATTTAAGTAAGCCTGCGCTGCTTCAAAAAGTGTTTCCTGCTCTGCTGCTTTCAAGTTAGCTCGCGCAAGTAAAACTAGATTCTTCTGCTTAGCAAGCTCTGATATATCTCCGAAACTTCTAAAAACATTCTGTTTCACCGCTATGCCCTGCGAAATATTTGTACTTGTTTGCCTAGGTACCAATGAGTTGGATGTGTAATTCTTAATATTGTTAAAAGTACTTTTTTTATTAACTTGCACTGTTGGCATAAAGCTACCAAGCGCTCTCATAATCCTTTCGTCTTCTTCTTTTAGCTTTTCTTGCTCTGCTTTTAATTTAGGATTAAAATCATAAGCTTTCTCAAGCGCCTCCTGCAATGACATCGCAAACGCCATATCTACACCAAATAACAAAACAACAAAGATGAGTATTTTCTTCATATTTAACCGACAAAATCCTTCTAAATCATACCATGACAGATGTAAAAAGTAAATTTAACAAAATGATTTTACTTGAATATTTAACAATAGAGTATTAAAAATACCTACTCATCACTTTTGGCCGGATAGCAAAGTGGTAATGCAGGGGACTGCAAATCCTCTATTCGTCGGTTCGATTCCGACTCCGGCCTCCAACCAATTGCATATTTACTTCGGTCCAAATATACTAAAGAGAAAACTCTATGACAGCTGCAAGCTTACATATTGAAAACTTTCTTGAAATGATGCTCGTCGAAAGAGACGCATCGAAGAACACCATATCCTCGTATAGAAGTGATTTAGAGAAATTTTGCGAGCATACAAAAACTTCTATTGATGATGTTAAATCTGCAGATATTAGAAATTATATTTTTTATCTTGTAAGAAGCTCATTTGAAGCGCAAACAATCGCAAGAAAACTTTCAGCAATACGCCATTTTTTTAGATATTTATTCGAAGAAAAAATTATATCGGATAATCCGGCACTTGAAATTGATATGCCAAAATCCAATAAAAGCCTCCCTGATGTATTGAGTGAGTCTGAAGTTGTTTCTCTTCTTGAAGAAGCATCTTCAAAAGATAATCCTGAATCCCTACGAGATACTACGATGCTGGAAATTTTATATGCCACAGGAATGAGAGTGTCTGAGCTGGTTTCATTAAAAATAACTCAGATAAAAATGGAGAAAAATGTCATTCAGCCTTTTATTGAAATATTCGGCAAAGGAAATAAAGAAAGAATGGTTGCTTTAAATAGCAAGTCTACAGAGGCGCTAAAGAAATATTTGCCATTAAGAAAAATGTTGGCAAAAAATGAAGATAATAAATGGCTGTTTCCCTCTAAATTATCCAATGAAGGACATATTACTAGACAATATTTTGCTAAAACATTAAAAAAACTTGCCCTCAACGCCGGCATAAATCCAAAAAAAATTAGCCCTCACAAAATAAGACATTCTTTTGCAACTCACTTGTTAAATAATGGTGCCGATTTAAGAACTATACAGGAATTACTGGGACACGAAGACATAAGTACAACACAAATTTATACTCATGTGGCCAACCAAAAATTAAAAGATACGATTGAGAAATTTCATCCCTTATCTAAGGATTAGATGGATTTAGCTAATTTATCAAACTCAATCAACTTGCCAACCAGAGACTCCATCTCTTCCAACCTAATCATGTTAGGTCCATCACTTGGAGCGTTATCCGGATCTTGATGCGTTTCCATAAACACCGCCGCTACTCCAACAGCAACAGCCGCCCTAGCAAGGGTTTTAGCAAATCTTCTATCTCCTCCTGAAGTTTTTCCTAAACCACCAGGTTGCTGAACTGAGTGCGTAGCATCAAAAATTATTGGCGCACCTGTAGTTTCTGCCATAATCTCTAATGACCGCATATCAGATACAAGAGTGTTATACCCAAAACTTACTCCCCTTTCCGTAAGGGCAACATTATGATTTCCGAAATGATCTACTTTATCAACTATATTTTTAGCATCGTAAGGAGATAAGAATTGGCCCTTTTTAATATTAAGAACTTTCCCTGTTTTAGCCGCAGCTTGTAACAAATCAGTTTGCCTACACAAAAAAGCAGGTATTTGTATTACATCTACATAGTCTGCAATAATTGCGCATTGCTCCTCATTATGAACATCAGTGACAATTGGACAGCCAAATTCTGTTTTTATTCTTTTGAAAATTGGTAACGCATTCTCGAGCCCTACTCCTCTCTGCGAAGAATAGCTTGATCTATTAGCCTTATCATAAGAAGATTTATAAATGAAATTTATACCCAACTTGTTACAAATTTTAGTGAGCGATTCAGCCATATAAAGCGAATGGTCCAAAGACTCTATTTGGCATGGCCCTGCAATTAATGCTAACGGCAAATCGTTTGCAATTTCAAAATCACTAATTTTAATTTTTCTATTTTTTACCATTTTGATCTCTTTTTATTGCTGCCCCTATTAAAGAACTAAACAACGGATGAGGAGCGAACGGTTTGGACAAAAACTCCGGATGAAACTGGACGGCGATCATCCATGGATGGCTTTTGTTTTCAACAATCTCCGCAAGTTTACCATCAGGAGACATACCTGAAAATACTAAATCTTTCGCAGAAAGTTTATCTTTGTAGTTAATATTGAATTCATACCTGTGTCGGTGTCTTTCAGAAATTTGTCCTTTTTTATAAATCTCATATGCTGTAGTGCCTTTTTCAACAACACACGGATATGCACCGAGACGCATTGTTCCTCCTAAGTCATCATCTTTGCTCCGAAGCTCTTTAGTACTTCCCTTGCTCCACTCAGTCATTAAGCCAATTACTGGATCATTACATTTACCAAACTCTGAAGAACAAGCATCTGGAATCCCTATAACGTTCCTAGCATACTCAACCACTGTAAGTTGCATACCTAAACATATGCCCAAGATCGGTACGTTATTTTCTCTAGAGTATTTTATTGCTAATATTTTTCCTTCAATACCCTCGTTGCCAAATCCCCCAGGCACAACGACAGCATCTAAAGCATTCATTCTCTCATCAACATTATCTTCTTTTAGTCTTCGCGCATTAATCCATTTAATATTAACAGTCACCTCTTTATCGATGGCAGCATGTTTTATAGCTTCCACTAAAGACAAATACGCATCATGCAAATTATATTTTCCGACTATACCAAGTGTTATTTCGTTTTTTGCGTTTTTTATTTTATGATTTATTTGCTCCCATTTAGACAAATCAGGTTTATTATTATTTAACCCAAAAGAATCTAATAACGCTCTGTCAAATCCAGCCTCATGATAGCTTAACGGAGCTTCGTAGATAATTTTTACATCTAATGCAGGTATCACTCTATCAATATGAACATTACAGAATAGAGCTATTTTTTTTAATTCTGATTCAGGAATGTCTTTTGAAGATCTGCATAATAAAATATCTGGCTGAATACCAATAGCTCTGAGCTCTTTTACAGAGTGCTGGGTTGGCTTTGTTTTCAATTCTTTTGCAGCAGCTACGTATGGCAACAACGTCAAATGAACAAATTTAGCATCGTCTGGTTGCAACTCGTTTCTTATTTGCCTTATAGCTTCGAAATAAGGTAACGCTTCTATATCACCTACCGTTCCGCCAATTTCACATAAAACAAAATCGTAATTATCTGACTTAGTAAAAATAAATTCCTTTATCAAATTCGTTACATGAGGAATAACTTGAACTGTTCCACCTAAATATTCGCCTCTTCTCTCGCGCTGCAGAAGAGTTGAATAGATTTTACCAGACGTAACATTGTCATATTTAGTTGATGTAATACCGACAAATCTCTCATAATGCCCTAGATCAAGATCTGTTTCTGCACCATCATCCGTAACAAAAACCTCGCCATGTTGAGTCGGACTCATTGTGCCAGGATCGATGTTTAGATACGGATCCAATTTACGCAAACAAACTTTATAACCTCTGGCTTGTAGCAATGCACCTAAACTGGCAGAAGCTAAACCTTTACCCAATGAGGAAACTACACCACCAGTTATAAAGACAAATTTTGTTTTCATTATTGAGCGATAGGAATAGAGCTTTGTTGTTTTTCCTGTTTCTCTATTTTTGTTACAATATTATCTTTACTCTCACGTAAAGATAAATTTGCTAGGACAATGCAGTTGATTATGAATAAAGCAAAAAGTACTGTAGTTACTTTTGATAAAAAATTAGCAGTGGATTTTGCAGAAAAAATTGCATCGTGACCTGAGCCACCACTTAAACCCTGAAGACCATCAGATTGAGATCTTTGCAGCAATATTGAGCCCACAAGCAAAACTGCAATTATAATATGAACAACCATCAATACCGTTTCCATTTAAACCTCACTAGCTAATGAAATAATTTTAGTAAACTCGTCAATCTTAAGACTTGCGCCACCTACCAACAGACCTGAAATATTTGAACAAGCCATAATGCTTTGGCAGTTAGTCGATTTAACCGAGCCACCATACAATATGCAGGCATTATTTTCAAATGAATTAAGTTTTTTTAATTCTGCTAAAATAACATGAGATGCAAATTCAATATCCTCAGTAGTGGGAATCTTTCCAGATCCTATTGCCCAAACTGGTTCATATGCGACAATAAATTTTTTCATCTTTCTATTTGGAGTCGACTCGGAGACTTGTTTCTTTAAAACATTAGCCGTCATCCCCGATTCTTTCTCTTTTAAAGTCTCGCCAACACATATAATAGGCAACATATCACTACTTATAACTTGCTCTGCTTTTTCTTTTGCTAAGATGCTGTTTTCATTATGCATATTTCTTCTTTCAGAGTGACCAACAATTACATATTTACACCCCAAATCTTTTAGCTGTTTTGCACTAACCTCACCTGTATGGGCTCCCTCTCTATACTCAGATACATTTTGTGCAGCAAGGCATAGGTTTGATTTACCAATTATATGCAAATATGGGAAAGAAGGCGCTATCACGATCTCATCAAGGATTTGTCTTTCATCCAAGAATCTCTTGAGTTGCGCAGACAATTCTTCGCTCGAAGAAGAACTCATATACATCTTCCAATTTCCAACAATTAATTTTTTCATATCATAACTCCATCTCTGAGAATGATTATAACTAAATAAATTTCAAATTCTATTATTTGAATCACTTAATATTTACGCTTGGTTAATAACTGATTGATATAGAGGCAAAAAAATGCTATTTTTCATCACTATTTTATACGCTACTTTATGATTAGATGCACTAAAACCATTTCATTTGATGCCGCTCACAGAATAATAGGCCACGAAGGTAAATGTAAGTTTTTACATGGACATAGATATGTTTGTGAAGTTACTTTTGCATCGCCAGAATTAAATGACATGGGAATGGTAATAGATTTTGGTCATATAAAAGATCGATTAGGGAAATGGATAGATGAGCATTTTGACCATAATCTTATTCTAGCAAAAGCAGATATAAATTTGATCAAAAGCTTAAAAAGCACCACTGAACAAACAATCTATCTAATGGAAAAAACTCCAACTGCTGAAAATATGGCTCTTCATATATTAAATGATATTTGCCCGACACTATTCCAAGATGAAAAGGCATATTGTGAAAAAATCAGATTATACGAATCTGCTAATAGCTACGTAGAAGTATTTAGAACAAATAAGTGATTTATTTTATCGCAGCATGTGCCGCAGCCAACCTAGCAATTGGAATTCTAAAAGGAGAACATGACACATAGGTTAAGTTTTGTTTGTGACAAAACTCAATGGATCTTGGGTCGCCTCCATGCTCACCGCAGATGCCTAATTTGAATTCCGCCTTCACTGATCGCGCTTTAGAAGCAGATATCTTAATTAACTCACCGACCCCTTCTTGATCCAAAGAAACAAATGGATCATCTTCCATAATCTTATCATCAAGATATTTAGTGATAAACTCAGACGAATCATCACGAGACATACCATAAGAGGTTTGTGTTAAATCATTTGTTCCATAACTAAAATAATCTACATGATGTGCTATTTTATCAGAAATAAGGGCTGCTCTCGGGAGCTCGATCATTGTACCCACACTACACTCAATTTTATGATTTGATTCTTTTTCAACCGCATCCTTCACTTCAATAATTAAATCACGCATGATTTTTATTTCTTTCTCAGTAGAAATCAAAGGAACCATAATTTCTATATTAGGTTTAAAATCATATTTTTTAGACACATCAACATAGGCCTCAAAAATAGCCTGGGACTGCATTTTATATATTTCCGGGTAAGAAATGCCTAACCTTGCACCTCTATGACCAAGCATTGGATTTGCTTCGTGCAACTTCTCACATCTGTCCCGAATGTAAGAAACATCCATGTCAGTTGCCTGAGCTAAAGTCTCGATCTCTTCATCTGTATGAGGCAGAAATTCGTGCAGAGGAGGATCAAGCAATCTAATGTTCACTGGTTTATTTTTCATTAATTGAAAAATTTCATAGAAATCTTGCTTTTGCATTGGAAGAATTTCATCAAGAGCTTCCCTTCTTTGTTCAGATTGACTTGCAATAATCATCTTCCTGACCGACAAAATACGTTCACTATCAAAAAACATATGCTCAGTACGACACAAACCAATACCTTCTGCTCCAAACTTAATAGCTGTGCTAACATCAAGTGATGTTTCAGCATTTGTTCTGACTTGTAATTTTTTATATCTATCTGCCCAAGACATAATTGTAAGGAAATCTTTGGTTAAAGTTGGCAATGTTGTAGGTATATTACCTTCATACACCTCTCCTAGCGAACCATCTATGGTAATATGTTCTCCTGCATGTATTTTAGTTCCATTTTCACATACCATGTAGCCATTATTCTGATTTACAGTAATTTTTCCTGCACCGGCAACGCACGCTCTACCCATTCCTCTAGCAACCACAGCTGCATGCGATGTCATACCTCCTCTTGCAGTTAGAATCCCTTGCGCAGCATTCATACCATGTATGTCTTCTGGACTAGTCTCAACTCTAACCAAAATTACCTTCTCACCGTTGACATGCATTCTCTCTGCATCATTTGCAGTAAAAACAACCTTACCAGTAGCTGCACCAGGAGAAGCCGGTAAACCTTTTGCAATTATGACTTTTTTTGCTTTTGGATCTAACGCGGGATGCAATAACTGATCCAGAGATTCTGGCTCAATTTTAAGCAAAGCTTCTTTCTCACTGATTAAACCTTCCGACACAAGGTCATAAGCTATTTTTATTGCTGCAGCTGCAGTTCTTTTTCCAGATCTAGTTTGCAACATCCATAATTTTTTATCTTGAACTGTAAACTCTATATCCTGCATATCTCGATAATGAGACTCTAAAATTTGTGCCATTTTTATAAATTCTTGATATATCTCTGGCATCGTTTCTTCCATTGATAGAAGATCTGATTGAGTCTCAATTTTATTTTTTTCAGATATTGGTTGTGGAGTTCTAATTCCAGCAACTACATCTTCACCTTGAGCATTTATTAGATATTCTCCATAAATATTTGCATCTCCGGTAGATGGGTTTCTTGTGAATGCAACACCTGTTGCACTTGTTTCTCCAAGATTTCCGAATACCATGGATTGAACATTTACTGCAGTGCCCCATTCTTCAGGAATTTTATTGATCCTTCTATAAACCTTGGCCCTGTGGCACATCCATGATTTAAATACAGCTTCAATAGCTCCCCACAGCTGTTTGCTTGCGATTTGAGGAAACTCCTGGTCTGTTTCTTCTTTTACTATTGCCTTAAATCTGTTTACCAATTCATACAAATCATCAGCATCTAACTCTGAATCATTTGTAACAGATTTATCCATCTTTACCGTCTCAATTGCCTCTTCAAACAAATGATGATCAACATCTAGCACAACATCAGAATACATCTGAATAAAGCGACGATAGCTGTCATAAGCAAATCTTTTACCACCCTTAGCTGCCAAGCCTTGCACTGTATCATCGTTAAGGCCCAGATTAAGAACCGTGTCCATCATTCCCGGCATTGAAACTCTTGCACCGGATCTAACGGAAACTAGTAATGGATTTGTTTTATCGCCAAACCTTAGTCCAAGTTCTGACTCTATTTTTGCAATTGAATTATTGACTTGATTTACTAAATCTTTAGGAAGATTCTCACCATTTTCATAATAATGAACACAAGCAGAAGTTGTAATTGTAAAACCATAAGGTACTGGTAAACCTATGTTACACATCTCAGCAAGGTTAGCCCCCTTACCGCCCAGTAAGTTACGCATACTAGCATTTCCCTCTGCGGATCCATTGCCAAAAACATAAGTCCATTTTTCTGCCATCACGATCTCCAATTAAATCTTAGAACAATCTACAATTTTATTCACCATCTCTAATACCGACTTTAACAAAGAAAGTCGATTATTTCTTATACTCAAATCTTTATCTAGTACCATCAATTCGTCAAAAAACTTTGTAACAAGCTTAGAAATTCCTCCAAATTGATTCAAAGCTTCTATATAATTTTTGTCTTTGATAAAGCTATTAATTAAATCTTTATCTTTTAAAACTTGATTATACAAATCCAGCTCGGAACTCTCAGTAAACAACTTAGGGTTTGCAATAAATTCAACACTCTTTGCACTCGCTAAAATATTATTGATTCGTTTTACAGATTGATAGATTTCCTTGCCGTTATCAGTCACAAAAAACTCAGAAATTGTCTTTGCTTTTGAATACTCATCAAAATAATTATTATCCAGAACAATTGCGTTAACTTCCTCTACTGCAAAACCTTCATCCTTCAGAAATTGTTTAAATCTTTCATCAATATAATTTTTCACTTCTACTTCTAAAGAAGCTGAAGCATTAAACATCTTAGACACATATTCAATCAAAGAATCAAAAGTGAAATCTAATTTTTTATCTAAAATAATTCTAATAATTCCTATTGCAGCTCTCCTAAGGGCAAACGGGTCCTTTGAGCTAGTAGGCTTCTCATCAACACTAAACAACCCAACAATAGAATCTATTTTATCTGCAATCGAAACAATAGATGCCTCAAGGGACTCAGGACATGGATCGTCTCTACCCACAGGCCAATAATGCTGCTCTATTGCTGAAGCCACAATCTTGTCTTCACCATCATGCAATGCAAAATATTTACCCATTGTACCTTGTAGGTCAGTAAATTCAAAAACTGTCTCAGCAACAAGGTCAGCCTTACATAACCTTGCAACACTTGAAACCTTTTTCGTAGAAATTCCTATCTCGTTAGCAATAAAACTAGCTATTTTTGCAATTCTGACTGACTTGTCATAAATAGATCCTATTTTTGAATGAAATGTAACTTTCTTAAGTTCTGGTATTCTATCTTCTAACGATTTCTTCAAATCGTTTTCATAGAAAAATTTGGCATCATGTAACCTTGCTTCAAGAACTTTTTTATTTCCTTCAACAACCAGATTTTCATCCGTTGATTTGATATTAGAAATTACAGCAAAATAAGGAGAAAAGTTTCCATGCTTATCAGTAAAAGGAAAATATTTCTGATTTAATACCATACTAGTAATCAAAATTTCTGGAGGCAAATTTAGAAATTCATCTGAAATTCGAGATATAATAACTTTCGGAAATTCAACTAATCCGGTTACTTCATCAATTAGTGACTTGCTAGCATTAAGCTTTATATTATGTTGTTTTGACAGACTCTCTACTTGAGATAATATTTCATCTCTGCGTTCGTCTTGATCCAAAACGACATACGATTTATTTAATGTGTCAAAATAATCTGCAGGTGTTGTTACTTTAATTTCCCCTGGCGACATGAATCGATGACCGAAGGTTTTACTATTTGATCTTAGGCCAGCAAAATTCACATCAACAATTTCTGAATCAAATAAGCATAAAATATTTCTTATAGGTCTTACCCATTTAGTCCTGGTCGATTCCCATTGCATTGTCTTTGGCCAACGAAACTGCTTTAATATATTTAGCACTATGTCTTGTAAAACTGCTATGGTTTTTCTCTCTGAAGATTGCTTAATAGCGAAAAAATATTTTTTACCATTAATCTCTTTCTGAAGAAGGTCATCGTGTTTTAAATTATTAGATTTACAGAACCCATCTATTGCTTTTTCTGGGGCACTTATTGATGGACCTTTTAACTCCTCAGAATCTGAAACAATGCTCTCGGGGACATTTTTAACTAACAATACTAATCTTTGGGGTGTCACAAACGATTTAACTTCCTTAAAAGACACTTTACTAAAACTAGCCTCTTTTAAAAAGAGGTCATTCATTCTCTCTTTGGCATCAAGCTGCATACGAGCGGGAATCTCTTCAGAATAAATCTCTAGTAAAAAATCACCCATTTTTTTTCTCCAATTCGAGCCATTTTTTACAACATTGCTTAACCATATCTCGAACTCTTGAAATATATTCACCTCTTTCTGTTACACTCAATACACCCATAGCATCAAGAGTATTAAATAGGTGACTTGCTTTAATGCAGAATTCGTATGCAGGTATTGGTAAATCAACTCCTACTAACCTTTTAACCTCTTTCTCTGAATCATTAAAGTGAGTGCTTAACATGCCAACATTCGCACTCTCCAGAGAGTATCTTGAATATTGATACTCACTGTCTAAATATAAATCTGAGTATTTCTTCTGCATGCCAGCGTCAGTAGATTCATTCAGTAATAAATCTTTTATGTCCTTCTTATTTTGCAGATAAAGAGCTATTCTTTCTAATCCGTACGTTAACTCTCCTGACACAACCTCGCATTCAATTCCCCCCATTTGTTGCATATATGTAAACTGAGACACCTCCATGCCATCACACCACACCTCCCAACCAAGACCAGAAGCTCCTAAAGTTGGACTCTCCCAGTCATCTTCAACAAATCTAATATCATGCTTTTTTGGATCTATACCCAAATATTCTAAACTTTTTAAATACAACTCCTGAATATTTGATGGCGAAGGCTTGAGAATAACTTGAAATTGATGATATTTAAAAAGTCTATTAGGATGCTGTCCATAACGACCATCTGTTGGCCTTCTTGAAGGCTGAACATAAGCTAATTTATATGGTTTACTGCCTAGCGTAAGAAAGCTTGTTGCTGTGTGAAAAGTACCAGCTCCCATCTCCAAATCATAAGGCTGCAAAATTACACATCCCTGCTTATGCCAATACTCTTGTAAAAGAAAAATTAAACCTTGGAATGATTTGGCCGTGAACATATCAGACCTTATACCCGCATTATCTCTTTTTCACGTGATGATAAAGAAGTATCGATTTTACTTATAAATTCATCAGTAATTTTCTGCACATCATCACTAGCCTTATGCATATCATCTTCCGATATATCTTTAGATTTTTCTAATTTTTTTATCTCATCCATTGCATCACGACGAATATTACGCACAGCAATTTTTGTTTGCTCGGAATATTTAGATGCAAGTTTTACCAATTCTTTTCTTCTCTCTTCGCTCAAAGGGGGAATTGGTATGCGTACTAGCTGACCATCAGCTGAAGCATTAACACCTAAATCAGAAATATTAATAGCTCTTTCCACTGAACTCACTAACCCTTTATCCCACACTTGAACAACTAACAATTTTGCATCTTGAGCAGAAACTGATCCGACTTGATTAATTGGCATCATACTGCCATAGGCCTCAACCATAATATGCTCGAGAAAACTTGGGGTAGCTCTACCAGTTCTAATGCCCTTTAACTCACTTATTAAATTGTTTAAAGAGTTATCCATTTTCTTTTTTATTTGAGACTTAATATCTTCAATCATAATTCAAAATTATTTAATAATTGTATATTCTCCCTGACTGCAGGCTGCCCGTAACACGCTATTTTCATTATGTATTGAAAAAACAACTACAGGTAATTTATTTTCTCGTGCAAGAGTAATTGCTGAAGCGTCCATAACAGACAAGCCATCCTCTAGAACTTTTTTATAGCTTAATTCTTTATACTTAGAAGCCTTTTGATCTTTTTTAGGATCCGCCGTGTAAACGCCATCGACTTGCGTCGCTTTCATTAACACATCACAGTTTAACTCAACAGCTCTCAACGCAGCCGCGGTGTCAGTAGAAAAGAATGGGTTCCCTGTGCCAGCAGCACAAATTACAATCCTTCCTTTTTCCATATGACGAATGGCTCTTCTCCTAATATATTGCTCGCACATCGCAGAAGCAGGAATCGCTGAACACACCCTCGTGCTTACATCCAGCTTGTCAAAAACACTTTGTATAGCTAAGGCATTCATGATAGTACCAAGCATACCCATATAATCACAACTAGCTCTATCAATTAATTTTTGCTCGGATAAGCTAACCCCTCGAAAAATATTGCCGCCACCAACAACAATACTTACTTCAACACCTGCATCATGAAGCTTTTTGATATCTTTGCATATACGCTGAACTTCAGAGAAATCATAACCAAATTCTTTTTCCCCTTTTAATGCCTCTCCTGAGATTTTCAGAAGTACCCTCTTGTAGGGATCTGCAGACATATCAGCTCCTATCTATTTTGTGCCAGATATTTCAGCAACCTCCTGCGCGAAATCTTGAGTTTCTACCTCAATCCCTTCGCCAACTTCGTATCTGATAAAACCTTTAATTTCTACTTCCGTATTATGCTCTTTTGCAAAGGAGTTAACAACATCTTTTACTGGAGTCTTACCATCAATGACAAATAATTGCTCTAAAAGCACAACTTCCTTGTAAAATTTATTCACCCTACCCTCTACCATTTTCTCAACAATATTGTCCGGCTTACCGGATGCTTTTGCTTGCTCAAAGAAAATAGCTTTCTCTCTTTCTACTAATGAACTATCGACCTCGGATGAGGTTAGCGCAACTGGTTTAGCTGCTGCAACATGCATGGCAATCTGTTTACCTAATTGCTCAAGATCCGGAGTGACTTTATCAGACTCGATAGCAACCAAAACAGCAATTTTTCCTACATTTTCTTTTACAGAATTATGAACGTAACTCGCCACTATGCCAGAAGAAACTTCAAGAGAAGACATTCTTCTTAAGTTCATGTTCTCCCCGATAACAGCAATCGCGTCAACAATCTCCTCCTTGACTGATTTTGATGCATTCATACATTTCTTTTCAGACAGCTCTTCAACATTTTCAACTTCCATTGCAGTATGAACAACATTGCTAACTAATTCCTGAAAATTCTCATTGCGAGCAACAAAATCTGTTTCTGCATTTAGCTCTACTGCCACACCTTTACTTCCATCCACTGCAACAGCTACCAAACCTTCAGCTGCTACTCTACCTGACTTCTTTCCTGCAAGAGCGTGGCCTTTTTTGCGCAGCCAATCAACCGCTGACTCAAAATCACCATCACACTCCTGTAGAGCTTTCTTACAATCCATCATCCCAGCGCCTGTTTTCTCACGCAAGTCTTTAACTAATGAAGCGGTAATTTGTGCCATTTTAGCTCTCCTTTTTACTTTTAGTGGTTTTAGCTTTAGATGCTACAGCGGTTTTCTTAGCTGCCGGCTTCTTTTCTTCTTTCGCTTTTGAGGCAGATTTTGAGGCAGAGGTTTTAGCTACTTTTGATTTAGTAGCTTTCTTCACCGTCTCTTCTTCCTCTTTTTTATCTTCCTTAACATCAGATTTAGCTGGTTCTTTTTTAGCAACCGCCTCTTTTTTGGTAATCTCTTCTTTTGCTTCTACTTTTTCTGCGTTCTCTTTTTCAGGCTTCTTAATATCAACCTTCACTCCAGAATCCTTCTTTGAATCAACAGAAACTCCGGAAGCAGCTAAACTATTCTCCATCGCTTTCAAAATCGTATCTGAGATAATATCACAGTAAAATTGTATAGACCTAATAGCATCATCATTGCCCGGAATTATATAATCAACACCCAGAGGTCTACCATTAGTATCAACTATTGCAGCCACAGGTATGCCTAATTTTTTAGCTTCTTGTATGGCAATATTCTCTTTCCAACTGTCAATAACAAAAACTAAATCTGGTCTGCCTTTCATGTTTCTTATTCCACCCAAAGAAGCCTCAAGCTTTTGACGCTTCCTATCGAAATCTAAAAGTTCTTTTTTACTATATTTAGAAACTTCGCTTTTCTCTTCTTCTTCAAGAATTTTTTCTATGTCTTCTAAAGTTTTGATTGACTTGGAAACTGTATTCCAATTTGTCAACATCCCACCAAGCCATCTTTTGTTTACGAAGTGCTGACCACATCTCAAAGCTGACTCTTTTAGAACTTCAACAGCTTGCTTTTTTGTAGCCACAAACAAAATTTTACCGTTGCCTCTTGCTACTTCATATATCTTTTTAAGAGCGTTATGGAGCAAAGGGGCTGTCTTTTGGAGATCAATAATGTGCACCCCATTTCTTTCTCCATATATAAATGGTGCCATGATAGGGTTCCATCTAGAAGTCTTGTGTCCGAAATGAACACCAGCCTCTAGCATTTGAGCTATAGTAAACTTTGGAATAGATTGAGTCATAATATTATATCCTTTTTAGTTAAACCTCTGTGCAGTTACAACTTAAATAATTAAGTCACTAAAAAGTGGCTGCACATGTGAATGTGCGCCGAATAATAAGGCACAAACTACATTAATTCAAGATCAAATTTAATAATTCTTTAATTTAATTAGTCTTGTCTCTTAAAGATTTCGCTTGTTCTCTTGCGATATTAATCGCTTCATCAAGAGCTGTTTGAGTGCAAAGCCCAAGAATTACAGGATCTTTAGCTCTCAAATTAGACATATTCCAATGCTCTCTATTACGAATAGTTTGTATGGTGTTTTTTGTAGTCCCAATAAGCTTAACAATCTTTGCATCAGTCATCTCAGGGCAATTTTTTATTATCCAATAAACCGCATCTGGTTTATCTTGCCTTCTTGCGATTGGAGTATATTTAGTAACTTTTTTCTTTTTTGGCGTGGGAGCAGAAGATTTAATGATCTGTAAACGCGCATTAGGGTCTTTTTCACATCTTGAAATTTCTTCAGCATCTAACTCACCGTTTACTATTGGATCTTCTGGTATAATGTTTGCAGCCACCTCTCCATCAGCAATTGCCTGCACTTCCAATGGATGCAAATTGCAAAATACTGCAACTTGATCAAAAGTTAGCGTTGTATTATCGACTAACCAAACAGCAGTAGCTTTGGGCATTAGTGGTGCACTCATATAAATTACCTCTAGTTTAAGACGAGTTTAATTCTGCAGACATTATATATGAAACAATATTTTGTCAATTAATAATGCTTCACTCTCAAGGCATTCTGGAGTCTCAATATTCATTTGCAGCTATCAGATAGCCAATCTAAGTATGGTTTATATCCGTCAGAAACTGCTAATTTTATTATGCAAGGACAATCATATGAATGCATTTCTTTTACCTTTTTAACAACCTGATCGAAAAGAGCGTGTTTAGTTTTTGCAAAGACTACTACCTCATTATCTTTTTTTATCTCCCCATTCCATTCATACATTGAAGTCACCCCACAAATGATGTTTGCACAAGCTATTAACTTACCTTCGAGCAACTCACCAATCACCTCTTCAGCATTTATTTTGCTACCAAAAGCCATATAAACAGAACAGTAATTTTGCATTCTAAAACCTCATTAATAAAAAAAAATTATTATTTTAACCTTTCATTAAGATATTTCCCTCATAATGTGCCATCAATAATGAGATAAATATATTTATATGAGTGATAGCACAGAATTACTTGATAGCGAAATATCTGACAACGACTTATTTGATAGTACAAAACTTTTAGAAGCTGTACAGCACGATAGCCCAGAAGTAATAAAAACTTATTTGGAAAAAAATCTGTTTACAGACTTCGTTGATGATGAAGAAAATTCGCTTATTCATCATGCAATAATCAAAAAAAATAGAAAGTCTCTTATGATGCTTCTTGAACATGGCATTAACCCTAATCAGCTTAATTCAGAGCATATCACCCCATTGCACCTAGCGATAAACAATAAAGATCTTAAATCTGTAAAAATTCTTCTTAGGTTTGGTGCTGATAAAGATATTGTCGACAACAAGAACAGATCAGCATTGGATTTAGCGAGAGAAAATCATTTTTTTGAATTCATCGAAATAGCAGACAAAATCAAAAAGGTGAATGTCTCAGACAAGCAATCCTTTATTAATTACGATGCATTTGTTCAAGAATTGTCTGATTTATTACAAAAGCAACCCGAGCAGTTAAATACCGACCCCATGTTGGATTCAATTATAAAGATGGCAGATATTCATCTACAAATCCCGGAATCAGAATTAAGCTCCCATCTGAAATCTATCAAAAAAAACCTAAAGCTTCTTACGCATAAAATATTCGACAATCTAAGTAACGTCCAAAACTTATCTAAGACTGAGAGTCTTAAAATTCTTCGTAAATTTCTTTCCATCCTCAACTCGATTTTAATAAACAATCTTGCTCATACTAACGGTATGGAACACACCCATAAATTGAGCAAAGTAGAAACAATTTTAGAGGATAAAATTATTCAATCTGCCACCGATGTGAGTGATTACACAGTAAGCAACTGTGAAACGCCAAAGAACAAACTCATTAAGCCAAGCCTTACACAGCAAGCATTACCTCATAAATCACTCAAAGATATTCTCGAAAACAGGATCAAGCATGCAAATAAATTGTCACCTTACCATTTTCTTGATTTCAACAATGAAAAATTAATTTGCAGACAAGTAAATCGCGACATGTGTTTTATTGATAAGCTAACCATAAAAACACATTATCCAATAAACACCAAAGAAACTGATGCGATAATTGCCTCACTAGAAAGTGATGCAGACAAGAAATCATTAGAATCAGCAAAAAAAGCCGTCGAGGATTCAAGAAATATACTTCTACTGTCAAAAAGCAAGAAGTTTGACGAGTATATTCGTCCTGGAAAAACACATAATATCCACCTGGTTTACTTTTGCAAAAGCAATGATTGTTTTGAGAATCAGTTAGACAGGCTATCTAGAATCTCACTAAGCACTGGATGCACCGTTCACTCTTTCAATTATCCAGGAATTAATCATAGCACAGGTGTTGTTGATGAAAAAAAGGATATGATTTATGCAGGATTATCGACTATTAATAGATTGATTAGCGAAGGCATTTGTTTGGACAGAATTATACTTCTGAGTGATTCTGAGTCTTATTCAATTGTAAAGAATGTGGCAAGACAGTTTTTGTTAAAAGATTATCAGATATCTAGATTTGGTGTCATTGATTTATCTCTTGAACATAACAGTAGAAAATTCAAACCTACATCAGTAAGAAAATTATTGCTTTACTTTAATCCAAACAACGTGGATCTTGCTTTATCGAAAGATAATACAAAGAGTGAGAAATTCATGTCTAACTTCAATACAGAAATTTTCTACACAACACCTCCAGATTTTTTTAAAGGCTCCTCCAAATGCTATTCTATACTTAATCTTCTAAAAAGATTTATGATTCAGAACCAAACATTTCTTAAGAAAAATCATGAGTCTCAAAATCCAAGTAAAATTTCAACTAAGTTTGATGTTATTGTTGGTGAAATTCAGTCATAAATAATCTATAAATATTAAGAAAAAGAGTTTGATAATGAGCGACAAGAAAGTTGTAATAAAAGCTAATGGTAAATCTTTTGATTTACCTATTCAAAAACCTTCAATGGGCCCAGAAACAATTGATGTAACTGGATTATATAAACAAACTGGTTTTTTTACATTCGATCCAGGCTATTTATCAACAGCTTCGTGTGAATCTAGAATTACATTCATCAACGGTGAGAAGGGAGAGCTTCTTCACAGAGGGTATTCGATAGAAGATCTGGCCTCAAAAAGTGATTTTATGGAAGTAGCTTTTTTACTTCTTAACGGAGATTTGCCAAAAAAATCAGAAAAAGAAGTTTTCGAGAAAGAGATCACGTATCACTCTATGGTACATGAGCAATTACGCTTCTTATTTAGAGGATTCAAAAGAGACTCACATCCCATGGCAGTAATGGTTGGTGCAGTTGGCACGCTTTCATCATTTTATCATGATTCAATCGACATTCGAGACGAGAAGCAAAGAGAGTTATCTGCTTATAGATTAATTGCAAAAATTCCTACTCTTGCTGCAATGACATATAAACATATTATCGGGCAGCCATTTATTTATCCAAAAAATGATCTCGATTATACCTCTAATTTTTTACATATGATGTTCTCAACCCCGTGTGAAGAATATAAAATTAATCCTGTAATCTCAAAGGCACTAGATAAAATTTTTATTCTACATGCAGATCACGAACAGAATGCTTCTACATCTACAGTAAGATTAGCTGGGTCTTCTGGGGCAAATCCATTCGCATGCATAGCAGCTGGTATAGCATGTTTATGGGGGCCAGCTCATGGAGGGGCTAATGAAGCCGTGATTAAGATGTTAGGAGAAATAGGGGATGTAAAAAATATTCCTAAATATATTGAAAAAGCAAAAGATAAGGATGATCCATTTAGACTTATGGGTTTTGGTCATAGGGTATACAAAAATTACGACCCAAGAGCTACTGTTCTGAGAGAGACATGCCACAAAGTTTTGAAAGAGACACATTCGAAGAAAGAAGGTCACCTACTTGAAATAGCTACTAAGTTGGAAGAAATAGCTTTGAATGACAGCTATTTCGTTGAAAAGAAATTATTTCCCAATGTAGATTTTTACTCGGGAATTATATATAAGGCTCTAGATATACCTTCAGAAATGTATACAGTGCTTTTTGCTTTAGCAAGAACTGTAGGCTGGGTATCCCAGTGGAAAGAAATGATGGATGACCCAAAAATGAAAATTGGTAGACCAAGACAACTATACACTGGTCATCAACCAAGAAAATTCATTCCAATAAACAAAAGATAAATTGTTTTATTTTTCTAAAACCTTCTGAACAAAAAGCATATCCTGCCAAGCAGCTCTTTTTTGAGATGGCTGTCTTAATAAAAAGGACGGATGAAATGTAACTACGCAAGGAATCTTTTTGTTCGTATATTGATTTGAGTATTCGAAAATTTGGAGTCTTTGTTTTGAAACCGGTCCCAAATCACCAAATAAAGCCTGCGATGCAGTACTGCCAACTAGAATAATCACTTTAGGATTAAATATTGCTATATGCTTCTCAACAAATGGTCGACAAATTTTTAACTCATTATCGGTTGGCCTTCGGTTTCCAGGGGGTCTCCAAAAAACAGTATTTGTAATGTAGGCATTTTTTGCCCTGGATAACCCAATTGACTTAATCACTTTATCAAGTAATTTTCCACTGTCTCCACAGAACGGAATTCCCTTTAAATCTTCATTTGCTCCGGGTGCTTCGCCGATCAACATAACATCAGAGTCTTCAATACCATCAGAAAATACGGTGTGAGTTGCAGTTTTACAAATTGAACAACCGTCAAAACTTTCTACCGCTTGTTTTAAAGATTGTAAATCCGAGATAGAATCGACAATCTCTCTTGCATGATCAGCTACATCATTTGGAGACATAAAAATGCTTTTAGTCTCTTTTTCAACATTTATTTTACTGGCTGTTTTATCTTCATCTGCAGACTTTTTCTCTCCTGCATATGAGTTAATAGTCTCATCTACGCCTGAATCAACATGCATTTGTATGATATCTTCTATTTTTTGGTTGCTCTTTTGCATCAAAAAGTTATTTAATCATTTCAGTAAAAAACAGGTTATATGAATTCTCAAAAGTTTAAAGATAAAATTACTTTAACCGTCCAAGAAAACAATTCTGGAATAAGAATAGATAAATTCGTCTCTGATAGCATTGAGGAAGTTTCCAGATCAATCGTCAAAGATCTAATCGAGAAAAAATTCATTACTTCGTCCGTTAAAGAAGACATCTCACCATCCGATAAAACCATATTTAATGAGCAAATAAAAGTTTGTATACCAGCGAAAGAGTTACAAACCCTTCCAGCAAAAAATGTAAAGTTTGATATTTTATTTGAAGATGATGATATGGCAGTTATTGACAAGCCCTCAGGAATCACCGTTCATCCTGGAGCCGGAACCGAAAATAATACCTTAGTAAATGGGTTAATTCATCAGTTTGGAGAGAACTTATCAAATATTGGAGGTGAAGAAAGACCTGGAATTGTTCACAGACTCGATAAGAATACTAGTGGGTTAATGATGATTGCAAAAACGAATAAGGCTCACCTCACTTTATCAAAAATGATCCAAAATCGGGAAATAGATAGATGGTATATAGCAGTAGTTTATGGAATGCCCAAGCCGGCAAACGGAACTATTAATAAGAATATTGCTCGCTCAAACCGAGACCGAACAAAAATGATGATTTCTCCGTTGAGTGGTAAAATAGCGATCACACATTATAAAACTTTGAAAGTATTTAAAAATGGTGCTGCTTCAATAGTAGAGTGTAAATTAGAAACTGGTCGCACACATCAAATTAGGTTACATTTAGACAGTATTGGCGCTCCGGTTATTGGCGATCCAGAGTACGGATCTATTAAATCTTTTAAGCTACACTCCTTAGGAAATGAAGCAGTTGAAGCAATTCAAGGGTTGAAAGGACAAACTTTACATTCTTGTAAATTGTCTTTCACTCACTTCATTACTAAGCAAAAACTAGACTTTCAAAGTCCTCTTCCAAATGATATAAATAACTTAATTAATTGTCTTAAGTAGTTTAAATGGTCCAGTTAAGGCTTTCGGTAGATAAGTTGTTGTCATTTTTGATAATCTTGACACCAATTGCAATCTGCGCCGGTAAAGCAGCTGCAGATATAGTTGCAACTATGGTCGGGTCCATCTATTTTCTAAGATGCGTATATAAGAGAGATAGCTCCTACCTTTTTGAATCTTGGATAAGGATGGCTTTATTATTATGGAGCTATAGCATGATTAGGTCTGTATTCACAGAAGATGTTATATTTTCTCTCTCAAAAAGCCTGCCATGGGTAAGGTTTGTTTTTTTTGCAGCTGCTATTCAGTTTTATTCAATTAAAGATCACAAACTAATTAAATATCTCTTAATAACTACTTCGATTGCAGCAGGGTTCTTAATTTTTGATTCATTGTTTCAGTACATTGTTGGAAAAGATATTTTTGGTAAACCTTTGTTTGATCATAAAAATTTTGTGCGGTTAACTGGTCCATTCAATAAAATGTTTGTCGGTTACATAACAACGACGTTGTCATTACCCATTATAAGTATCATTGCATATAAAATTAACTGGACTAAAGGTCATAAAATCAGAGCTATTTTATTAGCAATGATCGTATTATTAGCATACACTGCAGTCTTCCTATCGGGAGAGCGCTCTGCTTTTATTCAAATGACATTCGGAATTTTGATGATCATCACAGCTGTAAAATACAATGCAAGTACAATAATTAAAATAATATTTTTTATAATGTTTTTACAGATGTTAATGTATATTTTCATGCCTCAAGAATTTCAGAGGCAGTTTCTTTCAGCTTATCATACACTAAGGAATTTTAATGAATCACCGTACGGCATTTTATGGGATTCCGGAGTTAGGCTAGGAGTAAATAATATATTTCTTGGAGTTGGTCCAAATAATTTCGAACTGGAATGTCTAAAAATGGCTTCGTTTTGTAGATCTCATCCCCACAATATTTTCATTGAATGGTTTGCAGAGTATGGAATGATTGGCTTAGTAATATTTGTATGCTTTATTGTCAGTTTGCTAACATCTGTTCAAAAGTTTTATTCTGGAATAGAAACCAGATATCACAAATATATAGTAATTGGTCTTGTTACAGCCTTTGTAGTCAAACTACTTCCGATTCCATCATCAGGTTTTTTCAAAAATTGGTATGCTGTTCCATTCTGGTTTATTGTTGGATGGATGATGTCGTTCAAGAATCCAAAATATTCACATAAAAAATTCAAACATTAATTATGAAAAAATTAATGCAAAGAAATTTTCTGGCACTCTTGGCTACTCAGTTTTTTGGTGCCTTAAATGACAATATTTTTCGCACAACATTTACTACAGCCCTCGCATTCGGTATTATCCAAACCAACCACTCATCTACCTTTATATATTTATCTCTAGGTTTATTTATTCTGCCATACATCTTATTTTCTTCTATCGCAGGCCAAATATCTGACAAGCTCTCTAAACAAAAAGTAATCACCACTCTAAAATTTATTGAGATTTTCATTTCGCTTTTTGCAATATTCGCCTTTTATACAAAAAATAATTATTTGCTAATTTTCTTGATTTTTATTTCAGGAATTCAGTCAAGTTTTTTTGGGCCTGTTAAATACAGCGCTCTACCCGAAATATTACAAAGAAAGCTGCTTTTGAAAGGAAATGCTTTTATTAGTAGCTCAACTTTTGTATCTATACTTTTAGGCGGAATTGTAGGTAGTTATTTTGTAAAAGATGAAAATTCCATCTTACTGCTAGCTATACTCATGTTTTTTAATTCGTTCATTGGATTCTTATGTTCTCTCTACATAAGCAACATGTCTCCAAAAAATAAATCTCTACAAATAAACTTTAATTTCATCCAATCTACACATCGCTTAATCACTAGCATGAAAGACAAGAAATTTATTAAACTTTCCGTTCTAGGTATTTCATGGTTATGGTTTTTGGGAGGGGTATTTATGGCAGCAATGCCGATTATCTTTAACGACCTATATCAACTAAACACACAATACTACACTTTTTATTTAATAACGTTCACCATTGGTGTTTCTGCCGGCTCATTTGCTTCAGGTGTTTTATTAAAAAATAATATTACAAGTAAATATGTTCCAATAACTTTATTTGTGACTACTTTTTTACTCTTTGACTTGTCGTTTGCACTGACAAATAAATCACTTATTAGGACTTATATAGACCTTTTCTTTATTGCATTCTGTGGAGGTGTGTACTCAGTGCCTCTTTACACAATACTGCAACATGAATCACAAGAGCATGAGAGGTCACAAAACATTGCGATAAACAATATTTTCAACTCTGTTTTTATAATAATGGCTTCTGCTCTGCTATTCGTAGGACAATCTCTTTTGAATATAAGTTTTGCTAATCTTTTTTTTTGTATAGCAATATTAAATTTATTAGTATCCTTTTATAGCGCCATTCTACTTCCAAATACTTTGATCAAATTTATTCTAAAAAAAGTCTTTTCTTTGTTATTCCGCGTGAAGGTAGTGGGTTTAGAAAACTACAATCAAGCCGGAGAAAAAACCATCATCGTGGCAAACCATGCCTCCTACCTTGATCCAGCTCTTATCCATGCATTCTTACCTGACAAGCTGATATATGCAATTAATACCCAACAATCTAAAAAATGGTGGATACGGCCTTTATTACAAATGGTAGACACATACTCTCTAGATCCAAGTAATCCATTGGCTTTAAAAAGCTTAGCAAAGTCTCTGTCTCAGAAAAAAAGAATAGTCATTTTTCCTGAAGGTAGAATTACTACAACTGGCTCTTTGATGAAAGTATATGAAGGACCAGCAATGATCGCTAATCGTACCAAAGCTAAAATTTTACCTATTAAGATATCAGGAGTGGAGTTCTCTTATTTTTCAAAGTTACAGGAAATTCTTTGCTTAAAATTATTCCCAAAAATCACAATAGAAATTCTACCCGCTGAAACAATTAATCTAAATCCAGATTTATCACTAAGAGAAAAAAGGTACGAAGCTGGAATGCGGCTCTATGACATTATGTCAAACATGCTATTCAAAACCACTCATTATCATCAGAATATTTTCGATTATTTTTGTTCGAGTGCAAAGAAATTTGGATTAAATAAAGAGATAATTCAGGATGCATCTTTTGAATCCGTGACTTATAAAAAATCGATCATCTCATCCATAGCTCTATCAAGAAAAATGCCGCAAGAAAACAGAGTAGGTATTTTAATGCCTAATATCAATGTCACTGTTTTATTGTTTCTAGCGTGCCAATTCTCGCAGAAGGTTGCCGTTATGTTTAATTACAGCGCCGGAACAAAAAACATAGAGTCTGCAATAAAAACTTCTCAAATAAAAACTATTGTCACCTCAAGAAAATTTATTGAGAAAGCTGATTTGTATCAAATAATTTCAATGATTCAACAAAGCAAAACTAATATTTTATATGTTGAAGATATAGCACAAGAGATCTCTTTGTTTGACAAAGTATCTTCTTTTTTAATTTACCTAAAGAAAGTATATTTTTATGTGAACGACATTAACTACTCAAAATTAAATAATCCATCTGTGATATTATTTACGTCTGGCTCGGAGGGCGCGCCGAAAGGTGTCGTTTTAAGCCACAAAAATATTCAGGCAAATATTGCACAAGCTTCTTCCAGGATAGATTTTAGTCCTAGTGACTTAGTTCTGAATGTATTGCCAATCTTTCACTGTTATGGATTAACTGGAGCTACGTTACTCCCTATTCTATCTGGAATAAAAATATTTCTTTACCCCAACCCTTTGCACTACAGAATTATTCCTGAAATAGCATATGACATAGGATCTACAATAATCTTTGGAACAAATACATTCTTGTATCACTACGCACGTTTTGCACATCCATACGATTTCTACAAAGTAAGATATGCTATCTCTGGCGCAGAAAAGCTAAAAGAGGACACCCAGAAATTATGGAACGAAAAATTTGGAATTAGAATTCTTGAGGGATACGGAGTGACAGAAGCAGCACCCGTGATATCTATTAATACACCCATGTATTACAAAACTGGTACAGTTGGTAGAGTGTTCCCAAAAATAAAATATAAATTAAAAAAAGTTGAAGGCATTGAGAATGGGGGTGAATTGCACATAAGCGGACCAAATATAATGTTAGGTTACATCACAGAAAAAAAACCTAATAAGATTATTTCTCCCGCCTATGGATATCATAACACAGGAGATATAGCTTCCATTGATAAACATGGATTTTTAAGAATCCTAGGAAGAGTTAAAAGATTTGCAAAAGTTGGAGGTGAGATGGTATCACTTGGAGCAATAGAAGACATAATCAACAGGTTATGGCCTGATTATCAGAATGGTGTAATATCTTGTCATACTGATAAAGGAGAAAGAATTTACTTAATAACAAATAATAAAGAATTAAATAAAACCTCCCTAATTAAGCATTTTCAAGAATCAGGATTTCCGGAAATTTATATACCTAAAGAAGTCATATTCTCTGAGAAGTTGCCTCTAGTTGGCACAGGAAAAGTAGACTACCCAAAACTTGAAAAGATGGTTCCAAACTTACGAAACTAAAAAATCAAATATTTCTTCATTTAGTTTTTTTGTTTTGAGAATCATCAAATGAAATGATCTTATTACCCTGTGCTTTGCTTCTTCAGGTACGTTATAACCCCTTACCATAAAATCATATTTAGCAGTAATGACTAAAGTAGGGACAATTTTTGCTATATATCGCATACTGTAATAGTGAGATGTAGACAATTCATTTATTGCTGGACCAAATTTTTTATTAATCACTGGAATTCTCTTGGCTAAATTAGCCCAAATCGATCCACGTAAAGGTGGACAGATCATAATAAATTTACCTGCATTTAGGGATGGATTATTCAACAAGTATTTCCTAAGAATAATACTTCCAAAAGAATGGCCTATGAAATGAATTTTTTTTCTTTTGTCTGTGCAGAATCTATTTATAAAGTCTTTGAGAAAGTTATTTGCTAATTGCTCAACAGAGTGTCTTACTGAAGGATAGCTACAATTTAGAACTACAAAGTTTTTCTCTTCAAGATAAATTTTCACCCTCTCCATGCATCTACTACTATGTAAGTAGCCGTGCAGCAATATGACATAATCACCGGTGTTTTTTTCTTCTGTTTTAAAAGAGACTTTCTGTTTTAGTAGTATGTTGTTCAGCGTGATCTCAAAAAAATCAATTTGCATAAATATAATCTATGAGACTATTATTAGCACTCAACATACAGCATATATCTTCGTTGCAAGAATTTTCTGTATTCTCTTTTGTTTTTTGTATATCAAAAAGAAACGGCATCTTCACTGACTTTCTAAAGGAAAAAATACTGTATTTACCTTGCTCATCATTATGGGTATCGAGTATATCTTCAACTACATCCAGGACTTTATCTTTTACTTCTTTCTCAACCACAGAGCGCATATGCTTAATAGATGGTCTAAAAAATTTTAAAGACACAGCTTCCGCGAATTGTTCAAAAAAATCCAAAGAATTTTCAATCACTCCTGAAAAAAAATTTGGTATGAAAGATTTTTTATTTTTTATTCTTTTGCTATACGAATGATACACCTAAAAACCATTGTTATTTGTGATTTTAAGAATAAATAAATAGTGTTAATAAAAAGTTAATTGAGGAAGGTCGCTAGGTGTAAATGACCTCTCCAGAACGAAATACACCTAGCTTTCGCAAGCTTAGTAGAAAAATATATTTAATCAAGGGTTTATTATCAAAAAAATAAAGCTACTGAGAGTAGCAGAATAATGGCATAAAAAACCATATTACTCAAACTGAATAAGACAACGTACTTATTTGCCATCATGAGATAGTCTGCATACCAGTATGCAAAAAAGTTTTTATATTGATAAAAGCGCTTAATGGCTAATTTTTTAAGTAGTAATAGTGCCAAAGAAAACATTTTATAGATTCCCATAAGAAACCTTCTGTATATCCAATCTATGTCTAGAGATAATTGGTATTTTTTATTTTCCACAAGCCTAAAAAGAAGCTTTGTGGCTATGATGGCAGCAAACAAATCAAGTATACGTTTAAATAAATAAAAGTTCGTGCTTTTTATTTCAAACACAAAAGAGCCTATTCCTCCCAGAATCAACATCAAAATCATTACAAAAAAGAACAGGCTGTTATCCTGCAGCATCTCTTTTACCGCTATCTTTCTCGTAAAAGAAAAATAGCATGACGCTTTACCAATTGTCCCGATAGATACCGCTATAGTCGTCAAATACATTATCTGTTCTAGAACAATCGACTTCGCTGTGACAAGCATAAAATATTTTGAAATATAGCTCACCGTATATGGAAAACCTATGCATACAAAGAAACTTAACACTAGTATCAAGCTAATCTCATTCACTCTAGTGCTATTTTTTATATCTGTAAAATAAGATAACCTTTGGTTGGAAGCCAAGTAAGACGTAATGTACATCATATAAAAACAATACACAGCGCTGCACGAAAGGATATAGGGAAAGTATTGCTGCATTTTGGTCGACCCTATGCTTATTAAGCAAACTATAATACCATTCTGTAATATCATGTAATAAGAGGATGTTCTTCTTAAATTATTTTCGAGCAATAAATATATAGCAGCATAGATAATTGTTAATACACCAAAGTAGGTTAGAAAGCCTTCACCCCAATATATTTTTGCAAGAAAAAACAAAGAAATTTTTGTTGTAAAAATTGATAATAATAAAGAACCACTACAAGTTGCTCTTGGGTAACTGTCAGGTAACCATGCAGAAAAAGGAAGCATTGCAGAGTTGATGAGTAATCCTATAGCAAGAAACCCATGTTTATACGTTTCTGGGTCATGAATACTTATTTTATAAAAATTATTATAACCTAGTATAAAGTTTCCATACGTTTCATAGTGATCAATAACACCGAGTAATATAAAGGTTCCTGCAACAATATGCATCTTAAGGTACCTAAGTCCCGAAGCACGAGAACTTTTTGTGCCAGCATTAAAAATTATATAGCTGCCAGCAACTAACATTATCTCAATCAAACAAAAAAAAGTTAGTAGGTTATCCGCTCTTAATAAATAAATCGCACTTCCGCCATAAAGTAAGCCTGCACAAATTTCATTTGGCCTTTTATGAGCAAGAGCATAGAAACAGGCGCAAACTAAAATCACTGTAAAAGTGACTTGTATTGCCACGTAACCATAGACACCACTATTAAGAATCTGATTTATAAAAACTGACACCAAAATAGCTGCCATCGCCAAAAGAGCTAAAATAATAAGGTTTGTGTTTTTACGCACTAAATAAATTATCAAAGAAGCTAAAATTAATGAAGCTTCTGGCATGATATCGTACTGGAAATTAATAAATTTCATTTTTATAATAGCTATTTCTTCGTTTTATAAATATACCGAAAATAGACGCTGCAACAATAAATGCCCCGCTAATTAAAAAAGTCTTCGCAAAAGTATAAATTAGCGCACTTATCATAAAAAGACCCTATTTAGTAAGTTAAGGATATCTTGAAATATAAGAAAAAAGAATATGACAAAAGAAGAAGATAGAACCATGCCCCATAGCATAGTATTGGTAATATCTTCCCTTTTAACTCTGCTGATATCATGTTGAGAGGGAACAATGTAAAATCTATGAACTAGTCTTATAAAATAATTAGCAGTAAATAAAATACTTATAGCTAAAATTGACACTGCATAATATTTAGTGACACCCTGGAACGCTGCGACCATTATATATGCCTTGCTAATGAAGCCTGCTAGAACAGGTATACCAATAATTGACAAAGCAGATACCATAAACAGTAAACAGGTGATAGGCATTCTTTTGGATATTCCGGACATAAGATCTATTTCAGATAATCTTGAATTCGTATATATGTGTCCCGCACCAAAAAATAATGTAATCTTTGCTGCTGCATGACTTAACATATGTAATACAGCTGCAATAACTCCAGTCTTATTAAACAAGGAGAGTGATAAGATACAGACAGATAGCTGATTAATGGTTGAATATGCTAATAGCTTTTTCAATGATTTTTGATATACCGCCATGATTGAAGAAACTAACAAAGATAGTGATATCATAATAGTCAGAATATTTACACCATATACCTGTGGTAGGCTTTGTAATGATTTAAGGCCAATAATATATACAAAAACTTTTATTAGAATAAACACACCCGATTTCACAACAGCAACTGCATGCAATAATGCGCTAACAGGTATTGGTGCTACCATAGCTTTAGGAAGCCAAAAATGCATTGGAACAATTGCCGCCTTCGATACACCATAGATCAAACAAAAAACCACTATTAGAACATGGCTGTCTTCGAGATTAGAAATTTTATTGTATTCTAAAGAGCCATACTTACTATATAAAAATAAAACTGCCGGCAAGAATAGCACCATTGAACTTATCATCAAAAAAAACAGATAAAATTTAGCAGCATCCTTCTCGGAAGAAGTTAAATTATTTGCAACCAAAGGATATGTAAATATTGTCAGAAGTTCATACAGGATAAACGTACTAAGCAAATCTTTCGATAAACCTATCAACACAGAAAGTAGTACAGAAATAGCAATAAAGCAGTGTATCCTTGTCTGATTTAGATCAGTATTATTAGCAAAATATGAAATAGAGTAAACATTATTACACAGCCACAGAAACAAAACCATTAAAATAAAAATCATACCTATTGGCTCCAGACTAAAACCAAAATCACCCAAATTTAAGAAGACAAATTTCTCATTTGAAGAGACGAACTCTCTGAATATAATAAATCCCTGCACTAAAGCCAAAAAGCTTAAAGATACAATAACAATATTTTGTATAGTTCTTTTTCTTTTCAATACTAAAGCAGCCAAGTTTGCAGAGAATAAAGTGAATACTAATAGAGTTAAGTTCATAATCTATCCAACAATAATCATATTGAGAAACTCAGGGTAAATACCTATAGCCACAATAATTAAAGTAAGCACATATAAAACGAATTTCTGGTTAGGGTATACATTTATTTGAGTGATCTTTTGCTGAGAGTATTGAGTATACGCATCTTCAACTACTGGCCACATATAAAATAATGCTATCACAGACCCCATGATGATTATAGCCGACATAAATAAATAGCTTTGCTTGATTGACACTAAGAATAAATTCATCTTTACAATGAATCCTGCGGTACCAGGAATGCCGATAATACTAGCAGACATAACAAAAAGAGGCACTATTACACTTAATGAAATACCGCCCTTACTTCTTAAGAAAGTACTTTTATCTAATAAAGAAGCAATCATAAAAAGACCGAGCTTTGAAAGCGAATGAACGATTAAAAATGACAAAAAAAGATTTGCACCATCATATATTGAAAACAAAATAGCTATTAGTATGTACCCAATCTGAGAAGCAGATGAATATGCTAGAGTAGATCTTATTTTCTTCTGGAAGAGAGTAACGATGCCCATAACAATAACAGATACTGATGCAAACCCCATAAAATAATATCCTATCTTCTGATTATCAATCAGACTACTTTCTTTTAATCCAAAATAAATTTTAAAGAAAACGAATAGCATAACTTTTGTTGAAATTGCTGAAAACAAAATAGTTGTGAAATAGTTACTGTTCTCATAAATTCCAATCATCCATTTATGAAAGGGGAAAAGAGCAAATTTTACAAATAATCCACAAACTATAAATGCTAACCCTATAGAATAAATTATCAGATTATCATCTTGTTTTACAGACTGAGAAGATAGTATGTCGGTCATATTTAATGTGCCAGTTGTAGAGTATATAAGCCCGATGCCAAATAAAATAAGAGTTGCAGCGAAAGTGCCAATTATTAAATAGTCCGCACCTGCTTTAATCGCGTTCTTACCTCCCATAGAAGATAGTGCATATGCTGAAATAGAAGCAATCTCTATGAATACATAAAGATTAAAAAGGTCATTAGTAAGCAACATTCCAGAGAACCCTGCAAGATTAATCATATATACAGAAATAAATTTTACATAGTTAGTTACTCCCGTAAAATATGATAAATCTTTCCATGAAAAAGCTAATGTCATCAGTGAAACAAAATATAATAGAGAAACAAGCAAAAGATTTTGTCGGTTGATTACAAATTCAATGCCATAAGGTGCATCCCATCCACCAAAGGAGTATTTAATTTCTAATTTATTACTAACTTCAGGAAACATTTTAAATAAAAAAGCTGCCATTACTAAATGCAAAACTAACAAAGAGTACTTAGAGAATTTAGTACTATCAATTATTACCCCTATTACTCCCAATATGATAGGAAGCACAATAATCAATGAAGGGAACTCAGATAAAATTTTCATCTTTTGTCTTGCGTAGCTCTGTTAATAACTGCTTCATCAACACTCCCATAAGACTCTTTGAGCTTCGCTACCAAAGATAATCCCACGGCAAGTACTGCGATGCCAACCACAATTGCAGTCAACATTAACACATGAGGCAAAGGGTTTACTGTTAACTTATAGTATAAGAAAGGAGAGTTTCCTTTAAAAATATATGCTATCAATATATAAAAAATAATCACTGAGTTCTGCAATAGAGATAGGCATAGAAGCTTCTTAAAATAACTTCTATTTACCACCAACCCAACAACGCTAGTAGCAAAGATGGTAAAGCATAAAAAATAAATAAAATCGCTTATCATTTTACCTCACCATTTCCTCTATAAAATTTTAGATATATAAGAGATAGAGATGAGAAAACAGTAAGTCCAACCCCTATCTCTATTATTGTTATTCCAAATGTTTGAGGATTATTGACGAACCTCAAAGAAAAGTAATTTAAAAATTGCTGATTATTAAAAATCGAGATTAAGCCCGGGAAAAGATAAATCAGTATACCTAAAGATGCATAGACATACAGCTTCTTCATTGAAAAGAGCGAACTGAATATTTTTCTATCAAATAAAATATCGATTAGAACAATAGAGGAAGCAAGTATAGCTCCGGCCTGGAATCCTCCGCCTGGATTACTGCTGCCAGCAATTTGTATGTATAAACCAAATGCTATCATCAATGGCAGCAAAATTTTCGAGACAGCTTTTAAAACAACCAAACTACTTTCTTGCATTCCTTACACCCTCATTAGAATCAAATACCATACAAACACAAAGCATCGCAGTATAGATAACTAAAGTTTCACCAAAAGTGTCAAACCCCCTAAAACTAGCTAATATTGATGCAACTAAAGAATCAATCTTGATACGATTGCTAGCATTTTCTGTGTAGTATCTTATGATGTGACTGCTATTTGCTGGTGTAGATTGAGAACCAAAGTCTGATATATACGTCGCTAATAAGTAACCACAAGCTATTAGTAGTAGAAAAAATAATGAGCTGCCAAAATAAAAAGAAATTGGTGCCTTATCTTCATTAATCCTCCTAAGAAAGGATATGATAATAACAGTCCCAATACATATGCCAATTGCTGCTTCTGTCAGGGCGACATCTGGAGCCCTAAGAAGTAAATAAAGACCTACAGAAAAAATACTAAAAACAGATAATATTATAACACTTCCAACATTACTCTTACAAAACACAATAAACAAACCCAAGACATTCAACACTCCCAAAATGAACATTATTACAAGCGCATCATTCATTTTCTCTTCTCTCTTTCTAGGTTCATCATAGACAACACGTAGGTAGAAGTAGGACTGCTTATTAAAATAATAATTATTAAAATTACCACCTTAAGACAAGATAACGAAAGACCGCTCATAATCACACAACCTAATAGCGCCAATAAGCAACCAAAAACATCATTCACTCCCGCTGCATGAGACTTACTAAAGAAGCCGCTAAACTTAGTAAAGCCTACAGCTGAAATGCAAGTGATAAGCGCCCCTAATATTAATAATATAAAACCTAACGTCACCATAAGATCAATTTCTAAGTATTTTCATAAAGGCTATATTAGAAATATAACCAAAAAGAGCATAAAGTATTGCAATGTCAATGTATGAACCTTCATGAAGCACCACTCCTGTTACAACAATTAATACAGAAAGAATTGATACTACTGAGTTTAAAGCTATCAACCTTGTAGCCATGTTTTTATATACACAAACCGCCCTTACGTATATCAACAAACTAATGGCAAAAAGAATAAAAACCGTGTTAATCATTAAATATTTCTCTTATTTTATTGTGCATAGTGCCATCATCCAGGGATTTCTTATAACCTGTAGTAAGAGAATGAACATCTATTGAGTTAGAGTCGGAATTGATAGCAATAGTGCCTGGAGTTAAAGTTATTGAATTTACGTATATAGTTTTTATCGCATCATTCTTTTGAACAGAAAACTTATCAATTCTACATGATGTTTTTTTATTTAATAAGATAATTTTTAACACTCCTAAAGAGGAAATAACTATCTCTTTTAGCAGCCATGAAATATAGCAAATTAGCTTTAAACTAAAGATGCTTGATTGAGAATAAACTTTTCCTAATTTCATTTTATTAATAATGAAAGCTACAAACAAACATATTAAAATTAATAGAAACACACTATCAACTTCTCTAGTTGGAGTTAAAATTTGTAGAAATACGAATAATACAATAGCTAACTTAGCTTTATTTATTAACATTATAAAAAATTATTTTCTTTACTAATCATAGCAAATAATATAGAAAATAAAACTCATTCCGTAAGTGGGGGTGTAGCTCAGCTGGTTAGAGCGCCTGCCTGTCACGCAGGAGGTCGCGGGTTCGAGTCCCGTCACTCCCGCCACCTACTTCGGGCCTTCCAATGATCTCTCTTTGCTGACATGACGTTTCTCAGATAATTTGGTTGCATGCGACAAATTGGATGTTTGTTTGGATTCAAATTTTTGTCTCCATGAGATCATATCTTCTTTTTCTTGCCTCCTTTCTTGACTACCTTTCTCTCTGTGAGCACCTCTTGTAGCAGTCACAAGGCAAGCTTCTGCAAAACTAATGATCGCATCATACGTTCTGTTACTTGGAATATTCCCCCCTTCAATGCTCATTTCATCATCCATTTTGGCATCAACAACAGCAGCTTTAAATGCTCTGGATATTTCTCCATCATCCATCTGATGGAAATCCTTTACGCGTTTCTTGTACAAGCTTTTTATAGCACATATCTCGCAATTAACTTCCTTGTAGAATTTCTCTAAATCTTCAAGAGAAAAATTTGCAAGAACATCAAATTTTTTGCCAAATTCTTCTAAAAAATCTTTATTTATTTTTTTCTTTTTCGTATTTCTTGCCCGCAATTGCACTTCTTTTAACCCAGATGCCAGAAATGATAAAGCACTAGCAACTTCTGCTATTAACAATCCATTATTTGCTATCATTGCAACAGTTGATGCCTTGTCTAGAGCATGGTCACGTATTACTGATAACCCCTCTGTATTATTCAATTTATTTTCACGAGGCGCCCTCCCCCCTACAGTTCTCTCGTTGACTTTTGATGATTTAAGAGAAGAGCGAGATTTGCCTTTTGGAAGAAGGTCGATCAGTTTATTTCTACATTTCACTGCCTCTGCTATATTTCTTGCTAAGCTAGCTTTCCTTTCTAAAGTTTGAAGTTGATTAATTTTATTATATCTATACGCCAAAGAAACAGCGGCAAATATAAGAGTGACCGCCCCTATTGCAATCGCACCGACGCCTCCAGTTGTAGCAACAAAAACTGCAGCTGATAATACTATTAGAACCCTGGAAATAATTAGATCAACTTTTTCTTCAAAGTATGGATCGTACTTGTATCTTTCCCACAGGTTATGCAAGAAAACTCCAGGATATTGCCACCAACCTTTTTCTTTATAACTTCTCAGTTCCATAAATTAATCTATAAATATTCCTTCTATAGTAATCATATTTTTGATAAATAAATAGGTTCTAAATAAAGTTATATACAAATGAAGATATTAGCGCCACAAGCACGCAAAAAACATCACGAAACTAAATTGCATGGAAAAGTTATCAAAGACGATTATTTCTGGCTTCGAGATAAATCATGGCCCAATATTAAGAACAAAGAAATTCTTGATTATTTACAAGAAGAGAATGAATACAGCGCATGTTATTTTAAGAAGATTGAAAATTTACAAAGAAAAATATATAGGGAGTTAATATCAAGAATTAAGCTTGATGATAAAACAGTGTCCATAAAGAAAAGAAATCATCTATATAGCACCCAGACTTTCAAAACGAAACAATACAAGAAACATATAAGAACAAATTGCTTTTCTAGAAAAAA
>JAVKEN010000010.1:0-2500 GCA_040221415.1 Rickettsiales bacterium
TCTCTAGCTATATTTATGTACCATTCGATAAATCAATGCAACTTCAAGGGAAAAACTTAAATGGCCCACAAAAAAAAATATATTTTACTTTGGAAGAAATGTATGAGAACAGAAACCCAAATCACTCTACATGTTCTCAAAGAAGCATTCCAAAAATTATTCATCAAATATGGATTGGCCCTAGATCTATACCAAATAAATATAAAAAATTATCACTCACATGGAAACAAACCTTTCCTGATTGGAAATACAAACTGTGGACTGATAAAGATGTTATGCAATTTCAGTTTCAATCAAAAGACTTATATAATAAAGCTTCTTCATACCAAGAAAAGTCTGATATCCTAAGATATGAAATTTTAAAGAAGTATGGAGGACTTTATGTTGATATGGATTACGAAGCACTTAACAATTTCGATCAAATTATTGAGAAATATGATTTCATAGGCAGCGTAGAGCCAACTCACGCTAATAATATAGCCATCACAAATGCCATAATTGCTAGCAAACCCGAGAACCCTGTTTTTCAAAACACTTTGAATTCTATAAGGGATAATTGGCATCAGGTTGAAAAAGATATTATTTCTGAGTTAGGAAAGGAAAAGTTAAGAACTAGCTTAATTCACCTAGCTGTGAACAGAACAATGTCCCCTCTAAAACAAGAGGCACTAAAATATTTACAGAAAAACAAGTGTGCTATAATTTTCCCACCATCATATTTCAGCATTGAGAATAGAAATAAATATTTTGATAAGATACGATTATTATTTGGCTCTCAGTCAAAAAGGCTTTATTTCAGAACAATTCAACCAGAAACATATGCTCGGCAACTTAGGGGGGGTAAGAGAAAGATAGATAATCTTCAGAATTTTTAAAATATTATCTCAAACTCTGCACCTGAAGTATAGTTCCGCGCTTTTATTTTGATGTTATGCTTAATCAAAATTGCTTTTGCTAACGCTAGCCCTAAACCCCTTCCTCCCGCTTTTGAAGCTGTGTTACTACCTTCAACAAACGGCTCAAAAATCTTGTCTTCTTCTCCGTCAATAATTCCTGGCCCCCTGTCTTTAATCAAAATTCTTGATTTATAAACATCGATATTTATTTGATCACTATTGCTAAATTTATTTGCATTATGAATAATTTCTTCTAACGCACCAAGTATATACTCTTCATCTCCTTTTATTTTTAATAATTTCAAATGACACTTAAGTGCTATGTTTTCATGTTTCTTAGCAAGCAACTTTAAAAGCTTACATATATCAAATTCTTGTTTCTGAAATTTAATATGATTCTTTTCTAAATCAACAAAATTAAGTACATTACTCATCAACTTTCTTAAACGGTCCGCACTGCTACTTAATTCATAAAGAAAACGTTCTTTATCCTTTTGACTCATATCTCGCCAGTTATGTTTTAGGCCTGATGAGATATTAGTGAGAGCATGTAGAGGACTTCTAAGCTCGTGGCTCATATTTTTCAGAAATCTATCCTTGACTTGCAAGGCTATTGCTAAGTCTGCAGTTTTTTCATCTATTTTTTTATTAAGAAGTCTGTTGACTTGGACACTAATCATCTCTTTATTACGGCTAAAAATCGTACCAATCAGAGCTGCAAAAATATTAAGATAAACGGCCAAATAGTAATTATCAAAACTCATGTGGAGATGAGGTGAATTACCGAAAATCAAATAGTATGCAGAAAAAGCAGCAATACCACCAAGAGTCCATAGAACTATAAAACTTATCCAATCAACTAGAATAATTAGAAGCAATACTGCTAAAGCCATATTAATCACCCAGGTCACCGACCCAGAGCTCATAAAAAACAGCAATGTAGTCATAAATGGTAAACAGTAAACAAGCAATAAATACCAGTATAGTGGCACAAACTTTCTTACCATTTCTGGCATCAAGTCTTTTATTAGCAATACAAAGCAGGCTATAGCAGCAATTAGCCTTAGAACTAGCGCCACATCAGAATGCCCATAAGCAGGATCGTACCACATAAAATACGGCAACATGTAGTTGACTAAAGCAAAGCTTCCAAATGCTATATAGGGTGCTCCCAATCTTTTAGTAGACTCCTTTATTGAGTTTAAAATACCATTAGGAAACAATGTAACGTTACATATCTTTTCATAAACAGACTGTCTATATTTTTTATATTTTTCACGTGTTGATTTCACAGAATCAAAACGATATACAATTAGATACACTATAAGATTAGCCAGCATAGAAGGTATCAAAGGGCTAAAATGTAGCGCGCTTTCTAAATTAAAAAGCCTCCAACCCATATAGCAAAAAAATCCACCTAACCCGCTATATATAAAAATGTTACTCCCTTTCTTGACCCTGCATCCCAAAACTCCTGCAAGTAACGGAACCACTATCACCGGACCCCAAAATTCTAGTGATGCAAGCATTAGATCTATTAAATTCTCAAATTTTAATGCAAAATAAATTGATACTACGCCAATAATCACTGTAAAAATTTTAGT
>JAVKEN010000010.1:7500-19305 GCA_040221415.1 Rickettsiales bacterium
AAATCAGCAAGAGTACGATGGAACTTCTAATTCCATACGTGTGTGGTTACAGTCCGATGGCGCCGAACTAGGAGATCACATTTTAGAAACAGAAGGAAAAGAAGCCCTACAAGAAAAACTTTCATCTATTTTAACTGAGCATCTTAAATTACCTGAAGCCACAAAAGCACACACTCATTCTTGGCAACTTGACTCCACCGCTGAGGGAGCATGGACATCACACCACAATAGAAATATGAGGATGAAAACTGCAAAAATAGAAGGAAGGTTATCTCTTAGTGGTGATTATATGGGTTTCAAATGCGACACAAAAGGAGTGTGTAAGGATTATTCTGGAACAGTCCATGGAGCTGCTATATCAGGTGTTTCTCAAGCTGAAAGAACGCATGCAAAATCTTTAGGGAGAGTATTAAGTGAGGATAAATCTATAACAACTCCTTTTCTAATGCCGGGAGCGTCAGCTGGTGAGGGCGCCTGGCAAGATAGATATGCTGAAAGTCTCACCGAAGTTGGTCTTGAGGAATTTAAGCCTAAAGACCCTAATATAACAAGCGACTTATTTGCTGCTTTGGCCTTACCCGTTCTAGCCTTGGCCGGCTTCGCAGCTTGCAGGAGATATTGCAGATCTAGAGAGAATCTAAGAAAGACAGCTAGAGAAATAGGGGCTGGAGCAAGGGATCACACTCCAACTATTACACCTTCAAAGTCAAAACATAGAAAAAGAAGCAAATCTGGAAGAGGCCCTATTCTTGGATAAAAATATTCTCAGGATTTAATTATCCATAAAAAAAGGCCGCATGCACGACCTTTTCTTTACAAGAAATAAATAAATTGTTTATAAATCACCCTCAAAATCATTTTCAAAGCATCCGCTTAGATCTAACCTTATATCCCAAAGCCCTAATTGATCTTCAAATGAATGCTCTTCCGTATACTGAGCGCAAGAAAATTTTTCTACTACATCTCTAGAAAAATCAACAGCATCTGGATCATACTTACTTCTAAACAAATATACACCATCACTCTCTGAAATCACGTCAAAAGATGAATGAATCTCGCCGTTATTTCCAAAGTGGTTATTTAATTCCTCAGCATTATTAGAATTTCTTAGAGCCATAACAGCTGGGAAAAAACTAAGACTCTCTGTATGCTCTGGAACCGACTCACCTCCACCCCTGAGACCTCTAGCCTCCTTTAAAATCTCAGATGCAGCCTTATTTATATCTTCTAATGAACACTTGCTCATATGAAGATCAATCGACTCAAAATCGTGATTATCTATAAAATCTAAAACCTTACTTGTCTTTTCAATTATATCAGAGTTTTCTAAAATTATTTTAGTTTGGTGATAATCTAAATTTTGTAAGTGTATAAAATCTCTGAAATCAGATTTTTTAAGTCCATGCGATCTCTCGCCTTTAGCGAGCATATCGCTGTAAAGATCTGTAAGAATGTCGATTTCACACTCTTCTAATTGATGGTCTGTTGTCATAGCGCTTACCAATAGTTAAATTAAAGAATCTTTTTATGTACAAATAGTAAACAAAAGTAAAGTCTTTTATAGAGTTGTTTTGGCAAATGTAAGACAAAAAACCCTTTCTGCACCAGCTTTTTTTAACACTCTCGCACATTCATTTAAAGTTGCGCCAGTTGTTGAAACATCATCGACCAACAAAACTTTCTTATTGCTAATAGTTTTTCTATTAATTACTTTAAAGCTGTTGCGAATATTTTTTAATCTAGCTCTCTTATCAAGAGTGGTTTGTCTCAGAGTGTCCTTTGACTTCACAAGCGCCTTGTATAAAATTTGTTTGCCGGTTTCTGCACCAATATATTTTGCTAATAGCGCCGATTGATTAAAAAATCTTTGTTTCAGTCTTCTTTTATGCATAGGCACATACAAAATAATATCGGCACCATTTATAAAATCAGCAGATTGGTTTACTATAATTTTTGATATTATTTTTAAAAGTTGAGTTTGGTCTGAGAATTTTATTTTCCTCATCACTTTCTTAATTGGTTCATTATATTTAAATAGAAATTTAAATTCATCTATAAAAGGAGGGTTTGCTATGCATTTCATGCATATAGAGTTATCAAAATCATACTCCAAAGTTTCCCCGCATGTTGTGCACTTATTCAGATTATATTGTGAATTAGCTTGCCGAAAACAACTTACGCAAAATGATACTCCTTTGGCAACATAGTCTTCGCACGCAATACATTTTGCAGGATATAGAAAGTTTTGTATCTTTTTATGGATTTCCATGAAAATATTAATAATATTAAGTTTTAAACTTTTTAAAAATTATTAACATGAAGTTATTCGAAAAACATGTATTAAGTTTACAAACAAAGTTTTTCTTCATCATTGTTTTAACTTTCACTTCGATATTGATTCTAACGCAACTCATAAAATCAATTAATAAATATATTGGCAAAGGTGTGAGCATTTTCGAAATATTATACATGGTGCTTCTATTCCTTCCATCGATGTTAGTTTATGTATGCCCAATAGCAATTTTTAGTGCAACTATTTTTTCATATCACAGACTTATCACAGACAATGAGGTTGTTATATTAGAAGCGAATGGACTCAGCAAAGATGATTTAGCAAAAGTTTTCTTTAAATTCGCATTCATTGTCACTGCCGTAGTATATATCACAACGACAATCATTAACCCCCTTGCTATCAGAGCCTTTCATAGCCAGAAATTATTAAGTAATGAGAATTATGTCTCTAGCCTGTTGGAAGAAAAGGTTTTTAATAATGTAACCAAAAACATGACTATATATATTGAGTCAAAAAATGAAGAAAACAGGTTAAAAGGAATATTGATCTATGAAAGCACTCCAAATGGGGACTCTATTATAACAGCGGAAAATGCCAATCTAGCTCATATAGATGGGAAAATTCTCATTTTTTTAGAAAATGGCACAAAAATGGAAACAACATCCTCTGGGCACATGAACACACTATACTTTGACAAATCTAAACTAAATTTATCACCAGTAAAGATGAATAGTTCTAATAGAGTTTACTCTTCGGAAGAATGGCTTTTACCACAACTTATTTGGTCGATAATACAGGACAAAGAAATAGATTATCAAAAAAAGACAGAGATTCAGAAAAGACTTGCTTGGCCACTACTAAACTTATCCACCGCTGCAATTGCTATCTTGGCAGTCGTTAGGATGTCTTACTCGAGAGCCTGGTCATCTAAAAGCATTGTCAACGGGGCCCTCTTAACGGCAATTAGCATGTTCATGCATTTTGCATTAGCTTCCATTACTCAGAAAAATTATTACTTCAGTGTATTAGTGTATTTGAATCCCCTCTTATGGTTTTTCTTATGTAAATTTCTTATTACAAAGCACTCAACAAATCTTAAATTCGATTTGGTAGGTTATTTATCTAGACACAGAGCAAGCTTGGAAGCTAAATAAGTGCCATAATTTTCTTAATAAAACCAGTTGCAAAAGAAAAAAAAAAATGTATTGTTAACTCCTAAAATAAACTAATTAATACTGGTTCATATGGCTCTATACGAGTGTACATTTATTGTTAGGCAAGATGCCACTACTCAAGAAGTAGAAAAAATAACCTCCAATCTGTCAAACGTAATCACTGAAAAAAGTGGTAAAATTCATAAGTCTGAGAATTGGGGTTTAAGGTCCCTAGCTTATGAAATCAAGAGGAATAAGAAAGGGCATTACATTATGCTGCAGATCGAAGCTAACAATGACTCTATGAAAGAAATGGAAAGAAGAATGAAGTTAACAGAAGATGTAATTAGACATCTAACAATTAAGGTTGACTCTCTAAATAAAGAAGATTCAATCATTATGAAAGAAAGAAACAAAGAAACAGAAGGCGCTGCATAATGACGACAGAAAATAAAGTAGAACTTATCTCTTCAGCGTATGAAAACGCACACAAGAAGTTATTCTTCAGAAAAGAAAGGACTTGCCCCCTATCCGGAGTTAAAAAAATAGACTATAAAGATATCAAACTGCTAAGTAGGTTTGTTTCTGATCGAGGCAGAGTTTTGCCTAGTAGAATTACTGCAGTGTCAGCAAAAAAACAGCGCGAGCTTAAGAAAGCAATAAGAAGAGCAAGGACTTTGGCTCTTATGCCATTTATTAAGCAAATATAATTTTTACGGAGTTTATAATGGAAGTAATCTTACTTGAAAATCATTCCAAACTTGGAGGTTTAGGAGACGTAGTCTCAGTAAAAAATGGTTATGCGAGAAATTATTTACTCCCAAAGAAATTAGCTGTGAGAGCAACTACAGAAAATAAGTCGTACTACGAGAAACAAAAAGCAGATCTTCAAAAGGAGCAAAGCAAAAAAATCTCTGAAGCAGAAAAAGAGAGTGTCAAAATTAACGGCAAAAACATCGTAATGTTAAGTCAAGCAAGTGATGATGGGAAGCTTTATGGATCAATAACTACTTCTAACATTGCTAAAGAAATTGTTAGCAAGTATGACGTAGACATTCACAAAAGCTCAATAATTATTAATGATCAAATAAAATATATTGGGAAATATCTAGTATTGGTTAATTTTGCTGCTGGAGTAAAAGCAGATGTAAGTGTAGTTGTTGCCAGAAGCGAAGAAGAAGCTGAGCTAATAATCAAAGGAAAACTTGAATCTAAGTCAGAAGTACAGGAGTCAAAAGAACAGACAATCGATGAGCAAGAACATACTGAGTCCATCGACCTAGATTCAGAAGAAGAGTCTGATAAATAAATCTATCTTAAGCTTTCGCACGACTTGATTATCTTTTTTGATCCAGCTGTTATTTGCTCTTCCGAGGTTGCATATGATGCTCTGAAGAACCCATCTTTTCCAAAAGCACTGCCTGGCACAACGGCAACCCCTCCCGAATTCAAAAAATACTCACATAGATCTATGTCATTCTTAATAACATGGCCTTCCGGAGTTGTTTTGTTAATGCATTCGCGCGCATCAATAAATAAGTAAAATGATCCTTCTGGAATACTAACCTTAAGCTGTGGAATGCTCTCTAATAAAGAGCAGAAAAGATTTCTGCGTTTCATAAAAATTTTTCTTGATTCTTCAACAAAACCCTGCGAGTTCTTGATAGCCTCTACAGCAGCATATTGACTTATAGAACAAGCCCCAGACGTACTTTGCGATTGAATGAGCTTCATATTCTTGATCAATTCCTTATTTCCCAATGCATACCCTATTCTCCAACCAGTCATAGCATAGCTTTTTGACACACCATTGATTATTAAAACTCTATCCTTTAAATCAGGAAACAGTTGTAGAATATTAATAGAAGAATCCTCGTATGTTAAATCTTCATAAATATCATCAGAAATTAGGTGTATATTTTTATTTTTTCTTAATATTTCTGATAATCCTTCCAGATCTTGTCTTGAAAGCATAGAGCCTTCTGGATTATTTGGAGAATTAATAACAATCCACTTTGTCTTGTCTGAGATTTTATTTGTAATTTCCTCCAGATTTAGTGCTTTATCATGCAAACTGCTGACAATTATAGGAACTCCCTTAGCCAACATAACCATATCAGGGTATGATACCCAATATGGAGCAATTATTATCACTTCATCACCTGGATTTAGCGATGCTTGAAAAGCATTATATATTGACTGTTTTGCTCCATTGCTGATTATCACCTGTGCAGAGTCATACTGCAAATTTTTCTCATTCTGATATTTATGTATTATTGCCTCCTTAAGCTCAGGGATACCATCAACTGGAGTGTATTTCGTCTTTCCATCTCCCATAGCAAGGCTAGCTGCATCGCAAATATTTTGTGGTGTAGCAAAATCAGGCTCGCCAGCTGATAGACTAATTATTTCTCGCCCCATAGATTTTAGTTCTCTGGCTTTCTGGCTAACGCTCAAAGTCGCTGAAGGTTTAATTGTTCTTATGTGTTTTGCAATCATTTTTAATACCCAAAAACAAAAAGCATTTTATATATCAATGTTTGTATTGTAAAACTTAATTTTGTATATTTAAATCCTGTAAGTATTTAGCTGGTATGGTGATATGAATGACACGTTTACATACGCGTTTCAAAAAAAGTTGAACTCTTTTGCAAGGGGTTGTAAGTCTTTTATTAGTAAAAACCAGTCTAAACTCACGAATCTAGAAAAAACTAACTTAAATTTAGGACTGTACCATTTAAAAAATAAAAATATAAATGATGCGATTCTTAGATTCTATATAGTTTCAATTTTAAATACTCAAAATCCCGATGCTTACTACTTAATGGCAAAATGCTATTATATTAAAAGAAATATCTCCAAAGCTAAGAAAAATATATCACGTTGCCTGAATTTATCAAAGGACCACAAAGAATGTAAATTTCTGAATAAAATAATTACTCACCATGGTGAAATTGAAGAAGTTCCTGAATCAATAATAAAAGAATTTTATGATTCTTTTGCACCTAATTATGATTCTGACCTCAATGAATCAGAGGGGTATTTTACACCAAGAGATTTAGCATCTTTAGCAAGAAAAACCATAAAGAACAAAGAGATCAAAACGATACTTGATCTAGGATGCGGAACAGGAATGTGTGGCAAACATTTTAAAAAGCACTTCAAAGACGCAAAAGTAATAGGAGTAGATCTTTCTCACAATATGCTGTCACTAGCGCGGTACAAAAAACTAGATAAGAAACCAGTTTATCATGAACTTGTAAATAGCTCTATTTACAGCTATCTAAATAAGTCCTCTAAAAAATTTGATGTTGTCATCGCTTGTTTATCAATGCATTATAAAAATGCTATCCAACCTGATTTGAAAATGGTTAAAAAGATGCTGCATGCAGGTGGTGTTATATGCTTAGCATTTGAAAAAAATTTGATCAATAACCATGATAAAACTTTATCTTACGGATACGAGAATTTTTGCTACAATAAAAAACATATTGAATCAGAAATAGATAAATCTAAACTGAGTATCTTGTGCAGCGGCGAATCCACAATCAAAAATGATAAAATTTCTTTAATATATATATGCACAAAATAATACTTTCTTTCCTTATTTTCTTTTCCACAAGCGCTTATTCAGATGACGAATCAGGCACCTCCTCAAAAGAAATCGATGTGAATAAAGAAATATGCTATCAAGTTTATGACCCTTACGAAAGTTTTAATAGGGCTACTTTTACTTTTAATGACACATTAGACCAAACTATATTAAAACCTGCAGCAACTCTTTATAATAAAGCAGTCCCATCATGGGGTAGAGATAGAGTCAGATCCTTTTTTGTAAATCTAGCTTCACCTCTTACTTTTTTGAATAACTTGCTACAAGGTGACCCTGATGCAGCGGCAAAAACTTTTTTTAGATTTATGATAAACTCTACGTTTGGTATTTTGGGCACTATTGATTATGCAAAGGACTTTGGGTTGTATCAGAATCCACAAAAATTTGGTGATACCTTTGCGCGATATGGAGCAAATTACGGAGCCTATCTTGTCTTACCATTTATAGGATCAACGGATGTTAGAAGTGCAGTAGGTATACCTTTCGATATAGCCTTAAATCCTTCAAGAGTTGTCTTGAACAACAAAGAAATGTTGGCTGCTTATCTGGGCGCCAGATTCACAGGTAGAGCTGAGATATTAGACTATACTTCTTCTTTGCAAGCATCATCTTTAGATTATTATGCCCAAATCAGAAGTATGTACACACAGTACGCAGCTAAAAGAAATCCACGATGTGCAAAATCAACACAAATAGATTACACTTTATACAACGATGATAGCGAGGAATGATAATGAGAAAACTGATTTTTATAGCAATACTTTTGATAAATACTGCCTCTTTGGCCGACGAAGGAGTGAAAAAATTTATAAATGGAGTTGCTGATCGCGTGATTAGTGTGGCTGGAAACAAGTCATATTCTAAAAAACAAAAAGCCGCACATATGATGGAAGTTATGAAATCAAATTTTAATATTAGGTGGATGTCGAAATTTGTCTTAGGATCAAGTTACAGGGATTTGAATGATAAACAAAAAAGTACCTACTATAATAGCTACCAAAAATATCTATTATACAGTTACCTGCCTAATTTACTTCAATACTCCAATGAAACTTTTCGTATTATTTCTGTCAAAGAAATGGGCAAAAAAGACTGTACGGTAGAGACGGAAATCATTAGACATAATGGGAAGCCGCCTATTAAATTAAGCTATCATGTCAAGAAAAGGTCTAACGGATCATATAAAGTAGTTGATATTATTGCGGAAGGTATAAGTGCTATACTGTCTCAACGATCTGAATTCAAAGAAATAATTCAACAATCTGGAGTCAATGGACTAATTGATTTAATAAAAAATAAAAATATTCAATTTGACAAAGACTACGCTTAGATTCTTCTTGAAAGAAAGTGATTTCTTAGAAGATTTGTACACTCCTCCTCCATTATACCCGCATATACGTGAGGCTTATGCAAGTAGGCAAAATCTTGGTAGAAGTTTATATTGCTTTCTATGGCGCCAAACTTAGGATCTCTTGCGCCATAATATAAATTTTTTATTCTGGAATAAGATATCAGCGCAGCACACATTGCACATGGCTCTAGAGTTACATATATTGAACAATTAATTAATTTGCTGCTTCCCATTTTCAATGATGCTTCTCTTATCGCCAGAACCTCAGCATGTCCAGATGGGTCTATTGAGGTGTTATTAGTGGCTTTTGTAACCACATTGTTATTTAAATCAACTATAAGAGCGGCAACTGGAGCATCATTTGAATTGAGATCCACAAGATCCAATGCTTCCCTCATAAATTGATTATGACAAAAACTCAACTTCTTCATTAATTTCACAAGGATCTTGATGGATAATAATATCTGCATCCCCAAACAACTTGAGAATGCCTTTCTCAATTTCGTCTGAGATTTTATGTGCATCATACAGAGTCATTCTGCCGTCCATCTCCAAATGGAACTGAATAACAGCTCTTCTGCCGGAATGCCTCGTCTTTAAATCATGGAAACCTTTAATCTTCTTATTATCGCTAATAATTTTTTTTATCATATTTCTATCTTCATCATCCATTTCATGATCCATTAAATTCTTAAATGCATCTCGCAGGAGCTTAACGGCGCCATAAAATATATAAAAAGCTATACATATAGCAAAAATTGGATCGATATACATATTGCCAAAAAAGCTTGTCATAACTAAAGCCACTATGACAGCTAGATTCGATAACAAATCAACAGAGAAATGCAACTTATCTGCCTTCACAATTTTTGACTGAGTCTTCTTAACAACATAACTTTGAAAAGCAATAAGAAGTATTGTGAGAATTATAGAAAACACCATAACTAAGATACCTATAGTGCCATGCTCTATGGTCACTGGATCTAACATTCTTTTAATAGAGACTACAAAAATAAAAATTCCAGATGCCGCAAAAATAGATGCCTGAGTATAGACAGCGATGTCTTCTGCTTTGCCATGCCCAAATCTATGCTCATTATCTGGAGGTTGAATTGCGTATCTAGCAGCAATAAAATTAATTAGAGACGAAAATACGTCTAGGACAGAATCGGCTAATGAAGCAAGTATTGTTGCCGAAGAAGTATAGAACCAAGCAAAAACCTTTGCTGAAACTATTACTATAGCAACAAACATTGAACAATTGGTTGCTAATTTAACCAAAAAATCTTTGTGATTAATTTTAGTCATAATCCTTGATTATTTACTCCACCATTGTATATAATCAACTCAACAAGTAAAATATAAAAGTGGTTTTTGTCATGAATAAATTATTTATTATCTTCGTGTTATTATTTGCTTCTTCTTGTAATGGAAATAAACAACAGTTTGGCACAGTTGTTGGAGGGGCAACCGGCGCTTTGATTGGATCTTCATTTGGCAAAGGCACTGGTAGACTAGTTGGTGTTGGACTGGGTGCGATAGCTGGAGGTTTGATAGGAAACCAAATTGGTCAATATATGGATGATCAAGATAAAATGAAAATGAAACAAGCATCATATACAGCTTTAGAAAATTCAAAATCTGGACAGACTACAGAATGGAACAATCCTGATTCCGGTCACTCTGGAACAATTACTCCGGTCAAAACTTATGAAGAATCGGGACGCTATTGCCGTGAATACACACAAACTGTTAACATTGGCGGCAAAACTCATGAAGCCTATGGAACAGCGTGCAGGCAAGATGATGGTTCGTGGGAAATTATCAAATAAGGCTAATTAGTTACCCTTGAAATCTTTGCCCCGCATTGATTTAATTTGTCTTCTATTTTCTCATACCCCCTGTCTATATGATATATCCTGTTTATCATTGTACTACCTTCTGAAACTAAGCCAGCCAAAACCAATGATACTGAAGCTCGCAGGTCAGTTGCCATAACCTCTGCTCCCTTTAAAGATTCAACTCCATTAATATGAGCGGTATTGCCTGACACTTTGATGTCAGCTCCCATTCTCATTAACTCTGGAACATGCATAAATCTATTCTCAAAAATATTCTCGACAATGCGGCAATTGCCTTTTGTTACCGTCATTAATGTCATGAATTGAGCTTGTAAATCTGTCGGAAAGCCAGGATATATGTTGGTTGACAAGTCAACAGATTGATTAAATTTATCAAATTTGACTCTAACACTATCTTCGTGAACAAGAATTTTTGCACCTACTTGTGATAACTTATCAATAATATTTGCAATATATAGATGATTTATATTTCTAAGTAAAATTTCTCCTTTAGTAATTAAAGCGGCTATTGCAAACGTTCCTGCCTCAATCCGATCAGAAATAACTTCATGATATGCACCTTTTAATTTTTTTACCCCCTCAACAACTATACGACTAGTTCCTATATTTTTAATTTTTGCCCCCATAGACACCAGAAGATTGCACAGATCTACAACTTCTGGCTCACAAGCCGCGTTATTTATAAGGGTCTCCCCTTCTGCAAGGGATGCTGCCATTATAACATTCTCTGTGGCTCCAACAGAAACACTGTCAAAGTTTATTTTATTACCTTTCAAACCATTCTTTGCCTCAGCTATAATATAGCCTTCAGAAATATCAATTTTTGCCCCCAGAGATTTCAAAGCCTCCAGGTGCATGTTTATTGGCCTAGTCCCAATAGCGCATCCTCCCGGAAGTGAAACAATTGCCTTCCTATACCTAGTTAAAAGGGGACCTAAGACCAAAATCGATGCCCGCATTTTTCTGACAATGTCATATGGAGCCTCATAGTTACTTACATTCTCTGCGTTTAGCAAAATTGTTCTGCCACTCACTGCTCTATCTAAATTCACTCCATCTACACTAAGATTCACTCCATGATTGATCAAAAGGTGTGACATAGTCACTACATCAGCTAATTGAGGAACATTTGATAAAACCACAGTTTCATCTGTTAGTAGGCTGGCAGCCATAATAGGTAACGCCGCATTCTTTGAGCCACTAATAATAATCTCTCCCTCAAGTTTACTTCCACCCTCTATTAACATCTTATCTAACATTCTTACCCCTCACCAATGTGCTTCAAAGATTTTTTAAAATAAATATACCCAGTGAAAACTGTTAGCGTAGCAGAAATCCATAAAACAACATTTCCAAGATATTCAAGGTCTAAATCTTTAAAACTATTATTACCCAGGATTAGTATAAATAAAGCTAACATCTGAAAAAAAGTTTTGACTTTTGATAGATTACTGACAGGAACGCTTACTTTAATCTCTGACAAAAACTCTCTAAGACCAGAAACTAATACCTCTCTAGTTAATATTGCTAAT
>JAVKEN010000011.1:0-37225 GCA_040221415.1 Rickettsiales bacterium
TTGTTAATGATGAGGGGCAGTTGATTGTTGCGATAGACGGGACATTAGGCCCTGATTTCATTAGGGCAATAAATTTGTATTTACTATCTGAGTTTCATTTAGAAAGGGATGACTTTCAAATTATAACAGGAGAAGAAGGAACTGAATTATTAGCAATATTTTTTCAACAATTTGATGATCTGGGGCCAGCAGAAGAAGCTCATCTTGATCCTCATGTAGCAGCAGGCGGTGGAGCGATGGCTGCCGCACAAGCTGCAGCACCTGTTTATGCTATGGCTCCTGTTGCAGAGGCACCAATACATCCCCCGGTAATTGATGATACAGGAATTTGGGATGAAGTGGTGGCGGCAGCAGCGGCAGATGATCCTGATGATGGCGAAGCATTGTGGGTTGATGCAAACCCTGGTGACGGAGGGTGGATGGTTGAAGCTGCATTTGGCGGCGGTGCAGCAGCAGCAGAAGTAGATGAATCTGATGAAGAAGACGGCGCACTGCCTACAAGAGCATTAGGCGGAGATCATGGATTAGAAATTTACCAAGTTGGCGGGTTATACCACCCTCCAGGTAGTGACGATGCACCACGCATAGGTGAAGTTCCGATGTTCTATTTTGGATATTAACAGAAAAAATAATTAACTTGAATTGACCGCTATGCTTTGTATCATTAAGCAAAATTGCGGTGAATATGTTAGTAAAAACAACAATCAAACCTTTAGAAAAAGATCTAGGTGGATTCTCGGTCAGAAGATTATTGCCAAATCCTGAAATTCGCATGGTTGGCCCTTGGATTTTTTTTGATCATATGGGCCCTGCTAACTTCCCTGCTGGGAAAGGAATTGACGTACGCCCTCACCCTCATATAAATCTGGCAACCGTGACTTACTTATTTGCAGGAGAAGTTCTGCACCGCGATTCTTTGGGAAATAAGCAAAAAATCAAACCTGGCGACATTAATTTAATGGTCGCTGGTAAAGGCATCACCCACTCTGAAAGAGAAGCTGATAGCGTCAGGAATAAGTCCCATACTCAGCATGGGCTACAATTATGGCATGCTCTGCCCGAAGAGTTTGAGGAAATTGACCCAGCTTTTTATCATTATGATGCGGAAGAAATGCCTCCGATGAAAGTTGGAAATGCCGAAGTAAGAGTCATGATGGGTTCTGCATACAACTTTACTTCACCGGTTAAAACTTTTACTGAAACTATTTATTTAGAAGCTAAGCTTGATAAAGGTGATGATTTAAGGCTTCCAGATGCTGAAGAAATTGCAGTTTATGTGGTTTTAGGTGAAATCAAGATTGGCGACAAGACTATCCCAGAACACCATTTGGCTGTTTTAGAAAAGCATCAGGTTACAATTACAGCAACTGAGAAAAGCAGAATTGCCATTATCGGCGGCCATAAACTATCACCTCGTCACATAGAGTGGAACTTCGTTTCAAGCAGTAAAGAAAGAATTCTCCAAGCAAAAAAAGACTGGAAAGACGGCAAATTCCCAAAAGTTCCAGGTGATGAAAAAGAATTCATCCCTTTGCCTGAATAATTTTTTCTTATATCATAAGGCTAGTTGTTAAATTGAGCCTTAATAATTATGCCCATCCGTACAGTAGATAAAGAATTAGAACTTGAAGAGTCTATTCATGATTTTCTAAAAGATCAGTTCGGCCATGTTCTTGGAGAAGATTTTGATATTTACTTCAACGAGGCTGGTAACCTTATCATTGCTACTGACCGGGCAATTGAAGAGTTAGTGATTTCCGTTATTGAAGTAACAGTCATATTAGAATTTGATGATGATCACATAGTAGTGGGTGATATTGTAACCGAAGAAGAAGGTGCAGATATTCTTGCTGATCTTGATGGTGAAGAGGAAGATGCGCAGCCAGCTGGAATAGTAAATATAGTTGCAATTGATATTTTTAGTGGAGGTTGATGCCTTTCTCATTTAGACAATTAGAAAATATTAAGTCTGCGCTTGGTGAACATGATTATCCAAGAGCCATTGTCAGAGATGTAGATGGCAGAATTTGCGTCATTGCTGATGCTGATATTGATTATTTTGATGCTGTTGAGATCGATACTATCGCTGGCAGTATACATGTGCTGCCTAGCATTGATATTTGCAGGTTCGAGCATGAATACCCAGTATATTCACGCTCTGTTCTGGCCCCAGATAAATTTGTAGCCGGAGTAATTGAAAATATTTATAGCTAATCAAAAGCCAAAGTCTTCTTCCGCCATCTTCGTTGTTGATTTTCTTTCTGATTTAGCTTGTTGTAGTTAAAATGATCTTCCATCACCGGGAGATTTCTTGCCAGGAGATTCGGCTTTCTTTGGTCTTTTTATTGCTGGTGGCTCTACCAAAGGTTCAGAAGCAGCAGCAGCTGCTGACGGAGGAGCTGGAACTGGACGCATGCCAGCTTTTTTCGCTGGTACTGCATCTTTTAAAGAAATGCCTCTAACTCTCCCGATTAGATCATCAGAATCTTGAGTACGAAGAGCATCGTGCGGATTCGCAGAAATCATCCCTGGGGTTTCTGCCGCAATCTCATCAGGTCTTCCTCTTTTTCTACTTCCTCTTCTGCGCTTCTCCCTACTATCTCCATCTGACATAAAATCACCTTTTCTAATTATTTTCTACGACCGTGCGAATCTTTCTTATGATCACGATCATCTGGGGCACGCTTTGGTGGACCTGCTGCTGGGCCAGTATTTCTACCACCTCTAGCAGGAGGTAGAGAAGCGATTAGTTCATCTAGCCCGTCAAAATCAAACTCTGGACGACGATTTTCGTCACCTTTATCACCACCTGGAGGTCTTGAACCGCTCATAACGCACCTTTATTTGTTAGAATTTAATTATGAAGCAAAAAAGTTAAGGATTGGTTAATGGGCGCTGCAGGCCGGTATGGATTCCGGGTCGGAGCCCGGAATGACGACCTGGGGTGGGGGAATGACGTCCCCTCCTCTACGTCATCCTGGCGAACGCCAGGATCCACTATGTTTATCGTAAGGATAGATGGACCCTGAATCAAGTTCAGGGTGACATCAGTGGGAAGTGGATAGGTGGTTATGGATTCCGGGTCGGAGCCCGGAGTGACGACCTGGGGTGGGGGAATGACGTCCCCTCCTCTACGTCATCCTGGCGAACGCCAGGATCCACTATGACCTAGCGTGTGGAAAGTTGGGTATGGATGCCGGATCAAGTCCGGCATGATGTCAGGGGTGGTCAGGGTGACGTCCGATGGGGTAGGCCTCTGTATGTCATCCCAGCTTCTTCTGTATGTCACCCCCGCGAAGGCGGGATCCAATAGGGTTAGTACCAGGTGGGTAGCATAAATGGACCTCAATCGGAGTCGAGGGTGACAACTCTCCTCTATACGTCATCCCGCGCTTGATGCGGGATCCATTTATGATTTGCGCTTGGATAGGTCGGCGTGGATGCCGGATCAAGTCCGGCATGACGTCCGGGGTTTGAACCAGTCAAAAAAAAGGCTCCCGAAGGAGCCTTTAATTTTTTAAAGTTTGTTTTAATCTCTACTACGAGATCTAGGTCTTGTTTGTGGACCGGTGCGACGAGCTTCTTCTTCTGCAGTGTGAGATCGAGGAGTCGCTGGCGGTGAATCTAGTTCGCTAACCTCGGAATCACCACGACCACGGCCAAGAAGTGGCTCACGCCCTTCTAAATCAGCACTACTACGACCGCTACCAAATGCCATACGACCTAAATTTGCAAGAGTTTGCCTAAATCCAGGGCGATTAGCTCTTTCCTCGGCACGCTTTGCAGCGAGCTGATAGGTTGCAACTGATTCAAGTACACGATCATTCCTGCCTTTTTCTTCAATTGAAAGTTTTGCAGAAGTGATTGCTGTTGTAATACCCTCTTTAGAAACCTCCGGTAAAAATGATCTTTCAGCAGATACTGTTTTAGCAGCTTTAAATGCTTCCACATAATCACCTTCACCTGCTTTCTCAAGAGCAGTAGTGAATTTTTGCCACTCAGGATTATCTTGGCCTGTAAAATATTGATACCATGATCTTTGACCAAAAGCAGCTTCTGAAAGTTCGGGAGCCTTATCAGGAGATGAATATAAATCATTAGCTTCAGCAGCAGCTTTCGTCATAGTAGAATGCGAAAGCACAACTGCAATAGCCTCACCCATTTCTGCAACTCTATCATCGGTGAATTTACCCTCACCTTCAGCAAGACCTTTTTCAACCATTTTTCTGATTTCAGAACGTAGTGAGCCACGCATTGGACCATACTCTGTACCCTTTTTAGCATTGTATAGTTCTTCAGCTTTTTTCACAGCTGCTTCAGCGCAATCTGTTAAAGTCATGCCACCCATTTGTTGAAGAACTTCGCTACTCAAAGAGGCACCTATATCAGCGATAACATTTGATTTTGATATGAAGCTTATCCAACCACGAGAGGTTGCTGAAAACGCGCCAGTAACACCACGATCTGTGTCATCTTTAGCAAGAATTGAGGCTCTGGTAATTACAGGCTTAGCACCTTTACCTCTGTGCTCAGATCTTTTGTCTTTAAGCTTTTCATCAAGTGTTCTTCCTAAGGAATCTTTTAACTTTTCAAGGTCTAGAGTTTTACCTTGGTCTAGAGCAAATTGAATTTGTGGCTTGATCGCTTCTGCAAGTTGGTTTTGTAAATCAGTGTCTAAATCAAACTCACGATCTTTAAGCGTTTTTACAACTAGATTAGAAGCAACGCCTGCTGAAATTACAACAGTTTCTTCACCAGCTTTCTTGCCAGCTTGTTCAGCTAATCTCTTAAGCCCTTTCTCGTTGGCAACGCTTCTCCTCATTCCAAAACTTACAATCTCACCACCTTTTAAACCAAGCATAGAAGGCATATGAGAAGCAAATTCTTTAACTTTGTCTGCCACTTTATCAAACTCTACATTTCCAGATTGAAGCTCTTCCATCATATGTTTAGCCAAAGCAGCATTCATGTTAGCGTCAAATTCAACACCTTTCAGGCCAGCTTCTTGCATAGCAGATTGAACTTGCCATGGGAAGTTTTGCGCAGCCATTGCATATTCTTGTAGACGCGCTCTCTTTTCTTCAAGCGTATTCAAGGCAACTCTTCTAACACCCATCCTATCTTTAGTTAAAGCTATTCTCATACCTTCTACGGCTTTTGGAGCAAGATGTTTCTCCGGATCAATTTCATCTCCTCTTTCTTCTATTATAGCAGCACGTGCCTCAGCAGTTGTTGCCGGCAAACCTTTTTTAATTTCTTCAGTAATTGCTGCAGCTAAGCCTTTATCATTTGTGTTTTGACCCACTAATGTGAAAGGAACTTTAGGATTTTCAGCACAAGCAAGCATTGCAGCTTCAACTAGAAGAGGCATATCAGCCTGGACTTCTTGTAAAGCTTCATCCGGCAATGTAACAAGATGGCTTTTTAGATTATTCCTAATTCTAAATTCTAAGCTGTGGTTAACCTCAAAAAACTGCTTTCTGCGGTAACCGCCCATTCCAGCAGCGCTAATAACCCATTCAGGCAGACTAGATCTTGTGAAGTTATCTCCACCTTTAATGTGACTGTTAAATCCTTTAGCGTTAAAATCTTCACTACCTATTTCTGCAAACCTTTTATGAGAATTCCAAGGACGGGCAGCAGGTCCAACTTTCACGCCACCTATTCTTGTACCCATATCAACTGCACCCATGCCACCTAAGGCCTCTTCAAGTGACTTTTTAACAACTGCTGCAGGATAAGTTTCTCTAATATGTTTAGCACCTAAAACAGTATTCCTTTCCCATATAGCTTTAGCAAAGTTTTCACGAGCAGCATGTGCAACCGTAGATAATTTTTCTGGATTATCAACCGTATCAGCCATTTCTTGTATGAATTTATGCATGTGAATTGGCTGTGGCGCTTGTGGCGTTTCTCGTGTCATCTCCCCTTCGACAGTTCTGTGACCAAACAGACTGTATTTTGTTAGACTTTCTGCATCTAAGAAAAATCCTTCTTGAATTACATCAGCCAGTGACAAACCTTGGGCAAGTGCTGCAGCATTACCTGCAGATTCAAGACCCGCTGCATCTCCACGCGCACGCGCAACCCCTCGGCGAGTAAGCATTCCACTGCCCTGAGTCAAAACATCAGCAAGTCTAGTGATATTCTCTTCACTTAACTCTTTTCCTCGCTCAGCAAGAGCCATTCTTGCAACAAGGCGGCCCATTGTCTTAGTTCTGGACTTGCGTGACTCTTGGTCTGTAACATGAAGCTCTGCCTGAATTGGACTTGTAAACGCTGCAGCAATTCCTGCGCCTTGAACTTTCTTTCGTTTCACTATACGCATTGCACTTAATGGCCCGATTCTTCCTGTTGCAGCTCCTTCTCTAACAAATTGCTCTGATGCAAACATCACATCATTCATAGCATCAATTAAAATTGGGTCTGTGGTCTTTTGCATTCTTTCTGTATTTGCAGGATTATTCAAAATCTCACCTAACTCTTCACTATCAAGCGCAATTTGTGCAGATCTATCATAATCTAACGTATCTTTGCCGTACATATGATCAAACATAGCTTTATCTAAAGCATCTCTAAGCTTTTTAGCTAAAGCTTGGTCTTCACTTAGACCTGCAGTATCCACTTCAGGGAAATATTTTTCCTTCCTTCCAGCTAAAGCTGATAATTTGACTGGCTCTGGCATTATTACGTCTGTTACTGTAGCAGCAGCTTCTAAAAATTCTTCCCCTATCATTGGTGATGTACCATCCTCTATTGGATCAGAACCTCTTCTATATTCTCCTGACATATCGTTACTCCCTTCTGTTATTGTTGAACTTGTTGTTATATATGATCTTGCTCCTCTTTTTGTTTTTACTGCCTCTGGTGATTTTGGTGAAGCTTCCTCAATGGTAGCGGTAGGCGCAGGTGTGCTGCTTGATTGACCACTGACCACAGCAGCATCGGCCATTTCAGGTGCCGGATCAATACGAGCTTCTGTTACTTCCACTTTTGGCCTTGGTCCAGTTGGCTTTTTAGGCTTAGATACTGCACTTTCGCCTGCCGCTGGAGGCTTTGTCCTAGATGGCTCCGATGGAGACCCCAAAGGGTTTGTAATTGTGTCAATCTTCTCTTTGCTTACTGGCGCTTTACCTTCCTTACCTGGTACTGACACTGGTCCACTTGGAACTTTTAATCCAGGCCTACTAGCTGCAGGTGGTCCAGGTGGTGGTGTTGCAGGCCGCTGTGCTTTAAAAGGCTCCCCCTTTGGAGGACCTGGAATTGGCTCCGAAGGTGGCTTTGGACCTCCTAACTCTCTGTCAAATTTTTCTCTAATTCCAGCAGATTTTGCCGCAGCTCTCGCCTCTCTACTCAATCTCGCTATTTCTTCATAACCTTCTGGAGGCCTTCTCTCACCCGCTGAAGATGATCTTGCTCTCGCCTCAGCTTGAGCAACTGGCGAAGTTGATCCTGTTGACCTACTCTCCGTATCTGGCTGCTGCCTAGCTGGAGCACTTGCTGCGCTGCCAGCTCTGCCCCTTGCTTTAGAGGGCTTTGAAGATCTGCTAGTTGGCGTACTTGCAGCTGCACTGCTTACTGAAGACTTAATTCTAGCGGCAGCTTTTTCACGTTTTTTCTTTTCAGCTTCAAATATAGACTTCGCTTCTTTGCCACTTGCAGCTGCAATTTTTGTAGCTGCTGCATTGATTTGCGCATCCGTCTTGGCATTTTCAAGCTCTCTCTTAAGATGAGCGAGCGTTGCTTTCTTGACGTCTTTTTGACTTCTTCTAGGCATACTTTTCCTTCAATTTTTTTTCCTCCAACACACCATTGTTACATCTAAAGTGTTAATAAATGGTTAATTTCAAGCGGTTTTTTGAAGTTTTTTGCTTTTATTGCGGTTTTATTTGGAAATTTTTGTAAGTCGAAGGAAGTTTTGAGTTGGGTATGGACTCCGGATCAAGTCCGGAGTGACGTCTATGGTGTATCCGGAGTGACACCGGGGGAAACGAACACCAGGACACATAGGAGTCTCACCCAAAAAACCTTGCCAAGCATAAATCACCGTTGTACATATTTACCAACTTGATTACCAAATAATGAGGGAAAATGGAAATCTGCAAAAATACAAAAGAAGCGCTCGCTGGCCTGCTTCACGATGACATGACCATTATGGCTGGCGGATTTGGTCTTTGCGGCATCCCCGAAAATTTAATCAATGAAATTAAAGACTCTGGCGTTAAGGGCCTGACGATTATCAGCAATAATTGCGGCGTCGATGATAAAGGACTTGGCATCTTACTTAAAAATAAGCAAATCAAAAAAATGATTTCCTCTTACGTTGGTGAAAATAAAACTTTCGAACAACAAGTTATGTCCGGCGAGTTAGAGCTTGAGCTTAACCCTCAGGGAACTTTGGCTGAACGCGTCCGTGCTGGAGGGGCTGGTATTCCAGCTTTTTACACCAAAACCGGTTATGGCACTGTGGTTGCAGAGGGCAAAGAAACGCGCGAATTTAATGGCGAGCATTATGTGATGGAACGCAGCCTATTTGCTGATCTTGCAATCGTTAAGGGGTATAAGGCAGATGAGGCTGGTAACGTGATTTATCGTAAAACCGCTAGAAACTTTAACCCTATTATGGCTACGGCCGCAAAAAAAACCGTTATCGAGGTTGAACAGATTGTTGAGGTTGGTGACCTTGACCCTGAACAAATTGTTACTCCGGCTATTTATGTGGATCGCTTGATGCAAGGAAAATCATATGTTAAGTCTATAGAAAGACTAACTTTGCGAGATGCAGGCTAATTAATTAAAGAGGTAGACTTATGTCACAAAATCTAGGAATTAAACAAGACGATATCAAAAAAATCTCAGAAAAACTTAGCAAAGTCTTAGCGAATGAGTATTTCTTATACTTAAAAACTCTTAATGTGCATTGGAACGTTACTGGTAGCAATTTCTTTGGCTTTCATAAGCTTCTTGATGAACAATATAATTGGCTAAAAGATGTGATCGACGAAGTTGCGGAAAGAATCCGTACACTTGGGGTTTTGGCTCCGGCGAATTACAAAAAATATTCACAAGATAGCATTATTAACGAAGGTGATAACAAAGATGATTTCGAAGGTATGCTTGAAGATTTATGTCATGGACATGAAAAAATGATCAGTTTGCTACGTGAAGCAATCGAAGAGATGGACGGCACCAGAGATTTTGGCTCGGAAGATATGCTGATCAAGCTTCTTAGCGAACATGAAAAAAACCTTTGGATGCTTAACGCTCATTTTGAGAGAAAATAAATGTGGGACAGACAGGCGATTTGTAAATTCGCAGCAGCGGAAGAATTAAAAGATGGAATGTTCGTCAATCTTGGTATTGGCTTACCAACCGAGGTAGCGAACTTCAAACCTTCTAATATCAAAGTAACGCTGCATAGCGAAAACGGCATGCTTGGCATGGGCCCCTTCCCTTTCAAAGGCGAAGAAGATGCTGATTTGATTAATGCTGGAAAGCAGACAATCACTGAACTGCCAGAATCTAGTTATTTCAACAGCGCTGAATCATTTGCGATGATCCGCGGTGGCCATATTGATTTGACCATTCTTGGCGCATTACAAGTTTCAGAAAATGCCGACCTTGCTAATTGGACCATCCCTGGAAAAATGATGAAAGGCATGGGCGGCGCGATGGATTTAGTTGCTGGCGCTAAGCGCGTAGTCGTCCTGATGGATCACAATGCCAAAGATGGCAGCGCAAAATTAGTTAAAGAATGCGTTTTTCCATTAACCGGCAAAGCCGTGGTTCACAGGGTAATAACCAATTTAGGTGTTTTTGACTTCACTGAAGGCGGCTTAAAAATCAGCAAACTCGCTGATGGCGTCAGCAAAGACGAAGTTGTGGCTAAGACAGAGGCGCGGGTTTTAGATTGAATTAATTCTTTCTGAGCTGTATTAAAGCTGTATGTCTAAGAGAATTATTTTTGGAATAACCGGCAGTATTGCTGCATCAAAATCTTTAAAAATAGCACAGCTTCTTAAAAAAAGTGAGTTTGATATAAAAATTATTTTATCAAAGTCAGCTCCAAATTTTATAGATGTTGCAGATCTCAAAAAACACTTCCCAGGTAATGTATTTGAGTACGATTCTGAAAGCAAAAATAACCAAGAAAATATTCTGCATATAGAATTAGCAAAATTTGCCGATTATATTTTAATAGCGCCAGCATCGGCTAACATGATAGCAAAGCTTACCTATGGTCTTGCTGATTGTCTATTATCCTCCGTATGTTTGGCAAGTTCTGCTTCCATTACCATTGCACCAGCTATGAACAGACAAATGTGGAACAATAAAATTGTGCAACATAACATTGCATTTCTATCAAACAAAGATTTCAAAATCATTGACCCAGCCGTTGGTCAACAAGCATGTGGCGATTTTGGCAAAGGTCGTATGCAGGAACCAGAAGATATAGTTGAAATTATGAATGATTTGTCAGCAGAAAGAACTCTGATAGGCAAAAAAATTGTTATAACATCTGGACCAACTATTGAAAAAATTGACCCTGTTAGATTCATCAGTAATTTTAGCTCTGGGAAAATGGGTGCTGCGCTAACGCAAGCTTCTTTGAATAAAGGAGCAAATGTTATACTGATTGCAAATTCAAACTATGAAATTTATGACAGCAACCTTGAATTCATTAAAGTATCTTCAACTGAAGAAATGCATCAGGCAGCCATAAGCGCGTGCAAACAAGCAGATATTTTTATCGGAGCTGCAGCGGTTTGTGACTATAGGCCAGATAAGTATTCTAAAAATAAAATTAAAAAAGATTCGGAAAAAATTAATCTAAGACTCAAAAAAAATCCTGACATTATTTCTGATGTAAAAAGAATTTTTCCAAACATATTCTGTGCTGGATTTGCTGGTGAAACCGACAATCTAGAAGATAATGCTATTAAAAAGCTAAAAAGAAAGAACTTAGATTTGATAGCGTTAAATGATGTTTCTGATGGAACAGTTTTTGGAAGCGATCAGAACGCACTAACTATTTTCACAAAAAATGGTGATGTTGTAAAAGTTCCAAAATCAAAGAAAACTGAATGTGCCGCAAAATTTCTGAGCGTTATATCTAAGTTACAATGCTAGGATTTTAGACGTAATTATTATATCTTATGTTTTTACAATATCATACCAAATGCGATAGGTTAATACCTCCCCCTGCTGAAGTTTTTAGGGATTCTTAGTCGACCTATGAATGACAATGTTAGAATGGGCAAGGCAAGCATCGCTTTGAATGCGATGTACATTATAATTTAATATGGAAAAAATGGTAGCGAGGGAGGGACTCGAACCCCCGACACGCGGATTATGATTCCGCTGCTCTAACCAGCTGAGCTACCCCGCCAAAAGGATTTACAGAGTTATAATTGCCCAAGGTTTTTTTGTCAATTGATTATAACGACAACTCTATTGAAACTGTTATAATATAAATAAAAAATATGAGACATTATGCTTGGCAGAGTATCTAAAGTAGCTAAAAGAGCTCCGGCTTTGTGTGAGGCATTAGAAGGAAAACTTCCAGGCTTTGTGCGCACTCATGTTGTGAATCCAGCTCGAGAAGCTAGAGCTGAAACCGTTAGAAAATTACATACATCATTTGAAGAAGGAGTTGCACGGCATATGGAAGAGGTAGCTTTTGGAAGAGCTAAAACTGAAGATGCAACATTCTCTGGGATTGGAAAAGCAGCTGTAGACCTTGCTGTTGAAAGTTCTAGAAATTATGTAACATCACTCGTCTCAAATGCTGGAAAAGTTGCTTTAGCAGGAAGCGCAATAGGTTTAGCTATCTCAATGGCAGAAGAAAATTTAGAAGAGCCCTATAAAGATATGCTTAAACATCTAGCTGATCCCGAAACAGCAGTAACAGGAACAATAGGTGTAACTGCAGCTTCTCTTGTTTCTCATGCAACTTCTCTAGCAAGCAAAGGAAAATTGGCATCTAAGAAAAAAGAAGCAGGGATCCCAACCACTGAAACAACAATAGGAAAAGAATCACTTGAAAGAATTGCAAATCATACTGCCGCCTCTGAACAAACTATTACAAGAATGGCTGCTTTGACTACAGGCGTTCTTCCTGAAGTAACTCAAAAAACTCATGAGCTAAAATCAAGTAGAGAATATAGTGCTTTAGAAGGAGCTGCAACCTCAGCGCATGATAAAATGACAGCCAAAATGGTAGCTAAATCTTTGTTAGGAAAAACAGTCGATAAAGTAAGTGGAAAACTTAAGTTGTATACGTTAGATAACCCTGTTTTTAAGGAGGCTTACCGAACTGGCTTCGCAGCAGGACAAGCCGCTCATAGATTTACAAAAAGCCCAAGCAAAACTGTAGATCAAATAAGCTCGACTTTGTTTGATAAAGTTTCCAAAATAGGTACTCAGCCATCAGCAACACCAAAATCCATAGCGGCAAAAGAAGGATTAGAGAGATCATGAATAACAAACAAAACAAAACTGAAGATGAGAAAACTATCGAGAAATTGTTTTATACATACATGATGATCATGTCTAATGAGAATTCTTTTGGCATGAATATCGCTTGCTCTACTCTCAGAGCTGTTAGCGAAGAGGAATTTAATCAAGTAATTTCAGCATTTAGAGACGAAAAGGATTTAGAAAAAACTGTTAAATCTATTTTATTAGCTTTAAGAGAACTTAACAAAAACACTGACAATGAAGCGACAACACTTGCTATTATTACATCTGTAAAACGTAAACTTTTAAATCTACAGGCTGATGTTGCTGACTTTGAAGCTAAAGCAGATTATAACACAAAGTAAATATATTACATTTCTACAAGGAACAGATCTTCTCCTACTAAAGCTATTTCGCTGTAATAATTAATATATTCTTGCGGGGAGAAAAAACAATTATCATTTTGTACGTAACCACTACTATATTCTTTATTACTTAAACCAGTTTCCAACAAAATAGTCTCCGTGATCCACGACAACGCACCATGATTTGTATAGCAATTAGAAATAGATTTACTCTCAAAATCAAAATTCTGATCACTGTTAATATTAGAGAAAGAATCATTTTTGCCCTCAAAAAAACTACAAGTATTTGCAAAATAACATTCATAGTCAGATGAATCAAACATGTTAAAATGTCTATTTATAAAAATATCAATAAGATCTGCCCAGTTGACAACTTGATTCTCCTCTTCACCTACAATTGTCTTTATAGGATTATAATTGTACACACTATTACTTTCTATTTCTGCCAGATATTCCATTTCCATAGAAAGCAACTGATTAAATTCAATAGGAAAATTTATAAATAACATGTGGACACAAGCTTGCAGCAGTGCTTCTGGGTGCGTAACATATCCATTACTCTCGGTATATAAAGCGCTGCCGACAGGCATATATGAGGCAATATCTTCAGAAATTTGATTGCCCTGACATGATGCAAACCATAATGATTTCAATTTACTTCCAATTGGCGAAGTCAAAGCCTCAACATATTCAGTGGTTTTAATGCAAGATCCCAAAAACAAGTAACCATAAGCATAATCGACTATACTATCTCCTTCTGCAGAGTTGTAATCCATCTCATGCGCAGTCCATGGCAACATATGAAATCCGTGCATTGCACTAACAATTGAGACGCTATCATTTTCTTTTGCAAAATTTGCAAGAAGATCCTTTAACTCTTCTAGGGTAATCAACTTGGCAGAAAGATTAATAAATAAAATGTTTTGAGCATTATACTCGCAAAGTGCCTGTTCTATATCAAATGGAGATTTAATCTTCTTGTAATCACCACTTTCCATTTGTCCAACAATAAAAACTACACCTTCTCTGACAGACGGATTAATTTTCTGAATATTTTTAGTGGGTAAATTTGAATATGGATACGAAGTCACTATTTTGCCTCCCTTTTCTGGTTTATTATAACAAATAGTTAACATATATCAATACTTTTTTAATAATCAGCAGAGGGTTGGATTGAATTTTTCCTAATAAAAACCCTTGCTCTCTGCTAGAAATAGGCGTATTTTCAATTCAACTTAAATCAAATAAAAGAGGTTAAAATGGCTGTTCTAGTTGGACATAAAGCTCCAGACTTTACTGCTAAGGCAATTATGCCTGATAACGATATTAACGAAAATTTTAATTTAAAATCTTACCTTAAAGGTGATATTGGGATTTTATTCTTCTACCCACTAGATTTCACATTCGTATGCCCTTCAGAAATTATTGCATTCAACAATAGGTTAGCTGACTTTGCATCAAGAGGTGCGAAACTAATCGGTGTAAGCATTGATTCACATTTTACTCATCTTGCATGGAAAAATACCCCTGTTGAAAAAGGTGGAATTGGAAATATAAAATTCCCACTTGTTGCCGATTTAACAAAACAAATTTGTCGTGATTATGACGTTCTTGTCGATGAAGAAGTTGCTTACCGCGGGACATTTATGATTGATAGACATGGCACTGTTCGTCATCAGGTAGTAAATGATCTTCCACTAGGTAGAAATGTTGATGAAACAATCAGAATGATTGATGCACTTCTTTTCCACGAACAACATGGTGAAGTTTGTCCAGCCGGTTGGAATAAAGGTGATGAGGGCATGAAACCTACAGCTGATGGGGTTTCTCACTACCTCACATCTTACGCAGATAAATTATAAATAAATTCAGGCCGCCTCATCGTAGGCGGCTTTTTTTATGAGGGTGGCGTTTGAATCAAGATCAAATCAATATTATTAGGTTAATCCGTTCCGAAAACATCGGAGCTAAAACTTTTTATAACCTAATTAATCATTTCGGCTCATCTCAACAGGCTGTTGACCAGCTCCAAAAAAACAAATCTTTCATTGCTAGTAAAAAATTAAAGCTAGCAACTATAGACACAGTAGAAGAAGAAATATCTAAGACTCATAAAATGGGCGGCAGGTTTATATTTCTTGATGAAGAAGCTTATCCAGAAAATTTAAAATATATTGATGATCCTCCCCCCTTTATTATTGCACTTGGTAATTTAGACCTCCTAAATCCAAATATTATTGCGGTTGTTGGCGCAAGGAATGCTTCTTTTAATAGCACCAAATATACAGAAATTATTGTTAATGAAATTACTAAAAATGACTTTGTAACAGTTTCTGGAATGGCAAGAGGAATTGATACAGCAGTGCATAAATCTTGCTTGCAAAAAACAATTGCGGTGCTTGCTGGAGGTATAGATTTTGTTTACCCTCCAGAAAATAAAGAATTATACGAACAAATAAAAAATGAAGGATGCATTATTGCTGAAAATAAAATAGCAATGCGCCCTTCAACTTACCATTTTCCACAAAGAAATAGGCTTGTTGCTGGACTGGCCAAAGCAACAATTATTGTCGAAGCTACTATTAAATCTGGCAGTTTGATTACAGCTAGATTTGCAGCTAATTATAATCGCGAAGTTTTTGCTGTTCCAGGATTCCCGATGGATATGAATTTTTCTGGTAATAATTATTTGATTAAGAACGGAGCTCACCTTCTTGACAACCCAAAAGATATATTTAGCGAAATCCAGTTTAACCAGGTTAAAGCAAAGCCAAAAAATTTCTCTAAAATTAAAGTCACTGAAAAAATTGAGTTTGAATCCCAAGAAATTAAAAAAGACGTTGGTACTTTGGTAGAAAAAATTATGGAAAAAATTAGTAGCTCACCAGTGGATATTGATGACATTGGTAGGGAATTACAAATCACCCCAGCGATTTTACAAGGAGCTATTCTCAAATTAGAATTATCCGGTGAACTCAAAAGAGTTGGGAACAATTCCGTTGCACGCATCAGCTTCAACGAATATGCAGAAAATTTCGAAATTTAATTACTAGCGGATATTTTTCCAAGTGATAAATGAAGTTGTAGTGTAATTCCATATTGAGCCCACAACGATTCCAACGAATCCAGATAGCAGCCAATTCATACCTTTTTCAAACAAGAAAGTTGCAATTATAATATTAAATAACGCTCCTAAACTACAAGCTATGCAAAATGAAACAAGTCCGTATAGGGCCTTCACTCCTACAAGCTTCATGTCACGATATGTAAAAATATTATTAATATAAAAATTACTCACCATTGCAGAAATTGTAGCAATTGTTTGAGATGCAAGAAAATCTACATTGAGCAGCTTATTTAGCACACCTAGAATAGACATATGAACCAAAACACCACTTAAACCAACAAGTAAAAACAACACAAACCTTACCGACAAGTGCTTGCCAAATATCTTATCAAACAACAAAACTAGAAACTCTAAAATCACTAACGAATCCAGCTTACTTTCGCCATGATTTCTTTCTCTGAAATCACACGGAATTTCTGAATATTTAACATCAACTTTTTTAGATTTTGCCGAAGCAAAAATATCTAATAATATTTTAAATCCTTTTGCTGATAATTTATCTGAAACTTGCTCTATTAATTCACTCCTGACCATAAAATAGCCACTCAACGGGTCGCTAAGATGAACTCCCGTAACAATATTTGAAAGATAATTACCAACATTGCTTAGTTTTTCACGCGCATTACTTAACCCAGAAAGCTTGGCTCCTTTTAAGAATCTACTAGCAACTACAATGTCACGATTTGTTTTCTCAAGAGTTTCTAGCATATCTTTAAGTAACTTAGGATCATGCTGCAAATCAGCATCTATCACTGCTAGATATTTGGATGAACAGGAATCAAAACCATCAATACATGCAGAAGAAAGACCCCTTTTGCGTGGCCTGCGAATCAAGCGAATATTCGAATGGTTGTCTATTAGAGAGGTTATTTTTTCGACCGTGCTATCTGAAGAATTATCATCAACAAAAACAATCTCATAATTCTTCTTATTCAAAACTTTTGAAATAATAGAGAAGAGGGGTTTAATGTTCCCCTCTTCATTTAATGTCGGAATTATGATGCTGAGTGTATATTTCATGCAAAGCATTATACACTCTATGAACAAATACTAAAGCTTAAAATTCATCATGAATGGGATATTCTCCAGACATTTGCTTGTTATACAAGTAGGAAAGTTCTACAAACTCCATTTCATCAGTGCGAGTAAAGTGATTTCCTTCACATTCAATGATACCTAATTTTTCCATAAAACTAACAGCAGCACTGAAATCCATGTTCATAGAAGATAAATGCTCTGAAATTGTTTGATCATCATCATCATCATCTTCTTCTTCATCTTCTTCATATGCTTTCTCACCTAACCTAATATTAGAACACATATATCCAAAGTGTTTCTTCATAAGATTAAGTAAAGTCTCTTCGTTTTTATGAATGTTATTAGACAATCTGCCTGCCTCATTTAGAAACCAAACTTGCTCTGACGTGAGTACCGGCTTTAAAGAATTAACATCCTCGATATGTAAAAACTTATTACAACTTTGTAAAAGAGAGTTATCTGTTAATGAGCTACAAAAAACAGGATCTTGGTTGTAACCAGACGCTTTATCAGATTCAAATTTATTACCATTATTCCAAACTATAGCACCTGTATTTGACACAGCATTATGTAAGTACTTACTAACGATAGTATCAAAACTAAACTTCTGCGATCCATAATTATCAATCATTAATTCGTTATTAGTAGAGATCGATATTTTTCCAGCAGACGATGTAGTAAAAATGTTATTAAAATATTGCGCAGAATCAAAATCCCCCTCGAACAAGCCACCTGAATGACAAGTCCCTGAGTATAAATCCATTTTGTGACCAACTTCAGAATATACCGCATTGAAAATTTCATCTCCAAAAGATAAACCATCTTTTGATTCATTTATTTGAATAAGATAACCCTCTTCATCATATAGACCATGAGAAACCACATACAACATAGTTTTTCCAAAAGACTTATTTTCTAGAGATGAAAACATATCATCATTTGTAAAACCTAATTTCTCATTTCCTATGGTTATAAGCTCATGATCAAAACGACTTAAAAACTCTTTAGCTTTCTTGCCACCATCTATTCCAGCACCAATGAGCAAAATAACTTGATCGTATTCACTAGGTAATTTAGACATTATTTCCTCCTCAATATTCTATGCACTCATGGTATCACAATTACTAACAAATGTCAACTATTAGTTAACTAATATTTACTAAGTTCCAACATTTAATTAACTGTTTTTTAAGGTTTCCAATTGATAATTATGTAAAAGAAGGAATGTTCCTCAAGAAGAAAAATTAACAATTAATATTGATAATCACAAAATTGCCAGTTATTTTGAACTCGCAATAAAGGAAAACTGCTCATGAGATTAGTAATCGTCGAATCCCCAACAAAAGCTAAAACGATTAATAAGTATCTAGGTAAAGATTATAAGGTGATATCTTCTTATGGTCATATTAGAGACTTACCCTCTAAGGATGGATCAGTTTTGCCTGATGAAGATTTTAAAATGATTTATCAAATCAATCCTAAATCTACAAAGAATGCTAAAGCCATCGTTGATGATTCTAAAAAAGTTGACGAAATAATATTAGCAAGTGACCCTGACCGTGAAGGAGAAGCTATTGCATGGCATATCGTTGAAATGCTAAAAAGCAAAAAAGCTTTGAAAAAAGATATCAAAGTTAAGCGTATAGTTTTCCACGAGATAACCCAAAACTCAGTAAGAGCAGCTCTCGAGCATCCAAGAGAAATTGATATGCATTTAGTAGATGCTCAACAGGCTAGAAGAGCATTGGACTATCTTGTTGGATTTAATCTTTCTCCCGTATTGTGGCATAAATTACCAGGAAGCAGATCTGCTGGTAGAGTTCAATCCGTGGCTCTGCGTCTAATTTGTGAGCGCGAAGATGAAATCGAGAAATTCAAAACAGATGAGTTTTGGACCATTGATGTTGATCTTTCGACCAAGAAAAAGGAAGATTTTACCGCAAGGTTAACCCATGTTAATGGCAAGAAGTTAGACAAATTATCCTTGAAAGATAAAGAATCTACCAAATCTATAATCGACGATTTAAATAAAGGTAAGTACTCAGTTTCCGATGTAGAAAAGAAAACACAGAAACGTAATCCTTCCCCTCCTTTCATTACATCAACACTGCAGCAAGAAGCGTCTAGGAAATTAGGCTTTAGCGCAAAGAAAACGATGACACTTGCACAAAGATTGTATGAAGGAATTAAAATAGATGGAGAAACAGTCGGTCTTATCACTTATATGAGAACTGATGGAACCCAGCTTTCAAAAGACTCAGTGAAAGCAGCTAGAGAATATATCGGCGCAAAATACGGCAAGGAGTATCTACCAGAAAGTGAAAAAATTTATAAGACTAAGGCAAAAAATGCCCAAGAAGCGCATGAAGCTATCAGACCCACTCATATTGACTTCGATCCTAAGAAAGTTAAAAATGAACTGGATAGAGATCAATTCAGGCTTTATGAACTCATTTGGAAAAGAATGGTAGCATGCCAAATGAACCATGCCGTTCTTGATCAGGTGATCGCAAAGATAAGACATGATTCAGAAAAATATGAACTTAGAGCGAATGGTTCTTCAATTAAATTTGATGGATTTCTTAAATTATATCGTGAAGATCTAGATGATGAAAAAGAGGAGGAGAATAGGTTACTTCCTGAATTGCAGAAAAATGATGATCTCTCACTGAAAAAAGTAAATTCAGAACAACATTTCACCCAACCGCCTCCAAGATATAGCGAGGCAAGCTTGGTGAAAAAACTAGAAGAACTTGGAATTGGCAGACCCTCTACATATGCTTCAATAATTTCAGTTCTGCAAGATAGGGATTATGTAAAAGTCGAACAGCGAAGATTCTTCCCTAAAGAGCGCGGAATGGTAGTTACAGCTTTCCTTAAGAGCTTCTTTGAGCAATATGTTGAATATGATTTCACTGCAGAATTAGAAGAAGAATTAGATGATATTTCCGCAGGAAAAATTGCTTGGAAAAAAATGCTAACAAAATTCTGGAAAGATTTTAAATCTACCATTGATAAAATGAGTGACAAAAATATTCCTGAAGTTTTAGAACAAATAGAACCACTTCTTGAATTCCACATTTTTCACCAAAAAGAAGATGTAAAAGAGCCTAGAAAATGCCCTGCATGTAAAAATGGTAAGCTAGGTTTAAAAATGGGCAAATTTGGTCCATTTGTAGCATGTTCAAATTACCCCGATTGCCATTACACAAGAGAGCTTGAAGGCGAAACTGAGACTGCTAAAGAAGACCTGTCTTCAAACGAAAAGAAAATATGCGTTGATAAAGATACTGGTAAAGATATTTACATTAAACATGGGCCATATGGCTATTATTTACAGATTGGAAAAGACGAAGACAAAGAACATAAGAGATCTCCAATCCCCAAAGATGTTAAGCTAGATGATATAGATGAAAAACTGGCACTTAAACTTACTAGCTTACCAAGAAAGCTTGGCGATCACCCAAAAACTGGTAAGGAGGTGGTGGCAAATATTGGTAGATATGGACCTTATGTTCTGCATGATAAGAAGTTTACATCTATTAAAAGCGATAGCCCAGATAGAGTTTACAACATCAGCCTTGAAGAGGCTGTGAAACTTATAACTGAAAATGGCAATAAAGTCCTTGGTGAACTCAAAGGAAAAGATATCGAGCTTGCAAAAGGTAGATATGGTAAGTACATTAAATATGACAAGGGTAATTATCGTATTCCAAAAGATATTGATCCCGAAAAAATCACTCTGGATGAAGCTAAAAAAATTATTGAAGAGAGTAAGAAGTAATTTTGCTGATTCTGTTAACTTTTTATTAACCAGGATGTGGCAATATCTTGTCGATAAATAATGGTTAAACACAATGTCAAAAAACAAAAAAGCATCAAGCGTTAGATACGCTCATATTTTCCCAAGATTTAGTAGCTATTTTATTGATCAAATCTTGATCGGAGTAATTATAGGCCTGTTCGCTGGGGCTTTTAGTTTTCTCTCTGGCAGAGATAGTGTGTTTGAGGAAAATTTTTACGCTTATTTCGTAATATCATTATTATATTACTCGTTATTTATCTCAGGAAGATGGCAAGCAACCCCTGGAATGAGGATGATTGGACTTTATGTAGCAAATGAAAAGAAAGAAAAGCTTGATATTTTAACTGCAATTATTCGCTATGTTTTATATGTAGCTAATGTGTTGATAGCAACATTCATTTCTTTATTCGTGGCAAAAGTTTCAATGGCCATTACGATGTGTGACAACAATATATCTTTGGTTACTGAAGTGTTTGGTAAAAATGGTAAATTAGCAGGAACAATGGTTGATATGACAAATCAAATTGACCCTAGAACTATTTCAATTATTTTAGGGATTTCAATTGTAGTAAAGCTTCTTTTAATAGCTACACCAATGTTCTATACAAAACATAGACAGACATTGTACGATATTTTCACAAAATCTGTAGTAATTAAAGGTGAGAGACTTTAATTAGATCTAGTTTTAGTCCTCATAGTCACGAACTCTTCTGCAGCTGTAGGGTGGATTGCAACTGTACTATCAAAGTCTTTCTTTGTAGCGCCACATTTCAATGCAACTGCAAATCCTTGTATTATTTCTCCTGATTCGTCTCCAACCATTTGGATACCGATAATCTTGTCTGTCTTTGAGTTAACAATAAGCTTCATAAAGGTGCGCTGTGTATTACCACTAATATTATTTTTCAGAGGCCTAAAATCACTAACATAGATATCTACTTTTATCTTTTGCTGAGCACACTCCTCTTCTGTCAATCCTACATATCCAAGATTAGGTTGACTAAACACAACTGAAGGAATATTTCTATGATCTATTTTTCTTTTGTTTTTACCAAATTCACTATCGGCAAAAGCTCTACCTTCATTAATAGCAACTGGTGTTAAATTTACTCTATTTGTCACATCACCGACTGCAAATATATTCTTCACATTAGTCCGCGAGTACTCGTCGACAATAATTTCTTTTTTACTTCCTATTTCGACACCAATTTTTTCTAAATTCAGATTATCACTGTTTGGAACCCTACCTGCAGCAATAAAAACAAGATCTGTTTTTACTATTTCCTTACCTGCATCGATTTCGAAACCTTTATTCAATTTCTTTATTGAATTCACTTCAGTATTAAATCTAAACTTGATTCCCCGTTTCTTCATCTCTTGCTGAAGAAAAGCAACTGTCTCGTTATCAAAGTTTTTTAACAGACTTTCGCTTCTAACTAACATCTCAACATTACATCCTAGAGACTTAAATATTCCTGCAAACTCAATGGCAATATACCCCCCTCCTACTACCGTAATATTTTTGGGCAGATCTTTTAGGAAAAAAGCTTCATCCGAAAAAACAGCATGCTCTATACCATCAATAGAAGGTCTATTAGTCGAGCCACCAGTAGCAATAAGAATTTTTTTAGCCTTATATTTTTTACCGTTCACTTGAACAGTGCTTGAATCTATTAGACTTCCATCTCCAAAAATAAATTCTACTTTAGAGTTGTTTAGAAGTTTTTCGTAAATACCATTCAACCTGTCGATTTCTTTGTTTTTGTTCTTTATTAATGTATTCCAGTCAAAATTCTTGACGTCTAAATTCCAGCCATAATTTTTGGAGTCATAAAAATACTCAGCAAACTCAGATGCATAGTAAAACAACTTCTTTGGCACACAGCCAAGATTGACACATGTTCCTCCAAGCTTATCATTTTCTATAAGCATTACTTTGGCGCCATGATTAGCAGATGTTCTAGCAGCCGCTATCCCACCTGAGCCCCCACCTATAACTATCAAATCATACATTTTCTTGCTCTGTCCACTTTTATAATGTTACACTCAAGTAATAGTAATGGTTTTTAGCAGTGGAATCTACAAGCAATTCATCATTAGCAGTACTGAATTTAGATCAAAACCTAAATATCGTATCATACTCACAAGAAATTTTTAATTATTGTACTTTTGACTCAAAAAAGGCTTCATTTGAGAAATTAGAATTTAAATTTCCTTCAAATAACATTAGAGAGCATATTGATAAATCGGTAAGATTAAATAAAAGTTATAAAGGCCGTTTTGAATGGCAAGACAAACTTTATTCTGTTCAAACTTCCCCAATTAAAATTACAAAGAATAATCATGATGGCATCACTATTCAACTCGAAGAGATAAAAGCCTGTGATGCTGCGAGAAACTCTTGTAAATTTTCTATAGACTCATCACAATTTGTTGAATCTTCATACGATGGTTACTGGGATTGGTATCTTCAAGAAGATTATGAATATATGTCCCCTCGTTTCTGGGAAATGTTTGGGTACAAACCCGAAGAAAAGGAGCATAAACCTTCAGCATGGATGGATATGATTTTTCCTGAGGATCTTGAAATTGCAAAGAAAAATCTTGATAAACACATCAAAACTAAAGGTAAGTATCCATACTTACAAGAAGTCAGGTATGAGCATAAAAATGGCTCTGTAGTTACTGTTTTGTGTAGAGGGAAGGTGGTGTCATGGGACAATAAAGGAAACGCCCTTCGAATGGTTGGTACTCATACCGATATTACAGAAACTAAAAAGCATATTGAGGCATTAAATGAATTTATTCATATAGTTTCACATGACCTCAAAGAGCCCGCAAGGAGCATATCTCTTGTTACCTCCATGATAATGCAAGAAAATCCTGGTGTTCAAGGCTTATTGAAAAAAGATTTATATAAGATCGAGAAGTCAAGCAAACATATGATTGAAATGCTTGATGAACTTAAAGAATATACATATATATCGAATGATCAGGCTAAATTAAAAGAAGTAGATACAAATAAAATATTACTTAATTTAATAGATGTGTTTAATGACCAAATTGAAAGAAATAATATCACAGTAACAATTGTAAGGCAGCTTCCTACAGTGCCTTATCTAAAGATTAGAATGCAGCAAATATTTTCAAACCTTCTTTCTAACGCTATAAAATATTCTAAGCCTGAAGGAGGAGAAGTGAAAATTAACTTTAACGAGCTTGATACAGAATATATATTTTCTGTATGTGATAAAGGAATCGGTATTGAACCCAAATTACATAGTAAGGTTTTTAGAATTTTTTCCAGGATTTCTAAAAATAAATTGAATGATGGTAGCTCAGGATTTGGTTTATATATAGTTAAAAAAATAGTTGAACAATATGGTGGAAGAATATGGTTCGAATCAGCTCCTAATAAAGGAACAACTTTCTTCTTTTCTGTAAAAAAATCTACTTAGTAGCTTCTTCCAGCGCATCATAAACAGCATATGAGATCAATGAAGGCTCACGTTTGTACCTTGCTTTATATTTGGCCGTAAATTCAGAATATTGATCTAAATCATAATTTATTTCGTTTATCGAATTGCGATATTCTCGATCTATTTTATTATATTTAGAAATTTGATTAAAAAAGAACATCTCATAATTATCAGGATTAAAGTGATATTTCTTAATAAATTTCATCATATTTCTTATCAATTTTTCATCGAGATTTGCAAAAACAATTGCCGATCTATGATTTTTTCCTAGGTTATCAATCTCAATTTGCTTTAAGATAATGCTGAATCTTCTGACTGTTTCATAACGAAAGATTACTGGCTTTTCACCGCTTACTTCTTCTACCTTGTGAATGAAATTTCTGCCAAAATCTTTATTTAAATTATTTGGATTATAAACCAAATAAATATTATCAAACTCCTCATCTCCTAAATCTAGGAACTCATAAAGTTTTTCTAATTTATCATGAACATTAAAGCCAAATATTTTAATATCGTCATTTTCTAAGAGCTTGGGATCGTTTGAGATAGAGTATAAAGGAAGCTTTATATCATTCTCTGCTAACATTTCTGACACTTTCCTTGTTTTAGAGCTAGAAATTGGTCCAATAATTGCATGTATACTCGAATAAAAACTCTTTGCATATGATTCCAGGATCTTTTCTGCTAGAGGTAAGTTCTCATCAAAGAATAGAAGCTTATATCTACTCTTATTTTCTTCTAAATATAGTTTTACAGTATTACGAAACTCTGTTCCTAAATATTCATATTTGCCTGTTTCAGGAAACATACATATAATCGCCGAAGTATCATTATTTTTATCTTCGGCACTAGAAATAAGGAAACTGCTAAAAATTAAAAATATTAAAATTTGTAATCTATGCATATTGAAGTTCACAATGACAACTTATTAGAACCTGGATTATACGTGGTTTCAACACCAATTGGCAACCTAGAAGATATATCTATAAGGGCTTTAAAAACCTTGTCTTCTGTTGACTTAGTAGTTTGCGAAGATAGCAGAGTTACAAATAAACTTCTAAGCAAATATGGTCTCAAGAAAAAAATATTTGTTTATAACGATCACAGTAGCAAAGAAGATAGAAAAAAATTATTACAATTAATTCAGGATAAAACTGCTGCATTAGTTTCTGATGCAGGGACTCCCCTTATATCTGATCCAGGGCTTAAACTCATCAGATTCTTCAAAGAGAATAATATTTTTGTTACAGCGATACCTGGAGCTTGTGCAGTGATTAATGCTCTTGTACTTTCAGGATTAGACACAAATATGTTTGAGTTTTATGGATTTCTACCAATCAAACACAGTGATCGCTTAAAAATTATCAATAATCTAATATCTTCAGAAAAAACCAGTCTTATTTATGAAACAGCAAAAAAATTTCATAAATTATTAAATGAAGTTATAGAAATAAATCCAGAACAAAAAATAGTTGTGGTCCGTGAAATGACAAAGTTATATGAAGAAGTCATCGAAGATACTGCTAGCAATCTATTGCAGAAAAAATTCAAAGGTGAACTGGTTGTAATTTTTCCAGCTCAACATCAAGAAACAAACATAGAAATAAACAAAGATATAATTGAAACACTTAAGAAACTATCTACAAAGGATGGACAAACCATCTTAAAGTTTATGTTTCCCACAATGAAAAAGAACGATCTTTATAATTTATTAAAAAATTAACTTTGATCTATTTTTTCAATACCCTCAGGTAAATTATTCATATCTATTTCTGTAAGATCAATTTTATACTTTTGTTCAAGGGCTAAAGAAACTATTTTTTTATTAACTTTGGATTTAATTTTAATTTCATAACCCTCATTATTTTCATAGCCTTTTAAAATTTTATAAACGGACTCCGCTCCCTTAGGGTTATTGATATAGAATGACAAGCCTCCTAAATTATCAGCCAAGTATTTATCTAACTCCACTATGTTACGTGCTGAAACTCTTGACCCCCCATCATCTTTACGTATGTCAGCTTCAATTAGTAACGGCACCTTGTTATATAAAAAGTCACGATTCTTTTCTAATATGTCATCATTAAAAATTGCAATATCTACCATCCCTGTGGGAGTGGAAGTCATACATGAAACGTATCTGCCTCTGGGAGAAACTCTTGTTTTTACACTGATAGGTATTGCGGCGATTTTTACGGAAGAATAACCTTCGGCTAACTCGTTCTTAATATATGCCGCATCTGCAATATCACGTGTTTTAAATAGCTCCTGATATGTCGCCAAAGGGTGCTCATTAAAATAAAAACCGAATGCCTGGCACTCATTGTCTAATTTGTCACGATTAGACCACATTTTCGCTTCATAAAATTTAGGAGTTGGCTGATCTGACTTATCAAATGAAAATAAATCAATCTGATTTGCATCTCTATTTTCCGTGTGAGAAGAATGGTAACTTGTAATAATTGGTATAGACTCAACAAGCTGATTTCTGTTTCCCCAAAATTGATCTAAAGCACCTGATTTAATAATGCTTTCTAGCTGCCTTTTGTTAACCACCTTACTGCTTGATCTTCTAATAAATTCCCACAAATCAGCATATTTGCCATCCTGATTTCGCTCTTCAACGAGCTCCTTCATAGCTGCTAGCCCAACATTCTTCAAACCACCTAAACCATATATAATCTTCCCTTTGCCGTTCTCATCATAAGAGACACTAAACTCAGCAGTAGATGAATTTACATCAGGAGCCAAAATCTCAATTCCCATCTCTTTGGCTTCATCAATAAACACATTGATCTTATCTGTGTCATCAATATCATTATTTAGAAGAGCCACCATCATTTCAACGGGATAATTTGCTTTAATATAAGCTGTTTGATATGAGATTAAGCCATATGCTGTAGCATGTGATTTGTTAAAACCATACCCAGCAAATTTAGCTACTAAATCAAAAATTGATTTAGCCTCACTCTCCTTCACCTTATTTTCCACCGCTCCTTTTACAAACATTTCACGCTGCGCATCCATCTCGGACTTAATCTTCTTACCCATAGCACGACGAAGTAAATCCGCTGCCCCTAGAGTGTATCCAGAAAGAAGGCGGGCAATCTCCATTACTTGCTCTTGGTAGATAATTACTCCAAAAGTTTCTAATAACGTATTTTTGAGTTTTTCATGTAGGTAATTTGGCTCTTGTCTACCATGCTTACAAGCAATATAAGTTGGAATATTATCCATCGGCCCAGGACGATATAATGCACCAAGGGCGTTAATATCATATATAGAGTCAGGTTTCATTTTACGCAAGGCATCACGCATACCTGGACTCTCAAACTGGAAGACTCCAACTGAATCACCACGTCCAAGCATCTCAAAAGTTTTTTTGTCATCTAAGGGAATTTTCCTTATATCGAAATCTGGTAGAATTTTTTTAATTAATTTAGCTGCCTTCGATATAACTGTTAAAGTTTTCAATCCAAGAAAGTCAAATTTTATAAGGCCTACTGCCTCAGCATATTTCATTGAATACTGAATAGCTGGCATCTCAGATTTCTGATCTTTATATAGCGGAACTATTGCATCTAAACTTTTATTAGAAATAACAATTCCTGCAGCATGCGTAGATGCGTGACGATTCAACCCCTCAAGCTTCAGAGAAATATCTAGCAATTTTTCTATTTCATGATCTCTATTCTTAGCAGCCTTAAGTTCTGGCTCCATTTCAATAGCTTGCGACAAGTTAATCGGATTAACCGCATTAAATGGAATCATTTTAGATATCCTATCAACTTGATTATATGGCATTTGCAATACACGTCCTACATCTCTAACTACAGCTCTGGCCTGCAACTTACCGAATGTAATAATTTGCGCTACTTTATCATCACCGTATTTTGAACGTACATATTGGATTACTTCTTCTCTTCTTTCCTGACAAAAATCAATATCGAAGTCAGGCATAGATACTCTTTCTGGGTTTAGAAATCTTTCAAAAAGTAAACCAAATTTAATTGGATCAACGTCTGTTATATCAAGACTCCAAGCAACTACAGATCCTGCTCCAGAACCACGACCAGGTCCCACGGGTATATCATTATTCTTACTCCACTTAATGAAGTCAGAAACTATCAAAAAATAACCCGGAAATTTCATTCCAATAATTACATCAAGCTCATACTTTAAACGCTCAAAGTATATTTGACGGTTATCCTCTATTTCTTTCTTTGACCAGTTCTCTCTAATAGCCTCTTCTTTAAGACGCACTTCAAGGCCTCTCTCAGATAAAATACGAAGTTCATCAGCTTGATCCTGACCAACTGTGACTGTATAATCAGGAAAAATAATTTCATTCTCCTCAGACATCACTGAACATCTTTTAGCGATATTTATAGTGTTATCAAGGGCTTCAGGAACATCTTCAAAAAGTTTTTGCATTTCTGCAGAATTTTTAAAATAGTTCTCCGGCGATGATCTCCGTCTAACATCTTGACTAATATAAGTTCCATCTGAAATACACATTAAAACTTCATGTGCCTCATGCATATCTCTGTTAAGAAAGTAGACATTGTTTGTGGCAACAAGTTGAATATCATGCTTCATAGCAAAATCAATCAGGACCTTCTCGAGGTCTCTATTCTCAATCATTCTATGACGATTAAGCTCCAGATAAAGACGATCACCAAAAACTTTTTTAAGACTTAATAAATATTTCTCAGCTTTAGAATTTTTTTTCTCTAGTACTAATCTTCTAACTGTTTCTCTCTCACCTCCAGCAAGAGCTATAATGCCGTCTGAATATTTTTTAAGAAGATCAAAATTAATACAGTTTTCTTTAAGATTTTTAGAATCTATATACGATTCAGAAGCAATTTTTAAAAGATTTTGATAACCTTGTTTGTTTTTTGCAATTAATAGAATGGAATCAATAACTGTCTTTTCATGAGCACTCGCAACAAGTTGAGGATCGATATTAACAATACAGCCTATGATAGGCTGCAACCCTGCCTTCGCAGCTTTTGTCGAAAATTCTAGAGAGGCAAATAAATTGTTTGAGTCAGTAATTGCAACAGCAGGCATTTTATTTTCAACCGCCTTACTAATTAGATCATCAATTTTTACAGCACCTTCTGATAAAGAATATGAACTATGAACCCTTAAATGAATAAATGGCTGAGACACTTTATTTCTGTCCTAATCTGTACAATTTGAATCCTGCTGATTTTGCTGCCTTATAATCAATAATATTACGCAAATCAAAAATAACTTTTTCGGTTAAATCCTGGAATTGTCGGTAATCAATTTTGTTAAATTGCTTCCACTCAGTAGCAACAACAATCAAAGCATTATTTATAGAATAAATCTCAGAATTATAAGTGATGTCATTTGCAAATATCTGCTCTAAGTTTTTTAAACCTTCAGGGTCATAGCATGAGATTTCAAATTCATTTTTTAAGCTATCTATTATATCAATTACAGCACTTGACCGAACATCATCTGTATTAGCTTTATAAGTAACCCCCAGGAAATGAATTCTATTAAAATTGTGTTTTTTAGCTATCTTCATAATCCTCGAAGCAACAATTTTTTTCCAATCATTATTGCTTTGCTCAATAGAAGAAATAAGCCTGTTATTCGTCTGCATTGCATCAGTCAAACTCTTTAGAGCTCTTACATCCTTGGGAAAACAAGAACCACCGAAACCTGGACCAGGAGATAAGAACTTGCCTCCGATACGAGAATCTAGGCCCATACCCATAGATAGCATTTCAACGTCTGCATCTATTTTCTCACAAATATGACTCATCTCATTAATGAAAGCTACCTTTGCTGATAAAAATGCATTTGATGCATATTTAATTAATTCTGATGTTGAACAATCCGTATGAAGAATTGTAGTTTTATTTTTTATCTTATGATACAGAACATTCAGTTTGCTTCCGGTATCTTTATTAAAAAACCCTAACACCACCCTTTCAGGCTCTAGAAAATCTTTTACTGCACTCCCCTCTCTTAAAAACTCAGGATTAGAGACAACATCAATTTGATAATTTGATCCCTTATTGAGCTTATCAAAAATGCTCTTACACGTGCCGAGTGGAACAGTCGACTTAACCATAACGGTAAGTTTTGGATGTTTACGCTGGTTGATAAAATCAACAACCGCATTTACAAAACTAATATCCGTTTTACCATCCGCCCCATTAGGAGTTCCTACTGCTATTACAGCCAAATCTACATCAGATAAATCAACCTCATCTGCAGTAAAGAAGGATAATCTTTTTCTTTTAACATTACGTAAAACTATCTCTTCCAATCCCGGTTCATAAATGGGGATTTTCCCTTGCTTCAACAGAGAGATTTTTTCTTTATTTGAATCACAACATATCACTTGATGACCCATTTCAGCAAAACAAGTCCCCGAAACAAGGCCAACATACCCTGTACCAAACATGCAGACTTTTAAATGCTTAATTTGCATATTTTTTCAACATCTCTTTTACTGATAAAGATATCTCCTCTTGATCAAGACTGTAAGCAATATTTGCATCTAGAAATCCTACTAAACTACCACAATCATACCTCTTTCCATCGAACACCTGCCCGTAATAATCTTTACCATCATCAAGCATAGACTTCATAGCATCAGTCAGTTGAATCTCCCCCCCTTTACCAGGCTCAGATCTAGCAATATATTCAAACACTGATGGTTCAAGTATGTATCTTCCAGTAATAGATAAATTAGATGGAGCTTCATTAATTGATGGCTTTTCAACCATATCTGTGATTTTACCAAATTTATTCTCAATTTCAGCTTCAACTATGCCATAGTTACTAACTTTAGATCTTTCAACCTCTGCAAGCGCAACTACATTACCACCAAACTTATTATAACTTGAGACCATCTCCTTCAAGAAACCTTCATCCGATTGAAGCATTTCATCTGCTAACAGCACAGCAAAAGGCTCATCACCAATAACATTTCTTGCACAATAAATTGCATGCCCCAAACCTTTGGGCTCTTGTTGTCGTAGGAAAACAATACTCCCAGCCTGCGGTAACCAATTTTTAGTTAAGTTAAGCTCTTTATCCTTCTCTTTATTCGATAATATATTTTGCAACTCATAAGAATGATCAAAATGATTACTGATCGCGTTTTTATTTCTTCCCATCACAAAAATAAATTGCTCAATTCCAGCTTTCTGCGCTTCTTCAAACGCATACTGTACTAATGGTTTACTGGCAACTGGAAGCATCTCCTTGGGAATTGACTTTGTTGCAGGCAAGAATCTTGTCCCCAAACCACCAACTGGAAAAACAGCTTTTCTGATTTTTTTCATCTAAATGTTTCTTATGTTGAAATATCGTTATAATATATATTATTAACTGTAAAAACTGAATTATTTTATGAGGAAATATTTAATAACCCTTATTTGTCTACTTAATCTGGGTTGCTCACCTCCGAAAGAAAATAATATTATTAGGATTGTTGGTTCTTCCACAGCTTTTCCTTACATTATTGCAGTTGCTGAAGATTTTTACCGCGTCAACAAAGATACCAACCCTGTAATCGAGCCCACTGGCACAGGAATGGGTTTTAAATTATTTTGTGGTCAGGATCAGGCATCAGCGCCAAGCATGATAGTAGCGTCAAGAAAAATAAAACAATCAGAGTTAGACTTATGCAAAAGTAATGGGGTAACTAATGTATACGAATCTGTGTTTGGCTATGATGGAATTATCATTACAACTTCCCAAAAAAATCAATTGTCAAACTTAACTAGAAAGGATTTATTTCTAGCTATGTCAAACTTTAAAGCTGATTCTGGAAAATTAGTGAATAACAACATTTCTTACTGGAATGAAATTAATATTAATTTACCAAAAGAACAAATTATTGTTTACGGTCCAAATGCTAGCTCTGGCACTCGCGAAGAAATTAATTCTTTAATTATGAATTACACATGTAACAAAAACCCAAATATCAAAAAATTATACAAAGACAATAAAGTATCTTGTTCTGAAATCAGGACAGATAAAGCATTTGTTGATGTTGGAAAGAACGAAAATTTAGTAATCACAAAAATTAAACAAACTGGAAATGCATTGGGAATTACAGGTTACAATTATTTCATCCAGAATAAACAGGATATTAAGGCAATAAAAATTGACGGCATATACCCAACGAGACAAAATATGATATCCATGGAATACAGCCTTACCAGACCAATATTGATATACTACAAAAAACAACCTTCACCAAAAGGTAACATCCGGACTAAAAAATTTCTTGAGAGACTATTTAGTGAGTTTATGGTAGGGTATAAAGGCTATTTACAAACAAAGGGCATGATCCCAATTTCAAATGAAATCATCAATGCCACCAGGTCAAAAATAAATGAAATTTTCTCCGACAGTTAAAAAAATTTCAAAATACCTTCTAATTTTCTTAGCAGTGTGCACCCTGATTGCCACCGGAATTTGCGCATATCTACTTAATGCTAACTATGAATTCTCATTACCCAAGTTTACCACTAGGATTATTGAATATTCTGTAACTAATCAAATTAGCGCTGATAGCACAAACATTTCACCAATCACTTTCAAGAAAAAAGATTCAAAAAGCATTACAGTGTCATTTGATTCATTAATTTCTCTAAAGAAAAAGAATCCAATTCTTGAAATCAATAAAGTTGAATTTTCTTACGAGATACCTCCACTATTCTCAAAAGCAAAGAAAACGATACACATAGATCGCGTGCTAGCAAATCTAGACAAAATAAAGAAAACTTCTTCTTCCTCTAACCATGCAATAAACGATTTAGCTTCATTAAATAAGCTCTTGAAGAAGAGATTGAAGCTCTCATATGCAAGCTTGTACTCATTTTCCATAAAAAATATCGGTATAACTCGTGATAAAGATATACAAAACTTTCAGCTCAATTATCATACAAAGCTTGGTTATCACGTACTTGAATTATCTCATCTAGATCAAGGCAGCGCCAAAATTAGTATTACCGCAAATACAGATAACGTAATCACTAAAATCAATACAAAGATAACTAGGTTCCCACTTTGGTTTATTATAAAATTCGTCTCGAAAGACCATTACTCGGATTTCACACGGCATTTAGATGATAATTTCTTAATAGACTCAGATATACAGTATGCTTTTAAAAAAAATAAAGAGCCTCAATTAAAAGCTAAAATTACTAAAACTGCGCATCAACATAAAAATGTTAAATCTCTTATCTTAGAGCTATCAAATAAAAATGATCTTAACCTGTATTTGAATAAGTTCCTCTTCGAAGATATGCATGGCGGAATAATTAAAGCAAAAGGGGACTTGATTTTTGATGGTTCATTCATTGCCGATAAGCTCAAAATAAACGCCGATGTGCATATTGAAAATTTTGGCATGAAATACATTGGAGATTTTTGGCCAAAATCATTGCAAGGCGAAACGAGAAGTTGGATAGTTAAGAGCTTTAAGAACGGCACCATTAATAAAGCCTCATGTAAAATTAATATAAAAAACATTAATCGTATCACGAATGATGATTTTTCTGCATTTATTGATTTTCATAACTTAGAGCTTGATTATTTAGATCAACATAAATCATTAACTGGACTATATGGCACTGCAAACTTTACTCTCGATTCTGTCAAGATATCTGTAGAAAAAGGAAAGGTCCTTTCATCAAAAATACTGCCTTCCTATGTGCAAATTGATTATGGAAAAAATGAGGTGCCAATAACAATCAAGACCAAAGCCAAAGGGCAAGCAGCTGACTTCATTCACTTTATAGACAAGAAAACATATGATAATTTAATTAAAAGAGGAATCGATCTAAATCATACAAATGGCAGAATCAAGGCGAATATATTTTTATCATTTCCAATTGCTGAAGATTTTGAATTTGATAAAACAAATCTTCATGTTGAGGCAAAACTTTCAGAATTTCGCACGAATTTATATAATAAAATAAGCTTCACAAATGGCGAGCTTGATTTAGAACTAACAAACAAATTACTGTCTCTTTCAGGACCTTTAGATATAAATGATCAAAATTCAAATTTCGAATGGATAACGCATTTTGGAGAGCCTAAAAAAGGCTTCTCAACAAAAATGACGTTGCATTCCTTTATAAAGGATAACTCAAACTTTGAAGACATTCTCAATAACAAATTAAGAATTCTTGACGGACACGCTTTACTCAACGTTGTCTACTATGACAAAAATAGCCATGAAAATTTACAGATAAATTTAGACCTAGATGATGCCAACTTTTATATACCACCACTAGGCATACAAAAAGAACAAAAAGTTGTTTCTACTTTTACATTAGATCTTCACAAAGAACCAAAACAAAACTGGAAATCTCGTAAACTAATCTTTGACTCAGAAGATGGTATTAATATTAATGGAGATTTAGAGGCATCAGAAGATTTTGGAGAATTGACATCTGCTAATTTTCAATTCATTTATCCAAAAACAAACTTTGCAATAAATCTAAAACAAAATGAATCTGAAAAAATTGTAAAAATTACTGGGCATGAAATAAATTTAGCTAATGCACATATTTCAGAAATATTTTCAAATAATCAGTTTTATGACAACCCCGCTCATAAAAGTAAAGCTTCAAAGGCATTAAACCTTTCAATCTTCTTGGATAATGCATATGTAAATAACAATACTAAATTTACCAATATAGTCGGCAACTTTAAATGTCTTAATCTGGAATGCAGTCAAAGTGATTTGAATGTTGATATTAACAACACTTCTAAACTAAAAATATGGATGGAGAAGTCAAAGAAAAAATCGGCTATTTGGAAACTTCATACAAATAATGCATCTGAGCTTCTCAAAGGACTTGGTATGTACCATGATTTCATCGGCGGCGAATTATCAATAAATGCTTGGATGCCAAAATCTGGAAAATCATTGCAAAACACTGGTAATGTTTTCATCGGAGACATTAAAATGAAGGACTTTGAGGCCATAAAAAATCCTATCGTTACAAAACTCGTATCTTTTACCTCCGTGATGGGAATTTTAAATATTTTTACTAATATGAATAAAATACCGTTCAAACAATTGGATGGGTATTTTGTTTTTGCAGATGATGTGCTAAGACTTAATCGTGTAAATGCATATGGAAGTTATTTAACAATGACTATGAATGGCACTATTGATTGGAATTACAATGATATTGATATATATGGAAAAGTTGTACCGCCTGTATATGGGTTCAATTACATATTGTCTTTTATACCATTTATTGGACATGATACAGCAGGCGGAAAAGGCAAAGGCTTAATTGCAGCAAACTACTCCATAACTGGAAAACTAAATGACACAAGAGTTTCAATTAATCCACTGTCAATTATATTCTCAGATATTTTTGAATTCATGCTCATATGATCAGTAAAATCAATTTAAGCGCTTATTCTTGGAAAATCATTAATATATTATCGTTTGTGATTGTATCACTAATCACAAAATCATTTATTCATGAATGCAGTATTTTTGAAATATTTTTTATTCTGAAGTTTACTGCAATGGTTATAACATTCCTAATTTATAAAAAGAATTATTCTAAAAATCCAAAAATATATACTGACTATTTCTCTGTATCACGGGCTATAGTTAATATATGTGCTTTGACCTTGTGGTTTTTAGCTATACGGAAAATGGATATAAGCGATGCAACTATTTTGAGCTACACAACCCCTGTTTTCGGCATATTAATAGGCATTCTACTTTTCAAAGAAAAATCACCTAGACTTTTAGGGTTTATTTTACTTTTTGGTTTTTTAGGTTGCTATACAATCATAAAACCCTCATTTAAAATTTTTCCTATTGGTCTTATGGCTGCTCTTGGATCAGCTTTACTATGGGCAGTACACGATAGCATAATTAAGATGCAGTCAAAAAAAAATCACCCCATACTTGAATCAATGTTTCAGTCTACTTTTCTAACCTCCTTACTTTCATTGCCTTTTGCAATAAAATATTGGTCATTCTCAGTAACAAGTAACTATTTACTCTTGCTGTTATGCGGCGTTCTTTCTTTCATAAACCTGTTTTCGTTAGGTAAAGCGCTCAAGCAAGCTAAACTTACTTACCTTATGCCTATAAGCTTCCTAAGAGTGTTATTTACAACTCTTGGAGGGTATTTGTTTTATAATGAGATAATTGGATTAACTGAATTAGTAGGATACGCATTCATAGTATTATCAAATTATATTTTAGTTAAATCTAAGCAGTAACTCTTTCTTCAAAAATCTTTAGAAAAATCGAGTACCACATCAAGCTGCCAAAAATAAGAAAGAATGCATACGTGAATAAAGCATCATACATCACGCCCATATTTTGATTTAGAATGATAAACACTCTTAAATAATACCAGATTACTGCAACAGGGGCATCCAAATAAAATAAAGGAGTAATGACAATATCAATGTCCTTTCCATAAGAAGGAGAAATTGTAACTTTTGATAAAATCACAAATATTGTATGCACTAAAAACACTGTGCAAAACAACCGTAGCTTAGTCATTATTTACTATTTAGACTGTTTTATGTATGTTATCATTGGAATAAATGGAAGGCAAATAAATGGTGGGCTTGGGAGGACTTGAACCTCCGACCTCACGCTTATCAGGCGTGCGCTCTAACCAGCTGAGCTACAAACCCATAATTCCAGAGATGAAAATTAAATGCATGCTGTTCAAAAGTCAAGAAATAAGATCACAAAATGAAAGAAGTTAGACTAGATACTAATCAGAAAAATTTACTATCTAAACTCAAAAAAATTGCCTCAAAGAAATCTTTTTTTAGCTTTTTTGAAAAAAAAAAGAAGGGAGCATATATATATGGGACTGTTGGATCAGGTAAGACCGAAACCCTAAGAAATCTTTATGAGTCAATTAGCGAGACAAAAAAATTATTC
>JAVKEN010000012.1:0-66386 GCA_040221415.1 Rickettsiales bacterium
TATAAAACTATCGTCCATAAAAACATCTTCGGTAAATGGACTGTTAGTAAACACTGGGGTTCTACCATTACAAACCACGGAAATCATAAATCAGCATACTTTGACGAGTTAGATGATGCGCTAGATGACTTCTATTCCACTAAGAAAAGAAGACAAGCTCATAAATATGAGCTGATTTCTTCGGTGATGGTTTGATTATTTATTTGAAAACTTTTCCTTATCTAATCTAGTTATAATTCATCTTGACTATAACCCATCAATGATTCAGAAATAGAAGTTTCTGTATTCTTAAAATTACATTTCTCTTCTGCGAAGGCTTGAAGTGATACGTTTTCTGTTTCTAGCTCACCATTTAACAGAGAGCATATATCTGATAATGATTTGAGATCAAGTTCCAAGTTGATTATTTTAGAAGTCATATATTCATTTAATAGAGTCAAAGCCTTTTCATGACATATTTCTGAGTTATTAAAGTCGTACTTACATGTTTTACCAAGTAGTTTAAATACTTCTAATTTTTCTGTATCATCTAATTTTTGTATTGATAAAATGCTGCTTAAACCTTCCATTGTAATTGGTATATTTATAGTTCCTATCTCTATAGTTTTTTCAATCATATTTTTTATGAAATGAATATTACTAGCAACATGCACATTGTCTTTCTCAACAAGATCATTCCAACGATGTAGTTCTTTAGTAGAAAAATCTATAGCTTTATTATACTCTCCAAATGCTTTGTGAATTTCTTTTAACACGTTATAAATGTTAATTTCTTGTGATGTTTTTGGCTTTATAAAACTAAACGCGTAATCTATGCCGATTTCAAAAATGTTTAGAGCAGTTAATGGTCCAAATATAGGAACTAAAGGTAGCTGTGCAGTTACTAACCCACCTGTAACCATACAATAAAAACTCTTATCAAAAAAATTATTAGAATCTAATGCACAATCCCAAAAAAAACCTTTAATGGCTGCGCAAGTATTATTTCCTATATAATAAACGAAGGGTCGAGTGATCTGGAAATGAAACTTATCAGCTTGTCTTGAAGAAGAGACAGGAGATATCTCAAATAATTTTTCACCTTCTAAAACTACATTCTCTACAGCATTGTAATCACCTTGTCGGAAGTAACCATATCCTCTAATCCACACTGTCTCAATAGCATCATATTGATACTCCGTTAAATACTCACCTAACTGCACATAGATATCGCGAGCTCTTAATATATATTCTTCGCCTTGTTTGAATTCTAATTTTTCATAATAAATCTGAGCAATGTCTTGAAGTGAATGGGCAACTTTTAACAAAGATATATCATCTTTTTGTATATCGTTGATTGCTTCTCTAAGCAACAAAGCTTTTTGGTGATATTCGAGTGCGCTTTCAAGATTAAGACCAACCAGAGTAATATGTTTCCCAACTTTAGATAACAAATTTGCAATGTTGCTATTAAGTGAAAATAAGTTTCTTTTTTCTACTACTTCTAAAAAGTTAATCACACTACCAATATACTTATTCACTTCATCCATTTTTTCTTGAATTTCATCATGATCTGAGTGAAAAGTCTCAAGGGGCATTTTATCATCTAAAAAAACAGCTATTTTTTCAATTATATTTTGCCTGTTAAGTTCTTCATGATTTTGTTGATAACTTAAGATTTCTTCTTGTATTAACCTATGTATTCTTATACTTGCATATTCTAGTATTGAGTTATCTTCCTTTCCAGAAATCTCATCTATCAACGAATGTTTTTTTAGAGTCAAAAGAGCGGAATTCAAAGTTTTTTTATCAATATTTGATATATTTAGCAATATATTCTTAGGATCATCAAGCTCAGGATTAAGATATGCTAAGTATTGCAATAAATCCCATGCCTCAGGGTCTCTTTCCATTAACTTTTTAAATAAAAACTGTTGGAAATTTTCAATACCTTTCTCTATCTCACTAATAATTTCAGTAATATCAATATCTTTTCTTTCCTTAACAAAGTAGACTATTTCTTGTAATTTTTGAGGTATTATACTATCTCCTATGACCATTAGAAGCTTTTCTATATTTGCCTTCTCAACTAGACCTTCTAAAGTTTGGTGTAAATATTCGCGTATTGCTTTACTATCTAAGCTTTCAATGGATAAAGAAAAGTAGCTGTTTTTATTATCTGACTGCATTGTTAGATCTCCTTCTAATTGTATACATTCTAAAAAATTAGAGACTGAATTTCTTGTAGTAATAAGGAATTTAACTTTAGTTGGCATGTGTATGAAGTAATCTTTTATATCATTACACCGTTCTACGTTATCTAAAATAATTAAATAGTTGTTTTGAGTGAATTTAGGTATAAGATCCTTTATTATTCTAACGTTGTCTTTATTCTCAAACCTATATCCATATTCAAGTTCTCTTGAATATTCCTGTAATGTAGTTTCTAGTTTAATTTTATCGTCTGCACTGAACCATAAAGCAATATAAGGGCTCTCCTCAATAAGTGCATGTGCCCATTCTATGGCTAATGTACTTTTTCCTACTCCTCCCACTCCTCTTAATAGCACAGCTCTATATTCATAATTTTCAAAGAATGCTTTTTCTAGCAAATTAAATTCCTTTTCTCTTCCAACAAAGAATGATGAGGATAAAGGCAGATGACTTTTGGCGAATAAAGGTTTTTGTTTGTGCCTTTCTATTTCATCATTCAGGTTGTAATATGATTCTACTATTCCTTTTGCGTACTGTTGAATATATTCAAAATCATAAGGTTCATTTGCTGTTATTTGATAATATTTTTCTCCATGAGTTAAGCCTGTTTGTATATCATATGTTTTTGCAAATTCTTTAATGCCTTTAACCAACTTTCTTAACGTTATTGAACGTTCAGGATCGGTCTTGATATCACGAAGTAATTCTTCATAGAATTGAAAACTATTAGATAAAGCACCTTTTATATATTGAACATCAGACAGTTTAAAATGTCCTTGATAATCTTTTTCAAATTTCTTTTCTAAATCCAAGTCATCATATTGACAATTCTCATGTAAGTTTAGATCAAACATTTCTTTGGTAGTAGTTATGTATTGCTCAAAGAAACTCTCGTATTGGATGTCTCCTTTATAAATACCAGTTATAATGTTACCAAATAAATATGGAAATGATTGAGAAATTGTAGCGGAATTTCCAAAAAACTTTGGGATATTATCAATAAAATTATACTCGACTTGAGACAGTATGGTCTCAATAAAATTGCTATCTGGCTTATGAAGAGCAGCATCTTTTATGTAATCTTTATAAAAACTTTTGTTATCTCCTACTACAACGGGCCAATTAGAAGCCTCACAAGCATGCTTAGGATATCCGCTTGTTTTATTAAACTTGGGTAATATATAAGCATCTAAAGAATGTCCGACTAAGCTATAAGCACTATCAAAATAACCAAATGATACATTTCTTAAAACTCCTAACCACCAACTATTATAGTGCTCTTTATCAATATCTGTAGGTATAAAGATTACTTTTCCGACATGTTTATGAATTGTATTTACCAGATTGGGATAGGAAACATAATTTGTTACATCTAAAGCTTTATAGTTATACTCTGTGTTAGAATTTTCTACATTTGATAGCGATTTTTCTATAAATTGTTTTATACCTGGAGAGTCAAAAGTTACAGATTTAGGGTGCATTAATTTTCCTTCATAATCAGAAAAAAACGCATTTATATTTGATAACCAGCCCCCTAAAGAATGTCCTGTGAATGACAATTTATAGCCTGCATCATTTGCAATAATTACCGACTCATGCATTGTTTTATAGGAATCAAATACCTGACCTACTACGCTGCTTAATTTATTCAGAACAATTGAATATGTATTAGTTTGCCAATCACCAGTAACAAACTCCATTGTTTTGAATTCGCTTCCTCTATAAGCAATAACCATATGACAATTTTTTTGATTTTGGTACAATGCCGAATAAAATCCAGTGTTATTATTCTCAAATGATTTTGCTAATGACCAACCTGGTAAATTATAAATAATTTCTTCCATGGGAGAGTTTAACGCTTCTTCTTTGGCCGTGACCTCAAAGTTGGATACTTTTTCTCTTTGTTGATAGCTATCATTGCTCAAAAGGGCATACTCATAATGTGAAGGATTGTATTTATAGTTAAGAAGATTTTTGCTAACTTTGTTCTCAATTGATTTTACAAATCGTTCATGATCTCTAGGCAATTCGTCCAAACCATCCCACTTTACTCGCCTAATAATGTGATTATTATATATACTTTCATTCAAGCTAATTAAATCATTCTCAGTTAAATAATGATACTTTTCTAAGTCTATGATTTGATATCGACAGTCATTCTCTCTGATATAAGAGAGCAATCTTACTATACCTTCTCTCATGTGTTAGCCTCTTTAAAAAAACATGAAAACTTCTATAACCTTTCAGAGTTCATCGTCAATTATTCCTAATAATTCAGTATTTTCTTGTGAGTGATTACAAGCGTCACCTATAAAAAAACCCGCTCTACAATTCAGCTCAACTAGCTTTGAAATAGACACAAATGGCAAAGTGGTATTATTTCTTAAGGCTAGTTGCAAAGACATTTTGGTGCTATCTGGAATATTAGCATCATCAAACAAGATGGTTTTGATCTCTTCAACACTGAGCTTTTCTTGATGTGGTAGATGTTTTATTACGTCCCCTATATTTTCACAACTATCTTTTAATTTCTCTATTTCTTCTCCTGCAAACATCTTCAATAAATCACTTTCTAATATATTAAGTGTAAAAACACTTTCATGACTAATTTTTGTAGCTCTAACAACTAAACTTATCCTATTTGTTTCAGTGGGATGGTTTGTAGATCCATGCAAGATACTTGGAATCAAAATGATATATTGTCCTGGATCAGTGTGCACATGATGAGCCTTAATATCATTAGGTTGCTCAATGCAACGTTTGTATATTGGATAATAACCATAGACGGAATCATCCAAAGAGTATTGACCAAAAGATGATTGTACTATTTTACCTTCAGATCGTGTTACGTTAACAAAAGGCATGCTGTCCCATATAGCTAACGCTTGTAAAGATTTTGAGATGTTAATTGGGATCTCATTGTGCACTAATTGTTGAAATGCATAGTATGGGTACTCAATTTCTTTATGTGTTCCTGGGAATAAGATAAATTGGTTGGAGCGATTATCAACTTTAGTTAGATCTAAATGAAAATTAATGAATTCTATTTTTGAGGCATATAATGAAGAGCTATAATCGTTGTGTAAGAACGTAGCTCTCTGTGGGCCAACCGAAAAAGCTTGAATTGATATAATGATGTTGTCTGGATTAGTATTAAATATACTTGCTGACTGAGCAGCTATCAAATCTATATTTTTGTAAACAAGTTGAAATACACTAGGTACAAACCATTGAACATCTACAGTACGGCGTGGTCCATTTTCATCTCGAAAAAAATCTTGTATTTCATTTATTGCATCTACTTTTATTTTTTCTGAAAGATCCATTGTATATGATCCTACAAAACCTCTTTCAGTTAATGTTTCCAACTCATAGTTTGATAAATGCTTTCCGCCCTTTACTTCAAAAGTATGTGTTCCCTCTAAAATGCTTTCTTGCAAGCTTTTAATAATTGGTGACGAAATTTTTACTGCTTTACTTGTAGTAAATTTATTAAAATTGTCGGTATTTTGATACAAACTATGCAATTTTTCAAAATTTGTTTGAGCATCTAGTCCTAATTTCTTTGAGTCCAACACTTCGTCAAGAAATTGATATGATATTTTACATAATTCTTGCAAATATATACCCGACGATTCGTTTTTGATCATTTTGCACACCTTATATCAATTAGGTTTTCATTAAGCTGAGCAAAGCATGTAACAAGGTTTACTCTTGAGAATAATTCTAGAAGTGCGCCACTAATATTGTTAGGAGACTTTATAGTGAATAGTGCTTCTACAGAGTGAGTGGTTGGATAAGGCGTAGAATTTACACCTATATTGTTTAGACTATTTTGACCATACGCGGTAGTATAATCACTTCTCTCTAGACTACTTATCAAATTTAGTGGTAATAACGTTAAGGAAGAAGTAACTTTCGGCTTTTTATAAGTCTGACGAGCAAAAAACTTAACCTTATCCATGTTTTCCTCATTGAACTTTATCCATGGAGAGGCTGTATTGTATGCAACTACTTTTAATTAGCTATGTCAAGTCAAAAAGTTTGCATATGCGAATTTATTTTAGGTATTTTATACTGCTATTTAGAGCATCATACGAGCCTTCTCTACTTCAAGAAAGCAAGATAAGTTCATCTAGTTTTGATAGTGATGATTGGATATAGATATCAAAAATTAATTAGTTTTTTGAATACTGAATTCAGCTTATTTTTACATACAAAATAAGGTTGCGTTGCAAGAAATAATTGCGGTTAAATTTTCCTAAGAGTTCGGTGTTTATTTCAATTAATTGGAGCAAATAATCCAAATTGTCTTTCAATGAAGTTTTTAATGTCTTTCGCAGTGGTTGAGAATAAATGATAGAGTTGCTTCTTAAATAGCATATGCATTGTTTCTATGCCTCTTATGGTGTTGTAAGCTGTTTTATAACTCTGATATCCTAATGAATCTTTTGTCTTCCATTTTACTCTCCTGTGATCTTGCTCTATCAAATTATTCAAGTACTTCTTGGTTCTCAGGGTAGTTCTTAGAAATCTGCTTTCTTTTTTGAGTTCAATAAAGGCTTTTGGATAAGCAGGATTAGCATCAACATTGATAACTCTTGGTTCAGAGACATTCCTTTTGTTTATCAGCTTTCTTAAGAAGAGTCTTGCTGCTTTATGATTCCTAGTTTTACTCAAATAAAAATCTATAGTTTGTCCTCTGCTATCTATGGCTCTATACAAATAGAGCCATTCTCCTTTTACCTTCACATAAGTTTCATCTATTTTCCATGAGTCACTATACGATTTCATAAAGTAACTAACTTTCTTCTGTAGTACTGGAGAATAATGTTGAACCCACCTATAAACCGTGCTTCCCACTATATTCAAACCTCTTTCATTCATCATTTCTGATAAATTACGATAACTCAATTTATAACGAAGATACCACCTCAAACATAATAAAATAACTTCTCCCTCATAATGCCTCCACTTGAAATCTATCGGCTTATACTGTTTCATCATGTTAGCTACCTCAATTGCTTGCTGAAAAACTCAGAATATCCAAAATTACTTTTTTTCGCAACGGAACCCAGGATGCTGTGATTGGTTCTCTAGAAGCAGTGAACCTATACATTCTGGCTATGTTGGGGATACATCTTTAGCATCATAAATTATAGTCTCATAAACAACCGTTTTAAACGCTGCATAAAAAAATTAATTCCAGATTAATATATGAAGCAAGTTGGAGTTTTTAACTACCCATTAAAGAGTCACTTAATCCACCAGCTAGCTCTGTGCCCCCTTCTTCTATAGACTTTTGCACCCAATGACCAAATGTTCCAAGAAACCTAGTTTCATAGACCCATTCAGTACCACTGGGAAGTAGGGAACCTTCATCAACCCATCTTGGCAATCCTGGTTGATACTCTTTCTGGGTCACTGGCATTCCACCTATACGTGTGCCTGTATCCACCTCATAATGATATCCCGTGCTTTCGTAATGGCCTTTTCTGTCACCAGGTTTACATAGATACTTGGCATTTCCAAGAAGCCACACTCCCAAAAGAGAAGCTGCAGCTATGCCAACCGAAATACCTATAATAGAATAATTAATAAGTGGTCCGTACACTATATAATTTGGCGTAATAACATAACCATCTCCACTATCATCTGGGTCTTGACCATATCCACCAATAATTATGTCATCATAACCATCTCCATTTATATCTCCTATTCCATTAACTGGCCCATCAACAGAATTACTAGAGTCACTTTTAATTACTCTGCCATTTATTCCATTTAGGCCTGACAAATCAAACTGTGAAGGAAATGTGTTCCTTCCAAAGACTACATAACCTTGCCCTACTATACCTGAGCTGTCAGACACATCATCATCCAAAATAATAACATCGTCGAAGCCATCTTTATTTACATCACCAGCACCACTTACCGAAGAACCAGCACCACCTCCATATCCGTTCAAAACAAAACCATTGTTTCCATCTAAACTTGCCAAATCAACTTTAGATTTAAAACTACTTTTGCCAAAAACAACGTAACTTTTGCCTTCTGCCTCATCAGGAGCACCAATAATAATGTCATCGTATCCATCTTTATTTACATCACCAGCACCACTTACCGAAGAACCAGCGCTATCAACTCCATCCAAAATAAAACCATTATTTCCGTCTAAACTTGCTAAATGAAAATTAGCAGATATATTTTTACTACCAAAAATTACTGAAGTTTTTCCGCTTATTCCTATAATAATATCATCTAGGTCATCTCCATTTATATCAACAGCGCCACTTATGGATGTATCATCGCTATCATAGCCATAATCATTGATTATAAAACCATTCGTACCGTCCAAACTTGATAAATCAAATTGCGCAGGAAATTCAGTCCTATTACCAAATAGTACAAAGCCAAAATTAGACCACGATGAACTATACCCCCCTATAAGAACATCATCAAAGCCATCTCCATTAAAATCTCCTATTCCACTCAATGAAGAACCAATTTTTTGTTTGCCGATGCAATTATGTCCACTTAATGCAAAACCATTTACACCATTCAAACTTGATACGTTAAATGCAGCAGCAAAATTGCTTTTGCTACCAAACATCACATAACTTTGTCCACCAAGACCAGCATTGGGATCTCCAATTATAACGTCATCAATCCCGTCTCCGTTAAAATCACCTGCCCCACTTACTGAAGAGCCAATGCCAATGCTTCCGTCAAGACCATTTATCTTGAACCCATTCTTACCATTCAAACTAGATAAATCAAACTTAGCAGAAAAAGAACTTTTACTACCTAAGATTATATAACCTTGGCCACTTCTAGAGGATGTTAACCCAATAATAACGTCATCAATCCCGTCTCCATTAAAATCTCCTGCTCGATTATTTGTTGTAGTAAATGAATATTGAGAAACTCCGTTTGAAACGGTAAAACCATTTTTGCCATTTAAACTTGATATATCAAAAGGAACCCACATAAAACACCTCAAACTTTAATTATTTGTTTAATGAAGGCCTACAACTTGTACTGTAACACATCTTAGATAATTTACCAAAAAATCTAAGAAGTAAAGTTTTTAATCTATTCTTTTAATAGATAAATGATCAGATTTTTTTTATTGTTAGTTAAATTTTTATTTGCTACTCCTAATATGTGTTTATACCAGCAAATGATGAATCGCTTATTTAGGGGTAGTTTGCGGGAAAGTGCAGGGAACTACATTAAGGGTTTTTGATGATCTCTCATATAGGTAAAAAGTGTTCTCCGAGAAAATCCGAATAATTGACAGACCTCATGTGCAGATTTATCTGAATTTTGATACAGAATGTGCGCTTGTTCTAGCTTGTCTGGGTCAATTCTAGGGCGTCCTCCAGACTTACCTCTTGCTTTAGCAGCTGCGCGGCCAGCATCAGCTCTTTCCTTTCTGATCTCCAGCTCCATTTGAGATATAGCTCCCATAATAGAAAGGAATGCACGACCTGTTGCAGTTGATGTATCAATGTTATCCCGTAACGACCTGAACTGAACTTGCCTTTGCTTAAGATTATCAATAATCTCAAGAAGATGGGATAACGACCTAGACATTCTACTCAATTCAGTAATGACGATCATATCGCTTTTACGGACATAGCGCATTAATTTATTCCAACCTTTTCTTTCTTTTGAAATTCCACTGATTTTATCTTCAAAAATTAGTTCACATCCTATTTGTTTCAGAACATCAATCTGTGCATCTAAATTCTGTGATGAGGAGCTAACTCTAGCATATCCAATTAGTTGAGTCATAATAAGTGCAAAAAGATAAATGGCGCTATATTTACGCACGTTGTTTTTTGCTAGCATTGTTGCACTATTATTCTAGATATTTCAAGTAATTTTTAGTATCCATAATACTTTGTGCAAAAAGTAACGTTTTGAAGACTGTATGAGACTTCATTCTTGGTAAACTAAATTAGTTGTTGAAAAAATTTCTCAAAGGAGTATAGAAAATTAATGGAGCCGTACTACAAAAATTATTATGGGTAGGCTTATGTTTCCTAAAACTTTTTATCTCAAGGATTTTAATGGCAAGAATGGTTTTACTATGAATGCAGGTTCTTCTTGCGGAAAGTTAGGTTATGTAAACAGAAATAAAATAATGTCCTATTTTCATTTCATAAAAAGGTATTTGAAATGAAGTATTTCATAGTTGGTAACGAAACTATTATAGAAAATAGTCATTTTGGACCTCACCACAGTTTTTACCTAAAGATTTCAATAGGCTCTCTATCAAGTGAACATCTTGCAGTTGTATGGAATAGTGACTCTGGAATATATACGAAAACTATTTCAGATTTTGGGCAGACGATGAGCTCAACAGCTCTAATTAATCCAACTAAATCTGGATACTATCCTAAAATATCATCAAGCCAAAATGGTGAGTTCTGTATAGTTTGGAGAAGTAATGATCTTGATGGTAGCGGAGTATGGGGTCAAACCTTTAAACAAGGAGGTGACTTTTCAACCCATTTCCGTGCCAATACACATTTTCAAGATGATCAGGAGGATTCAGATGTTTCATATCTCCCAAATGGTAATTTTGTTGTTGTATGGATGAGCTATTATCAGGATGGGGATGATGGGGGTGTTTATGGGCAGATTTTTGATCAATCAGCTAACAAAATAAGTTCTGAGTTTTTGGTTAATACAAACACTAAAGGGATACAGTACAGACCGGCTGTCACTTCCCTACCAAACAGTAAGTTTGTAGTATCATGGCAAAGTGACCCTCTTGATGGAAACCCAACAAACATATATGGACAGGTTTTTTCTGAGGGTGGCATCAAGATTGGATCGGAATTTAAAGCTAGTAACGTTTCAAATACAAATGAACAAGAGTCTACAATTACATTTTTGACTGACAATAAATTTGTATTGGTGTGGCAGACTTATGGGAGAGGTGAATTCGCTGACATATATGGACAGGTTTTTGACCAAGTAGGCAATAAAATAGGAAATGAATTTTTAGTTAATTCTGATATTAAAGGTTCGCAGTCTTTACCTTCAATATCCACACTCATGAATGATAATTTTGTTGTTGTGTGGTTAGACAACGTTGGGGGTAATGAATATTACAGCATAAAAGGTCAGGTTTTTGATCAAGTTGCTAATAAATTAGGTGGTGCTTTTGAAGTCAAGAATTATCATGGTAGATTTTTATATTCTCCATATGCAGTTGTCTCAGCTATAGGAGCAAATGACTTTGCTGTAGTCTGGGGAGTAAAAGAGGTAGATCAAATTACTAATGATAGATATAGCTCTCTAAACATTCAGTTCTATGGAGCGTGTGATAATTTACAAAAGGTAACAGACCAAATAGACGTATTTGATTTCTCCGTATTAAGCTTCAAAGTATACGATAACCCAGAAGACATTCATATATCTTTACCTGATGGTTGGAAGGAGGTAATAGATACAAGAGATGATGGAGTTTTAGAAATAGAAGCAAATGGCTATTTTGGTAGGTTGTATGTAAATGGAGAGACAGCAGTAGTATCCAATAGAGGTGCGGAAAGTTTTGACTGGAAAGATTTGGCTGCTGATTTTGCATTATATAAAGGAGAAGTAAGTAAGCAATTCACTCCTGCAAAAGCATTTTATGAATATTCGATAAATTATCTTTGTGAGCATAATCCTGAGGTTAAGTATGTGGCTTTCACAGGTCATTCTTTAGGGGCAGCATTAGCAGAGATGTTGAGTGCTAAATATCAATATCCAGCTGTTACATTTGAAAGTCCTGGTGTTAAGAAGATTTTAAAAAACAATCCAGATGAGTTTACCGCAGAAGATATTATCTATGCAGATGATAATGTGGTTACATATAATGCAGCGCCAAATTTGGTCAACACAATGTCAGAGCATGTAGGAGAAGTTAAGAGGGCATATCCAGAGGTGGATTCGATTACTTTCAATGAAATTGATCTATTAGCATATGGAAAATCTAAAGATGTTTTACCTAAGCCTATAAAGCTACTCAAGCTAGTTGGATCTTTATTTTATCAAGTTATAAAAATTTCTGCAGAAGAAGTACTCGAAGATGTATCTAACTACTTAAGCTATACCTTTTATAGTCAGCACCTAATTAAGAATATGATAAGTGAATTCAATTTAGAAACATCAAACCTAAAAGTAGAAGGTGAATATAAATCATGGCCTAATGGAATTCTTGAAGGATTTGCACATTATAGACTATACGATAACAACCCTTACTACTGGAATAATGTTCTGAAATCTCTCTCCATTGGTGAATATACAAAGAAATGGCTAATCAATGAAGTTATTAGCAAGGTAGCAGATTTAACAAAAGAAGGGGTAGTTATTAGAGGAGACGATAGTGGTAATAAGATATGGGGAACAACTAACTTTGATGACACTATAAGTAGTGGCATAGGAGATGACATAATATATTTGCATTACGGAAATGATCAAGTTGAAGATGGTGGAGGTTTTGACAAATACATTATTCCTGCTGATATTGGTGGTAGGAAAGAGATTATAGATAATGATGTTAGAGGTATTATTAATCTCTATGATGGCAATTTAGTTGGAGATGCAATACCCGTTATACATTCTTTATGTCCAACAGTAACGGTAAATAAAACTTACTTCCTGCATTTAGGAGAAGTTGGTTCATATTATATTACTAAAGTAGGTAATAGTGCTGAGATTACTAATGAGTGTGCCGATTCCCAACCTGAGCTAAGTAACCTAGTGACAATAGCTCCATTTACTTGGAGTAATTATGGAATAGATAAATATGAGGGTAGCAACAAAATAGTACTTGTTGGTTCTAACGAAGATGATTATTTAGATTGTTCTGAGTGGAATCCATTAAATTTGTTTAGAGATTGTTTTATAGATACCCTAAAAGGAAATGATTTAGCCGTAGTAACAATTGGAAATAATAATGTAAGAGTTATAGGTAACGATGCTGGTATCAAAACCATAAAACTAATAAAGGAAGAATTGGGATATAGAAGATTAAGTGAGTCTGGTAGTGGTTCTATAGATATTGTAGGAATTAAGGAAGGTGATGTATTAGACCTTACTGAAATACAAGATGAAATAGATGGTATAGGAAGTCAAAACGGCAGTCACTTAACAATTGCGCTAAGATCAGGATACCAGCTAACTGCTCAGATTACTTTGGGAAATCAATTTGTTAGTTTTAATATTGAAGATGGAAATATTACGACTACTGGTCAGAATATGACTGAAATGCTTGAGAATATCCAAGTAGAAATATCAAATGCTACAATTGTGCATTTACATGCTCCTAGTCCAACTCCATCACCTAGCGCAACCGCCTCTCCTTCACCTAGTATCTCAGCCTCTGTTATACCTAGTTCTTTATCAGAAGCAGAAAGCAATGATCAAACTTTTATAGATGAATATGGAATTTATTTATATGCCGGAGTTGGAGTGCTAGGAGCAATTATGTTTATGGGTTGTGGATATATGGCATTTAGAAGTTATTGCACACATAAAACTTCAAATGACATTACAGATGCTATTCCTGCTGGGGCAACAGATCATCATGATGCAGAAATTGCTTGATTAAACTCTTAATAAAATTCTTTTTTAGTCTTTTTTATTGCCTCATAAACGGTCGTTTTATAAACAGTGCGGATTTTGTTTTTAGTAAACTAAATTACTTGTGGAAATACATCTCAATATCAGTACTTCTTGGTATGGTTTTACGATTATTTAAATCTTGAACTTCGTGGTAATCCCCTTTTTCCTTTCTTACAAAAAACTCTTCAGCAACATATTCCTCTTTGCATTTTGGACAGCGCATTAAAGTAAATTTAATTTTAGCTTTACAATCACCTTTTGCCGTTATTTGTAAAGCTTCTTTATACTCACTGATTAAATCACTATTAAGTTTATTATAAATTAAATTTAAGTCATTAATACTTTCGTGAAACGTATTCTTACTCGCTATTTTCTTGTAATAAAGATTGCATTTTTTACACATAGCTAACGACTCTAAAGTAATGAAAAGTGCCCACCCTCCCAGCAAAACACCTACAAATTTAATGACTAATAGAAAGTAACCAAATCCTCCTACTTCACCCATGTCTTGCCATTTACCACCACGCATATGTCCAACACTACTATGTGATTTCGTTACAATTACGTCTAAGTAAGTTGTGAAATCAATATAATCTGCAACTCTATTACCGCTTTCTAAAACAAAAGTTGTGTAATCCAAGTAGTAAATAAGGTACATAGTCAAAGCAGCGACCGCTGCTAATGCTATAGCATCTAAACGATCTGGCTTGATGTGGAAATACTTACAGGCTAAAAACCCTCCACTTGCACCACCCATGCCAACTAGAAATGCACCTATTGGCAAAACAAACCAAAACATCAATGAAAAAACATTAAAATCAAACCAATTTTTTATTAATAAATTAGCTAGTGCTGTTATTACTGACGTTAATAACGCAAAAAAGATAATTTGTGTATGTTGTATTTTATTCTTATTCACTACACGCTCTCAGCAAGTTTTACCAACTTTCTATCTGTATCTGCTGCCAATTCTTTCCAAGCCATAGCTGCAATTACTCCTAAGATAAAACCAAATATATGAGTCGCATTTGCTACTCTACTGTGACCATTTTCTATGAGTAAATTATATAACTGTAAAGCAATCCAAAACAATAAAAAAATATAAGAAGTAACAGATAGTTTTCTATAAAAAACTTTGGTGGTGATTACTAGATAAAGCTTTGACTTTGGAAAAAGCATTAAATATACCCCCATTAAAAATGAAATTGCACCACTGCTGCCAATAGTAGGTGTTATTGAGTTTGGGCTTAGCAGCCAGTCTCCTATAAATGCCAATGCGCCAATAAAAATATATGTACCAACAAATAATAAAGTTCCAAACAGTCTTTCTAATGTTCTTGCAAATGTTAAAAAGAACATTACATTTCCAAATAAATGCCAAAAATCCGCATGTAGGAATGAAGCAGTAATCAAAGTATATGAATAGACCACGGGTTTTAAGCTAAACAACATAGGTACAAATTGAAGTGGGTAATACTCCCCAAAACTTAAATTGCCATATATTTTGTACAAAAGAAATAGCAATAATTGCAGAGAAATTAATAACACTACTCCAAATTGTATCTTCCCATGTCTTAGATTGTCTCCATATGTCAAAAACATTATTTATCCAGCAGCTTATTATTAAATTAGTATCTCTGCTATAAATGAAAATCAAGCTATTTGTGTAGTTATAGACGGTGGTTTTAGATACTCATCACATAAACAACTTTTTTTGACGGTTAATTTATTTTTCCCAGATCTTCAATCAAATCGTCCAGAGATAACCGCTGATATCTTCCAATCGCTAAATTAGGTAGATAAGGTTGTATACGACCTAATAACTTTTTATCTTTTGACCACACTTCTAATATACCATTCCCTATCAATTTCCTAATAAATTTAGCTTGTTTCAGAACCATTGCTTTACAGCCGCTATGGGCATTAAAGCTTGTTTTAGTATCAAATTGGATACGATCTTCTTCAAAATTTAGACAAACAGAAACCATAACTGACTTGTTTTTTGAGCGATACTCAATTTGAATTTTTCCTTTACTATAATTAAAGGAAGAAAAGCGTAAGCTTTCATTGATATCATTGTCGTATCCACGAATACGAAAAGATAAAACTGAGAAATCTTTAGAGAATTTCTCAAACAGTAAGTTGTTTATATTACTTAGATCCTTGTTTTTTACCCAAAATCTCTCTGAAACCACCTAATTCATGTTTATGTTCTCTAAATTTGTCTTATCTGATTGAATCTTAAACTCAGACTCTATCAAATGTTCTGCCAGTACTTTAATTAGTAGTAAAGTTTCCGTTATCCTGTGTTTATCTCTAGGTTCATCAGGATTAACTAATTTTGATTTATCATAGGCATGCGCTATAGCACACCTACCCATTTCATATAAGTGATTACCATAATCGCTAATACCTATTGTCTTTAGATATTTAAAAGAATCTCGTGCTTCTGGTAGTTTATCCAATGATGCTTTAATATGATCATTGATCCATTCTATTTGCTTTATACTTGAATCGAATCTTATATTTATAATTTTAAAGAACCCCAGAAACTTATAAAACACGTTATTATTTATTAATGCCTCTCTATATAAAGCAAGAGCTAAACGGGCTTTGTGAGCTTTAGGCAATGGAATATAATCATTCTCATCAATTAGAAGAATGTGTCTGAATCGTTCTTCAGGAAGAACAAGGTTTGTTGTTGGAGGAAAAGCAGTTCTTGCGATTTGAACAAAGCCTTCTTCGTATCCAAAGTCCTCTAGCCATGAAATTGCTGATAAAAATCGTAATGCTAGTCTCTCATTCTCTTCTTTTTCTGCAATGTCCATAGTTTTACAAGGAATAATTATTGCAGGTAAATTATTTTCTGTAATTGGCCACAAAAAAATAAGCTTGTTCTCCAAACGAAGTTTAGTCAATTTATACGGCCAACTGGCAAACTTTATATCCAGCCTTACTTCCATAATAAAGTAACAATTATGCTCAGAAGAGGATTGATGAATTTCACGTGCTAGCTCTTCATGTTTCATTTCTATAATTTTTTTATCAAATTACTTTTTCTTAAAATACATAACATAGTCAGCAACACAAAGTATTAATATATGAACGTTTTGAAGACTGTGTAAGTATTAATATTTAAGAAGCTAGAATTTCTTATTGAAATAATTTCCAAGAGTAGTATTGCTTAAATTAAGAACTAAATAATGAGGTGAGGTATGAGTAGTTATTTAAGAAGCATTAATCAAGACAGTAAAGTGGGTTTTACACCGCCAACACCAGTACTAGGTCAAGGTTGGTCAACAGATAAACAAATGGCATCTAGCCTTAATTGTTTTGTTCCTGGTAATGTTACAACTACAGGAGGTGGAAGTAACATAATTGAATTCAGTAACAGTCAAACTTTTGTAAAAATTCAGGAAGAGTTAAATATAGATGTATCTGAGAAAGACTCATTTGGACCATTTTCTTCTTCAGAATCAGCTCAATATGCTCAGACAGTCCAAGATGATTTTTATTCTCAATCATTTTATTACTACGAGAAGATCTTTTTACCTACTCAAGTATTTAATATTCCAGGATATGGAAACGAATTACTAAGTCCTTTAGGAGCGGGAATGCATAATGCAAGTGTTGAAACATTCAGATTAGAGTGTGGTGATCAACTAATAACCCAAATACAACAAGGTATTAGTTTTTATGCTAGCTTACAAATTCAATTCGCTAGTTTGTATTATAAACAAACTTTCTCTGAACATGCTGGGGCAAGTTTTGGTAGTATTGTAGATGTATCATCTTCTGTTAAAGAAATGGTATCTGATTATGGTCTAGAAGGATCAGTTCAACTAACAGCCTTTCAACAAGGTGGTGATCCATCTCAATTAGCTAAAACATTTAACAAAGACCCTTCTGGGGGATATTATATTACCTCATGCTCACTTAAAGATTTAGATGCATGCCAGGGAGTAGTAAATGGTATTTTATCTTATGCACAGAATAACATACCAGGACAATCACAAAGCCCTTCACCGCTGAACTATCAGATGATAGATTTGGGTGATCTTGGAATCACTACAGGCAATACAACTGTAACTCCTGAAGTTGAAGCTGCAAGGGTATTATTAGGTGGAGTATACTTAATTCAATCAGTACAAAAAGCACAAGCTGATCATATAATAAGTTCACCATATGCGCAGTACATACCAATACTTGATCAAGTCAAAACTATCGATAGCAATCTTGATTACAATCTAGATATTATGCAGGATGATAAAACAGGTATTGCTGCTTGCTATACTAGCCCACCCACCTGTCCAACAACTGCAGCAACTATCATGAGTGAACTTAAATCCATCGATACTAACACACTAGCTATATTCACTAACCAAAGTAGTTATGAAGTGACTGCACAATTAACCCTAGTCTATTCAAAAGATTTAGATGTACCGGAGTTTTGTAATGTTGTTCCACAATATTCAGAGGATAGCAAAAAATCAACTGCACTTATTTCTATAAATACCAATTTGTACCTAAACACAGGAGATCCAACTCAGCAAATTTCACTAACATCAGACAGTAAAGAGGTTGATTTTGATTGGGAACATTGTTATTCATCTCCCCTAAATGCTCCATTGACCAAGACTTCTCCAACAAATGTTTTTCAGTACTCTTCGCCAGAGGACAAAAATACATTTCCTGATATAGCTCCATGCTTCAAGATTGTTGTAAATGATTATAAAGAATACTGTTCTCATACCCCTATTCCTGGAGTTGGATGCAGCTTTTTTGCAGAAACAATTTATTGTGGAGGAGATATAACATTCACAGAAGTGGATAGTATGATTTGATACTCTTTTATAAGAATAAAAGTTCAGAATCTTAAACTATCTCATAAACGGTCGTTTAAAATACTGTTACCCCTTGTAAGTAAATAGTTAAAATAAATTGAAATTCTATTAACTATATGTTATCTTGGAACCAAATGAGTGAGAGGCCACAATGCCAACGAAAAAACCACCATCCAAAGATAAACTTCTAGCTGATGCAATTGATTTCGCAACAGATGAAATGTGGGTTCTAATTGAAGATCCAGAAATTGATTTCACAAAAGAGTTTGAAGGGTATACTCCTGCACAGAGAGCAGCAATCTATGGGAGAATCGAGTTTCTTAAAAAATTAAAAGAGAAAGGAGTTGATGTAGTATCTAGCAAAGATGACATTAGCTTCACTCCCTTGCAGAGCATAGTTATACAAATACTTTCTGAGAGTTTCGATATTGAACAATTCCATGACATAATATGCTTCTTGCTAGAAAATGGAGCAAGTATTGATGAAATTAAAGAACTCCTTGAAGGTTCATCCTCACATGATATCTCTGTTATTGATAAGGTTCTAGAAGAAGCAGAGAAATGCTTTTCTAGTGAAAAACAAATGGTAGTAGATGATACCCTCCCAACAACACTAATAACGGATACTTCTGATCTACTGCTTTCATCTAAAGCAGATCTATTGGGTTTAGAGTCTTCTTTTTCTACGGGGTTATTGCTCTACTAGGCTTAGCTCTAGAACTCCCAGATCCGCTAGGACTTTTGGGTCTACTAGAATCCCCTACTTCACTTTCTGTCGTTAATGTGGCAGCAATAGCTTCCCCCTTATCTACTGCAGACTCGCTTGTAGAAGTTGGAGGAGAGGTTGAGGATTTTGCCCTTGTTCTACTTTGAGGAGGTTTTTTTCTTACAAATTTCTCATTAAATTCTTCTTCTAAACCTTCTATGCCTAAGAAATGAGGTTTTACCCATCTATCTCTCTCAAAATCGGTATTACTGCTACCAGCAGTTTCAAATATACCTAGACCGTCTTTTGTCTTATATACCTCATTTGCCACTTCAATTGCACATTTGCACTGCCAACAACAAAGCTTTGAGATACCAACATAAACTTTTGAGAGAGTAGGAATTTCTCTCCCTTCAGTTTTCGCTTCTTCTCTTTCATTTTCAATACGGTCAATAATTGTATCCATTATCACCATCTCAGCATGTTTCCCTTTTTCTTCGCTCTTTAAAAATATAATTGCACTGTCACCTTCTCCTGCGATACCACCCCCGCTTGCTGCAGGAGCATCTCTATCTGGATCTTCTGATATTTTATTACGCAAAGCCGAGGTGATTTCATCTTGCAATTTTTTCCCTTCCTCATCTACTGTCAAAGAGTCAATAAGTTTTGCAAGATCTCTCTTGAGTCTTTGACGATAACCTTCTTTTGTTTCCTCTCTCTTAGCCGCCTCTCTTGCAGCTGTGTCTTCAGGTTTCTCTCCTCGTTTTGGACGTATCCTTAACTTTGCACTATCAGTTCTACTTGTATAAGCCGTTATTGATTCCCTGATTACCTCAGCTATTTCTTCATCAAATTTTCCTTCCTCAAGAGCTACTTTCTTGTCTCCTTCTGTAGTAAGTATGGTATGTAGAAGTTTACGAGTAGATCTCCAAGAGGGGTTTTTAGTAGAATTATTATTAGATATATATAACGTCTTCTTGTGCAGAGCCACTGCAGAACAAACATCACCACCAGTAATGACCCTAGCTAATGCATCCAATCTTCTATTTGGCGCTGGTACTTCATCCCTCTCACTTCTTTTTGCTGCATGTGAACCGCCACCACCATCTGCCATATACTTATATCATTATGCTTTAAAAATGTATTCAAGAGAGATCAGGTTACATTATAAAATATGTATATCTTATATGTGAAGCCTTTTATTTATCTAAGGGGCTTTGCCCCTATCGCCCACAAGATTATACAAAGCATAATTACAGTTTCCCCATTCTTCCTTATTTGCAATTACGTGCAGAATGGGTGATCCCCCTCTGTAATTATGATCTTGCGCTTGACTCCCCACCCTTCGCCATGGAGGCAAGGGTTGTAGACGACACTCTACACCCCTTGAATCAATTATGGAGTTAAATATGTATGAAGTAATAACCGAAGACTTAGCTAGATTTGGCCTTGGAGAAATGAAAAGAGCTTATAACTTACTTAAAGCTTGGTATGAATATGGCGTACCTGAAGATTTCTATCAATCTAGAGTTTTAATTAATTTTAATTTCTATTCTGGAGAAGTGTTTTTGTCTAACAGCGATCACCAAGTACTAATGTTAGAAGATGAAAAACTAGGACTGTATTACAGCTGCCCTGAATGTGGTTATGAAGGGTTCAAGGCTGAAATGCTAGAGAATGCATTAAGTAACACATGAGGTGTATATGATAAATATGAATGAATTAGGTTGATATTATGCATAACAAAGATTATATTAGTACTTATAATAATACTATTAACAATACTGATAGAAACACTATGTTAAATAATATACTTGCTACAAAAATCACTCAAGTGTCAGAGCTTAAAAAAAGCCCTATGAGCATCATTACAGAAGGAAATGGAGAAACTGTAGCTGTTCTTAACAGAAATGAACCAGTGTTCTACTGTGTGCCTGCCAAACAATATGAGGAAATGATGGAGAAACTGGAAGATGCCCATTTAGTAAAGATTGTTCAATCTAGATCAAAAGAAAAAGAAATACCTGTTGATATAGATGAGTTATAAATTAGTTTTTCTTGAGTCTGCCAAAAAAGAATGGGACAAGTTAGGTCATACCCTCAGAGAGCAACTTAAGAAAAAACTTAAAAAATGTCTCTCTACCCCTCATATCCACAAGAATAAACTCTCAGGTCTTCAAAACTGCTATAAAATTAAACTAAGAAACTCTGGTTATAGACTTGTATACAAAGTTGAAGATGAGAGGTTAGTTGTTGTCGTAGTTGCAATAGCAAAAAGAGAAAATAATTTAGTTTATAAAAAAGCAGGCTTTAGAAGTAAAGTTTAATATTTATATCTATAATACGCTTTATTAGACAAAATTGATATTGAGTTTGAACTTTCATATATTAGTTTCAATAACTCTGCTGCTCTTTCAGATTTAGCCTCTTTATTCTTGCACATGAAATTCTCGATTTCATGGAGAGTATCCAAACATTGCTTTAGTTTAAATAATTGTTCACCTGACCTGTCTTCACTTTGTTTTTCTTTTTTTCCAAAACGCAAGATGCTCTGTATCATTATTTTATTGTTGTTTATTTAGAAATAAGTTCAATCGCCACTAGGGCTGTTTATGAAATTATCAATTTCATTTTAAGAAGTCTATAATAATAAATTATAAGTAAGAGTAGCTACGCTCCTCTAGTAAGAAATTATATATAATTTCTATCACACCAATCGCACCCTTCGGTGATTTGGCTCTATATAAAGTAATATAAGGGTTTTAAAGCGTATGACTTAGTCGGACAACATAAGGATGATATGTCATGCACTGTCAGACAAAACAAAGGTGAAAGAAACTAGAATTGAATTAACTATGTCTGCCATTGTCATGCAGAAATTACTAATATGCTTGAGAGGCCGCTCTGGATAATAAAATTAAACTCGCTTATTTGTCATAAACCTTTGATTTATTTGGGAAATTATAGTAGAATGAGCAATGAATAAATTTAAAAGTTTTAACAGCAAATGAGACTAATTTTACCATTGTTATTTTGTGCTCTACCTCTAGTATTTACAATAATCTGCAGAGACACAAGCATGTTAATTTGGATGATTATTCCTATAGCAATGTTCTTTGTGTATCCATTTTTAACATACAAAAAAGAGAAGATTAAATATTGGAATGATAAACAAAAAAATTTATCTTATGGATTTAAATCACTTGCAGAGCAGAAGTCTTATTTTAAAGTTATAAACCTGCTGCTTGGAAAAAGTAGATTTCTGAATAAATTTCTTAAAACAATGTCTGTAGTTTTGGACGATACTTATTTAAATAATGGAGTCGTAGGGTGGTGTCTTTTGACCGACAGAAACAGAGGCATTAGATATTCTGAATACTCAACTAATTTCCGTTACAAAGACTAAAAATAGCACTTAGTCTTCAAGATGTCATTTTTGATTAGAAAGGTAATTTAATGGACAAACTTATCATTTATCAGCGTGATGATAAATCTAGTGTTTCAGTTAAACTCGAAGGTAATACTGTTTGGCTTACGCAAAAACAACTTTCAGAGATATTAGACACCTCAATCGACAATATTGGTTTGCACCTAAAAAATATTTATACTAGCGGTGAGCTGGAAGAAACAGCAACTACCGAGGATTTCTCGGTAGTTCAACAAGAAGGAAACCGTTCTGTTTCTCGGATAATAAGACATTATAACCTTGATGCCATAATTTCTGTAGGATATCGTGTCAATTCCAAGCGAGGAACGCAGTTTCGTCAATGGGCAACGACTGTTTTGCGAGACCACTTGTTAGAAGGATGGACACTCGATCGTGCGCGATTTGAGCGTAACTCTACAGAACTGGAAACAGCATTGGCACTCATTAAGAAAACTGCACAATCAAACGATCTTATTACTGGCACTGCCCAAGGGTTGGTTGAGATTGTTAGCCGTTACACAAAAACCTTCTTGCTATTGCAACGTTATGACGAAGGTTTATTAACTAACCTAAGTGGAACTGTTGGCGGTGTAACGCCCTCACTTGCTGAAGTAAAGCAGTTGGTATCAAACTTAAAAGCCGATCTTATGTCCCGTGGTGAAGCCAGTGACCTGTTTGGAATTGAGAGAGATGAAGGACTGTCAGCTATTATTGGCAATATAAATCAATCAGTATTTGGTGAGCCTGCTTATCCAACAATTGAACGTAAAGCAGCACATTTGTTGTATTTCATTATTAAAAATCACCCTTTGTCAGATGGTAATAAGCGGACTGGTGCACTTTTATTCGTCGATTTCCTTCATCGCAACAAAGCATTAATGCGGAATGGTCAGCCAATTATCAACGACATTGGACTCGCAGCATTGGCGCTGCTGATAGCAGAATCAGCACCAGAGCAAAAAGAAACAATGATCTGCTTGATCGAAAATATGCTCGTTGGTTTAGAGTAAATAAGATAAAAATCATGGAACAAGTCTTGGAGATAATAACAGATATAGAGAACTTAGATGAAGAGTATAAAATTATATTCTCTAGCGAAAACAACAATAAAGAATTAATAATAAGACAATTCGTAATAGATTGTTCTAAAGTTGCACACAGAATAGGAGAAACTGATTGGACAGATATCCCAAATAATATCTATCAAGTTATTGATGACAATGTTTTGAAAGGATTGAAGAGAAATCCTCCAACATTTGCTCCCAAAAATAGTAATATAAAACATCTGTCAGGTTGTATGCAGACAGCTAGAAATATTTATTTGCATTTAGTAAAAGTGAAGAATGAATTGAAGAAATTAGTATTACTTACAGATAAACAAAAAAAAGAATTGCTGAGCGTATTTGGAGTGTTTCAAGAGCAAATAAGAATGACATATCGCGATCAATGGTTAGAAGGATGTAACCAAAGGAGAAGGGAAGAACATTTTGAAAGTCTAGCATCAAATCAATTTGGTGCTATGAATATAGTGGCATATAAAGTTGGAAAGAATGGAGGAAATACAGATTTAATTTTGCACCTAGAGAGCGGAAAGTGTTTAACAGAATGGAAAAAGGTGGATGATAAATATGCGGCAAACATACATGCTCTGAAAAGATGCATAAAAGACGCAATTAAGCAGGCGTATATCTACTTAAAAGAAAAATTAGTTGGTTTTGATTTAAGCGAGGTGATTGGAATAATTCTAATTTCAAAAAATCGATTAGAACCAAATATTATAATAGAATTAGATAATTATATAAAAGATAATTATATAAAAAGACATTTCGAGCTTATAAATGTTGTTTGTGATCCTAAACCTCCAAGCAAATAAAGATAGAAGCACTATATTGATTTGTTTAAACCTTTCAATGTTTCAGTAGAAGACATAACTTTGCCTTTATTTGAAACATATTGTTTTTCTACTTCTTTTTTATCATCCATATACACATGTAGATCGTTCTTATGTCTTGATATTGTAACTAACCAAGATTTTTGGTCGTTTAAGTGTTTGTGAGAACATATAGCTGCTATCAGACGATCTGTAGTCTTTCCTTGAGAGGAGTGTACAGTAGAGCAATATCCATAATCTATGTGTTTTAGCTTGCTTAGAGGTAGAGTCTTAGTGCTTGAGTCTTCTAGTTTCAAGCTTATTGAGTTACTAACCCTACTCACACTCTTCACTGTTGCAGTTTCAGAATTAACAAGATCTCTATCGTTCTTAGTGATTCTAATCTTTATTCCTTCTGATAGTTTCAGTGAGTCCTTATCAAACACTTCAAGTTTGTTTGAGTAATCAGTCTTACTAGTTAACTGAAATCTTATTGTTTTTAGTCCTTTTCTGAATATCAGAGTATTAGATATATCGTTGACTTTCTTAAGCTCTAGATACTCACCTTTCTTTATGTTTGCTCCTTTATAATCCTTAAAGAATCTTATTATCTGCCCTTCTTTATATGAGTTAGCATAGTTGTAATCGCCTTGCTTCATCTCTACTTGTTTTAAAATTGAGTGATTAATAGCCCTACTCTTTATTTCGTTTGTTTTAGATAGGGATTCAACGATCTTACTATTAATTCTATCTCGATGCTCTCTAGTGGGAGATATCAATATTGTCTTATCTCTTTCACTTGAAGAAAGTGAGACATATTTCTTGATAGACTCGTTAACAAAATGTTTTCCACTCTGTCTAATGTTAGATTCATGGATCTTAAATGATTGAAGAACATCATGTTTTGCTACAGCTTTAATAGCTTCTTTGTGAGACTCTTCTTTCTGTCTTACTATTTTATCTAGCTTTACAGACTTTATTACATCTAGTAGCTGTTCAAATGGTTTTCCAGCTTCAACAGAAGATAATTGCTTAGTGTCACCCACTAAAACAACTCTAAACTTAAGAATCTCAGATAATCTTAACAGATCAAACATCTGTCTCGTTCCAATAAGAGAAGATTCATCCACAAATACTACTCCTTTCTTATATTCATCTTGAGTGGCTTTAAGACCTTCTTCTGTTCCCCTACCCTCAATAAAACCTCTATACTGTTTTATAAATGAATGTAGAGTCCTACTCTCTATACCAGACGATTCTTTTAGGGTCTTCGATGCACTAGCAGTTGGTGCTGCTCCAAATAGATCTACTACTACTTTCTTTCGGGACATCGCTCTTACAGTCTCTAAGACCGTTGATTTACCTACCCCAGGTAATCCTTGTATCGCTGTTACTTTATCTCTACTAGTTAGAACATGATTAATGGCTTTGATTTGTTGGTCATTTAAAGGATATTTTCTTGTTCTTGCTCTCTCATGAGACGCTAGTTGCTTACTAAAATCTTCCTTCTTTACTATAGAAGCATAAGAATCAATACCTTTCCTTGCAGTAGAAATAATATATTTCTCCTTACTTAGAAGCTCTTTTGAGGTATATGACCCCTTCTCAGTTACAGATGGTATAATTTCTTTAGCTTTTATTAATTCACCAACTGATTTATTTATCTCTGCTAAAGAATGCTTACCTATAGAGTATTTCAAGGCTCTTTTACAAATATCTTCTCTAGTAAATACGCTCTGATTATAGGTGACATCAGCAAGGCTTAGTCTTGCTATATAATCTGGGCTATAGAGTTTATCATCTGGCTTGAGTTCCTCATTCTTACTCTTATTCGTAAAACTATCATAGAAACTAGCTGCTTTGTCTAATACATCGGATACAGTGAGAGATTTGTAATTAATAGAGTCTTTCTGTTTGGCAACATTATTTGCAACTTTATACCAAGCTTCTTTTAAATGACTCTCTGGTAAGTTCTTTTTTGATTCTCTAGAATTAATTACAATCTTATCTCTACCTTCTTTAGTAGTAACACCGTACTTCTTACAAAGCTCTTCTATTTCTTTTCTTCTGGTAGAAAACGCATCAATAAGTTTCTGAGAAACGTCTCTAAGCTCAAATGAACTACTTCCATCTTGTAACATTGTAGTTCTGATCTTATATCCCTGCTTCTGCACTTCTAAAGCAAGCTCGTTCCTAAAGATCTGTCCTAAGAACTTAGTATTTTGAAATAAATCATTCAGCGTAATACTTCCAAACTTACCATCTTTACACTTAACAGCATTCGCCAGAAAACAATGTACGTGATCTTGGGGCTCTAGCTTTCTATTTGTTGTATGCTCAAATAATGCATATGATAATTTATGTATTGGCTCTTTTACTACTCCGCCTTTACCTTTCCTAGTATACACAAGACCACTCTGCTCGATATATTTCAAAGTAGTCTTAAGAGCATTCATACGTGCTTCTTGTAATTTGCTTCTCTCTTCTTTATCTGCAAATACATGCATTTGTATGCTAAGACTCTTAGGACTAGAGAATGTTAAGTCTACTCCAGATCTATGTTTTAACTCTCCAGTATCATCAACTGTGCCAAGTTGCTGACCATTTGGCATCTTACCATCAAGAATATCTCTAAATTCCTTACTATCTTTAGCATCAAATTCACCACTAACATTTAAATCTTTAGTTCCCTCACCATACCAAATACCCTTAGCCTCTGCTCCATAATAGTCAGCATGACTATAGTAATTTTGTGCATTTGATGAATAACTAAAAACTTTTGTACTTAACATTAGAACGACTTCCCTTCAGGTTGCAGTAAATCTTGTGTGTTCTCAAAAAACTCATCAGATAGATCTTTATCAGTCTTTATTTTGGAAGCTGGTTTTGTTATGACCGTTTCAAGCTCTCTCTTTCTTTTTTGAGTGTCTTTGATCACTTTCATTAAATGATCTTTTAATGCACCATCCTCTATATATGGTGCATTCTTGCTTTGTAGATAATAATCATCAAAGCTTATCATTGCTGTATTAAAACCTGGCAGTCTTAAATAACCCTGTCCTGTCATTAATTGTGAGAATTCAGCAGGAAGCACTGCACGTTTCATTACTTTAGTTTTATTTGCACTAACACCATCACGCATTTGATGCGCTCCGTAAGAAATTCCCTCATGCCATTCTTCTAACTCACCTTCTCCAATAAGCTCAGAACACCAACGAGCTGTGTAATTATCATCAACATTCATAATAAGCTTATTACGGCAGTTATTAGCTATTACTCGTGACAAATCCTGACCATATATCTTACTTAGAGAAGACATATCTTGAGTACCAAGAACAAATGCTCCTCCAAAAGATCTGGCTGTAGTTAGACCATCTTTTAAGTTAGGTAATGATTTATCAAAATAAGGAAGCTCATCTAATATAAACCATACTGGTTTTTTAGATTTCTTGCGTGATGAACATAGAGCATTAATAGCTAAATCAACTTGCATCTGCACAAGTGGATTTAAGCTTTCTTTAGCTTCAGAGGATGTAGATATAAATAGGAAGTTATTTTTACTATCATCATTTATCCATTCATTAATAGAAAATACTTTATTCTTCTTTGTATAGAGCTTTAATGGAGCTAGATAAGTTGTTAGCATCATCATTACACATGCTACTGTCTTATCTGCTTTTTGATCTACTAAATGCTTGGCAGGTGTATCAGCTAGCACCTTCTCTAAAAAAGAAATATCTGAATATAGAATCTTGTCTGCAAACTCTGATAAAGATAGATCTTCATCCCAGTATAATTTAGCTAACTCACTAAATATTCTTCTAGCTGCATTAACCCAGAACGGATCTTTGCCAGCATCAGGCATAAGGGTTTTAGCAATAGTATCAAATCCTGCTAAAACATCAGTTTCTTTAAAGAAACTCCAATTTGAACCTCTTTTATCTAAAGGATTTAGAATTATATCTCCTTTAGATTTATCATAAAAGTGACTTATGTAGTCACCCTTAATATCAACTATTATAGCCTTGCCACCCCTACTATGGATTTGTTTTACTAAATCTTGAATAATTTTAGTTTTACCTGACCCTGTTGCACCAAGTACTAGAGTGTGAGCTTGCTCTCCTGGGGTATATGCTCTACCTCTACCAGTTGCTACATACTGAACCCCAGATAACGTATATGGTTTAATACCTTTGAATTTCTTGTTGTGTTTCTTTGCTTGTTTCTTAAGTTCTTTCTCAGATAATAAGAAACTACCTCGCATCTTTTTTTTCTTTTTTAAATTCCTTCCTTTAAAGCAAAAGAAAATAAAAGGTATAAATACTGCCCCTGCCACAACATATAGAGATCTTTGAACACTTAAAAAGAATACGCTCTCAAAATTCTTCTCTGTTAATTTTACTAATCTATTATTCTTAAAATAATTTACCTTCTCTATTACTGGCCTATTCCATCTATTGCGATATTCCACTGTCTGATTGGGATTAAAGTCTTGGAACACATACATCTTTATCATAGCTGGCAACAATCTCCACTCTTGCAAGCTGATGTTAGCTTTAAATGTGAAAATGAAATTAAACACTATAGCAATTAAAGTAGCCCTAAATATTATACGGACTACTTGGCCAAACATTCTAAATCTATGTGCGGTTACTTGACCACCAGTAAGAAAGTCACTCATCTAATTTATCAATTCTTTTGTAATTATAAAATTTATCGAGAGCTGCCTCGGTTAGCTCATATGATTTGCTGTATAAGCTTTTATATTCTTCACCATAAGCTTTCTTCAGAAGCAGAAGTAAAAGCTCCTGATTTTGCCTCTCAAGAGCAGTCTGTATATAGTTTAATTTGTCATTATTCGGACAATAATAAATTTTTCTTATCTCTCCACAGTCTGGGTTATCTTCAAAGAGCTTCTTTTTCATATAAGAAGAAACTGTCATTGCACTGCTTTTAGCTGTTTTTTCTAAAAGCGATCTTTCTTTTTTACTTAGTCGTAAAGTTATACGTTCATCATTCATACTTATTGCCTTATTTGTTATTAGTATTTGTCACTCTGCCTAATAAAGATGAAGTAGCAGATTTAGAGGTCATGCCCTCTATATCATCAGACCTTTGCGAAGATTTTTTACTCATATTCTGCTCTGCGGTCGATATAGAGGTTTCTCTTTGACTCATTGCCTTTTCAAAACCTGAAGTATTATTTTTAAATTCCTCTGAGAGTGAGGAGTTGAATTTCTCACGCTGCATATCTATTTGATTATTGTTAGAAACATTGTTTGTTAATACTGGTTCAACAAAATCTTTGTTTTCTTCTAATTTAGTTGGATTAATTGGTTTAAAACTATGCTGTGAAACATCCATATATTTAGCAGTTAAAAACTCATTGGATAACTCTTGCAGCTTATCAGGATTAGATCGTACAATTTCTTCAAACCCTCCAGCACCAAACCTCGACATACCAAATTGAGAGAACTGCTGCGTCAAACCTATATCTACACTGCTAGAATTGTTCTCATAATTGCTTCTACTCTCTTGCAATGATCTTGATTTTTCTAAAGCATCACTGTGCCTAATACTTGCTGAAGTAGAGTGACTAAAGTCACTTCTCATAGAATCAAGTAGAGACTCTGTTTGACTATCAGAAGAGTGAATAGATGAATTTTTTCCAATCCTTTCCATAGTTGAAAGAGATTCGCTAAACTTTTTATCCTTAGCTGCATCTTGCATCATATCCCAAGCCTGCTTTACATGAGTGTTTGTAGAAGCATCAGCAGACAAAGAGGCACCCATTTTTCCCCAACCTATACCTGCCTGCGCACCAACAGCTAATTTTATTGAATCGTCGTGAGATAAACCAGTACTCTTAGACACTCTTTCTACTAGACCTTTTGTATAATCATAAGCTGATCTTTGTTCTGAAGATAAGCCCCTCTCAATGGCCTCATTAGCGCTTGTTCCTTTGCTGAATGATTTATCATATCCATATAATTTACTCATTCCACTAGAAGTACTATCAATATAATCTCTAGAAGAAGATTCCATCTCTCTTTGAACAAGAGCCTCACTCTCATCAAACCTATTCCCAATAGCTTTATTCCAGTTAACATTAACTTGACTTCCTAAGTTACTAAGACCACTAGAAACATCTAACATCTTCTGACCATTAGCAGCTTCTCTATATGTTGAGCCACTTGGCATAGCAAAATTCTTCATGCCACTCATCCATGAGTAATTATCATCATGTTTATGAGCTGAGGTAGTATCGTATGAATGATTGTCCATGCTAGTACTGCCAAATTGATAATTACCTTTTACAGATTGATCTGAAGTCTGAACAGCAGCAGTTTGTGGAATATACATCATACTGGTAGCCATATTACCAACACTTGCAACTAAACCTTTTGTTACAAACATTGATAAAACAGGAATAAGGGCAAGCATGTAGCCTGATACCATTGAGATATCCTGATTAATTGCTTCTATCTGAGGTAATGATTCCATTGTGTGGTTTAGGCCGTCAGCACTAAATCTGCTCCAGCTCTCCATTACTGTATAAAGAATTGCATACATTGGAGTCCACATCTGTAGATATACAAAACTAAATGCATAGTTCTTTAATACTTCTAGTCCAATTGGAGTTACCATTAGAATTAAAACAATTGGGAATACTCCGTAGAATAAACACTCAAATACAGACCTAATAATAGGTATGAACTTTTGGAATACTTGTGAGACAGAATAAAAAGATGACTTTGTCATCTCTTCTGTAGCTATCTGAGCATATGTATTAGATACTGTAGCCGATGCATCTCTTAAAGAGTTGATCATGACATTCTGCTTTAGTATTTCACTAGCATCTTTTGATGACTTTAGAAATGCTCCGTACGTATCTCTCAAGACTGACTCATAAAAAAGATTCTTTTCTTGGGGAGAATGACCACCACCCAAAAACTGAGAAACAAAACTAGATGATATTTTTGATTTATTATGCGAAAGCTCACTATCGATCATATCAGATATATAGCTAGCAGCTGTATTACAGGTTACATAGCCATCTAAGGTAGATGTTTGATCTTCAGTTTGTCCTAAGATTTCTCCTAAAAACCCTTGTTTTTTAACTGTTCTGGTAACTGTACCGTTTAAAAAGATTCTTCTAGCTTTTGAAGCATGGTTCTCTAAGAATTCAGCTATATCATCAGCTTTTGATAATTCTGACAAAGTATATCCATTCTTTCTGGTGTGACCCATTTTAAGATCAGGAATAATACATTGCTTGTAGAACTTATTTATAAAGCCTCGTAGATCTGAGTTAGAGACTCTTAACCTACCCGCATCTTCAATAATCTTGCTTCCAAACAATATTCCGTATCTACGATATGTTGAGTTATTAGTTACTCCTGAAAATGCTGATTCGAACTTATCCATCATATCTTTTCCTACACTAGATGTAACAGAAGCAAGTTTTGCTAATCCCCAAGGAACTTCATCGACAATATAACTAGCCTGAATTCTGCCGTTTTGGTCTGGCAACTGATCGTGTATTACTACTCTCGCCTTAGCAGTTAAAAATAATCCTGTAATTGCTGCAACACCAAATAACCACTTTGCAGAAGTTTTGAAGTCATTCGTCACAGAAGCTTTAGATACTATTAAAAACAAAGAAATAGCTGATGCTACCTTAAGTACTGTTGTTAAATCAGAAGCAAAGATTATCTTAATAGCATTAAATATCTTATCTAAGAAATAAGCATTACCAATAGTATAGATCTCCATTGTTTCCATATCAATTACTCCTCATGCTGTATAATTTAGATATTTCTTGAGCGATGGACTTCTCATAGTTCTCAGCCCTGTTGACTAAGAATAACTGCATCTTATATCTGTTGAGATCCTTCATCTCTAGATCAGTTAACATCTTCTGAGCGTGAAGAAGAGACTCTCTAAACTCTTTTAATTGAGGGCCTGCTGCTATTTTTAGATTATTTGCAGCTTCAGTTACTTCTTTTAAAGTGTCAGATAAGTAATTGTATAAAATATTCCATGCAACAACCTCTACAAATACCCCCTGCTCATATTCAGGGTTAGAGTGAGTATATTGATAGATAACATCATAGATTTTATATACAGGGAGACCTGAACTAGATAGAAAATTATGAACATCACTTCCTTCAGCTATTTCTTCATCAGCTTGAATAGCTGCACGGAATTTCTCGAAATATTCCGTTACTTTAAATTCAAAACTTTCTTTTCTATCAATTGTTTTTTTATCATCCAAAACATGTAAACATTTTTTAGACTCACCACATTTAAGAATAGGTAAATCATTACCGCCCTTGAGAAGGGTCTTTAACATATCAGGGCTTGTTATATTAGGTGAGATATACTGAAACTCAGGCTGCTGTTCATCACTCTTCGGCGCATGAATGATAATAGTGCCACTTACAGACATCATAAATTCTTTGATGTCTTTGTCTTTTCCAAGCTTATCTAATGCTTTCCATGCAAGGTTAATATCTTCTAATATTAGAGACTCATCTTTTTGTGCTGCCTTCTCTAACGTTTCTTTTCTACCTCTTGGATAATCCTTATAAGCAGAAGATAAGTCACTCTTTTCTCCTTTACTTTGACCAAATCTTGAAGAAATAGACTGTGCTAAGGAAGAATGACCAGTAAACACATCCCCAATCATTCCATTAAGAGCTTTAGCAGCCTGGCACTCATCAGCTAAGAACCCACCTACTTCTTGTAATTTACTGTATACCTCTTGAAGAGTTTCACCAATAACAGGACTAATAGAACTAATTCCATTATAAACAAACATCATACCAGCTTGGCTAACTATTCCCTGTAACTTGCTCATTAATTCTTTTCCAGAAATAAAAGACATACCGCCAAAGTTTAGAACCCCTTGCGAATAACAACTCTTATCAAAATCAATTTCTGGAAATCTGACATTAATTAAAGGCCTGTTCTTTTTCTCACGAGCAAAATACATAGAACCCATCGTATAATGACCTGCTCTTTGCCCTTTATAGTAAGTTGGAGAGTTAGTAGAAGCAAAATTAAGCTTGCCAGACTTATTCCATAATTTACCAACATCTTTAAACCCTCCAGCGTAAGAAGGTAGTGCTAAATTAATTGCGGTGATAAATATAATTAGTTTTTTAACCATGAGAGTTCTCCTCTTTCTTTTCAGTAATACGGCGGTAGATCCTTCCCTCTAGCTGATCTAAAGACGTTAATCCTTTAGATACAAAAATTCTTTTCTCACTCTTAGAATCAAGCAGCATAATCGTTGGAAATGCTTTAACATTTTCATCATTTACAGCTGATGGATCATAGACATTCTGAGATAATTCTTCATATAGTCCGCCATCAACAGAAACACCCACAACTGGTAACTTATATTTCTGCTGTAGAGACAGAAGAACTGGTAATTGTCTCTTACAATATGGACAGTTTGAAGAGTAAATAAATGCAATCGCATATTGCTTGTTTGCTTGCTTTAGAACAGCTTCTACTTTAGCTGCTTCTATATATTCATCTGATGTTTTTTGATAATAGCTCTCTGTAACTGAATGTATTGGACTCTTCTCTACGATATTCATCATCTTACGAGCATAATCTACCCCAAGTTTTGCAATATATTTCTGGGTAACTAATACTCTCTCTAAATCTTCTTCTTTTCCTGTAATGACAGCTCTTTTTCTCTGTAACTCCCATAGATTATTTAAAGCTTCAGCCTTAGCTTCTGGAGCTAAATCACTCTTCATAATATCTTTAGGGCTTTGATCTGCTGGATGCTTTTCTTTTTGCTCTTCGCAATACCACTGAGAACCAAGGCCATACTTCTCACAAACTTCTTTTGAGAACTTAAATGCATAAGCGTTGGTGCAAGCAAGAATGGCTAATATGAAGATGGCTTTATTTATCATAAAACCTCTGCATTTTGTTTTTAACCATTCCTGCTAAGCTTTCAGGGTTACCTTGGTATGACTTTAATTTATCTTGAATAGCTTTATTAGATGCTCCAAAGTCACTTGCAGCTTTATCTTTTAATTCTTCATAAAGCTCACTAAAATCTAACTTACTAAAATCAATTTGTTTGATTTCTTGTAAAGTTAGAGCTTTACAATCTGGATTATCAAAACTTCCCCAACCTCTACCTAACTGCCGTCTGCCTTGTTCTTGGATTATCCTTGCAAGCTTTGAATTAAAACAACAAAAAGCCTTTTTCTTTTTGAACCTTTCTAGCTTTTTACCTCTCCAAGAATCTACAAAGTGACACGCTCCTGCAAATTGTTTGGAAGCTAGTTCTTTCTCTTCTTCATTACATCCAGATATCGAACGAAGCATTCCTTTATCAGAACAACAATTAAGCTGACCTGTATATCGCCTGCAAATCTTGCTCTCACCATTGAATAATCTGCACTTATCATCCTGAACATTTCTTACACTACAATTAGGATCAGTCTCAGAATTACAAGTACATTCACTGCTATCTTTATTTACTTGGTTTAATACTGATAAATAGGATGCTGCTAAACCAAAATTAGTATTTACATTCCTCTCCTGCTCATCACAAACTCCACCAGCACAAAATTGACTAGCAATACAATCTATCTTCTCTGTTTTCTTATTCTCACATTCATATTCAACAATATAATGCTCACATCTTTTTTCTTCATTATGAATACAGTCCCTTTTTATCTCCTTACAACCCTTCTCTACTAAAGCCTTACACTCATTTACTTTAGTATCAGTTCTGCATTGATATTTTCTATCCCACTTCCAGCATTCTTTGAAAACATCTTTTCCGTTGATGTTTCTGGTCTCAGCTGGTTCAACGCACTCTTCACTAGTAATTTCACAATGTTTGTCTTTGATATGTGGATCACATTTCTCAAAGTCTTTTTCATCACGAATAATATTAAACTTTGAGTTAATTAGTTTAACCTCTTCACTCTCATTAGTTGTATTGCCGCAGATAAATTTCTTATCAAAGTGATTACATAATCCTGTTGGAGATTCCTTTAAACACTTGCCCTCAACCTCATTACATCCCCTATTCTCTTCAAATGTTGAACAGTTATTCGTTTCATTGCTTGTACAACGAAGAACTTCTTTGAACTTCCAGCATTTCTTAACGCTGTAGCCTTCAATTACTCTAGTACTTTCATCAATGCATGTTTTTTGAACTTGAGGTACACATTTGACCTCTTCAAATGCATATGAAGTATTGGTTATCAATAAAATAATTATAAAAAGGATTCTCATTTATCCTCCTCATAATTACATTTTGTTTCTCGCTTAACATCCCAGTCTTTACAACAATGTTGCTTAGCTCTGATCTTAATCCACCCTTCACCACAACCAGAGACAATTGTTCTCATAAATAGAACATTCTCGCCTTCTTTTAAGAAAGGTCTTAAATCTTTATTTAAATTGCCAAAACGCCAGTTAGTTCCTCTTTCGCAACTATCAGTTCCAGTACCAAAATCTACATGACCATTTCTTACCTCAAGTTTATTACCCCCATTCGGTCCAATATAAATTATATTGTCATTAAGCTTGACCATTAGGTGATCATCATAACCAGCCTCAGTAAGTAAAAACTCACTGATTTTTTCTTTATTTCGAATTTGGAATTTTGTAACTCTGTCAACAGTCTCACAATGACCGCACCAGTAATTATCCTGGATTGTACCAATGGTTAGGTTAGGATAATTATATACAAACTTCATGTCAGACTTGACTGAAGCTGCAATAATTCCTCCATTATCACAATCAGCCGCTTTCTTGCATGTAATAGAGGTTATTTCATCATGACAGGTTTTAACCCTGTCCTCTCTTTTCTTGCTACATTGATATGTATATTTAGGATCAATCTCTACAACTTGATTGATATCGCAAGCATCATATTTAACGTCATAATATTCATCGCATGTTGTTTTTTCTTTATAAGAAAACTCATTCTCAATCGGCTTACAGTCTTTATATGAACCGCTTATTGAATCTACTCCATTTGCAGCCTCTTTGAGCAGATGATTTGCTTTATCTAAATATGCTTTAGTATCTTCCGGGAATTGCTCTTTGTTTTTTCTAAAACCCAATTCTTCTAGTTTTGCCTCACGCTGATTAACAGCTTTTGTACTCATTAGCTGAGATACATTACAATCTTCAAGACTACATTCATTTGTAGAGGATTCTTTTGCTATTTCACCTTTTGTAGCTAAATCACCTAGTTCTGTAGCTTGATGATTAGCTCTTCCCTCTTTGTTTTGCAGGATATTATGTACTTCATCTATTCCTTTACCACCACCAGATAACGCCTCAATGCTTGGATAAAGTGATGTAGCAACTTTCTTAGATTCTTCGTAAACCTGTTTAGCTTCTTGTTCTTTCAGAGCCTTCTGAGGCTTTAGAGCCTTCGATTGATCTAAGGCTAGGCTATCAAAGCTAAATAAAATAACTATTAAAGATAAAGCCAGTTTTGAAGTCACTTCTTGCCTCCAACTAGCTTATGATTTTTTAAATCACCGCTATTTCTGATTTCTTCTAAAGCATGTTTGATACTGATAGAGCCTGTGAATTTGTCGTAAGTTTCTTTGTTAGACAGAACAATGGCTGGAACTTGATTTACTTTATATTCAGCAAATGCTTTTGGGTTTACATCAACAATGAGCTTTCTGTTGTTGTCTAGCTGCATTGCTTTGATTGTCTTTTTAAAGCTATTATCAACTAAACCCCTTATTACTAGCCTTGCGTTATGAGTTATAGCTTGCTCCATATAACTCCAAAGCATCTCTTTAGGCATAGTAAAACTTACAAAGATAAGTAGACCTGTGTTTATTTTTGGTGTTAAATCCAGTTTATGATTCTTAACGATCTGCTGAACAATTCCGCCCTTCTTATAAATAGTTACAGACTTATCTTTGTCTATTTCTAAAGCATGGCCTTTTATCGCTACATTAGCTTTTTTTACTAAATCTTTATAAAACTCTCTCTGATCCTCTATCTTCTCTTCATGCTCTTTTACTACTTCAGTATACTGAGAGCTGCTCTTAGCAATATTATCTCTAACTTGGTTTACTATCGTTTCAAGTTTTTCTGCATTAGCTTCTGTAACGCTAAAGGCTATTAATGTAGTTAACCAATACAACAATTTCTTTTTCTCCATATTAAATATCCAAAATCTTCGCCTACATAAGGAACTTCCTTATTCGACTCAAATGTCATTGTAGTTTTGCCAAATGGTTGGCATTTATCAGGGTTAGGATTAACCATCTGATATCTGTAAGTGCTTTTCTTCATGATAAAAGCCTTTCTTTTCTTGCAAGTACCCTTCATGTTTGTTGCAGCTGTTTCATCTGCAAGCCCTACTCTATGCATCTTATATAGAAGTTTCTCAGCTACGTTTGTTGAAGCCTGAACTCCACCAATATGAGCTGTTACATTGTTATTAATTGGATACATACTTCCCTGACACCCACTACACCAATGAAGTAAATCTCTTGGAAGTCCTATATTTGCTGACAAGCAATCAGCACTACAAGCAGTTTGAGCTAAAATATTGTTATATAAAAAAGCCTCTGGATGAATAACCATTGATAATTCATCATCTAGAGCTAGCGGATCTAACTCACTAATATACGCAACATCAAAACTAGTCTTTTCTAGACAAACAAAATCTGTAAATAACTCAAGCCAGTAAAGAAGTGGATACATATAGTAATGTGAATACCACCTAGATATTTTGGCGCTCGAAGACTTAGAACGAGTTGCCTGATTACGACTCAAGCCAACATCTATCTTCATTCCACCCATATTAACAAAACAATATGGCTCATGAGATACATCAACCATCCTAACTGGTTCCCAGAATCCACCAATTAATCCAACCCTAAATGGATCTTTACACATACAAACAGGCTCAGATGGATTTTTAGTGTCCTTAGCGATTCCTGAATCGTATAATTCCATAGAACCAAGAGTCATTGGGAATAAGCATTCCCAGCAAACATCTGTAATAGGATTTACAAATCTACCCTTACATTCTTTAGCAGTAGCTTGAACTGATATTATTAGAACTAAAACAGATAGAAGGATTCTCATAACTTAACCTCTTCTATCTTTAGTTTTAATTTTTCCTGCGACACAATAGCTGGAACATGTTCTATCCCAAACTTCTTTGTAAGTACGCCCGATTGATCAAAATATATCCAGATTCTATGTTCTTTCTGAAGCTCTATTGGAGAGCCATTAATTAAAACAATCTTGGCTCTACTATCTCTGTCCTTATAAGCTTTAAGAGCAAACTCAACCTGTTCTTTATCATCGCCGTTAATAAAAATAAGTGCATTTCTAAATGGTACTTTCTCAAGTGGGTTAATAGTTGTGCCAATTGGATGAATAAGCCTACCCTCATGGTCATATATATTGTCATTTAGGACGTATGTTGGATCAAAATAATAAGACTTATTCTCTGTAGCCTTCGTAATATTTTCTACAGGTAGAGGCCTATTAACCCTTTTTCTAACGGCTTCTTTGGTCTTTTCTTCTAGTTCCACAAGATCAGTCTCTTTTAGCTGAGCCTTTATATACTCAACAATATCTTGCTCTTTAATCTCGTAAGTATGACCAACAACTCCAAAATCCTTGGCAGCAGAGTCAAAACTTAAAAACAGTCCAAGAGCAACCAAAATTATCTTAAGAATGTTGTGCCTATTTCTTTCCACCTTTTCTCTCCTATAACTTTAATGATTAAATCTTCGGTAATATCCACTCTCTTAGAATTTCCATAAATACCGTAATAACCTTTTGGTATTCTGTTCTTGCTCAGAGGAGTAATAAGCATTGGATGATTTTTATAATCATCATTAATAACTAATTTTAACTTCTTCATTTTCTGACCTAGAGATTCCTTCGCTTTATTATCAGGATCAGCCATTACTCTTTTAGGATCAGGATTTTCTAGAGCTACCCCCATAGCTACTAGCTTGATAAACCTCTCCTGATCAAAGATATAAATAGAATTCTTATCACGTGATTCGTAGTATTTACCACCGCTAAATCCAAAAATTAGCGCTACTAGCAGTGCGGATATAATTTTATAGTTTTTCATGAGTTTTCCTCATTTGTTAAATGATTAATTGCTTCAGCTAAGCTTAGACCCTGTTTTTGTAATCTTTGAATCTCAACAACGTCTGAAGCCTTAGATGAATATAATTTGGCAGAGAATGGATCGAGTATTAGTCTTCCTATCTGCCAAGATCCTGATGAATGACGAATCATCATCTCAGAATATCTTCCCCTCTCTCCTTTTAAATCTTTTGCTATTCCTATTTCTGGCTTTTCCATCCCCAACTGATCTTTCAAGATCTTTTCATCTTTTCCTTCAGCAGATAGTAAAACACGCCAGTCTGACTGAGATAGAACCGCAGCAGCAGCTGCTGACTTACCCTCTTCAAAATCTGAAATACTTTGCGTAGCTACAACAAGATTGCCATTATATTTTCTAGCACGTCTAGCAATACCCTCGATAAAGCCTTTTATTGCGTCATGCCTAAGTAATCTCCAAGCCTCATCAATAACTAAAGAAGTTCGTTTGGTTCTACCTTGCATCTTTACATAAACAAGAAATACAACCATTAAAAGAACACTAGTTTGTAATACCTCATTAGATTCAAGACTACTTAACTCAAAAATAGTCAGTAGATTCTCAATAGATAAATTAGCTTGGTTGTTGTAGTAGTCAGAATATCTTCCTTCTGCATATTCTCTTAGAACATAAGCAAGACTATCAGCTATATCTTTAGTTTGAGGTGTCCTAAGCTTAGTAGAAGTTGATAACACTTCGTAAACATCCTTAACCCCCCCTTTACTACCCTTCTCAGAGAGAACAATCTGAACAGATTTCTTAAGAACATCTCTGTACAAACCAACATCAAAGTTTTTTGTGTTGTTCTTATCGATATTTGTAACAATACAAAGAATAGAAACTATTAGATCAATTAAAGGCTCTTCAAAGTCTACTTTGAACTTTTCATCTTTGATTGCGTTGTCTTGATATAGAGAAAATGGATTAATACATAATTTCTCACCACTAAAATCAATAAAGTCACCGCCGATAATCTTACAACTATTCTGAAAGCTTCTACCATCATCAATTACAACAACCTGTCCGCCTTGTCTAAGTATTGAAGTCATATACTCTTGTAAAAATACTGATTTACCACTACCAGACTTACCAACTACAACCATATTGTAGTTACCATTTACATCTGCTGCATAATTATCAAAGAAAAATACCTGCCCTCTTCTGCCAACTAGCATCATAAGCGGAGTAATATCATTCTGAGCATCAGAAAATATTGGCATTAAATTTAAACAACTAGATGTAAGCATCGTAGTTAATACTTTATTCCTGCTTAAATTTGGCCAAGAAGCACCAAGTGATAGTGGAAGTGTGTTTATAAGATTATTTAAACAATCATACTTAATCTGGTTTAATCTAAATCCCAGCTGATAAAAATGATCTTGAATATTCTGAGAAGCGACCTTTTCATCATCTGATTCTTGAATAATAGCTACAACATACATTGCAGCTTTAGCTAGTTTTGCACCTTTATCGATTTCTTGTGTTACAAAATGCCAGTCTTCCATCTCTTCCCTCATTGCAGGAAAGAAGGTAGCTAACTTAGAACTTGTTTGATTAGTTCTAATAATTCTCATTTGTGAGGTTTTACGCTCAGTATTCCTCATATCTTGAGACTTATAACCAAGGCTCATATAAAAAGGATAAGGTATGCCCCTACCAGTCTGGAAGAAACCTGGATAATCAACACTGTTCATTAATGACCAGTCTTTAGGCCATTCACCAACTTCAAATATTAAATATTTATTTGCATTAATTCCATTATCTACCTCAATATATTCAGGATGCATTACATATTCTGAATTTGACGTAGCATTTAATATGGATTCTCCATCATTTATTACTACACGTGATTGCTCAGGAAGTAGAATCTGAGTTAGAAAGCTATTTAAGATCTCTTGATTTACTTGCTCAACAAAGCAGCCAATATTTCTAAAACCTTTTTCTAGCTTCTTTCTGATTTCGATGATTCTTTCTTTTAATAGTAAGTTCTGATCAATTGAAGCTTTCTTAGTAAAACAAACAGAAAAATATAACTCGAAGTTACGCAAGACCACATCACTGCCCTTACCCCATAATCCACTTCTATTACCATTCTCATAAAATTCAGCACGAAAGTGAGTAAGCATTCTATAAATTTCACTCTGAACACCTTTTACGCCCCATTTAGAAATTATCCCATCAATCTTAGGTGATGCGTAATTTATAACCTGTATGACTGCATCATCAGGTAGTTCATAAGAAATAATCTTATTCAGGGTGTTAATAGATTTTTGATCAATCCCACTAAAAGGACTTAACTTTAAAATAAACCCTAGATGGTTCTTACTTTCTAATAGCAGAGTGTCAGGGTCAATTGCTCTAAACGCATAACATTGTTTAATGTTATGTAATGAGGAGGCATCGTCTAAAACAATCTTCCCTGACTCCTCTGGGGAGGAATCTTGAGAACTAGAAACAGAGTCTCTTAGCTCTCGAAGATCTTTTCTGGTTTCGTTAACTAGATTAGTAAATAACTCTTTCATTAATCTATTTCAACCAATTTTGTTTTGTATTTTTTAAAATCTGAATAATGCTCTTTAATAAGAACCTTTTTCTTTTCAGTATTAGAATTTAAAACAATATGTTTTCTCGCTAGCTCATCAGCATGAAACACTGATGTACAACCAAGGCCTGTTGGGTTCTTACATGACCAATTTGACTTATAGGTTGAGCAGCTTACAACTATTGTTAGCAGCATTACTCTGCTAGAATATTGTAATATTGTTATAGCATTACGCTTTAGCATTACTTACCTCTTCTTCATTTAATGAAAATCCTTCTTGGAAAACTAAATCAACACCTACTCCTTCATCTATGGAGATAACAGGTTGATATTGTTCAGCTCTTTTTATGAAATAATCTGATAGTCTGTTTGATGATTCACCAATCCCCGATCCTAGACCAGTTCCAGCTATATTCTTAAGCTGCGCACTCTGTTTAACTGCTACCCCGCCAGAAAGTGCAAAATTTGGTTGGTATAATTGTGAAGCTCCACTTCCTATTCCACCAATTAGACCAGACAAGAAACTATTAGCAACTAAGTCACCCTCTCTGCTAATAATGTCCCCTCTAATTCCAACTTTGCCTTTAGAGGTTACATAACCTTTCACTGGTATTTCTATTATAGAATCTTCTGACTTAGCACAAGTCATAACAACTGGCTTTAAATAAGCCTTCTCACTAGATAAATCACCAACTGCCTGACATTGAACTACACACCCCATTAATTTATTGGTTGTTAAATAATTCTTCCCAAATCCAGCTGAAATCAACTTTCCTGTAATACGTAGCAATACTTGTCTTGGATCAGCTTCAGCACTAACACCAATTCCAGCATCCACTCCAGAAATCATTTTAGCTTCCGCGTAACTGCCAGCAGGTATGTAATCGCCTATCTTCTTTACTTTAGCTTTTTTTGGAGTCTCTACTCGCTCAATATTAGAATTAAAAAGGCTTGCAGATGAATTTCTATCCTCTTTTAACTTCTCTGCTAGCTGTGCATCATACTTTGCAGATATTTGCTTCTCAAAATCCTCAAGAACTTTAGCAAGCTCCTGCTTAGTTAAACCATCCTTTTTAATAAAATCTTGAAACTTACCCTGTGCCTCGTTGCTAGCTTGTTGCTGTTGCTTTATTCTCTCTAACTCCTGCTCAGCACTCTCAGTCCATACCTGCTCATGAGTTGCGCCGCTTGCAAGCTTCTTAATATCAACTTTCTTGGTTGATTTAGAGGTAGTTCTATTTATTGATGAAGCTTTAGGAGATGCTGAATCAACAGAGTCACCAATAATAGCTGACAAAATCAGCAGAAATATAAATGATCCACCAAATAGAGCTGCAATCCTTTTATGCTTCTTGCGCACCTCCACAGAATCAGTGCCGCTTGCAATAAAGTAATTCTTAAACTTAGACTTCGCTAAGTAAAAAAGAGCTAATATTCTTTGTTTTAGTTTAAGATTCTTCATGACTATCTCCTCTTAATTGTTATTAGAACTGTCTCTTCGCCTGGATTTAGTTTTTCTTTCTCCAGGTAGACAGCATCTAGATCATCCGTTAAATAGGTTTCCCTATTTATGAAGGCTACTTGGTGGACGGAGAGGTTTTCTAGATAATACTTAGATGCTGCCACCCCCTTTCCTTCCCAATTCGAATCGTGATATTGGGAAATGGAAGCTCGACGTTTTGAAACTGTTTTAAGAATATTTTTCTTTTTAAAGCCTACAGACTCATCATCAGCTAGAACTGCTGATATGATTTGTGATAATCTCTTTCTAAAATTGCACTCTTCCGAGAAATGACCTTCTCTTTCTTTTTTAGAAGAAGTTTTGATATCTGTATTTTTTACAAATATCTGTACTGACGGAATATCCTTAGAAGTAAGAATAACCTTATAGTTATTGCCCTTTTCTGTTTTTACAAAAAAATTGATTGGTTTATTTACTGTTGGTTTTATATATAAATCAGAACCAGATATTTCATGGGTGAATTCTCCATTAGTTGAGAATAAACCCTCTACTACATCCCCTTCAAATATAATCCTTGTTAGTTCTTTCTCTGAAATAGTTGCAACAAAGGAAGAATTGTTACTCACACTAAACTTCTGAGATTCAGAAGCACTAGCATTTTCTCCTTTAAATGCAGCTATTGATATAAGAGATGCTATAAATATTTCTTTAAGACTCATTTTTCTCAACCTCCTCAAATGATACTAGCTTTACTAGCCCCGACTGATTCTCAAAGCTAAGCCTATATGTTTTGTAATTTGTAGATAATTTCTTGTTATTTAGGTAAGTATCTAAATACCCTGAAAATGTTACATTTAGATTCCTATTATCAATCTCATACGAGTCTTTACTAAATGTATAAAAATATCTTTTTGTTTTAATGTCTTTTGCAAATTCATTTAGCTGATTACTAAATTCAGCTTTTTGCTTTGAATCTACTTGCCTTAAAAGTTGTTCTATATTGTAGCTATAGTTCTCAAGACGGAGGTTAAACAATAAGTCTGCTATTTGAGCTGCTCTTAAATATAGATAATCTTCTGATACATAATTCGTTCCAATAACTATCTCCTTATCTACAGAAGGAGATATAACTACTATTTTATCTTGTGTGGTCATTGATATTGCCATCCACAAGTTAGTTGTTAGCAATATACCTGTTGTTACAGCTAATAAGTTGCGCTGCAACCTTGTTACAGGCAGTGCTGGTAAATTTTTAAAATTAATCTTTGTCATATTCAGACTCACTAAATTTGATTCTTCTTATATGACCAGGAACACTTGATCCTCTAGATAATTCATATGGTAAATACCAATATATTATCCTTTGAAAATTTCTAAGCAAAGTACGTGAACGAAATCTTGAGTAAATGTTGCCCACTATTATAGCAACTGGAATTCCTAAAACTCCGCTGTCACACAAGACAAAGAGGTAATAGGTGCATAAACCCATCATTACTAAGTCAAAAGGTATACCTAACAATCTAGTTGGACGATCAAGTGTTCTTGGTATTCTCATACTTAACTCACTGCTTTTGCTACTGGGAAAAGCCAATCAAGGAATTTAGGTATAATTTGTATAAATATCCCTACTCCGAATGGAGCTACCATAGCTATCGCACTCATTCTAGTAGCAATAGCAAACACACTGAGTACAAAAGCTATCAAAGTCATAAGCTGACCTCCAGGACCTTTCAAGAGGCTAATTATTCTATCATATACTGGAAAACTAATCTCTGTACTGGTTGAGGTTTCAGCAATAGCCATCTCTGGCATTACTATTGTTGCAGCAAGTGCTGCTGTGCCAATTAAATGGCCTCTGTTTAATTTAAGTTTTTTTAATATTTTCATTTTTGTACCTTTGTTAATTAATTAAATATTTTGTTTAGATTTTTTTGCGATATCTCTACATACACCCTCCTCCATTTGTAAATTTACCCACTGACCTGTCTTTAAGATTCTTAAACACTTCTTCTAAAGTGGATGTCATCCATGTAATCAGACCTTTTGACATTTGCTTAATTGGATCAAGAGACTTAAGAATTTTAATTAATGCACTGATTTCTCTATCAGCTGCAATAATTTCTTCTATGAGAGCATCTTTTGGATATTCTGATAATTTAGCTAAGTTCAGCTTTGGGTTATTTTGCATCTGAAACCTCATATGTATTAAGGTTTCTATCCATCAGTTCTTTAAAAAGACATTCAGCACTCTCTTTTGGTAAATGATGATAATATTTAAGACACCTCAATAATGAAGGTGTACTTACGTACTTATAAATGTTGATCATAACTATCCTCGTTATTGTTTTCGTTAATTATCCAGAAAACAAAACGGGGAAGATCTTGACTGATTTAGGTTATTGTAGTAACCTGAGTTTGCAATAAGAGTCTAGAGGTCTTCCCCAGTGTTGACTTCTAGATTTTTTTTTGCTTTTTAGAAGCATTTCCTCTAATGTATATATAATGACTATTGTAGTCAAGTATTTTTTTCTTATAATACATATTATTTTTATTGAATGAAATTAAAAGACTATCTAACAAAATTATTTGCAGATAAAGAAAGCGGGCTGAGGCAAAGTCACGTTTCTAAAAAAGCAGGTATTTCACCCTCTATGATGCATAAAATCTTATCAGGTGATATTAAGAATCCAAGCATGGAAACTTTGGTCCGTATTGCAGATGTTCTTGAAACCAGCCTAGATGAGCTTGTTGGAAGAAAAAGAGAGTATTTACAAAATAAACAATCCACTGACCTCTCTCTGAATGAAGACTTACTTGAAGATATCGCTTCTACCTTAAAGACTTTTATAAAGAAAAATGATTTAAAAAAAATCATGTTTGATGAAGCTATTGAAATTATTTATGAAGTCTATGAGTATTGTATGGAAAAGAATAATGGTACTCTTAATAAGGATTTCACAGAGTGGTTCTTAGAGAAGTCTCTTAAGAACGCTTGATTCTTAGAGAAACCCACCATTCAGCAAAATCTTCATCAAAATTGTCTTTTTTGCTGCAATATACGTAAATTTCATTAAGGGCAGTGTTGAATTCTTTAAGGGACACATCAAAAGATGATTTGTTAATGAATTTAATAAGATAATTCATTACATCTTCCATAACCTTAAGTTTCACATTAGAAGGAAGTTTAAAGTAGTTTTCGTTTTGAGTTGTTGATCTACCTGCTAATTCATCGAGAGAACAACCAATTTCATCGCATATTTTGGTCGCTGTAGATAATTTGATATCTTTCAGTCTACAAGACAAGAAACCGTAAATTGCTTCAGCAAGAACACCTGTTTTTTTTCAAGCATTCGAATGCTAATATGATTAACTTCGCAATATTTCTTAATAAACTCTCTTGCAGCTTCAGACATAGTTGTTAGCAATTTTTATTTTTCTTGTTTTGTAAATAAACAACTCTATCTTGATTTTCTGCTTTTCTATTCTCCTTATATAGCGTGTACCTTAATCTCAAACAATTTGGTAAACCTTTTGTTGATTTAACTTCACACTTTATATTGTGCAGTCTGAAAGATTGTTTTAATTCTTTCCAACTAAGAACTAAGTCGCTTTGATTGCTCTTTGCTAGTATAGTTCTGTCATTATAACCAACTAAAGATAGTAAATAACCTTTCTCCTTAACACAAAGTTCTAAACGCTCTCCCTTCTTCTTGAAAAACAATTCAATCTTATTGTTACGTCTTGAATGCTTAACTAATAAGTTTATTAGGCTATATATTTGCTGAAAAATTACTGAATAACCTGAATTTAAAACATATGAGTTTTTAAAGGAAAGAAAGGTTGTTGTGATCGTGATATTCTTTCTGTAAATATCCAAAGCTAGTACACTCAACACTTTGTCTATCACTTCATCCAGTTTAACTGGACTATCTGAAGAATCTAAAACAATTTTGTTAAATCTCTGCTGAGTCTTTGATATTATTGAGAAAATAACTTCTTCCTTACATTTACTAAACAAATCATAAAATAACTTTTTACTTTCTGTTTTATCAAAATATTTAGTTTGATAGGCACTATTAATTACTTGCAACTTGGACATTTGCTCTCCTCATTTTTATATTTACGGGAGGTAATATACACACAAAAGGTTAACGAATAGTTAACGGAATTAAATAATTGTCATTTTTTAAAATTAATTTGAGTTTGTCAGTTCAAATACAGGTTGTGACTCATTTCTCATTCAACAAATTTATGACGTAAACCTTACGTATTATTTAATTGTAACCCTTTTAATCCTGAATCTTTCACGGCCTTACGTAGTTTTTCAGATCCAATAATTAAAAAGAAAATCTATTAAAAGCAGTTATTTTCTCTATCTTTATGTTTTTCTGGAAATTATATATCTCCTCTTGAAGAAACTTTATTTCCTCTTCACTCTTGGTAGGATCAGCATCTAAAAACCAACTTCTTTTAGCACCATCAAATTTATATCCCCTCTTCTTCAATATGTCTTTTGCTTCAAAAGGACTTCCCTCAGCCCATAGCCTATGAGTTTCTTTCCTGGCGTTTTTCAGTAATTGTTTAAGCACTAATTCTTTTGTTTTGGGTAAAGTTTGAGCCAATATGTTAATTCCAACCAAACAATCTACTTCTGCCCTATGAGCTTCATAAAAGAAATTAAACTTGTAAGCGAGATAGTCTAGTTTAGCACTCCCTATTTCTTCTTTCTTCCAATCCACTTCAGTTAATGAACAAGCCCAAGGCTTATTCTTAAATATAGAAAATCTCTTCTCTACTACTTTTCTATCAAAACTAGCATTGTGAGCTATTATTAAATTAGCTGTGTTTACTATTCTGTCTACTTCCTGATCTTTGATTTTTTGACCTTTGACCATTTCGTTTGTAATGCCAGTCAAAGAAACTATCTCTTCAGTCAGATCTTCTTCTGGATCTTCAAAGGCGCAATAGCTATCTAACACTTTAAAGACCCTACCATCTGAAGAATACTCAAATGGAACGAGTGCTATTTCTATAATCTTATTAGTTTCTATGTCCAAGCCCGTGGTTTCTACATCCAAGAACACACCTATGTATTTTTTATCAGGTGCGTTAGAAGCATTATATTCTTTAACGCCCTCAAATTTCTTAATAACTTTATATTTTCCACTTTTCATTAATTCGTTGATCAAATTGCTGTGACCACGAACGATCATTTAACTTTCTTGACTAGCTAGGTTATAGCGTATTTTAAATCCTGAAACATCCAAATTTTCTAACGCCTTTTGTATTTGGTTATTGTAGTTTGTTTGTATCCAATTTTTTACAAACTTACTATCACATGTTACAGAAAAGATATTATTTGTGTAATCAATATATGGTTTTGTTCTAGTTAGCCACGAAACAAAAGTTCCCTTGCCTAACAACTCACTAAGCAACAAATAAACTTCTTTTTCCTTTCCGTTTAATGAATTCAGAAATAACTCAGAGTTGTCATTTATAGATTTTGCAACGTTATCTGCATTCTCAACAGTTTCTTCTTTTCTAGCAGAATAAGCACCTTCTAAAACTTTTTTAATGTTTTCTTCCCTAGTTAACCAATCAAAATGAACTTTAAAACTAGTTACCTTACCCATTAAAAACCCACTATTTGCTATTAGTTCCAAAAATTCTTTCCATTTTTGTCTATCACAATTGAAATTATTTTTTAGAATCTGAGTAAAGGTTTCCCTTCTTTTTTTATCAAGATGAACAGGTTTGTATGTATTATTAGGATTTATGATGTCTTCATAATCTTGTAAAAAATCACTCAAATTATTTTCTGAGTTAGTATGTGTAGTATTCTCTGTAGTATTCTCTGTATCCCTATTATATGTTCTGTTCACTTTGAACACTTGTGAATGATCAATATGCATATTTGAACTGCTCACTCTGGACAAGTCGATTTGTTCAATTTGAGTAACCGATTTGTTCATTTTGGACTTCTCGATGTGTTCATTATGAACAGGTGAGTCTGACAATAAATCTAGCTGCTCTAGTGCATCATAATTGATAGAATACCACTTTGTTTGGTCAAAGCCTTTTATTACTCTATTAGTAGATAGCAAAAGATTATTTTCTTCTAAATTCTTTATAGTTCTTCTTAAAGTGCTTTTTGACCAAAAAGGAAATTGGGAAAGCCATTTATCTAAAGTGTTGTATACCCAGAATTTGCCATTAATGTAATTTTTATTGATTCTTGGGTCGATCCAATAATGGACCTGTTGTAATAATATAGCTTCATTCAACCCTATTTTAACTGCAAGGGTTGGCAAAACCATCAACGGGTTTTCATTGATTAACAATTTAGACATTACTAATTTTTTACATAATTCAAAACTAGGCGCAAAAACACTAAAATTATTGACAATGCATCTGAATATGTATTAGTATATAACCAATTGCGAAACATAAACAGGTGCGTAAACTTTAGGGTTTGCGCCCTTTTTTTATTTATAAACATAATTCTATAACAAAAGAAACACCCTTTGCAACAAAAAAGTTGTCTTTTTCTGTTTTTTTGTTGCGCAACCAAATAATGTGTGATTAATATATAATTAAGTTAAAACAAAATATAACAAATTTATCTATTAAGAAGGGTTATGCGAAATTTAGATGCGAGGTTTAATTTTAATATGTCACAAATGGCATATTTATTAGATATGGATAAATCTAGGGTCTCTAGGTTCATAAGTGAAAACAAGATTGAGGCAGCTGAAATCTATAGTAATAGGAGGAAAAAGTTTAGTATTGATACTATGAGAGCCATAGGCGCCCATAAATTTGAATCATTTAAGCCTATAAAAGAAAAAATCAATGTATTTTATAATTTTAAAGGTGGCACTGGCAAAACAAGTATTTGTAATCAAGTCTCTTTTCATCTTTGTTTGCTTGGATTTAATGTTTTAGTAATAGATACTGATGCACAGGCTCATCTTACGAAAAGCGTCGGATTTGATGAATATAATGATTTTGATACGCTGTATGATGTTTTGGTTAACAACGTTGATTTAAAATCGACTATTCATAAAGTTTATCCAGGATTTGATTTTATTCCCTCTAATTTATCAATGACTAAAATAGATCCTCAATTATCAACTCGCAACAATAGGGAAAAAATTCTCCGTAAGCAGCTTGAGCAAGTGAGGGATGAGTATGATTACATTATAATAGACACAAATCCCACAATCAGTGTTTTAAATTTTAATGCAGCTTTTGCAGCAGAAAGACTCAATATAGTTTGTGAAACTCAGCCTTATAGTTTACAGGGGTTAGACATGCTAATCACAGAGCTAACCAAATTCTCTAAAGACATGGAGTATAAAGATATAAACTATGGAATTATACCCAATAAATACGAGTCTAAAGTAGTAACTTCTCAGGAGGCTCTAGGTAAAATAAGAGCTGACTATAAAGAAAAGTCTATGGAATCTGTTATTCGTAGAAGTGAGGAAATGAATATATCAGCAAAAGAAGCTGTGCCAGTGCAAGTTTCTGCTAAAATCCCCTCCCCTGCTGTAGAAGACATAAAAGACCTGACTTTCGAATTAATTGAAAAAACATCAGGCAAGCAAATTGAAGGTATTAAATGAAAATTGACCAAGCTAAAATAAGATATCCCGAGAAGAAAAAAGAGATGTCTCAAATTAAAACCACTAGAGCTAGTATATTTACAGAGAATTATCGAGAAGAAATACTCAATATTCCAATTCAGAAGTTATTTCCTTACTCTAAACAAGCTAGACAGAGTTTTGATGAAGAATCATTACAAAACCTAGCGCAAACAATCAAAAGCCATGGAATACGTCAGCCACTAACAGTTGTTGATATTGAAGGTAATGGTGAAAAATATGAAGTTGTCAGCGGAGAAAGAAGGCTGAGAGCTGCCAAATTAGCAGGATTAGATAGAGTTCCTTGTAGAGTGCTTAAAAGCCCCAAGGATGCAGTGGAAATAGCTATTATTGAGAATTTGCAAAGAGAAGACTTGCACCCTATTGAAGTTGCGAGATCCTTGCAGTCCCTTCTAGATGAAGGAATTTGCCGCGACCAAAAAGAGATATCTGAAAAAGTTGGGATGCCAAAATCTACAGTCTCAGAATTACTATCTTTCTTAAAAATATCCCCGAAATTTTACAAAGATATCATAAATAATAAAATTCAAGCAAGGGAAAGCTTGCGCTCTATAAGAGACGCCTCTTCAGATGAAGAGAGGATGAAGTTGTTGCAGAGTAACACGCCCTCCCCTCCTCCTCTTAAAAAAGTTGAATCAGCAAACAAATCTTCTACTTCTGTTGTTAAAACTAGAAAGGTTCTATCTGTCACTTTAGAGAATGGAAATTTGAAATTTGATGTAAAAGTAAGCAAGCTTACCGAAGATCAAAAAAAACAAATTTTGAACAGAATTGAAAAAGTTTTGTTTAGATAAAAAGCTGCAAAAACTGTGTAATCGTTGTTTATCAACGGTCCGCCGCGGCGAACCACTATATCATGAGCTATAAAACAAGCTCCTATATATTAAAAAAGATAGCGTGTTACAGGGTTTTATTGCAGGCGGTAGCGGCGTCTACCAAGTGTATCGTTATATCAAACTCAATATAGTTTTCTTAAGTGAGTAGATAATATTTGGGCAAATGAGCTGCTATATAGGTAGCTATGCATCTTCTTTTGAATTTAAATCGGCTCCCACACCTCTATATTTATTAAAAAACCTACTGTCCTTTTATCTAGTTTTTATGATGAGAAGTTTCTAGTCTTATATCTAAATACAATTATTCATACAGACCATGATAAATAATCCAAAATACAAAGCTTACCCTCTGTGATTCAGATAAACAAACGGTTCGCCGTGGCGAACTGCTGCATCACAAACTATAAAATACGCTCCATGCATATTGAGAAAATAGTGTATCGTAGCATTTAATTGTATTTTTGGGAGCTTCTGATAAGTGTAAGATTGTATTAAAAAAATTTACTTTCTCATAAGTTAACAGAGGCTATTTAAAGAAAATCATTAGCTACTAATCTTTAGTTATGTTTTTTCTGTTGAATTGAACTCATTCCCCTACCCGCCTTTGTATTAAGTTTAGATATAAAAATAATTTGTTATCTAATATCTACATAATTAGTTTCTTGCTGTATCTCTCTATATATAATTCTTTATACAGCATGATAAAAGATCAGAAGTACAGAGCTCCCCCTCTGTAATCTAGCTAAACTAACGGTTCGCCGCGGCGAACTGCTACATCATCAGCCATAAAACAAGCTTAAACATATTAAAAAAATAGCGTGTTGCAGGGTTCTATTGCAGGCATTAGCAGTGCTACTAAGTGGATAATTATATTAAAACGCAATTAGGCTTTCTCTTAAGCGAGCAGACGCTATTTAGGAAAATGAGTTAATATATTGGCAGCTATTCTTCTTCTCAATTTATATCGCCCTACCCTCACCTCCGTATTTATTTAAAGTTCTACTGTCCTTTTATCTAGTTTTTATAATGAGAAGTTTCTAGTCTTATATCTAAATACAATTATTCATACAGACCGTGATAAATAATCCAAAATACAAAGCTTACCCTCTGTGATTCAGTTAAACCAACGGTTCGCCGTGGCGAACTGAAGAATTTAGCTATATATACACTTAGACGAGTATACACCAAGAAGTGTGATTCTTATTGTAAGAATAAGGTTTGAAAAGTGTAAGAGAATAGCAGATTGATATTAAGAGAGAAGTATATGATAATAAATATAGATACTAATAATAAAAGGTGCATAGTGGCTGAGGACGAGCAAAGTTTATCAAAGGGATATTTAAGCAAAAGAGGGCGCAATAGATTTACTCAGAGAGAAGGGCGTATAGGTGACTTATCATCAGCTAGTTTTACTGAAGACTCAGATCAAGGTGCGTCTGAAGAAAAAAGAGAAAGAATTCAGGGTGAATTACGTGATTTGATGAGAGAATTAGCCCTAGCAATAGCAACTGGTAACTTTGATAAGGTTCGAAGACTAAAAAGTTTTATTGAGGGGATCTTCAATGAAGCTCATGAGCTTGGAATATCCATCAAAGACATACAGGATGTTATTAGAGAAATTGAAAGCGTTGAAGCTAAACAAATAGCTGAGCAGTCTCTAGAGTCAGCAATAGAAAATGATTTAGCTTGGTTTAAATCTATTGAAGAGACAGCATATAGCTTGTCAAAAGACATTGATTCTTTCATAACTCCTGCAGTTACAGAGCAACTTAATGAGTATACAGAAAGATTAGATAGGGGAGGGGACTTAACTGAAGATGAGGCTAGAGAATTTGTAGATACCCATTTATCGCCACCAAGATTTGATGAACATGTACGTTTAATTCAAGAGAACAGTAGATTAATTGATGAACATATCGAGCGAAGGAACACGCTTATTAAAGTACATGGCGAATCTCATGAGGCCGTCAAAAGTTTTGATGAAAAGACTAAAGAATCTGTAAAACAACTAGCTGCTAATAATAAAAAGGTAAAAACACATATGAAGCTGTTAGAGATGTAAGTAAAAGAAGTGTGAAGGTTAAAAAAGAGCTAGAGAGAAGAGAGGGCTATTTAGAAGTAAATTATGAACGAAAGTTTGATGAATTGACTGCCCGACTTGAAAGCAATGAGAAAAAATTACGAACAGTGGTAACAAAAGAAGTTGAGAAAGAAACGCATATGGCTTCAACAATTGCTTCTAGGTTAGTTGATGAAAGAGCAGGGGAGGGGTATGCTCCTTCTCCTCCAAAGGTTGAAGAATATAAAAAAGAACCAGAAGTTAAGCCTGAGATAAAAAAAGAGTTAATATCAAAGGCTCAAAAAATAGGCGAGGCAGTAAGAAAAACTTCAGAAACAGAACCTGTTACACCTAAAAAACCGAAGAAAAAATTTGTAAATAGGTTTGCAAAGAAGAGGGCAGCTCAAGCAAGAAGTTAGTCGTTCTCGAACCTTTTAGGTGAAAATCTCAGCTGTACAAATATTAAAAGTTATGCTATTCATTAACTATTATTTAATAAACGAAGGGGTATCGTTATGTCAGCAGGTGAAAAAACAACAAGAGAGTCTATAAAAGATTTTGGTGTTAAAGGTGCAAGAGAGTATATAGCGTCTTTAAAGGATTCTATAACATTGATTGAGGATGAGACACACTTTCCTCCAATACAAAAAATGTACGATGGGTTAGTTAGAATACTAAATAAAACAGTTACGCATGGTCGAACGGGTTTACCATCTGATATTATTGAAGGTTTCAACGAAATCAATGAAATGTTTGCAACATTAAATGAAGATAATGAAGAAGAAATATTCAAGATCACTCCTTTATCTGAAATCACGACATCAACTAGAGAAAGCGAAGAGCATAAAGCGGAAGAAGTAGCCCCATCAGTTGGAGCGGGATATGGTCTTTTGCCTTCACATGAGGATGCTGTAGCTGAATTAGAAGCAGGTGCTTCAGAAGGTGGGTTAGCAGGCATGGTTTCTGGTTGGTTTGGAGGTGGATCTTCATAAGAAAGAATAATTATATATAGAAATTTAGCGGCCTCATTGTCCTTTGAGGCCGTTTTTATTTTCAGGTGCTCTGGTGTAAGGAAAAAACTATAAGCATGTTAATAGTTTAGTATCAATCTGGAACATTTTCTGCAATTATTTAAAAGTCTAACTAACAAATAATAGCATTTTTACCATGAATAAAATAACAGTGTTACCAGACCGTGAATGTCCAAAATTAATAGAGTTATTGTTGTTTAATAGAGAGCCCGGTAGCTGGCATAAGATTGAAAAAATGATAGATGAAGGAACAATACCTGCATGGACATTTTCACTACTTTATACATTCCCAATGAAAATAGTAGAAAAGTTGCTGGAGCATGAAGAATTGCACCCTTACTTTACAAATAAAGCTAAGCAATACCATGACAGAGAGGATATCATAGCACTTCTTAAGTCCAAAAGTATAGTTGATGAATTTGTTTATCCAACAAAAGAAGAACTTCAAATGCGCTTAGGAGATAATGGGAATTTTGAAAATGTTGATGTGCAAGCAATTGGCTCAAGAAGTTTTGCCACCCATACTTACGGGAATTTTACAAACATCTTTGGAGGAGAGGGTAGAATTTTTAACCTCAAATTACAAATAAAAGAGAATCTTAATATCAGTGCAGGAGTTCTCCATTTAGACACAGCGGAAATTCTTTGTAAAGGAAATCTTTTTGTTAACGTTAGTAGGATAGAATGTGATTCTTCAAGTAAGATCACTGCTTTCATGAAAGATGCAAGCCCAATATATATAAGACCTGATACAGAAGTAGTTGGTGACTGCGTTCTTAAAGGTGAAATCGAGTTTTTTGATTTTGATAACTTTTAAAGATTATTAAAAAGAGTAAATCTTTTACCTTGACTCCGTAACATTAAACAATTATTAACAGAAGTTGTGAATAAGGTAATGAGGAGTGAGTGGCATCTGATAGTTATGAGGTATTTCAGTCAGATTTCTTTGCAGGGTCTGGTCTTTTATATGTTCCATTGGAAGATATATATGAATATTATCAAGAAAATAACAGTACAAACAGTACGTTAGTATATTCGTACGTTATAGAGACGACTCCTATTGATACGTGGTTAGATCCTGATGTTGGTAAGAAAACAGTTCTAAAGGAACTGACATATAAAGACTCTATACCTCAAGAGTATCATTGCGAATCTGATCATGAAGGACTTATATTAGTTAGTACAGAATTCCCAGTTAACCTAGATGGACAATTAAGCTCTTCTTGCGCTCTCAATCTTACTATTATCAGCCATTTAGCAATTAATGTTGATAATGCTACCTTTTCAGGATTCTCACAGGTGAACCTTGTTTCTGGTGTTACAGAAGTGAGTAAGTATGATTATACCGTTAATGGTCAGATAGCCAGACCAATAAAGGTTGATTATTTGTATGCTGATTCTGTAACTATAAATTCAGGCAAAGTCTCTTTTAATAAGAAGATATATCTTTCGAGAGATCTTACTGTAGATTCAAATAATCATCATGTTGAAGTATCACAATGTGGAAGAGTATTTGTTGGAGGTGATTTCAGTGCTAGTAACTTTTTCCATTTCATGAATCTTGGCGTAATAGATGTCCAGGGTTCAGCTGCTTTAGAAGGGACAAGTGCATTTAACTTTAATATTATGAAAGTTTTTGAAGATTTGAACTTTCAAGGAGAGCAATTTCATAATTTAAAATTTTTACATGTTTTAGGTAAGGCAGATTATGAAGTTAAATACACTTTAGTAAATACAGAAAGGTCTTTCATGCATTATGGAGGTTTGTCAGTCAATAGTGATTCAGAAGACGGTGTTAGAAAATTCGTCAATATAGGTACAATAGAAATTGAAGGTAGCCCTTCGTTTATTAATGCTGAGAAAATTGATCTTCTTTCAACTGAATATAAGAAGAATTTTAAGCAGCCATTGCCCCGTATGAGTTTTAATGTACCAGGCAGCCATGGACAATGCAGCGGTAAAATGGATTCATTTGCTATCGAGCCAGAGCCTTCAAAGTTTATTAGCAACTCAGATTTAACTTTTAAATTTAACAAATGGTTTCAAACATACAGCTTGCTGTATTCACAAAAAGATATTTATCTCAATGGTCCTAATGCTCAAGTCGAGTTAGTGAGTTATAATCTATGGGTCAGTATTTTTTGTCACAAAGCTGTTGTGCAAAAATATTTCGATGAATATGTGAGTCCAAATATTAAATATGAGGAATTTAAAAGAGGTCTACATTATAATCCTGAGGAAGGAAATTTGGTAAGAACTACAGATGATTACCCTTTTCCTGCTAAGAACCCACAAATCTATGCTGAAGGAAATGTTGAGTTTAACATTGGAGAATTAATATCGGGTGTTGGATTTCCAATAAATAATAAATATGATTCAATTTTTTATATACGCTACGATCCGCCAGAAAGAATAAAAGAAATAGCTAATGGAGACAAAATTCCTGATGAAATTCAAACTAGTTTGAATAACAATAAAGCACTGGCTTTAATACCAAAACATCATTATTCACAGGAAAAGCCACAGTACGGAATTGCTATATTATCTCAAGGAGATTCAGATAATACTTTTGTGTTTAATCCAATTGATATTACTGATTTATATAAAAGTGCGTATAGAGGTTTTTTTCGTGAGCATTTTGAAGAAAATCATCAAGGGAACTCTCTAGTTTCATTAGATGCGGATCTAATACCTACTCAATATCAAGTTTCGATATATAACTCAAAAAATTATAATGAACCCTCTATAGGGGATTATTTTTACTATAACTATGTTTATAAAAGTGAAATCTTCAAGTCTTTAGGAGTCATTATAGGTCAAGACCAAATCAATCTTTTCGATTCACTATATAAGAATTGTATAGATGCTTCTAAAGTGTTGGGCTTTAATTTACCGATAAATAACATAGATCAACTTGATATTAATAAGCTTTGGTTTCCTGTTGCCTGCCCAACATACACTACAGAATGTCCTAGAGGCATAGAAAAGTGTATAAATGTGCCTTTATATTTCAATGATAGAATCTTACAAGATTATGTTTCAGATCACACGATTTATGCTGGCAACGGCATCTCAATAGATGTTGCCGGTAATATGTTAACCAATTTTTATGACTCTATTAAATCAAATGGGTCGATAAAAATAAATATTGGCAAGTCAGCTTTAGTTATGGGAACAATTGAAGGAGGCCAGATAGATATTAATGTAGGAGAGAATTATCTTAACTTGGCTACTATAGATTCTGTAGGTGATATCTCTTTAAAAGCTTTTAATATGGTGCTAAGTGAGAAAGTAAGAAGTGGTGGAGATATTAGCATTCAAGCAATTAACAATTTAGCTTTACAGACAATAGTTAGTTTATACAAAACATCCACTCTGAGTTCTCATACTGTTAGCTCAAATATAATGTCAGAATCTTCCTTGAATGCTAAAGGAGATATCAATCTTTTAGCTGGTGGTGGTATAGTGATAACAGGAACTGAAATAATAGGAGACTCAGTTTATATCAAAGCAGATGGAGAATTATATATTGTACCTGCGGAACTTTATAATGAAGTGACAACGTGGGGTAAGAAATTTTACAGCAGTCATAAGTCTCTTCAATTGCATAGGTCGTTAATTAGCTCAGAATCAGGTGACATAACTTTGGATATTCAAGGTAAGGCTTATTTGAGCGGGGTTATGACGAATAGTAATCAGGCAATAGTTGCAACCACTAATGATATAGAAGTTTTAAATCCTAGTGAGTGGGAATCTCAAATAGTAATAGTAAAAAAGAAAGGGTTTTTAGGTTCTGCTATAGGCGCCTCTCAAAGAACAAACAGTTCTTATGAGGCTACTCTTTTAGGAAGTACATACAAGGCTGTTGAGAGCATATATGTCTCAACAACAGGTGATCAAACTTGGCAAGGTGTTAAATTAGTATCTAAATTTGTGGAATTAAAGGCTGGTACACCTGAGCACCAAGCTAAAATATCTTTACTTTCTGCATATGAGAATAGACATTATGAATTAGTTACAGAAAAATCTAAATTTAAATTCTATTTAGATGGAGGTAAATTTACTTGGGCTGAATATTCTAAAGCAGGTAAGGGAGTAGGAACATCTACAGCATTTCCAACAGTGATTCAGGTTGAAGATATGTTTTATGTTCACTCTGTAGACAGATTCTATGCGGTATCTCCTCAAATTATTGCGGATTCAGAAAATGGAGAAAGTCAAATTATTATTGATGCCAGCAATATTAATATAGATTCAGCACCAAATGTTGACTTTGAGTTTGCATTCACACGCCAATGTTCAACGGGTATTGGTTTTAGAGCTGGTTTAGATGAAGTTAGCGTATCAATATATGCTTCGTATGAAGATTCATCTTCATGGCTAAGTAAAATTACTCCGAGCACCGGTCAGATGAGTGCAGATTTTATTTCTTTAAAGGCAGATAGAATTGAAGATAGAAATATAATTTATCATGCCCAAAGAATGGAAGAGGAAGCATCTATTATTTTTCATGATGTAGCAAAAGAAGTTGTTTTGAATAGTAAGAATACCAAATTGCTTGAAGCTGGCATAAAATTGGGAGTGAAAAGTAATTTGGGAGCAATCAAACAAAATGCTGAAGCAGTATCTAAGACTAATGGTACACCTGAAAGTTTAATAAGCTCTGCATTTGCTGCTTGGTCGCTATACAATAATGTTTTAACGCTTTTGTCATCATCTACAAATCACGGTATTAGCGGTGGGGTGTGGTTTTACGTTGAGGGGCAAATAGTGTCATCAAAAACTACATATCAGTCTCCTAAACCAGTAATTATTGATGTTGAAAACTTTACCTCTATTAGTGAAGAGCTGCGCTTAGTCTCAACACAATATAATTCTTATAAAGCTTATATAGAATCTAAATATCTTGATATTAAGGCGGATAAAACAACTTATGATTCTAAAACTATGGGATACTTAGCTAATGCTGAGATTCCTTTATTTGGCATAGGAAATATTGTGCCAACTATTGGTGTTGGGTTTAGAAAAGATAATTCTCATTTTGAGCAGCAATTTACAGCCAATATATTTGTTACCGATAGTTTAACATTAAATATAGATGGTAAGGCACGTATAGAGGGTGCTGTAATTGAATCTGGAAGTTTAGAAGCTAATTTTAATGAATTAATAATTGAATCTTTAATAGAAGTAAGTAAGCAAGATTTAAAGGGAGCTAATGTTGCATTTAATCTTGGGAAATTTGGAGATGCAAGCTTTATAAATCAAGTTGGAGCTGAAATCAAAAAGGGTAAATCGCATGCCGTTAGCACATTAACTAGAATGTTAGGTTCACAAGAAGCACATATTGTTGTTGCTAATGCACTTAGAATGAATGGAGCAATGATTGCTTGTGCAGAGAGAGATGAGAATGGCGAATATAGTGATCATGGTAATTTAACTCTTGAAGTTGGAAAGCTATTTGTTGAACACATTAGTATTTATGATAAAGGGAAAGCATTACAAGCTGCTGTATCGCTTGGAGGAAATTTATTTGTTAAGGATCAAAATGGTAATAAGAATCCATACATGACATTAACTGGAGCAGTAAGTGGTCATTCTTATGAGGGTAAAGTTCTAGGCACAATAGGGGAGGGGAATGTTACCGTAGCAGAAGAATCTGATCTTAATCAGGCAAATAGAGATGTAACCAGAACTCAATATTTAGATAAGAATTATGATATAGATCCTATAAAGTTTTACTATACAAACAGGGATAATAGCAAGCTGAGACTGCCATCTAGTTTATCTGAATTTGCTGAAACATTTGGAGAAACCTTGTTCGTTGATACTGGGTTAGGCACAGTATTCAAGTCAGTAACATCATATATGAATGCTGTGCTTCACAGTTTCTCAGAAGTTAGCAAAGATAATGAAATTCAAGATCAATTATCTCAAGAATTATCTCCAGAAGAAATGCGATATATTGCTGAAAGAATTGGAGGAAAACTTGAGATCAATATAGATGAAGCTGCGAGCAGTGCGAAGCTATTCCTAACACTTAAGCTTATTCAGGATGGATATTCTCATGAGGATGCAGTTGAGATTGCGATTAATTCAGTAAATCATGTTTTAAGCTCTCATGATCCTGAGGTTAATGAAGTAGCATTACCAGCATTAGCCGGAGCTGCACGCGGGGTATTTGTAGCAGTACGAGGATGTATGCAAAACCCAGCATGTGTTGCTAGATTTAAAGAGTTATTAACTGACACAGTGTTCTTACTTGGACTTGCTGAAGATTCAAAACTCAAAATGCAAGATGTAGATAAGGAGAGGAGATCTGGGCAGATCTTAGGCACTCCTATTGAGGAAGAGGCTAGTAAACCTAAGGTTCTTAGCACTCCTGAAAACGATGATGCTAATAAACCGCAAATATTAGACACCCCAATTAAAGATGATGTAAGCAAGGTGCAGATTTTAGATACTCCTATCCATGATAAAAATGAGGGTTATAAAGATCAGGGATTTGACATTCATGAAAATGATCCATCAGTTTTTGCAAATGAAGCTGATGATCCATATAAGGAAGCTATGAATGGCGGAAGACATCATAAATGGGCAGAGAAATATATAGATAAACCTTCAAAAGAATTGGAAAAAGGGATAAAATCTTTTGAAAAACAAATAAAACTTCATAAAGAAAAAATAAAAATACCAGAGAAATACAATACTGGATGGAAAGATTTTCCCCAAGACAGAAAAGATTCATTGTTGGAAAGGTGGCCTAATGATATAAAACGTTTGCAAGAACAACAATTTATATTGAAAAAAATTTTGGAGAGCAGGAAATGAGTAAAAACGACTTAAAAAATTATGTGATACAAACAATGGAATATTTAAAAGAAGATGCTTTTCAGGCAAAAGCGTCATATCTAAAAGAAAAAAATTTAGGAAAATCAAGTTTTAAAGATGGTGTTTTGATGGGGTATTACTATGCCATTACTCTTTTTAAAAAACAAGCAGAGCTTCATGGTATAGATTTAAAAGATATAAATTTAGATGACATTGATCCAGATAAAGACTTACTACACTGATACTCATCAATACCTAGATAAAAACCTGGTATAGATCCCATCAAATTTTACTATACGAACAGGGATAATGGTAAACAGAAGCTTCCTGGTAGTTTTGAGGAGTTGCAGGAGTCTCTTGGTGAGGCGTTGTTTGTAGAGACGGGCTTAAGTGATTTATATGAGAGATATGGAGATAATATATTCCCATCTAAAGAAGAGGCATCATCTAGTGACGAAGTTGATGACTCTGATGAGTCAGAAAGGGAGTCAATTACAAGAGAGGAGTTATTAGATAGAATATATAGGTCATATGGATATAGTTGGTCTGATACATCACACTCTGAAGAATTAGAGGATAATGATCCAAGTGAGGAACTAGAGCTACAATTTAAGAAAGCTGAGATATTAAGAAGAGCATATACTCGCTTAGAGGAGTCTCAAGGTAGAGAATATGGCTTCCAATTTTTAAGAAAGATTGATGAATATTACATCGTTATGAAGATGCTAGCTGAGAGTAGCTTTTTAATAACAGGAGAAGAACTAAAGGATAAAGCACCTAAAGTATATAAATATATAAAAGAGACTGGGCAGTGGCTTGGAGATAAGATTAGAAATGGTGTTGAGTTAGTTGATAATAAACTCAGTGATTACGATCAATACAAGAGAACAAAGCCTTATTTAGGAGATATACTTAATGAGATCAGCCAAGAATCACCAGAGATAGTACAGGATATAATGCTAGCCTTGTTAATAGGAGGTGTAGCAGAAGGAGCATTAAGTGGCACAACTAAATTGGTAAAAGGAACAAAGAGTCTGGTTAGAACTGAATCACATTTTGTTGATGATGCAGTGAAATTAGAGGCAGAAGGTAGTGTCGCTAAAGTTAAAGTGTCTACTGTTAATCAAAAGATAGATTTTGATGTAATAAGGCAAGGTTTAGTAAGCAAAGATCCAGTAAAAATAGCAGAAATATTGAAAATGGAGGTTAATTGGGATATAAATCCTATGGTGTTTGAGAAAATTCCTGCTGAGGCAAGGCAATGGAACATTGCGAATGAAGGTATAGGGATAAAATTTCAAGACTCTAATCATGCTAGAGTAAGTATCAGAGTGATGAAAGCAAGCCCTATATCTAATCACGCATCTCAGCGAGTGGACTATGTGAAAGTTACTTATAATGGAGATGTGATAGGACGAGATGGAGTAAAGATTCCTGATGTAAAAGGAGGGAAAACATCTCATTTAGAGCAAGCTCACATTCCACTTAATGAATGGTTAAAATGGAAAGAAATAGGTAAGAAATGACAGAAAGAGTGCAAAAAGCTGAGTTAGGATACTGGATGAAGGATTTAGAGTCTCCTGCATTTAGGGGAAGAGTGATCAGAGAATTAATGGATTTAATGGATGCTGAGTATCAGGAGAGGAAGTGGGAAGTGGTACAAGGAAGAAACTACTTCAGAGAGGAGATGTATTTTTCATTTGAGTTAATAGCAGATGATTTAATGTCATATTATGTTGAAAATAATGAGCAACCATATGAGCAGATCGGAGTATATTTGAAGACAAAACCCGAGGCAGAGATATTATATGCAATAGGAGAAACATTATTGCGTTTGTTTAGAGAAAATAAAGATGATCAAAGTATATTGTCATCTCCTGATTTACAGTTAATTAGAAAGTTAAGCAAAGAAGCCTTTATAGAGTTTATGAAGGGTGAGAAGGATAATGAGAAGTTTTGTGAGTTTATAATTGAGTGTATGAAGGCAGAGGGAAGAGATTATAAAATCGATGCTAATAAGGCAGATTATGAGAATATCATAGCCTTTGCAGAGAGTAGGTAGAATTATTTAATTATATATAAATTTAGCAAGCCCCTTTTTCGCGGGTTATTTTTTTTATTCTACAAAGCCTTGATACGTCTATTTCTTGACATAGTTTTTACTAAAGGTTAATTATTAATTTTTTAATAATTACATTTTAGTGTTGAAACATAAACAGATCTTCATTGCAGCTATACTCGTGCTATCTTTGTATTTGGTTGCTTACGTTATTAGAGTTTATAAAACAAATGAAGAATGCCTTGAGATAGAAAACTATAAGCAAAAGGTCATTTTAAATGATTTAGAGAGTGCTAAAAGTATATTTGGAGATCAAAATCTTAAAAACATATATCATCCTCAAGAGTATTTAACAGATGAAAATATTTTTAGAAACTCACGTTTTTCTAAAGATAAAGAATTTGGTCATCCAGAAGTAATAAGAAATTTTCTTTTGAGTACTAAAAACTATAATTTATTTGAGCTGTATAGGTTAAATAATAACTACTTTTTATTTTTTATTAATAAGGATAAGGATTTTATTTTTGGTAGTTTACCCAAATTAATCCAACAAATTAAACTACCTAATTTTGTAACTAAAAAGTGTATCAATAAACAATATATATATTTAGACCACGCGGTTCTTTTTGTGGTTTTAGTAATAATGTTTGCTATTGCAACTTATTTGCTTGTTGAAAGAAACAAAGAAAAGACAGCACTAGAAACACAAAAAAGAGTTTCCTATAAGCATTTGAGTAAATTGTTAGCAGCGTATGAAGAGCATATGCATCTATTACTAAAAATGAATGCGGAAGAAATTGACTATAGATATTTGGTTGATGAACTTCAAAAAAGACTAAGAAAGTATTTTTCCTGCCTTGAAATTGATTTTAAAATAAACAACCAAGTTGGCTCAAAGAAAATATCCAGTCATTACATCAACATAATATATTACTTAGTCATTAGAAGAATTTCCTCGTTAAATTTACCTGGCGCTAAGGTCAATATAGAAATTGCAGAGGATAGGATTGAAATTAAAGACAATGGGTACAATCATAATAGTACACAAGATATAGAGCCGATATCAAATATTATTGATTTTATCGAGAATGAAGAAAGTGAAATACAATTTTTAGGTAAATCCTTTACTGGATTAGTTCAGATTATTTCTTTTAAAAAGGAGCAGGGGAGGGGAGATGATAACGTGTTCTCATTAAACAAATGAAATTTTTCACTGTAATTGTTTGTTTGTTATTTTCTAGCTATTCACTTGCTGAGAAGAAATATAGCAATTTCTTTATTTCAACAGATTTAATCCATAGAACGATCTCTAGAGAAATAGAGAGTTGTTTGCATCAGAAAAATGTTGAATTAAACCTTTATGGTGATAAAGGCTCAGGAAGAAAAAGTATAGTTCATAACTATTTAAAAATTGCACGCTCAGAATATGATATTGTTTGGTTGGTTGAGAAGCGGAATGACCTAATCTACTTATTGTCTTTGTTTAATAATGATTTAGCAAAAGATACTAACATTACTTTTGATGAAAAAATTATTGAGTTATCTAAATATTTGTATGGATACAATTGGTTGTTGCTAGTCGGAGATGGATTTGGCTTACAAAATAGATTTAAACCACTTTGTAATCCTAAGAAATTGAATCATATTATTTATATATCTACTCATCCTCTTAAAAGTGTACGAAATATCAAAGTTTCAGAGTTAGACGGAAGAGAAACAACAGAGTTCTTTAAACAAAGAAAAATATATGATTTAGATTTGCAATCATACATTCACCAGAGGTCTCATGGTAATATTAATGTTATAAACGCTTTTAGTGATATTTACATAAGTGATTATAATCGAGACACCAAATACTTTCTTTCTGAACTTAAGAATGAAAAAATAAAAGATCCATATAAAATCATATTAAATCATTTATTGTTAAAAAACCGTTCTAAAACTGAAACAATGTTGTTTCTTAAAGAAGTGTCCACGCCCCATGTTCCTAATTTTATAGAGGAGATAGGTATGAAGGATTTTCTGCTTAAGAAGAATCTTATTTCAAGACAAGATAAGCTTTTACATATTA
>JAVKEN010000013.1:0-16595 GCA_040221415.1 Rickettsiales bacterium
GACATAAATTCTTCCACAATGCAGGATTCTCTATTAGCCCTTGTGAAAAATTTATGGCTTACTCAGTAGATTGTGTTGGCAACGAATTTTATACCACTAGAGTTAGAAATCTTCACACTAAGGAAGACCTTCCAGACACAATAAAAGATGTTATAGGAGCACCAACATGGAATAATGAATCAAATGGATTCTATTATACCAAGTTAGATAAAAATTGGAGACCAAACAAAGTCTATTATCATAAAATTGGAGATGAGCAAAAAAATGATAAATTAATATATTCTGAACAAGATAAAACTTTTAGACTTGGGTTATCAAAATCAACTGACGGTAGATACATTTTCATGACCGCAAGCAGCTCAACAAGTCAAGAGCTGATGATCATAAAAAATGACTACCAAATCAAAACTCTTATAAAAAGAAGCAAAGACCATCTTTTTGAGGTAGATCATTTTAACAATATTTTTTATTTACTCACAAATGATAAAGGTAAAAATTTTAGATTAATCAAAGCCACATCAGAAAAAAATCTTGTAGAAAAGAAGTGGGTAGAGATTATAAAACACAGCAAAAACGATTACCTAACTGATTTTCAGACTTATGATGACCACTTAATAATAACAAAAAAAATATCGGGTGTACCCAAGATATTTGTATTTAATTACGATATGGAGTTATTGGATGAACTAAAATTCGAAGATGACTCATACTATGCTTCACACACTTATTCTTGGCACGATGATGATGGATTTATTGTTAATTACTCTTCCTTAAGGACCCCTAGTACAACGTATAAATACTTTTTTAAAGAAAAGTCTTTAAAGACTTTGAAAGAACAAATAATTCCATCAGGATATAAAAAAGAACACTATGTTTCTGAAAGAATTTATGTCAAATCAAGAGATGGATTAGTCAAAATACCTGTATCTTTAATTTATAAAAAATCTCTTTTTCATTCTAATGGGAAGAACCCTCTGCTTTTATATGGATATGGATCATATGGTATATCTATACCAGCGACATTTAATACAAACATTCTATCCTTATTAGATAGAGGGTTTGTATTTGCTATAGCTCATGTCCGCGGAGGAGATGACCTAGGTTTTGAATGGTACGAATCTGCAAAGTTTCTTAATAAGAAAAGAACTTTTGATGACTTTTCAGACATATTAAAATTTTTCGTGAAAAGCAAATACTCTTCTACTAAGAAAATTTCAGTTATGGGTGGAAGTGCTGGAGGAATGTTGGTGGGAGTGACTTTAAATAATGAAAGCAACTTAATAAATTCAGCAATTGCAGATGTCCCATTTGTGGACGTTCTAAACACTATGCTTGATGAAACACTGCCCTTAACCCCAGGAGAGTTTAAAGAATGGGGTGATCCTAAAGAGAAAAAATTCTTTGATTACATACTATCTTACTCACCTTACGATAACATCAAAAAAATAGCCTACCCAAATATCCTAGTATTAGCTGGCCTACATGACCCGAGAGTAACATACTGGGAGCCTGCAAAATATGTTGCAAAACTTAGAGAATCTAAGACTGATAACAATATTTTAGTTCTAGAAACAGAAATGCATGCAGGGCACAAAGGTGCTACCGCTAGATTTGAAAGATATAAAGAATTAGCAAAAAAATATGCTTTCTTACTAAGTACTCACAATATTAATTCATGATCTTTCCAAGGGAATACGGAAAGAGAATTTACTCCCTATTTTTAGATTTCTAGCCCATATTTTACCGTTGTGGGCCTCAATTATCTGCTTGCATAAAGCAAGGCCTAATCCTTTACCACCAGCTTTAGTCTTCGTATTTCCTCCTACAACAAATGGGTTAAATATTGTTTCAATTTCATTCTCTGGTATACCGACTCCATCATCTGAAATTTCAAACAACAAAGAGTCTTTTTTGACTCCCCCCTCAATCTTTATCGTGCCAGAAGAGCTATATTTTATGGCGTTGCTTAAAAGGTTATTAATCACTTGCTGTATTCTAAATCGGTCACATTTTACTTTCTTTGATAAAAAGCCATCTAAAATCGCAACTAATTTCAACTTATTGTTTTGCGCTAGAAGCGGCCTAATATAAGCTATAGACTCTTCAATAATTTTCTTGAAATTACATTTTCTGAAAGAGAAAAATATTTTATCTTCTGAAAATCTAGACAGGTCAAGCACGTTACTCATCAGTTCCATCAACCTATCGCCGCTATCCGCCATGATTTTTACATAATTTCTTTTTTCACTATCCGGGATAGAATCCCACCTTTTATTGAGCTCAGAGGAAATCCCTAATATACCCTGTAAAGGGGTTCTGATTTCGTGACTGATATTATTGAGAAACTCTTGCTTTGTACGCAAGGCTTCTTTTAAGTGCTCGGTTTGTTTAGATACTTCTTCTTGAAGAGCTTTATTAAAATTCTTAATTTTAGAAATATTTGAAACAATATGAGATATTTCTTGATAGTTAGATTTCTTTGAATCTTCAATTTCTTCTCCATCATTACTCACTAAATAAGAAACATTTTGAATCGCAGACACAATGCTTTTTCTCAAAACTCGTAATAAGTAAATGCAAAATACAGCAATAAGTAATATTGCAAACACCTTAGGTAATATGTCAATTAAAACTCCAAAGGGATTCTGAGTGCTTTTTCCTAATATGATGGTAAAAGGATAGAATTTTGATTTAATCTGATATTCAAGTAAAACACTGTCCTTAAAATTCACTGGATCAGGTAGCAAACCACTTTTATTGCCTAAGCTATGCTTAGCAAAAAAATCTTCATTTGCTGCAAGTAATTCATCAGAGCGGAATAGAATCCTTTTCTGGTCATCAAGAATAAAAAATTCGCAGCCAAAGTCAGAGGCAATATCGATTAATAATCCTCTAATTTTCTTAATACTGAACTCAATTACGACTGATCCGATATATTTTCCATTATTATCCTCAACTCCTAATGACCCAGGCAAAACATACTCTCCACTCGGTATGCCTAAAATAGGCGTCCCAATAATCAACTTCCAAGGATTATTTCTAGACATTCCAAGGTAAGGTCTTTTTGATAGATTAATCGGACGATTTAAAACCCCCTGCTCAGAATTTACTACTAATTTATCCCGATGATTCACCCAATCTAAATAAGCCCATGAATATATATCCTCTTTGCTCGCCGAGCTTTCTGAAATTCCATTGTGCACCATATCAAAAATTGATCTAAGATTTTGTGGGCCGATTCTCAATATATTTCTTCCTACAGAAATCATAAATTTTTCTGTATATGTGAAATTCTGGATAAGTTCACGGTCTAAATGTTCTGCAATTTCGGGGTAAGTTTTCTTTCTTTTATCCTCTTCAAAAGAATATATGGCCCAAGAGGTAATAAGAGAAAGAAGTATAGAAAATAAAAATATAGTTATTGATATTTTTCTAAAATCTGATGAAAGCTTCTTTTTTATCATAATTTAATCCCTCAAAACTAATTCTATCAGCATATATAAGATTGAAAACAAATATTTCCTCTATACGAGTTTCTTTACAATTTTGGCTAAGTATTGTACAAACCTAGGTCTATCCATTTGGTTAACAAGTGACTCGGAAAACTTTTACAAAGAAATATATAAACTCATGGCTAATTGTTTTGGTATGTGCAATTTTTTATTGCTACCAATTTCTTATCAGAGTTTCTCCGAACACTTTGAATCAAGAGTTCATGTCGTCATTTGGAGTTGATGCACTTGGTTTCGGAATAATTGTAGCATTTTATAATTGGGCATATTCAGGACTGCAATTGCCTTTGGGAGTAACATTAGACAGAATTAATATAAAATTCCTACTACCAATATCACCTATATTATGCGGCTCTTCTTGTTTAATTATTGCAAATGTAAATGACCCAATTTATGCGTCTATCGCAAGGTTTATGGCCGGCATGGGATCGGCATGTGGATTCATAGGAACCGTCAAAGTTGCCTCTTTGGTGTTACCAACGCGAAAAATTGGTATTGCTATCGGCATTACAATTCTTTTTGGAACTTTTGGTGCAGGACTAGGTGGACAACCTCTCGAATTCATATCTACAAAATACGGATGGAGAAACGTAATGACCATCCTGTCAATCATTGGCTTAGGGATATCAGCACTTATATATTTTGCGCTATCTTCAGTGCTTGTCGATATGAAGCAAAAAAGCATTCAATCTGAAACCGTACACCCTTTTACGGATATCAAAAATATTTTACTTACTCCACAAATGATACTTTTAGCTCTTTATGGAATGCTGATGTATACACCTATCTCTCTTTTAGGGGAGGTGTGGGGAAGTAAATTTGTAGAAAACTCATATGGCATGTCTCATAAAACATCTTTAATTGCTATCACAGTTATGTTTTTGGGTGCTGGCATAGGTGGGCCAGTAGTAGCTACGATTTCGGAATTAATAGGTAGCAGAAAAAAAGTGATGATTGTGTCCTCAACATTGGCAATTATTTTATACTCGATGCTACTTTATACAGAGGTATTTGATAGCAAAACAAAGATATATATAGCCATGTTTTTTGCTGGCGTACTGTATGCTGCCAAAGCTCTGACATTTGCACTCGCATGTGAAATAATGCCCAAAAGAATATCTGGGCTTGCAACGGCATTTTTAAATATGGCTGTAATGGGTGCCGGGGTTATCTTCAACCCAATAGTTGGATATTTATTAGATAAATTTTATTCGGGCCCTGTAAATGTTGAATATATTAATTATTCAAAATATGAATACTCTGTTGCTTTATCAATACTGCCAATAGCTGCACTTTTATCATTTGTTATCTCGTTCTTCGTAAATGATTCAATGGATACAGAGAAATTCGAATCAGAATCTGAATTTGTATCATATAGCGATTAAAAACATTCTCTTGACTTTATCTTGAAAAACGTACACTAATAGTAGTTGTATATATTTTTAAGGTTATCTTATGAATTTCAATAAACATGGGGGGAAAAGGGCTAATTCTGGAAGAAGAAAAGGGTCCAACATATACTCTGAAAGCACAAAGCCTATACGCATACCAATCAGTATGATAGATAAAGTAAAAAAATACGCCTTGAACAAAGGGTATGCCGTGCCTTTATATAGCAACAAGATACAAGCAGGCTTTCCATCACCAGCAGATGACCACATCGAGTCTCGTATAGATTTCAATGAATTTCTAGTTCAACATCCATCTTCTACTTTTGCGGTGAAGGTCACCGGAGAGTCAATGATAGAGGCTGGTATATACCCAGACGACACATTAATAGTAGATCGCAGTATAGAGCCAAACCATGGAAAAGTAGTAGTTGCAGTAATAGATGGAGAGCTCACTGTAAAAAGACTACACAGAAAAGATGGACAAATTATTTTATTGCCTGAAAACAGGATGTTTGACCCAATTATTATCAAGAATGAAAATGATTTAGTGATCTGGGGAGTCGTCACAAATGTAATACATAAGGTATAATATGTTTGCATTAGTAGACTGCAATAATTTTTATACAGAGTGTGAAAGAGTTTTTAATCCCAAGCTAGAGAGCCAACCTATAGTAATACTGTCTAAGAATGATAGGTGTGTAATATCTAGGAGCGATGAGGCAAAATATTTGGGGATAAAAATGGGTGAGCCTTTTTTTAAAATCAGAGATTTAGTAAAAAAACACAGTGTTTTTGTTTTATCATCCAACTACAGGCTTTATGGCGATATGTCTGCTAGAGTAATGGTAAATTTAGAAAAGATATTTCATGAGGTAGAAGAATATTCGATAGATGAAGCTTTTGTTGACTTGCATCATTTTACAAATTTCGACCTAAAATCATTATGTTATAAGGCCAAAAAAATTATTCGCCGGAATGTCGGAATTCCTATATCAATGGGGGTAGGAAAAACAAAAACGCTTGCAAAAATAGCCAATAACTATGCTAAGAGTCATTTAAAAGGAAATATATGCATAATAAATAAAAGAAATGAAAGTGCTATTCTAAGTAATTGCCCAGTTAAGGAAGTTTGGGGCATCGGAAAAGAGACAGCGAACAGGCTGTATAAAACTAGAATCTCTAGCAGTTTAGACCTCAGAAACATACCCTCCAAGCAAATGTGCAAAATGTTTAATCTCACTTCTCAAAAAACAGTCTATGAACTTAGAGGGTTCTCCTGTATTCCAATCGAAGAACACACCCCAAAAAGGTCTATTCTATCATCAAGAACCTTCTCCACCAAAATTAATAATTTCTCTGAAATGCAAGAGGCTCTAACAACCTATGCATTAAGAGCCTGTGAAAAGTTGGCACAAAAAAAATATCTATGTGGGAAAATATCTATTTTTATTAAAAGCACTGACATAATACAAGGTGAGAAATTTTATAATAACATAACATATGAATTTGACCGTGCGTCAAACAATTCACGAGATATAGTGCAAATTGCACTAATGTGTCTCAAAGAGATATATAAAAATAATATCTCTTATTCTAAACTTGGAATTATTCTGCACGAATTAAAAAGAAACAACATGTTAAATAGCTTAGTTAGATCGACAACTAGGAATTTAAACACAGGGAAAATAACCGACATTATTGATAAAATAAACCATAAATACGGTAGCAAATCTATTTATCCAGCCTCACAAAAAGTTAAATCTCTGTGGAACTCAAAATCCGAAATGCAGGGAAGCTTCTATCCGAAAACTATTTTAGAAGTAAACTAAAATTATAAATCAAATTGCAACCTAAAAAGTGCAACTTTTGATGTAGAATTCGGAACGAGAGCATTATTATCAGTTTTAGCAATTAAGAAATCATTCGATAACTTTAAGGTATCATTGAGATACCAATTAACACCAACTCCATATATATCAACTTTTCCAGACTTTATTTTACTATTTAAATTTATAGTTGAGTATTTTGTTGCAATTTCCCAAGCGCCTTTTCCAATTTTTTTGTTTTCTTTGCCAAATTCAAACACAGGATCATTAGGTGTAATTGCTTCCATTTTCCCCTTCTTAAAATTATAACCCTTAGTTTCACCGGTCATAAAATAAGCAAATTGTATATACCCTCCATGATATAACAGGTTAGGATCACTGCTATCCCTATTCAATCTAGACATCAAATATTCCATCTGAGTTGAAAATGACTTGTAATTATATGCTAATGAGATATTGGTGATATTACCATAATTCACATTATAAATTTTGCTGGTTTTAAGTAAGTTAAAATTAGACCTTACTTCCGGTTTAGCCTTATACTGCAAATAATCTTTGGGTTTCAAATAAGAATTAGAGAGACCTATATGAAAATACTCATTTAAATCTTTGTTGTAATAAGGAACGTAAGTACCTTTTAAATAAAAAGCATCTCTTTTATTTTGGCTCTGCGTTTTACTAATAGATCCGCTGTTGCCGTAACTTGAACTAAAGGTCCATCTATCGCCATAAGTCCTAAACTGGATACCATCCTTCAACTGGACAACTAACGCTCCCGCAACAGGCCACTCATTAAATGATCTATCATAATCTAAAAAGAATGAGGGGAAGAATCTCCCTACTTTTAGAATATAAGGATCAAGCTTTGCATATTCTACATATCCTTGTTGAATCCTATCGTGAACGCTAGATGAAAAATTCGCTTCAATTTTATACTTCAAATCATAAAATATCTTTCCCTTTCCACCTATTACAGCATCTCGAAAGAAGAATCTGTCTTTAGCAGTAGTCTTATTATTGTTAATGTTTAAATAGTCTAGCCTTATCGTTGATATAGGATGAAATGTGAAGGACTCCTCTTTAGATGCGTACGCGCTGGAAGAAAATAATAAGGCTAAGAGTAATAAATATAATGATTTTCTCATAAAAAATTATTCACCTTCTTCTTTTCTTTTCTTTTCAAACTCCACAGATAGTTTGGCAACGGATATTAACCACCAAATCATGATTATAACAAATACCCCAAATAGAGCCGGAGCCAGAGAAATCAAAGTGGCTCCTGATACTAATGACAATAAAGACCACTGTATAAATGCACCTCCAGACTTACCAAACCTTCCACCCATCACATCAGCGGCAGCCTTACCTTTACTCTTTAGTTCCTCATCTAAAGGTATGTAAGACATCTCTTTAGTTGCATCAAACAATGAATATTTTGTAGCCTTGCTCAAAATATTTTGTACCGCTCCAAACATCACAGCAAAAAATGCTGCTGAGGCAAGTATAAAAGCAAATTGATTCTCAAAGAACTTATCAAAGATTACAAATGAGAAGAACAAAACTCCTGTTAAGAGAATCATAATTGGTGTCGCGAAAGCTGCAAATCTCCAACTAAATTTTCTCAGTATATAAGAACCTATAAACATGATAATGGTTGTTGCAATACCTGTATATATTTGCACTTGCCCCATGAATCCACCCAAGTCTTGAGGATCTGAGAAGTAACTTCCTAATTTCTTCTTCCACACACCCTCGACTAAGTTAATCGATATCCCATAACAAATGATCAAAGAAGCTATTAATCCAATATATCTTGATGCCAAAATATATTTAAAGCTTTCCATAAGCCCAGGCTTATTCTTCTTCTTTTTAGCGCTTGTTCCATTTATAGCATCCTTGGAAGACAGTTTATTACTAATAAGCCAAAGGTTTGCAATCATAATCGCTGCAGCAATAACTACGGAGATAACTACACTATCCAGAACCAAAGTCCAGCCAAGTTTCATTTCAGTAAACTGAACCATTATTATTCCTGCAATAATCAGGCCAATTTGCCCAAAGAAACCAAAAAATGGATAGAATCTTTTAGCCTGATCAATTGAAACTATCTGGTTTGAAAGTTGCCAGAACATAAGAGATAGCATTACACTCCCCCAAAGCTCTGACATTATGTAGAAGCTAGAAAAAGCCCAATTCTCTGCAATCATAAAGATATACCTTAAAACTGGTAAATTTTTCTTCGCCTCTGAAAGATCAGGTTGTATAATTGCTAAATTAGGAGCTAAAAACAGCATAAAAATAACGAAGAAGCCTGTAAAAAATACAATCAACATATAATATAGCTGCAACCTAGTAAAATAGTCAGCTAGCTTAGTATACGCAATCATCATAAGAATAGCAGCAGGAAGCACTGCCCATAATTTTAAAGAACTAATCAGCTCAGCACCGACAAACGAAATAACTAAAACATCTTTAGTATTTCTAAGAATACTGTAGACATAAAGAGTCAAAATAAAATTCAAAGAGATTGCAAAAAACAATTTGTATTCATTCCTATTGACAGGAAATAAATTATAAAACTTACTGGTAACGCTATTCATGATCAGACTTATATATGTTGTTAACTTTTGGTTAAGCTTTTTAGAGAAAATCAGCACATCTTGCAACTACTTTTTTGTGTTTTTTGTTGTTTAATCTAAGAGAAAACTACATTAGATTGCAAAATTAGTCATAGAAATCTTGTATGGCTATAGTTTCTGGTCTAACTTTGATGAAATAATTATCTCCATTCTCCAATCCCAACCAGACTTTGATTTTATCGACCACAGAATACTTCTTATTTTGAAAAGGAAAAACTGGATTAAAATAGGTGGCCGGAAAAATAATAGGATTAGTATAAAATGAATTATTCTTTCTGAAATTCTCAGCAAAGTTTAATAAAAATATCCTTCTACTATCAGAAACTTTAATTCCCCTTTCGTGAGTGAATACAGATTTCATTTTTCTGATAAAAAATCTTATACCTGTGTTGTACTTAGTATAGTCAGCATCATGCATTCTAATCGCCTTGTCCAAGGTTTCTAAAAACAGCACATTATCAGGAATACTTCCAATAATCGCATTAGTCATCACTGGAATATCGCTCCAATAAACACCCGGCTCTAAACTAGCAAAAAAATCGTGATTCTCAGTTATACTGTCAAATGGTTTTATGCATTCAAAATCCATGTCCATTACAACCCCACCATATTTGTACAAAAGAAAAAACTCTATTATATCTTTCTTGCCACTGTATCTATACTGCATATCTTCGAATAACTTCATATACTTGGTTGGGAAGTTTTCTGCGTTTAATTCTTCCTGAGTCCAGAGTTTATACTCCCAGTCTGGATGTAATTTTTTACACCCTTCAGCATATTTTTTATAAATTTCTGGCACTGGCCTAGGACCAATCCATATTTGATGAATTATTTTAGGAATTTGTGACTGATTATTTTGTGATGAGTAAAAGTTCTTATTAAATAGGTCGCGGTAAAAATCCAAGATTTTTTTACCATCCTGATGCCGCATCATGAGCTTGTATTGAGGATAGTTCTCAACACCCATTGATTTATCAAAATCAACCTTTATTAACTTGTCATCAGAGAACGAAGAGTTAGACCAAATCAGGAAAACCGTTAACAGAAATATATACCGCATCACACCATTGTAAATAAATTTGATACCAATATAATTAAACTCAACTAAATTGTAAAAGAATATGAAAATTCTATTAATGGCAGCTTCTTCTCGCAAGGGGTCGGTAAATAAAAAATTGATTAACGAATCTGAAAAGATACTAAGTACAAGAAATTGCAATTTAGTAAAACTAGATTTAGAGAATTTCCTCTCTATTGGTTATTCTGGTGACATTGAAGAAAATCAGGGCATACCGGATATAGTAAAAAAATTTGGTGCTGAACTAGAAAAAGTTGAAAAAGTAATCTTTTCTATACCAGAGTATAACTCATCTTTACCTGGGGTTTTTAAGAACCTAATAGATTGGGTATCAAGGTTACGTCCATCTCCATGGCAAAATAAAAAAATGCTTATAACAACTGCATCTCCATCAATTCAGGGTGGTAGCAGGTCCCATCTACACGCTCTACATATCTTTCAAGGCTTGGGAGTGAATGTATTGCCAAGAACCTTAAACTTATCGAATGCTTATGGCCAGTTTGATAGCAATTGCAAGATAAAGGATAAAACCATTTATGCTCTCCTGGATTCAATTCTTAAACAATTTTTAGAATTTTAGACTGCCTCTTCAACAATTTTTTTTCTTCTCCTCATTTCTTTGCGCATAAGAAGGATGCCTGCCAATGCAACTAAAGAGTATCCTATAATCGACTTCACATTAGGCATATTGGCAAAGATGATATATCCCAATACACCTGACCAAATTAATTTAAAATATACAAATGGCATTACAACTGAGAACTCTCCAAACTTTAATGAATTGAACAACGCTACACTGTGTACTAGATAAAACAACGACATAAGCAGTATTAACTTAAGATGAGACGGCTTTATATTAGTGCCATCAAAAGAGATTGTATCTGCTGGCAAATAAAAATCGATACCGAAGACAGAGTGACTTTGCCATTTTAGAAAAGCTACAGGAAAAGCAAATAGCGAGGAAAAAAACATTAAGTAAAAAAGTTGTGCTTTGTTAGTGCTTTTTTTTCCTAATTTTTTAATAACTATATTATTACCAACCCAGAACATAGCGGCAACAAAAATAAAAATGTACCCCCTATCAACTTTACCTTGAAATAAGTTTTGATTAGAAGAGAATATTATTTCTGGCTTAATTATAATCAAAACTCCTATCAAACTTATGATTATTGCTGCTCCTTTTGTTTTATTAGCCTTTTCATGAAAAAACAGAATTCCAACTGCAACCAGAATTATTTGCTCGATATTTTGTAAAACCGTAGCATCAAGCAAATTAACAGTTTGCAGCCCGTACATAAAACATAACGATCCTCCCACACTAAAAAACCCTCTTAACAAATGGACTTTAAAATATGGGGTTCTTATATTCTTGATTCCACCATTTTGTAATATCCATGGCAAAGTTAGAATCAAGAGAGTAAATTTATAAAAAAAAACTACATAATTAGATTTAATGTCTTGAGTAACAAATTTCGTAGTTGCATAAAGGGAAGAAATAGCTAGTGTGTCTACTAGCATTAGCATAATACCTAAGAGATTATTTTTTTGATTATTCATCTTATCGAGTTAGTCGCAATGATTTGTATTGTTTATAACTAATATACATATTTAAATTGATCATTCATATGCTTTTGATATCATTAACAAAAAAAACTATAAAATGACAAATAAAATATCCATTAAATTAAAAATTTCCAGCCAGTCAAGAGATCTGCCGATGCCAAAGTATGAAACTTTAGGTAGTGCGGGAATGGATTTAATGGCAAGCATTGATGAGTCAATAATTTTGTCTCCCGGTGAAAGGAAATTAATTCCTACAGGACTATCAATAGCACTTCCAGTAGGATATGAAGCACAGGTGCGCCCAAGATCTGGGCTTGCAATCAAGCATGGGATGACGGTACTCAACACCCCAGGCACCATTGACTCAGATTACAGAGGAGAAATAATGGTAATCCTTGCTAACTTATCAGATGTTGAATTCAAAATTGAAAGAGGCATGAGAATTGCACAAATTGTTTTTGCTCCTGTCACCCGTGGAGAATTTAGTGTTGTAGATAACCTAGATTCAACAACACGAGGAGAAAAAGGTTTTGGCTCTACAGGCATTTAGCCTCTTTGTGTTATTTAGTACCTACGCCCGTTCCAACGCGGAACAATAACACAAAAAAAGTCCAGAAAGAAATAAGAGCAGCAACAGCCAAAATCGCCTTATCATTATTTGCCTGAAGAATTCCAAAAATATTTTCGTCAATAATATTTATTTTCAAAACATATACAATCGAAGCAAAATATAGCCCCATCACAGAAACTTTCTTTTGGTCGAATGTATTATTACTCCATAGGTAATCAAAAAATTTTGCTGAGAATATATTGAATACAATAAATGCCACTTCGAAATATAGAATCACAAATATTGAACTGAATAATGATCTCCCAGCTAACATTCCAACGGAAATCATCACAATAATAAGCACAAAAAATGCAACATTAAACATCCAAAACAGTTGGAAGAAGCTTTTATATTCTACTGTTCCATGTAAAAAATCGATTATCCGCTTCATGAAAGTATTTTTTGACAAAAATATTATGCAGTACCAGTAAATGAACCCTACTATAAAACTAATTAATGTACTTATAGATAGCAGGCTTTCTTGACTACTGAATACACCACTCAATAAACGAAACAAAGAATAGACCACATAACCAAAGAATATAGACTGCATCTTGATACTTGCAGCGCTAAACTTATAACCAAAGGCGGACTGATATATTTTACCTAATAAAATTGATGATATAATTAAAAAGAATTGTTCTTCAAAAAGAAATAAAAACCTTTCTACGGAAGGAAATTTCACTAATGAGAATACAACGCCAAAGCAAAACAGTATGATGTTAAACTTCACAACACCTTCTAAAATGGACAAGAAACTAATTTTTTTGTTCACTATGCTTCTCATGTAATTGCTATTGCATCTTTTCATTTTTTTAATTTTCTCGCAATAGATTCTTGACATAGCCTTGGTAATTGTGTTAGATATGTGGCCTGTTCTTATTAATGGAAGTAAAGATGAAAGTTTTATCATCACTAAAATCTGCAAAAAAAAGAGATAAAGACTGTAGAGTCGTAAAACGTAAAGGAAAAATTTACGTTATAAATAAGAAGAATCCTCGTATGAAAGCTCGCCAGGGCTAAAATGGCTTTGCTAGACATCACTAATCTGTCTAAGGACGAACTTACAAATCATATAATATCTTTAAAACAACAGACATATAGGTCTGATCAAATTTGGTCTTGGGTCTTCAATAAAGGTGTGTCTGATTTTGATAGTATGGATAACTTATCAAAAAACCTTAGGCAACTACTAAAAGAACATTTTTTCGTTGCAAAACCGGAAGTAACCGCACACCTCATCTCAAATGACGGGACACAAAAATGGCTATTAAAATTTTTTGATGGCAATGAAGCGGAAATGGTGTACATACCGGAAAAAGACCGAGGCACACTTTGTATCTCTTCTCAGATTGGCTGCACTCTAAATTGCACTTTCTGTCATACAGGAACACAAAGACTTGTAAGAAATTTAACGTCCGGAGAAATCGTGCAGCAAATTATGATTGCACGAGACTATCTTGATGAATGGCCATCAACACAAGAAAAAAGGCTTATATCTAATGTGGTTCTAATGGGCATGGGAGAGCCTCTTTATAACTCTGATAATGTTTTCAAGGCACTGCATACAATCATGGATGATGATGGCATTGCGATCTCAAGAAAAAGGATCACATTGTCAACATCTGGTGTGGTTCCAAAGATTATTGATTGCGCAAAAAATTTACGAGTAAATCTTGCGTTATCATTACATGCCACAACAAATGAAGTTAGAAATAGAATTGTTCCTTTGAATAAGAAATACCCTCTAGAAGCATTAATTCCAGCTGTTATGCAGTATCAAGAATTGAGCAAATCAAAAAGAATTACTTTTGAATATGTAATGTTAGAAAATATCAACGACTTCTTGGAAGATGCAAAAAGGCTTGTCGAGATTACAAAAAATATTGAATGTATAGTAAATCTAATTCCTTTTAATCCTTGGCCTGGAACTATTTATCAATGCTCTTCAAATAATAAAATTCATAAATTTGCTAAATTTCTTCACGACCATAATCAACCAACAACCATTAGAACACCAAGGGGGCAAGACATTTTAGCAGCTTGTGGGCAGCTAAAAAGTCAAAGCCAGAAAACCCCAAAATATAAAACAAGCAATTAAAACTTGTATTAATTTGGTTGATCATTTATTAATTACTCTCACATGCACCCGTAGCTCAACTGGATAGAGCACTTGACTACGGATCAAGAGGTTAAGGGTTCGAATCCTTTCGGGTGCGCCACATTACACCGCAACTAAAATGCTTAATTTCAGAACAGCTAATAGAAAAGACTTACCAAAAATTATCAATTTGCTTAATGATGATAAAATCGCATCAGAAAGAGAGTCAAAAAATATAAATACTTACGAAAAGGCATTTGAAGACATTCTAGCTCAGGAAAATAATTTGATAATCTTAGGGTGTATAGAAGATGAAGTTGTTTCTGCCTTACAACTAACAATCATCGCTTGTCTAACACATAAAGGATCCACCCGCGCCCAAATTGAAATGGTGAGGGTTTCACATGCACACAGAAATAAAGGAATTGGGAAGAAAATAGTTGAACATGCAATGTTAACAGCTAGACAAAAAAACTGTAATATCATTCAACTGACAACTAACAAAAAAAGAAGTAAGGCAATTCATTTTTATGAAAATATTGGTTTTAAGAACACCCATTATGGAATGAAAATCTTTACGCCTAAAAATTTTATTACATAGAAATTTTTGGGCAAATATTATACCTTTACAAGAGTTGCAAAAAAACATCATGTTAAACAACGTCACATATAACATTTTCGTAGCTGTTTTGTTAAACATATGCACATTTGGCTTATACAGTGTGTACTGGATTCATAAGAAAACTCTTTTTTTCAACTATACAAATAAACGTGAAGATATACCTGTAATCTTAATCTATGCATCATATGCGTTGTGGTTTCTGTGTATTTTTAATCTTGCTTTATATATTGCATATCCAGCCTTGTTTATAATAAAATTAGTCCTTCTATTAGAAATAAGAAAGGAAACACATAATTATTATAATATCTCCTCAAGAAGTACTAACGGCATAAGTATTTTATATATTGCAGTTTTGGGTTTTCTATATTTTGTTTATAAAGTATCTTCATTAAAGAAAAAGTCTAAAACTTCATGATTCTAGATACAGCACTTTACATTCTCAGTGGAATAATTTCTGGATCAATCTTAGGAATAATCGGAGCTGGCAGCGGAATAATAGCAGTTGTTATCCTAGTGTACCTTTTAAATATGCCAATACATCAGGCTATCGTAGTAGCAATTTTTAATACCGGAGTCTCGGCTTTATCTAATACATTATGTAGCTTCTACAAAAAAAATCTTGATTTAGGTCTTATAATTAGAATTTTATTGCCATGTCTTATATTTGCTCCTTTAGGTGCAAAACTAAGCTTATTGTATGATTCCACAACTCTAGAAATTCTGTATTCACTTTTAACAATTTTTGTAAGCTTTATCATGTGGAATAACGCTAATAGGAAAGATATCGTAAAGCCCCATGTTCAAGACCTGGCAAAAAATTTAAGAAGAAAGCTTTTTCTAAAATATTTTATAATTGGTAGCATAACTGGGCTCTTAAGTGGTCTTTTAGGATTTAGCGGTGGGGTAATAATTGTACCAGGGCTTGTTATTTTTTTACACCAACCGATAAAGTCAGCAACATTAAATTCAATTGCTATTATTTCGATCACATCATTACTAAGCATAATTTCTCATGTGCAACTTGGAAACTCATTCAATCTCAATGTCGCCTTACCTTTCTCACTTGGGGGCATTATCGGAATGTCTATTGGCAGAAATTTGCAAAAAAGTATTTCTGGAACAAATATAAAAAAATTATTCTCAATATTCTTAATGCTATTAGGAACAGCCATTTTAATAAAAAAACTATCTTGCAAAAAATAAATATTCTTTTGTCATAATGATGAATGGCCATAATTTATCTTATGAGGATG
>JAVKEN010000014.1:0-203161 GCA_040221415.1 Rickettsiales bacterium
GTAAAATATTTACAGAAACTCTCCTCCCCCACCCTGTTTTTTATTTAATGAGTTTAATTTAGAAATTATATTAATATTTATTAACTATTGCACAATATCTAATGCCACTTAGTAATAAGTAATAAAAATGAATTGATTATTTGTGAGTGGTGAAACAAAGCTTAATTGTTCCTACTTCATAGATAGATGTAACTTTACCGCTATCGTTATCCAGAAATTCTTCCGACTTTATATTGAGTTCTTCTAAAGTTGACACCATCAATAACCTCAATGTTACCGAAGGAACCTATCAAATTTCACTCTCCTCGTCAATAGGATCTATTTTACCTATCTCAAAATTCTTCGGAATATAAATTTTAAATTCACTTCCTTTGCCCAAAGATGATTTAAGCTCAATGCTACCATTATGCATTTTGACAATCTTTTTAACTAAAGTCAGGCCAAATCCAGTGCCACCTTTATACTCTTCTCTTCTGTGCAAACGTTGGAACAGCATGAACACCTTTTTATAATGCTTTGGGTCGATGCCAATTCCATTATCTTTGACTGAAATACAGTGGTTCTCAGAATCTGACTTGTAACTAATTGCTATTTTCTTTTTGCTGCTCTTGTTATATTTAATTCCATTACTTATTAAATTCCTGATAAGTTCCGTCATCATTATTTCATTGCACTTCATTTTTGGCAGATCATCGCCGACCTTCAGCTCTACATTATCTCTCTTAAAGATCCACTCCATTGAATTACTAACATCTTTAATAACCTTTTGAATATCAACCATAGCAAACTTCTTCTTATTTGAAGTCTCTGCATAAGCTAAAAGGCCTTTTATCATCTCCTCCATATATTTAGATTGCTCTTGAATCCTCTGCAACATTTTCATTTCATCTGCATTTGCCTTTTCTGCACAATCTTCAATTAAAAATGAAGAGTAATGCATAATACTTTGCAAAGGCTGCTTTAGATCATGTGAAGCAATGTAGGCGAATTCTTCCAACTCTCTATTCATATTCTCCAATTTCTTATTAGCGGCCTCGACCTGTTGCTCTCTTATTTTTCGGCTGTGAATGCTGCGCAAAATACCGACAATGCGCACTGGTTTGTTTTCCTGATCCCATTCAGCATAACCTTGATTTATAAACCAGTGATATTCACCATTTTTGACTTTGATTCTTGCTTCTATTCTGTATGGACGTTTTTTCTTTAAGTGATCATTGATTGAACTGCGCACTTTTTGAACATCTTCAGGATGCACAGAGTTGATAAAATTTTTAAAACTTGGCTCTATTTCGCCAACATTATATCCAAGCAGATGATAATATCTTGGCGACCAATATTCTAACTCTTGATCTACACGCCACTCCCAAATGCCATCCATACTGGCCATAGCAGCCATTCTAAACCTATCTTTATTATGTTGAATCTCTGCTTCAAATTGCTTCCTTTTACTGACATCACTCAGAATAAGGCAATAGCAATTACGCTGCTTATATACGACTTTATAAACTGTCACCTCTAAAGCGAAAGATACTCCTCGCTGCTTATCATTAAAGTCACACTCAAACCTAGCACTTTGTGCCGACCGAACTTTGTTCTTAATAGACTGCCAATTAATATTAGAAAACTTAAATGTTAAAAACTCTATTGAATCCCCAAGAGGCAATTCTATTTTATCAAAAGAATGAAGCTTTTCGTGTGCTGAGTTATTTGCATATAAGATGCAATCTTTTTCATCTACAATCACTAATGGATTAGGGGCAGACTCAACAAGGAATCTGAATAGCTTCAGAGTATTCGTCAAATCCTCATTTTCATTAGCCTGCTTCTTCAGAGCGGTGATGTCAATGGCAGAACCACCCATTTTGATAGCTTTACCATTTCTATCAAATATCACCTCACCAGAAGTATAGAACCATTTATACTGACCATCTCTTGCTAAAATTTTATATTCTCCAGAAAACTTAGATTTATTTTGAACTGATTTTCTAAAGTCACTAAAGATCGCATCTTTATCTGTAGCATCAATATTTTCCAGCCAATAATCATTAATTTCTTCTTCTGAAGTATCCTCTGGAAAACCAAGCATTTTTTTGTAAGAAGGTGAGAATAAGTACTTCTCATTTTGAATGTCCCAATACCAAAGACCAGCGCTAGAACCCACTGATACGGTTTGAATCGCCTCTTGCATCCACAACAGATCCGACTCTAACTTTTTAACACTAGAAATATCTCGGACAATTACAAAGAAGAATTCATCTTCCTCGTGCTTTATATATTTAACACTTTTCTCCACTGGAATCTCTTGGCCGCCAGAAGAAATAATTGCTGTGATCCTAATGAGAGGGTCATGCTTGATGGCAACGTCTTTTGCTTCAGGAAAATTATCTGCTGTGATTTTAACATCATCATCGATAACTGACCTCTCAAGGATTTGAGATTTATCATAACCGGAAAGTTTGCAATACGCCTTGTTTGCATAAAGATACTTACCATCTTTTATTGAACACAAAATAATAGGATCAGCAAGATCCTCGAAGAACTGTTTTGCTAACTCTAGATGCATTTAATCCCCCCATATGCTTATACAATAAATTTATATAATATTTTTTAACATGTCACAAATTAGAATAGCAATTTAAGCAATTGCTTGGAAAGCTGCGCATTGCTGCGACCTAAACCGGTAACATTAGATAATAAGCTCATTGCTGGCTTTATGTGATTTGTTTTTGTGCCGCGGGATTTGCGTCGCATCAACTCATCAATTTTTCTTTTTAAGATATCTATTTCTTTCTGCTGTTTTGTCTGAGCTTTTACAAGCTCTTTAAAACCAGTTTCTTTGAACATTCCGCCTCCATGGATTGCCTATAAATGCAAGACAGCGGCCGCAAAGCCGCTGTCCTTAGCGTGTACTAACTTGTTTATCCCACGGTTTCAGCCGCAGATAAAAACTCTGTGAATTTATTAGGGTTAAAAGTTAAATTATTTTGAATTAATTTTTTAAGATTGCGAGCAACAACTAGCTGCTTTTGATTACATATCTCGCTTTTAGAAAGCGAAATAAATTCAGCAACTGAGTATAGCAACTCTGAATATTGCTTCTTTTCAATTTTAGAACTGTCAAAGTCTGTAGCAATTACAAGTATTCTTTGCGCAGAGCTGAGATTCTGCTTTGATACGCTGTCTCGCTTAGAAGAATTTTGTAAATCAGACATAAACTAGTAATCAGTTATTCAATCTATAATCAATTCTGACCTAAAAAGATTAATTTTCAGTTAATTTTATAAAAAACTTTTAGAAAACTGCTCAGGCGGTGCTGCAAGATGCGTGTGGCTGAGGAGAGAGTTATGCAGCACCACCAAGAAAATGTTTTCACATCTTCAATGAGCGGTTTTGCTCACTACAAAGATTTGTCGAATAATTAACTTAGAGGGATTCCTTGCTAATTATTTGGCCCAACAACAAGTATTTCTACTTGGTATATGTATTTGGCTCAAACAAATATGTTTCCGCCTTTGTGCTAGTGAACTAAAAACCTTTCAATAAAATATTAACAATTGTTAATATTTGGTAGTTTTATATAAGACCCTAATAGCTTTGTCAACAAAAGCTAACAAAGTTTTTTATTACACAAAAGTTAATGAGTGAACTTGCTATAATTATTGTCAGCACTGGGAAAAAAAGAAATGTTGCTGTAGATTCTACTGGGTGGTGAATATAGCAAATGATGAGGATAGCTATGAAACCTACAGCAACAATTTATGTATAAGAAATTAGTTAACTTTTGTCAACCTTTTCGTTAAAACTATTTATGATATAGTGCAGCCAATATTTCCACCAACCGTTCCTCCGACTGTATCGCCGGAAGAATCAGAGCCTGGAGAGCCTCTTTCACTTTCTTCACGTTCACGCGCTCTTTCCTCTTCTCTATCTCGGAAACGAGCTGAACTATCATCAGACTCAGACCTTGATGAGCGTGGTGACACATCAACAATTGGCAAAGGAACACCTGCAGGATCAGCTGCCACTTCTTCACCAACACCTGCCCCCCTTACACGTCGCTCTCTTTCCTCAGAGTCACTAGCAGCCAAAGCTGCACGCATCGCTTCTGTTTGACCACCTGAAGAATCTCTTCTTGAAGCATCTACTTTCGAGCCAGAGGGAACAGATCTAACTTCGCGCTCTTCATCTGAACTATCACCACCTGAACTACTATCACCACCTGAACTACTACCGCCACCGAAGACTGACGAAGATGTAGCTGGTGATAAGTCTGAATCTGAATCTATTTCTGCTGGTGGTGCAGCAATTGCTCTTACAGTGCTTCCCTCAGGCTGTTCATTTCTATCTAAATAAGCAAATGCATCTCTAAGGTACACAGAGTTAACTTCGTCTTCTTGATCGTGGTCTTCATCGTTTCGATGAGCTCTTGCAACCTCAAGCGCAAGCTTCCAGTGATCCTTATCAAATTCTTCTCTAGCATCAAAAGAAGCTTCTAGATCGCCTCCTCCTCCAGGACTCAACCTAGCTTCACGTGTAACATGTGCCTCTACCTCTACAAAATCTTTAGTAATTTCTTCCTTTTTATTATACACGCCAGCAACAGTCCTAAGTTCTGAGACTACAGGCCTACCATAAGCATCAGTAGCCCCACCTATTGGGCGCGCAACTCCATCTGTATCATGTGCAACTCTGTAAAATACTGCGCCTGCTCCCGGGGTGGGAACTGCCCCATGTGGAAACGGAGATACTTCACGAGAATCCTTAGACGATGTTGTACTTGAAGATCCAGAATCCGAATCAGATTCAGAAGAATCACCAGGTGCAACTACTCTTACTCGTGGACGATTAGGTATTGCCGCATTTGCACCAAACATCCATGAACTAATAAATTCAGGAAACCTTGCTCTTGCAGTAGCCTCAGCTTGGACATATGCCTGATTCTTTCTAATATCCCAACCTTGCCTAGCCCAATCAACAAATTCACCGCCACGCCTTTCAACGAACAAAGAGGTGTTATAAGCAAGACTTCCTAAAGTAGGCGCTTCTTCCATTACTTTCGCTGCAGATTTAGAAGCCATTTTTGAATGTTTTGCATTCCTCTTCTCCCTTCTGACTTCCTTAACATCTATGACTTGTGAAATCATATTATGGATATTGAACTTATCCTCTTGTGTTAAATCATGAGGGCGAAATACTTTCTTGAATGCTTTCAAAGTATCAAAAAAATCAGGCGGAATCTCAAAGCTACCACCTTCTAACTTAGCTCGCTCTGCAATGCTTCGAAGCTTATCACGCATTGTTCTAAGCAAAATTCTTTTCTGCTTAGCGTACAATTCGCCAGCCATACGTTGCATAAATTGATCACGGCTTTCTGTGCTGAATGTAAAGCTCATCCTGCTTTTTAAGTCTTGCGCAGCAGAAACTATTGGCGCTACAATTTTATTAATGTTTTTATATTGCCATATTGAGAATGCGCCAGCAAATGGAGCAGCAACCGAAAAAGCAACCAATAAATTTTGTGGTGAAAATAAGAATCCAAATGCCCAACTAGTTACTCCTAGCATACCAGCACCAATACCTAAAGCCAGTATAAATGTATAAAAGGCAATTGCTTTCACTCTATTTTTTTCAAGGTAGCTGATGCTTGAAATTAATTTTTGCTCATTCTCTCGAGGATGACGCCTTAACTCGCGACCATTCTGGAATGCACGATCAGCTGCTGCTGCAACTCTTACCGCTCCATCTGCCGAGAATGCTGCTCTAACTGCTCGATCAGTAATTAAATTATTAGCAATCAAAACGCTGACTAAACCACGAGCAAAATCAAAGGCAAAAACCTCTCCCCAAACAATTCCTGTGTACCTTAAGAAGTCCCCAAATGGATTACGAGTATCATAAGTTCCTCTTGCTTGTTGTGAAGCATAACTTGCGGAAGATAGCACGCCTTTGGAAGCAAAATAAGTTAACAGAGCTGATGTTGTAGTTTTCATTAACGACGAATCGCGTGATAACATTACAGCGCCACCAACCAGCATAGCCAAAGAACCAGCAATAATATTTTGCCCAGTTCTTTCTTGTTCAAGCGATTTTTCTATTGGCAATTGTGGGTTAAAGTTACCTTTCTTAATTTCACTTTCAACAAAAGCTAATATCTCTGGCCAATTCATTGCACGTGGAGACTTTCTTGTTGTTCCTTTATAGAACCAATTCATAGCCTGATCTATATAGTGATAACATTTTTTTATATAAGCTTGCTCTGCCCTACCATATTGTGATATTAGATCTCCTAATTCTGATGGAATTTCTCTAACATCCTCGTCTCTTAACTCTGCTGAAAGAAAATAATCAGTACCATATCTAACTACCGTGCCTGCTAAACCAGCCGACAAGGGACTCACGAACGGCATGCTTAATGTTGAAGCAGCTAAACCAGCTGCTGTAGATGCAGCATGAACACCATGCAAGACTTCCTCTCGTCTTCTCTCAGACTTACTTTGAAGATTTATAACGTCAATATTATCACCCTTAATGCTTATAAGAACATCTTGAATATTGTTGTTACGCGCTCTCTTACCTGTGTTTGGTGGGAACTCCGTCACAGGCTTAACAAACCAGACCCCTGTTATGTTTCTTCTAGATCTTGTTGCGTCATCAATTTTTGTTGATCTAATAGTATTTTCATCAACCATTAGATCGGATAAATCTACATTAGTGAGCTTTACACCTGCTAAATTCGCACCATTTAAATTAAGATTTTCGGTTTTTACTTTTTCACCATTAATAATCAGACCTTGCAAGTCACAATGCGAAAGATTTGCACCACCAAGATCAAGCTCTTCTTCTATTCCTAACTCATCTCCGTAACTAAGGCCATTAAGCTCTGATAAAGAAATAATTGTGGTATATTTCTCAACTTCAACTTTTTTAGTTTCTTGATTAAACTTAATACCGTGCTCCTCAAGCTCACCCGCCTCTTCCTGAAATTCCTTTTTAGTAGTCAGCACATAATTAACAAAATCAGCGAATTTTTTTCGAGATAGAATTATGTCTTGTTCGCTAATCTTTATATCTGGATCACGCAGAACCATCTTTCTAAATTCCTCTGGACAATGATCTAAATTTCTAAGCTCGGCATACAAGGCAAGTAAATTTGTATTAGTCAAAGAAACAACTAAAACCCTTTCATCTTCTACGTGATGAAAAACTCTTACATCCTCACTTCTCAACTTTGTAGAAAAATACCTCAGTCTTTTTTTCGGAGTTCTTAAATCTCTGGCCATCATGATACCCCCACCAGAGCCAAAGGCGCTAGAGCCAGATCTTAAGCGCTCTCCTTCTCTCTCTTCGGATGCTGCTCGCAAAGTCGCACCCCTAAAACTCGATGCACCATGCACACTATGTCTGGGCCTATCCGATCTGGGGGAAAACATTCTCTCTGTAAAGCTATCAGAGTGACTCATATTAGGTCGCGATGTTACTCTTGCCATAGGAGCAACGCCTTTGCGTGTGCCAGATGAACTAGTTAGCGAGGCACCATCTTCATCAAAAGTAAAAGCCCTTTTTCGTCTTCTTTCAGGGGAATAAGCAGTAGCAAAATCTGCAAGGACACTTGATGCCGAAGGTGCTATTCTTCTTACACGGAGACTTCCCAATCCCGCACCTAAACCCATCCCCTCATCACCAGAAATACTAGACATTCTCGATACATCCCGGGCGATTCTCTCACCTTCTGCTCCTAAAGATCTTATTGCATCTATACATAAAACTGATGACTTAGCTTCCTGTATTGGGTCTGCTGGATCACGCGGAACCCGGATAATTGTGTCTGCTAGATATCTTGCTCTTGTTAAATGATCAAATTTGTCTACTTCATAGCCAACACCTCCTGCTAAGGCAGATTCTCCATCATTTATAAGCTTTGATACAATAGAAGTTGCAGCAAATCCTTTTGTTCTTTTTTTACGTAAAACATACTCTTCTACAGTTTCATGAGGCTTTTTGCCTTTTGATCTTGTTTTACCTACAAATGAATCTACATTAGTTACGCCAGCTGACCATACAACGGCCTCATCACCAAATTCAAGTCTTTCACCTTCTTGAGTAATTGCAAAGAGTCCTAAAGCTACTTCTGTTTTGAGGCCTTTAAAACTTACGCCTTCTTTAAACTCAGTCCCTGACTTTCTTCCATAAATTGCTCCAATGCCTAACTGGACATGGTCCAAAGAAACTTGTGAAAGCACGGCGTCATCAACTGTCAGCCTGCCAAATTTCGCTTTTGTACAGTTAAGATTTTGAACATCACCACCTGTAATGAGTAATTTACCCACCTCAATTCTTGATAAGTCAACTTTAAAATCCGGAACAATTGGGCCTTCAAGAACAACCGTCATGTGACGACAAATCTCATCACGTAAAGGAAAGCTCTTAGGAACGTCTAATTCAGGAGGAACATCTCTTTTTTCTGGGTTATTAGCAAACAATCTAAGTAAGGCTGCATACGGAATACTTCCCTCTTTCTCTAGATCAGCTAAATAATAATTTAATAAAAATTCTTCAAAGGAGATTCCTGGTTCTACTCGTTCAGTTCTGCCACCTGCACAACCTACGCAACCTCTACCTTGAACACGAATTTCTTTTTCTAGCAAATGACGATTAAATTCAGCATAGGCTTTGAGAATATTAAAATTTTGCGCATTAATTGTAACAATTATTTCCATTGTAAGTGGATTCATCGAAAGAATTAACCCATCATAATCTGGAAAATAATCACACTCTTCTTTTGCCACTCTTTCTTTTACTGCATCAACAGCTTGCTGAATGTAAATTTCACCACATGGGTTTAGAGTATCTTCAACCCCATGTTCGGAAGCGAGAGCTGCTATAGCTGCTTCATTCACCTCTGCTCTAGCTTGCTCCATAAGACTTTTAACGCGGCGTATGCCCCCTGGAGTCATCGCCCCTGAAGCTCTTGCTGCTTCTGCTGCTATTGCATCCGGGTCGACTTCTACGGCATCCTCATAATCACTAAACTCGTCTAATACATCTTCTGCATCGTGATAGCCAACCCTTCTTCTAGGTGGGCCATAATCTTCAGTTACGATACTATCCGCAACTGAGTCTACTTCAGATGACGCCAAACTCTCATCTGGACTGCCGCCTCCTCTTATGCCGGCAATTGCCCTAGCAATTGTAGCTAAATTAATTGTCTTATTTTTAGGAGTAGTTGTCTCTCCCTCTGTAGCACGTTCCCTTGCTGCAAGCTCGTGGCTAACTGCAGCTAACCTACGCTCAGTTGCTGATGCATCACCCCCAAATACTCCAGCAGCACTTATAGACATCTCTCGAGTCAAGCGCATCGATTCTTGTTTAAGCTCTCTTGTTGTCAATCCGTCAAGCGGAGGACTAGGTCTCTCTTCATCTGAGTTTTCTATGCCAGGCATGTACGTGCTGTGAGGTGCTGCCCATACATCAGTTCTTCGACCATCAAGGTTACCTGATGGAGGAGCAATTGGCCTTCTTCTACCTGGACCACCAAGTTTTCTTAAAGCTGCTCTTCTTTCATTCTCCTGAGGATCAGAAGCACTCTCCGCTACCTCTCCAAAGGTTCTTTGCAAAGCTAGTCTACGAGACGATGCTCGCCTTAAGAAACTTCCTGGACGCGGCGGAGAAGAAACGCCTCTAGCACTCCCTGAATATAAACCAGAACCTCCTGGGCGTGGCAAATCATCTCTACCAGTAGGAAATGCACCAACTAAACTTGTTGGCTCATCTTCTTTACCCTCGCCATCATCCCTGAAAGACGGAGGTCCACCGCCGCCTTCTTCAGGATCATAATATCTTGGATCAGTTGGTGGAAAACCTGGAGAGCTGCCAAGATGGCTAAGCTCATAATCACGTCTTATTGCGCTACGTCTTGTTGCGCTAGCCTCTCTTAACTCATCATAACGAAAATCTTCCTCCTCGCCTTTATCACCTTTACCTCTACTCGCTGCTCCAGCACCTCTTGCTGACCAACGCCCCCTTCTCTTACTACCTGACACCCTAGCCTCAATGCATTACTTTAAATTTGCATTAAAGTACAAGAAGGTTAAGAAAGGATTAATTTTCTAGGAAAAATAGAAAAAAATTTGAATTTTTTTTCATAAAGCCAAAAAGCCTGCATAGGAATGCTACGCAGGCTTCTTGTTTAACTAAATTTATGAGAATTTAAAAAGTTTTTATGAAAAAAGATCTTTAATAAATTCCATTACTTTACAAACAAAACCTTTATTTTGTTTTTTATTATCATTGGTCGCTGTATGTATTTTTACAGGAGCTTTTCTAGCTGGTCTTTTTGCAGCTGTTTTCTTAGCTACAACTTTCTTAGCAACTGCTTTCTTCTTAGCAGCAGGTTTTTTAGCTACAACTTTTTTTACAGTAGTTTTTTTAGCAGCAACTTTAGTAGCTACTTTTTTTGCAGCAGGCTTCTTAGCAACTGCTTTCTTTTTTGCAGGTGATTTTTTTGCTTTTGCTTTAGTCATATTCATTCTCATAAATTAATTATCCTTTAATCATAACTTATTTCGATTTTTTCTCGCAAGTTGTAAATGAATGAATTTCAACAAACTATTTCAATTGTGACTTTTCAAACACTAACTGCCCCACTTTCGCAGGGCAGTATTGAAAGAAATTACGCTATTGATAAGAATTTTATAGCAGCTGGATTTACCACTGATCCTCCTACGCGCTTAGTTGCATAGAACTTAACAAAAGGCTTTTCAGTAAATGGATCACGTAAAACTCTGATGTCATGTCTATCAACAATTTTATAAGCAGAAGAAAAATCACCAAATACGATTGAAGCTTTGTCACTTCCTGGAAGCGGCATTTCATTACACTCAATGATTTCCGCACCAAGCAACGTATCCGGACGTCCAGCAGCAATTGATGGAGCCCATAAATATTGGCCTCCAGCTTCTTTACTTCTTAGACCGCGTAACTTCTGAATCATATTCCTATGCATCAAAAATTTACCATTCGCTGCATACGCAGTATTTAGGGAGTAAGTAAATTCAATGATTTTATCCATTAAATTATCACCTTTGTTCACATGGTTGGTATCGATTTCCTCATAAGCAAAGATTCCTTTTGGTTTATTTTCACCATCACCATGAAGAAAGCTTTGATTCTCTGTAGCTATAAAGCTTTCGGAAACTTTCTCGACAATCCATTTACCAATATCAATTGACGCATCATCGATTAACTTTTGAGTAGCTTTTGGTTGCGCATACATTTCATGAGTGTAGATTTTCTGCTTCTGCACTTGAGCTGACAATGTCACCGGCCTGTTGGCAGTTTCAGTAACCCAGCCTGAAGCAAATTTATCTGAATCAATAATGATATCTAAAGAATCTGTTGAGATTGTCTCGATTGAAGCAATAGAACGCATCACCGACTGTTCTGCAACTCTTTTAACGATCTGCTTTGAAATAGTATCAGCGACCAAATAACCTCCATCTTGGTTACTACCCACAGATAGAGATTTGGTTTCATACTTGCTCAAACCAAGATCTACACCTTTACGAACATATTGAAGAAAATCATTGTGATGACGATCATTTTCAATATTAGTCTTTGCGCCCACGCCAGGACGGGAAACCAAAGCCTCCATTTTGTTTAGGCGTTGTTTTTGTTCTGAAATAGAATCATTTATCTTTCTCAATTGCTCCTCATTGAGAGGATCAGTCGAACCTTTTTTTTCTATTTCAGCGAGCTTTCGATCGTTGACTTGCTTGAACTCTTCCCAGGTTTTTGAGATCTGGTTTACTTTGTTGTTTAACTCACTTATTTGCATATGCACTCCTCATTAGATTAAAGTTAAGTTCGTAAGTTTAGGATAGATGAATTTATTTTGTTTGGTTGGTTTACTCCACTTCTATGTCATTACCCTTCTCTACTATGCACCCTGGCGAATGCCAGGATCCACTACGTTCATCGTGAGGATAAATGGACCCTGAATCAAGTTCAGGGTGACGTAGGTGGGTGTGGATAGGTCGTTATGGATGCAGGGTCAAGTCCGGCATGACGACTTGTAAGCTACAGCATGACAGAATCAAATAAAAAGAAGCATGAGGCTTACCCCATGCTTCTGCTAGTTTTTAAAGATTGATTTAACAAGTTGATTTAACAAGAATGTTTCCACCACCATATATCTCCGAACAATCATGCACTGGTCCAAAATCAACATTTCCCATCAAGATGTCATCACATAACACGTCAATAGGCTTGTAATAAATTGTGAACGCACTGTAATGATAGAAAGGCATGCGTCTAACTTTAATCATCATGTCTTGACTGTCAGTCAAAATTGACTCAAATGAAATAAGCGGAACCACTTGCGTTTTCAATTCCAAACCTTCTTCGCAGGTTTTTTTTGCAATTTTATTTATAAGACTATTATGGTCATAATCATCATGATATGACTCTATAGCTTCTTCCAGAGTTCGATCAAATCTTTCTCTTGCTGTATCTGTATTTTTTTCAGACATTTTTATACCTTTTATTAATTATTAAAATTTATGTTTTGAAAATTTATTTGAATAATAAGAATCTATCTGGGGCCTAGCCCCATTTGATTGCTGTATAAAAAATGAAGGATTTAATTTGGTTTTGCATATTTTTACTAATTTTTGATTAAACAATATCTAACGGTTAATGGTAATTACCACTGCCAAGAATTGCTCACAAAAATCAGTCTAAATATGTTCATAAGTTGTTTTGTATTTGACGAAATAATATATCAAAAAATAACGCTGTCAATATGTAGTGGTCAATACCCAGTTATCACTGCTTCTTGGTTCGCAGGAAATGTGACTAAACTAATCTCAATTAGGTTTATATTGTTGATGTAACGTGTTGTATTATAATCAGAATATTCAACTTGATTTACTTCGTACCCGATACTAAAACCATTGATGACTTCGTGCTTTATCAGCTCAAAAGCTTCCTTCCCAGACTGAGTTGATTGGGTGATTGAAGCCTGAATATATAGACCGTAAGCATCCTCAATCATTTGATCGACTACCCCTACTGGCTGGTCATATTGATGCTGCCAGAGCAAGATGATTTTCTTACCACCTTCAAACTGCTCGATTGAATCTATGAAAGCGCCTGGCAAAATTATATCACCCTGTTGATCTACCACATTAAAAACGCTCGCATATCCATAGATCTTGTTTCCTTGTTGTGTTATCATTAATACTCCTTGTATTGAATTGTTATGAAATTTTTTAAATTTGGTTTAATAATCTGGTTCGCCGCTTTGACTTCTGCAGCTGAGATAGTTGAAAATGATTATGTAATCCAACAACCACCAACCGAGTTCAAACATAACTTCTTGCCCGATGGAACAGAGATCCAAATGGAAGGCGATAAGATTTATTATGTTTGTAAATATAAGCTAAAACCTTTGGATAAAGGTCTTTACATGCTTGCAGATGGAACTGTAATAAAAGTTAAAAATGGTAAAGTAGTTTCCGACCGCCAAAGATACCAGCGGCCAACAGAAAAGAAACGTAAGAAACGCGCAGAACAAGATGAAGCCAAAAAAGATGAGCCTAAAGAAAAACTAATGCCTCAAATAAGTGTCGATAAAAGCTAATGCTATTATTTTTGATTAGCGCGCTCTATCTGGTCTTGATAAAGTTTAACTCCACTGTCACGCTTATCTTCTTCAGAAAGCTGATCAATAAACACACGTTTTTCAAAGCCACCTCGGTCTTCAAGTTTGGCTTTACGAATTTCCTCAAACTCTTCCCAAGTAATGCCTTTAAGCTTTAAAAGAGCTCTGAACACCTCAACTACATCAGCCATTTCCTCAAGAAACTCATCTTCAGTTTCAGCAGCAAAAAACTCTTCAACTTCTTCAACGACTTTAGCGTTCAACGACTCCTCAAATTCTTGATCATTATCTAGAGTACGAATTTTGTATTGAACATTAATTTTTTCGAAAAATTCGGGCATTAAATCGCGTCCCAAGCGATTTACATCATAAAATTTTGTCATCTTTCTACCTTTTCGCGGTGATACTATATCAACCAAGAAAAAATTTCAATACTCTGTTACCCACGCTCTACAGATTCATCTCTGCCAAACAAGCAAACTTCCGTATCAAAATATTGCATGGATTCAATCGGTAATGACACAACTTCACTCTGACCAATATTGTCACGAATCTTCTGAGATAACATTATGTTTACTGTCACTCTCGTAGCAAAATTTACACAAGAAGATGCCACTCGCCCTGCTAAACCAAACATATTTTCACCTTTGTTTAAGTTTAATAAACCAAACGATGTCTACTCAAGATTCATTCCCCTTCTTCAGCCGCACTTTTATGTTTAGAAGCAGATTCCGCTCCTATTATTTCAGCTGATTCATAAGCATCATTTGCTAATAACGCTATACACACTTCTCCACATTTTCTGATTGCATTACTATTGCCTGAAGCTAGGGCAGCAGACATGGATTCTTCATACATCTCTAGAATTTTTAACGCTGTTAAACCACCATCAGGACCAAACATTTTTCACCTTTGTTAAAGTTTACTCGCTGCCATCTGCAAAGTCACCATCGCCAATCACTTCCCAACCTTTATAAGTAGGGTCTGATTCATCGAATGCTGTCATTGCTCTTTTTCTAACTTCTGGAGCGCATTCCGAACCTCCTGGAGGTGGAGATTCTGGCTCAACAAATCTGACCATTTTAGCCGCCCCTTCGCCCTCTCCTTCTTTGTCAGAAAGTAGAGGTTTTGCCGCACTAGGCGGCACTGCATTCGCTGCTTCGATACCCTTAACTAACTCTATAGCAGTATCTTCTGAATAACCCTGTGAAATTAGCAAGTCGTACATTTCTTCAGGAGGGACTGATCCAAACGGCTCTCCTCCTTTTACTGTTCGAAGTTCATGACCTCGCATTTCAGCACCAAGATCTTCCATGAGTCCTGATAAACTATTACATAAAGCTAGAAATGGATTTTCTGCACCAGACATATAACCTCTTAATTTATTAACAAAAATATTTATCTACTAATTCCCAACCACCTTGTATGTTGCCTGCTACATCCCCAGAAATTTCTTCGTGCGCATCACTTCTTGGGCGGCCTTCTACCGCAGCTTCATCGCTTTGATATGGCAGTAAATAAAATTCAATGTTTATCGGAGTTAACCAAGAAAACATCATCATTAAAACCGGGTTAAAAACAAATTCTTTCGGCAAACTTGCTTGAATTGCAGCTCCAAAAACAGATGTTTTTGGATTAAAATTGAGTCTTCTACCCAACATACATCACCTTCAATATCTTCTTAGCTAGAAGACTAAAGCAACAAAGTAAATAAAAGGTTAATTTATTCAGTTTCATCTGAAGGAGTAATCTCACCTAATGCTACGCCACCAACATCAAATATTTCAATGACTTCCTGAAAAAACACTCCAACTCGATTAATCAAACGGGTAATTGGCCCTGGAGGCATGTCGTCAAAAACGTCATAAGGGCGCACTTCTGCAGGTCCACCTTCTGGTTCGAGAGGACTCCAATCGACAGAAAGCACTGCTGCTTCATCAGTGGACACCCTCATTCCTCTATGCTCTCGTGATTCTTCTATTAATTCTACAGCTCGACGCAGCATATCTGAATCTACTCTCAGATCATCAAGGGGTGGGGTAATTCTGATATCTTCTGTTAATTCTGCAGCTCCACCTTCGTCAAGCTCATAGCCCTCTTCAAAATAAGCTTCTCGCCTGTCTGTTGAAGGAAGATCCCTTTCTACTTCAGATTCATCATCATCTATTTCTTCTTCAGGTTCTTCCTCCAATGCCTCCGAAAATTTTTGAGAATTTTTTTTAGAGTCACCAGGTCTGACTGAGTACTGCTCAGGGTTAAGCGAACTTTTCACTAAAGATGTTTCAACTTCTAACGAAGCTTCCGCTCCAAACCTTCTTGCCAATAATGTCCCCTCTAACGCACCACCAGACATAATTATCACCATATTCTTCAATGATAATGGTAAATCTAAAACGTAAAGAAAAGGTTAACTAAGTTAATTACTAGTTATTCAATAATATCCATGCTTGTGCCTTTTGCACCTTTTCCAAATACTTCATTTGGATTAGGAAAATCATTTTCCTTGAAATCAGATAAATAAGCAGCTGCTGGGATGGGGTCCTCTACTGCTGATCTTGAATCTTCCGCACCTCCTGCACCCCAAGACCAGCCGTCATCACTATCTCCCGCTACTTCAGACTTAGAGTCATCAAAAAAACTTGCACTACTTGACCCAGAGTCTTCTGAAGCTTCGTAGCCCTCTCCGAGATCTTCTGCATCCCTAGGCAAACTCTCTCCCGTGACTATTGCTGCTCCATATACATCGATTGGATCTGGAAAACCTAACTTTGAAGGGGATGCTATATTCTCTGCTTTCCTTTTTGCAGCTTGATCTGCTTCAAATACTCGTTGTCTTTCAGGATCGCCATATCTAACTGTCATAGCAATTCCTCCACAATCCGGATCATCATTTAGACTTGTATCTAAGCTAAATAGATTTTCTGGATTAAATCCAGGTCTACGCAAATATAATGGTGGTCTATCGCTAGCTGACATATTTCATCTATTCTTCTTGAGAGTTAAGAAGATATAGTTAATAAAAATAGCTTAGAAAATCAACTATAAAAAACCTCCTAAAAAGAATTACTGGTTAAGATATAACGCAGCAACCGCTGCCTTTACCTTTGCCTTCTCTTTTTGCTTTGCGAGAGCTTTCACGATCTTCCCATGACGTGCTACTTACTCTCGATCTATCTTTTCTTTCAAGACTTTCTTTTAAAGCAGAAATGTAACGCAGATTTCTAGGAGTCTTATTTTGCCCATAATTTATACGACCACCATACGATATAAGCAGCTTACTAATTTCTCTATTGGTTTTTTTACGCTCAGGGTCATTTCTTACTGAATCAAAATCTCGTGCAGCTATTGAAAAATCAAGAGGCGTATTTCCTGCGGCATCTTGTAGGTTAACACTTGCACCATAGGTCAGCAAAGTTTTCACCATAGCTAAATCTCTATTCCTGGCAGCAGTAGCAAGCGGTGTACTGCCATGTTCTGGAGATAAAAAATCAACCTCTGCGCCACTTATCAGCAAAAACTCTACCTCTCTCTTGTCACCTCGATCTACAGCTAAATAAAGTTTTTTGCTTTGCCTATTTCTCTCTGAAGAAGGGCGAACTGAAGATAGTTCATAGGTTTTAGCAAAAGGGTGCGCTGCTCTTTCTTTAGCAACAGCAGCAGTTGGAAATGCACCTTCTCCTAAATCTACTTTGTGATCTTCTTCTGTCTTTAAATAGCCTTCTGTCACCATTTCTTCTTCAATAGATGGCAAGACTTGTACTTGTTTAGTTCTGCGTTTTCGAGGCATAAACATTTCACATCAACTATCCTATATTTAATAGTAGCAAAGAATTTTGCTTTTAGCATTAAAACTTGGATCTTTAGTTTTTGATTATTTTAACGGCTAATCGTATGGAGAGTTGGCAATGGACTCCGGGTCGGACGTCCTCCTCTCCTCTACGTCATCCTGGCGAATGCCAGGATCCACTACATTCATCGTGAGGATAGATGGACCCTGAATCAAGTTCAGGGTGACGTATGGGGGCGGTTCAGGGTGACGTCCGGGGATGTAGATAGTGGCAATGGATTCCCAGTCAAGCCGGGTATGACAACCAGACATAAAAAAGCCCGAGCTTACTCAGGGCTTTAGACGTAATTCTTGTATCTTATGTTTTTACAATAACACAGCAAAAGAGATAGGTTAATACCCCTCTTCACCTCCTCCCGAAGAAGAATGAAAGTGATCGCCAGTGGCTTTTATATCATCCCAAATATCATCTACATCCTTTTGCAGCTTTGCCGTCCTTTCTTCCTCTTCTCTTCTTCCCTCTTCTTGCTGTTTTATTGCTGCCCTCCGTTCTTCTTCCTCCTCTTCGAATATTCTTTTTAAATATTCTTCCTCTTCTGTTTTCGCTTTTGCTCTTCGCGCTCTTTCTTTTTCAAGAACTTCTTCCCAAATGTCTGGATATACTTCACCAAACAAATGATAAACTAAGGGTGTTGCCGCTATGTCCATAACTTCATATAAATCAATAGCTGCAACAAGATAATTCAGTAATTCATCGATACTTACTCTGTCATTGCCTAATATTTCTTTATTTTCCTCTATAATCAGTTCAATTCTTTCTTTTATTCTTTCTATAACCTTATTAATTGCCTTATTTTCTTCAGCGATTTCTGCTATAATTCTTTCAACAAAAACATCCATTGCTGTGACACGGTCTAACCCCTCTGTTACAAAACCAAGCCGAAAATCGCCAAAAGACATATCTTTTTCTCCATTATAAACAATTAATATATTGCGTTAAAAATTTTAACCGCCTTCTTCGCTAAAGAAATGTTCGATTACACCGCTAATTTCACTTTTGTAGTAATAAGCAATTCCTACGCTGACCACCGTGAATGAGACGCCTGCTACTGCTAAAGCTACTATATCTAAAGTATCTAGGCCTGCTGATCCAGCTTCACTTTCTGCTTTTGATTGGAACTCCTCAATTTTTGAACTGTAATATGATCCAAAAGATTCAAGAATGAACTCTTTTAAATTTACGTTCTCATTCTTGCAAACAACTTCAAAAATAATCTCTGCTAGCTCATTTCTATCAATCAACTCTAGATAAGGTAAATTCTCATTTGATTCTATAATGTTATCAATTTCCCTATCTATGTTGATTCTGATATCAAAAAGCTCACCACTCCTGGAGGGAACTTCACCGCCTTTTATTCTTTGAGCTGACCTTACAAACTCTTCAACAAATACATCGTCTAAAGTATCTATATCTAATATGTCTTTTTCTCTACAAAGCGCATACGGATAAGGCATTAGATTAGCCATTTCTAATGGATCATGAGTAATTCCATCAGCTCGCATTGAGCTGTCATAAAATTCTCCTGCTGACATACATTTCTCTTCATTTTCAATAATTTAAAACTATAATGAAACAAGAAAAAGTAAAGCATCAATTATGGCTAAAACAGCTTATTGCGAATATATCGAAGAATTACTCTCACCTTATGGAGATATAAAAATCAAAGCTATGTTTGGCGGTTACGGCATTTACATGAATGGCGTCATCGTTGGAATGATTGCAGATGACGAGCTTTATTTTAAAGTAGATAAATCTAATCAACAGCAATATGAAGATTTAGACTCTGAGCCGTTTGGTTATGATAAAGACGGTAAAATAGTCAAAATGTCTTATTGGAAAATCCCGCTAGATATTTTAGAAGACGAAGAGCAACTGCCGAAATGGCTTGATCAATCTTATCAAATTTCAGTTAAGACCAAGCGTAAATAGTTAGTCTAATTCAGAAAAATTGCCAGGCACTATGCCCCAGGCTGGATTGTCGGTGACAAAAACCCCACCTTCTTCTTCACCTTCTTTACTTTCTACCATAATGTCTCGGCCTGCGCCTGGTTCAGTTTCATCACTATCGCCTGAACGATGCAAGCATCTTGCATCACGCCTTGGATCTATTTCTCTGTATCTAGTTTCCAAGCGGCCTAACTCTATATATAGCTCACCTAACTCAGTACGAGTTTCATTTGTTAGAACCTGACTTCTTAATTCTTCGATTCGCTCTCTTACCCAACTAAGAGTCTGGCTTATGCCTAATCTCTGAATCAAAAGATCCATATCTGGAACCTCTAAATCTACTACATCTCTTAATGGGCTGCTGCCACCACTCATAAAAATAATTTTTAATTAAGCAACTAATATAGCAGATTTAGCCCTAAAAATCACTATCGTCATGCTTTCCTCCCTCTCCCGACATTTTGCCTTCCGCATCTTCTTCTCCATCTGGAGATGGTGGTGAAGGTGTCGGAGTTTCAGGCTTTGTCATTCCAGGTGGAACAACTGGCGAATCTGGTGACGGGGGATCTCCAAGAATTCCTCCTGGTGAAGGGGAGATACCTCTTTGACCAGCATAAGGAACCGCTCGTACTAGTAAAGCTGGATGATCAATTACAACATGTCCGCCAGGTGCCGGGTCTCCAACTGGCGGAGGTGGGAATGGGCTATCAGGAGGAGAAGGCGCAACACCATCTGGCGGATCCATATAATTTGCTAAAGGACTTCCTTTTAATTCACTACTCGAGAGCAAAGGTGGGCTAGGACTAAGACCTCCTGGAAGTGGCGGAGTAGTTTCTGGTTTAACAAAATCAAAATCCACATATGGATTTTCACTAGCACCAGGAGCAACTCCTATAGTAGGAAACTCTGGCGGTGGATTTGTTTCATCAAATGCCCCACTACGAGAACGACCTCTCCCACTTGCTGAAAGAACTGGTGGTTCGCCATCTCCTTCACCACCGTATCCTGATGATCCGTCTTCTTCCTCTTTGGTTTTTGGAACAACTCCTTCTCTGCAAGCTCTTGGAGGCGGAGGGTCGCCTGCTCTTCTTCTTAATGCATGATCGCGAGTAACCTCGTCTAAAATTTCAGCAAAACCATCTAAACCACCCTCACTAACTTTTTCAGTAGATTCAGCTTCTTCTGCGAGTTTAAAGTCGCGCATTTCTTTAAGAATCTCAGAATCTCTGGCTGCATGCGCCTCATGCAACTCTGGCTCTGGTGGAGCCTCGGTTGGAGTATGAAAACCATCTTCGTCTTCAATATCTGCTTCTTCTCCAGGATCTTCGCCTTCGACCTCATCCATTGGATCTCTTGGTGACTCTGCTGGAACAGCTGGAGGTAGCGGAGTTACTGGACTTGCTGGACTTGCTGGGCCAAATTCATCTTCATCATCAGGCTCAACTTCACTTCTGGCAGCTCGAGATATTCTAAGAGCTTCACCCTCACCTCCTTCTTCGGTATATTCAGTAAAGCTAACAACAAACTTGCCATCTGGGTTTGTTTCTTCTTTAACTACTACTGAGCCTCCCGGAGAGTTTGAATCTGAACTTAATGATGGCGAGCCAGATAAAAAAGACCTGGTTCCTGCCATGCCGCCTCGTTCACCTGAAACTAAAAATGGATCTAAAGGACCTTTACCACCACCACCACTCATAATCATCACTCATTTTGTTAGACAGCTCACCTAGATACTATCATCTAACAGCAAAATCAAACAATGATTAAAATGATTAATTTGCTATGCCAAGTAAAGTGCGTTTTTCAGAGTCAGTTAAGAAATCAGCCTTGCTAACTTTATCCCATAATTCATTTTGCTTTGAAGAAAGCGCACTAATTTCACTCTTGTTATAACTTAGCTTCAAATTGCGCGAAAAAGATGTAGTAATCCAATTATTAATCGCATCAATTGTTTTATCAACCAATGGTAAGATTGTATCCTCCCAGAAGCCAAGACGAGCTTCCAGCATATTATTATAGGTGTTGTCGCCTTTGATTCCAAGCAGCTGCGGAGGAACTCCAAATGCTAGAGCAATATCTCTGGCTGCTGAATTTTTTGCCTCGGTGAAGTCCATATCCTTCGGAGACAAACTCATTTCCTGCCAATGCAAACCACCCTCTAGAAGCAGCGGCCTCCCAGCATGTTGAAATCCTGAAAAGTTGCTGTCGAGCTCGTTACGCAATTTTGCATATTGCTCATCGCTTAAAAAATGCGGCTTGCCTTCAGCATCACGGACCGTCACCGCTCCGCATGGCTTTGCACCATTTTGTAGTAATGACTGATTCCACGCTGATGCTTGATTGTGCAAATCAATACTGTATGAGGCTGGCTCCACCAAAGACATTCCATATAAATCATCTGTTGGATTGAAGCTGCGCAAATGCAGAATATCACTCTCGCCAGTTATTTGATCAACTGGGTAATACTTCTTGTGATCCTCGGTTTCATAAACATAACCCCGAGGAAGGTTGCTTTTACCTGCCTTTATCGCAACCCTGTCTGGACGTAGAAAATGAAGCTCGACTATCTCTTTAGAACTATTGCGGACCGCAAGAATATAAGCGTTCCCAGAAATAATTTTATGGCTGTAAATCGCCTCAAAGAACTCTGCCCCACCATATATAGGGTTCGGCTTATGAAGCAAATTCAGCAGCGGATGTGCTTTAATGATTCGATCCTTAGCGTGATCATCATATAGCAACCAGTCAATGCTGGCAGCTGATTTAGCAATCAAACTTATACAACGATTTGCGATGACATTCTTCTTATAACCTTCGTCAGAGAAATGTAAATAATCGCGGTCGCTCCAACTGGCTCCGTTTATGTCATAAAAATATGATTGCGAAAAAATATTCTGTTTTTGTTTTATGGTCGATTTTTTAAACCAGTCAAAAATTTGTTTCATTTGATTGCCTCCTTGTGAAAATGAAAAATGACCCGGTCAAGCCGGGAATAACGAGCACCTGGGGCGTGGCATGACGACCCCCCCCTATGTCATCCTGGCGAACGCCAGGATCCATTTATGATTTGCCGTGGGGAAAGGTGGTTATGGGTTCCCGGTCAAGCCCGGAATGACGACACATGGGGTAGCGGCACAACGACAAACTGTAGAGCCGGGGTTTTAGACGTAATTCTTGTATCCTATCTTTTTACAATATCATATCAAATCGGATAGGTTAATACCCCCCTAGTAAAGTTTTTGGATGCCGGGTCAAGCCCGGAATGACAACTGGGGCGTGGCATGATGTCTCCCTCGCCTATGTCATCCTGGCGAACACCAGGATCCACTGCGACCTTACATACGGATAGGTGGTTATGGATGCCGGGTCAAGCCCGGAATGATGACTGGGGCGTGGTATGACATCTCTATTACGCAGACTCAGAAGTGATATTATAATGAATCAGCTTAAGCTAAAAGTTGCACATCAACTGAACCAAGTAGTATTTGTTCAGGGTAACACTGATTATTATCAGGCTTAACTTCTTCAGAAGTCGGGCTTATGCATTCTGAAAGTTTATGAAAATCTAAATAGGCTAAATATAAAGAAGTACCGAGATATGCTGTCAGCAATGCAACCAAAGATAAACCGATAATTAAGTTATCATTATCTTGCTCATCAACCATTATTGGTGTCCTAGCTGGCGATGCCACAGGAGAAAGCATATCTAGAACAGGACTAAAAACTTGAAGTGCAGGAGTAAATATATCACCTAACGAAGCTGGAGACGCACCTATCCCTCGAAGGCGTATTGGAGTTAAATTCACCATGCTACCTCTTAAAAGGTTATATTTTCAGACTATACCCACCATAAATAAAGTCAACTTCTATTAAATTAAAAAAATTTAAAAAAAATCATTTTATCTTAACCTATTCTTAACGATTCCCACCTACAATTTAACTAAAGGTTGAAAGGTTTTATTGATGACAATCCACAAAGGCGAACTTTTAAATCAGGATATGCTACAAGCTGCAGCTGGTGGTGACATTGAGTCTGTCCGCAATTTGCTGCAGTCTGGAGCATGCCCAAATGCCGTCGATAACTCTGGAAAAACCGCTCTGCATTACGCAGCCTTAAATGGTAATGACTTGCTCACGGATATTCTAGTTGAGTCTGGAGCGAATATTGAACAAGGAATTGTTCAGTTCACTGACCTTGGTCCAGAAATGACCGAGCTTACACCCGTTGAACAAGCAGCCTGGAATGGTCAATTGCACATCATCGAAAAGCTAGTCGCTTATGGTGCTGACCTTGATACTTGTGACGAACTTTCGAATACATTATTAATGCGAGCAATTTCTTTTGGCCATAATGCTCTTGCTGCTAAACTTATTGAACTTGGCGCCGACTTAAATGCCAAAAACTTTCTTGGAAGAACCGCCCTACATATTGCAGTTGAACAAACAAATAGAGAATTAACAAAACTTCTTATAGAAAAAGGTGCTAAGACTGTTCCTGACTATCAAGAGCAAACGCCTTTATCTTTGGGTGAGAAAAATGGCTTCGATATTTTAATTACTAAAACTCAAAAAGATTTGATAATTAAAAGAACTACAATGATTCTAAATAAAATATTCAAAGCTGCTGGTGAAGAAGATGCATTCGAAATTAATGTAATTGAAAAAAACATTGCACAGGATTCTTCTGATAAAAAAACCGTCAATGAGAAAAAAGCTTCTCATAAAAAATCTAAGGATAAGAACGATTCTAGCAAAATTACAAACACTACTTCAACTAGCAGAACTCAGTAAACTATTAAAAATACTTCAAGGGGTATTAACAAATTAACTTTTATATAGTATAAAGGTCATTAGATTCTACACGGTGTTAGTCAATGATGAGGAGGCAATGTCATGAAAACCAGGTATCAATACCCGTCTGCGTATCGTGCACGCAAGCGAAACCTTAAGAAAGCAAAACATCTTAGAAAAACTAGTGCACCCCAACCTATTTTGGTCTGCTTAAGAAAAGATGTGATTTCAAGGGACGAGTTCGTTGCAGCGAATTTTTTCTTGAGATTATTTAGATTGAGATATGGCGAACACATGATTCGCGCATGCTCATTTGGGAATCGCGATAAAGAGTATAGAGGTATCAAGTCAGAAGAATGGTATGAAAATAGCAATATTTTGTATCAGGAATTAGTTGCTGAACTTCAAAAAAACAGATGCTTGAGGGTTGTACTGAATATTTGCGTGTATGAAAAATGGCCGGGGTTTTTGCTGGATTGCGACATTGCCAAAGAAAAAAATTTCGCTGAATATCAAGCACTTAAATTGGGCTTAGCTTTAATTTGTAAATTTTTAGAAAAAAATTATTCAATATAGACTTATTTACAGGTATAATGGAAGACATAACTAAACTTGTTATTTATGAGTAATGATGAAGGCAGCCCCAGTTGGGGTAGCAAACTGAAGAAAGCTTTAAGCTTTTTTAAACCCGAAGGCGTAACACACAAACTAGGACAAAATCCTGTTTCTCTTAAACCCGAAGTTCTAAACGACCCCGATGTTCAAAAAGTAGTCGATCATACGAAGTCTACTGAAGGAACTGGTTGCTTGGCATATCCGGAAGAACCAAAGAGAACGGCTTAGTTTAAAGCAAAATATTTCAGCATTCCTGGTTTGTGATGAGCAACCAACGCACTCATCTTGTTGATAACCAGCTGATGCCCACAAATATATTTAAATCAACTATTTAATAACGTGAAGGCGACTCATTTCCTTTGCGCCCCCTAAATAGCTCTTCTCTTTCCTGAGCTTCGGTTTTTGCTGTGCCTGAGTCTCGTCTTGGTTCAGCTGCTACAACTTTTGCTTTTCGGAAGTTTGCTCTATGAGCTAAAGTTTTGGCCTCTTTAGCCAACTGTCCACTAAATGGTTGCTTACTATCAAAATGAACCTCGGCTGCACCACCGATATCACCTGCGGTTCGCATTCCATCATGAGCAACATAGCTACCAACTACAAACCCTGTGACAGGCATTCCTGCTCCACTCATTTCTCTATTAATCTGCATTCCCGCCATAATCGACAAGACTCCAACTGCTACTGCAGCTGCAATACAACCAATACACCATAAAACTTTGCCTGTAGCTTCAGCAGCTTCACCAGCAGACTTCGCCCACTTTTGTAAAGTTGTTTTTGGAAGGTCTTTATACGCTTTTTTCACAGATTCATTCTCAGCTAATCTTTTTACCGTCTCGATATCTAACGCTCCATCTTCACCAAAATCAAAACAGCCTTTTTTATGCAGGTTAGTTAACAGGCCATCTAGAGAAATTTTAGGGTTTTTCTTAAACTCTATCTCCATATTTCTTTTAAGTTCAGTGGCTAAATCTGCCGCTCCTTCTATAATTACTTTTGCCATGAATTTTACCAAATTGACTTTGATTTAATTTTACTTTGATTTAATTTTAAGGTTTTATTATTAATAAATAATTAACGCATTGTTGATATAATAAAAGATAAGGTGGAATTATCCATTCTCAAACCATTTGAGAGGGAATATGTATCATGATGTTCAAGCTATTTTGAAAGATGAGCTGTGGACGCATTTTTCGGAAGAAGAAATTCAAACCAGAAAGCCAGCAAATCTAGCAAAAAAAATCGAAGAATACAAAGAGCAGATTGATGGTGAAGACTCAATTGAAAAGCTAGATTACATCAGCCATGTTTGCAATGTAAATTATTACGGAGCAGTTGGGGTTTCGCTTTTTGGCGATGGGGCAAGCTATATAATCAGTCAAGTTATTGCATATGACAGAATGATTCATGAAGAAAACCAATATTATGGATTTGAGGATGATTCTCTTGAAGATGAAATTGTTATGTATATGTTCATTGGAATGTTTCAGATCCTTTCTAAAGGCGGTGCTGCTTTACTGCACATGGTGTTTCGCGATTGTTTGCTGCAGAATTTAGAAAGAGCGCGTGATGCTGTTGAAGCTGCAAATGATAATTCAACAATTACTGAAGGACAAATGTTTGATGCAGCAGGGTTTTAGATGAATTCTTGTGACACTATTAAAGCTGGAAAGTATTTTGTTGGCGCTTATAAAGTTGCATCTGATTATTATTGGAACTTTGTTAGCCCTAATCGAGATTTTTATAAAATAGCTTTCCATGGAGCTTTGACAGCGATCCCATATATTATTATTGATGATATTTATATTTCAGAATGTTTGGGAGAAGATGCTGCCCAAGAGTGAGGATCCATGGCAGGTGAATCAGAGGCCTCTCTTATGACCTTCGCTCTTACTGCGCGGCCTTTTGACTGAAGTTCCACCAGATTTAATGCCCATTTTGCCGAGTAAACCTTTAACACCAGAGAATATTCCTTTCTTGGATTCAGAATGCTTCTCTAATCCGGCTGCATCTTGAAGTAATGGTACCGCCATTTCATTTATTCCATACTCATAATTTCCTAAACTGAGATTCCGGACTGTCGCTTTAACAGGCGTCGGAAAATCATGGCCTGACTCTTCAAAGCTTTTTACCAAAGATTCTTTCTGTTTTTCAAACTCATCTTGAGCTTCTCTGTCATCTGACAATGCATTAATTTTTTCAACTTTATCCGAAAAAGTTTTTAACTCGCTTATGAATTCTGTAGCTCTAACTTTTAAAGACCTTTCATCTTTTGCTGCTCCTGCATCTGACATATAAATCACCCATAGTTTTCTTGTAGACTAACAAAAACAAGTTAATAAAAGGTTAAAGAAGTAAATTGCCATAAAATATTGTCTTCGCAGTAAATTCAATTATAATCCTGGCAATTAAATTTGCTGCAAAATGAATCTGTTTAATATCATCAGAGATAAAGTCGTTGGAATATGCCAAGAAATTGGCAAGCAAAAGAATTGGCCAGAAGCTAAGTTTGAAGCTGTGAATGCAGAGCAGCCGAAGAACCCAGAGCATGGTGATTTGGCGACAAATGCTGCGATGGTGCTGGCTGGACAGGTGCGCCAAAATCCGCGTGAGCTGGCTATGCGCATTTCATCTGAGCTTGAAAAAATTGATATGGTTGAGTCCACTTCAGTTGCTGGCCCTGGGTTCATTAACATTGTTCTAAAAAAAGAAATATGGCTGCAGCAGCTTACTTTGATTAACAAAGATATTAACGCTTATACAAAAACAGATATTGGCAAAGGCCACCGAGCAAATATTGAATTTGTCTCTACTAACCCTACTGGGCCGATGCATATTGGCCATGCAAGAAATGCGATTTGCGGCGATGCATTGGCAAACTTGCTTGATTTCTGCGGTTACGATGTTACCAAAGAATATTACGTAAATGATGCTGGAGCGCAAATTGGCGTTCTTACAGAATCTGTGTTTATTCGTTATCTAGAATTATTTGGCCGGTTCGATGGTGACTTTCCTGAAGGTTGTTACCCAGGTGATTATTTGATTCCCCCTGCTCAAAAGCTAAAAGATATTCATGGCGACAAGTTGATCGATATGAAGGCAGAAAAGCGTAATGCAATTATTCGCCCGTTTATCGTTGAAGAAATGATGATGCTAATTCGCGCCGACCTTAAATTGCTTGGGGTTGAACATGAGGTGTTTACAAGCGAACAATCACTGCATGATGCTAAAGAAATTGAAAAACTAGTTCAATATTTAGAAGAAAAAAATCTGGTTTATCGCGGAGTTCTTGAGCCGCCTAAAGGCCAGAAGCCAGACGATTGGGAAGAGCGCGATCAGCTTCTTTTCCGATCTACTAACTATGGTGACGATGTTGATCGACCGCTGCAAAAATCAGATGGTTCTTGGACTTATTTTGCTGCTGACATTGCTTACATGAAACATAAGCTGGATAGGAACTTTGATTATTTGGCGATTTTCTTGGGCGCTGATCATGGTGGTTATGTGAAGCGTTTGAAAGCTGCTGCAAAAGTTTTATCGGAAAACAAAGCTGATATTGATGTGAAATTATGCCAGCTGGTGAATTATCTTAAAAATGGCCAGCAGCTAAAAATGTCAAAGCGTGCAGGAACTTTTGCAACTGTGAAAGATATTGTTGATATGTTAGATCAAGATATTATCCGCTTCATGATGCTGACCCGTAAAAATGACGTGGTGATGGATTTTGATGTTGATAAAGTTGTTGAACATTCAAAGGATAATCCAGTTTTTTATGTGCAATACGCTCATGCAAGAGCTAGATCTGTGCTTCGCTCTGCAAAAGAAGATTACACAGATGCATTTGAAATTTATCAATCTGGCAGAAGCAATTTAAGCTTGATTGATACTAAAGCTGAAATGGCTTTAATTAAAAATATTAGCTCGTGGCCACGCCAAATTGAACAAGCTGCGCAAAGCCATGAGCCACACAGAATTGCTTATTATCTGGAAAGTCTAGCAGCTGAGTTTCACAGCTTATGGAGCAATAAGGAAGAACAGATTAAGTTCTTAATCAAAAATGACTCAGAGTTAACAGCTGCACGTTTGACACTAGTTGATGCGGCAAGTAAAATTATAAAATCAGGTCTTAATTTGATTGGCGTTGAAGCCATGGATTCAATGTAATATGAAAAATAAACGCGCAAGATTAATTGCCCAAGCTGCAAGCCCGAATAGCGGTAAGTTTTTTAAGCTTAAGCTGGCTATCGGAGTGCTTATTACTGCTGGGTTTATTTACCTTGCTTGGTATTCTTATAATACACAAATTTCAAATATTAGCGAATCGGAATTGCCATTGATTAAGGCACCTACTGAACCTGTGAAATATAAACCAGAAGATCCAGGTGGGTTAAAAATTGAGCATAAAGACAAAGAAATTTACGATCATATTTCTGGCAAGAAAAGTCATAAAACTGAGCACATAAAAGATGATTACGACGAACCTGATACTTATGAGAAGATAAAGAAGTCAATTGGCTTGTCTGGTAAGGCTAAGCAGAAAGAAGTAAAGGTTAAACCAATAATTATAAAACTTCCGGCTAGCAATACCAAAAAATATAGGAAGGTCATAAAGCCACCTACTTTTCATATACGTGTTGCAGCAATAAAATCTCCTTCTGTAAAGACAGAAGCGTGGAATATTTTACAAAACAAATATCCTGAGTTGAAACCCTATGCATCTAAGGTTACTACGAAGATCAAAAGCGGGAAAAAACTTTACTTTTTAGATGTAATCGCTATAAAGACTAAGTCTCGAGCAATAGCAATTTGTAACAAAATTACTAAAGCTGGTGGCAAATGTAAGGTTTATTAAGCAGAGCACTTAATAAATTAGTTTATTGAAGAATGATGATTAAAGGAGGCAATTATGTCAGCAGGTGAACAGGCACTAGAAAGAGGTATTTCTACTGCAGGATCAGAAGATATCTATAAATTGGAAGAACTTAACATCACATTTGAAGATGGTGATTTTTATTTAACAACGTCAGACGGAACTAAAACAGAAATTGAAGTGCATTGTGCAAACGATAAGTATTACTTCATTCTAGAAGGTGAGGAAATATATTTTGAGTTAGACCAAGTAGATGGCGAAGAAAATCAAAATAACATTGAAAATTTTGCACGCCAAGATGCAGTGATGAATGTTGCTGAAGGTTTTGATTTGAGTGGTGCGATGTTAGGAGAAGTCGTGATACCACCTATAGATCACAGTGAATTTGGCAGTTAGTAATCAAACCATACATTTGTCCTAAACAAATAAACAAGTATACTAAACCAGAAGAATAAGGAGATTGATAATGTCAGGCGGAGAAAGAAGACCAGAAAGAACAACAGAGGCAGCGCATCGAGTTACCGGGTCCATAACAAATGGTGTACGAATATACAAAGTTTGTGACCCAAAATCTGGAATCACATTTACTTTTAACAATATAACTGAAGCACTAGATTTTGCTGAACGAGTAGAGCGAGGCGAGGTAGTTAACCCAGATTTTGAAAGAGTTGATGCTTCTTCGGAAGTAAAAACCTTCCATTATGATGGAGATTCAGATTCGGAAGTAGAGCCGATCGACCATAGAAGTCTTCGTCCTGCTGGTAAAGCTGCGGAAAAAGATTCAGAAAGTGAAGTTAGCGAAGGAGTTGGAGCTGCTGGAGGTGGAGGAGCTGCCGCAGCTGTTACACCAGGCAAAACTCCCCTTGATCCTGCATCACTGGTAAGGCCCGCTGGCCCCGCAGTGATTCCTACTCCAGACTCAGGATTTCCTTTTAGTGAAGAAAATTTAATTGGAAGACTACGTTCCGAGCACAGAGAAAAGGAAGGTGCTGGCGAAGGTGAAGGCTGGGGTGGAGATGGTCGTGAAGAATTGCCATTGCCTGGTCAAAGTCAAGTCGGAGGTGCTTATGGTGATGGTGGAAGCCTTCTTGATGACTTACTTGACGCCTGTGAGCGTGGTTTTAGAGAGGCAGCAAGAGCACGGCGTGACGACGATAATTCTAGCGTTCACAGTGATCGTAGCAGATCACCTACAGAAGTAGAAGATGAAAGAGAAGAAGAATCTTCTCCTTTATTTGTAGTGCCTCGTTACGGAGAGCAAGAAAGTCCGGTGGTTGAAGCTCCTGATGGGGTAGAAGAAGGATCTTCTCTTGTTGTTGCATCAGTCATTACAGATGTTGGTGGAGCTGCTCCAAGTAGTCCACAATTACCTGGTGCTGTTCCAGACGCAGATAGCGGTATATAGTATGTCAGGATCAGAAAGGTCAGCAGGTCAAAAACGTCCAAGAGAGGAAGGCTCTAGAAAAATTTCATTCGACCGAGAAGTAAAAGCCGATGATGGCACTATTTATGAATTGGGCGAAGTAATTGGCGATGGTTCAGTGGATGCATTATTAACAGCAAATAAGCTAGAATTATTAATCAGAAAATACTCAACAAAGGGTCAATCTATTCAAGATAGTGGCAATCTTATTCTTGAGCGAGCTGCAAAAGTTGCTAAAAAACAGGCAGACTTAGAAGCAGCGCGAGAAAAATATCTTAAGGCATTACGACTAGAAGCTGAAGAAGGAGCTTCTAATCATGGCGCTGAGAGTGAGGGTGAAGGAGCAGCTCATGCTGGGGTGGAATTACGTGTTACTGAAGCGGAAGGTGGAATCTTAGGAACGCTTGCAGATTTCGCCGATTTATATGGCGGATTTGCTGATAGCCAAAATTAATTTTTTCATATTGAACAAATCAAAATAAATCTCTAAACTCTTTCCAACTTAAATGATGATGGAGATTTAGTATGTCTGGTGGTGAGTTTAATCCTTTTGCAAGCCCCCCTGGGAATTTGCATAAAGCTGTAGTAAAAGCATTTGATGGACATCCGGCACTGAGACGATTGATGAGTCCAAGACCAGATGGCAAGGTTGCCTGTGAAACTTCTTACGGTGAAATAGAGATAACACAAACCCCAGATGGGAATTTTATTATCAAACAGACTAATGAAGAGGGAATAACAGAAACTGTAGTAGCAAGCGCAGAAGATTTGGCTGCAGAACTAAATAAGCTTGTAGATAAAGACGAAGGTACCCCCGCACCAGAAACTGAACCTCCTGTTACACCTGTAGAGACTCCTGAAGCAGATGATGAAGCAGCAGCACGAGGTGGAGGCATAGGAGGTGTAATCGAAGGGTTGCCTCCTCACCCTGCAGAGCTAGGAAGAGTCCCTTCTACAGAACCTGGGACTCCTGATGGGCGAGGAGATGCAAATTCAACTAATGCTAATCATGGGGGAAATGAAGGAGATCATTTTGTTAGAGAGGTTGGTATAATAGGCATTGATACATTGCCTGGAAGTGGAAGCGTTGAATAAAAATGGCAGGCGACGAATTTTTTCCATTTTTTATTTCTGGGCTTTTAGGCGATGAGGGCATTTTAGTTGAGTCAGAAGAATACATGCCTCCATTTTACGATAATATAGATGACTTGCTGGCACATAGACCGCATGATGGTAATTATACAGCAGAGCTCGAGATGGCAAGGGAAGATGCCCACACACCTGATTATGGAGAACATTTATTTAATGTAGCAGTCGAGAATGACTCTGCTGATGCAGACGTCCTAAGACGTGCAGATTATTTACGTTCACTTGAACCTGATACGGAAGAATATATTAATGCAAGAGATACGTTGCTTTATGCACTATATTTTGCTGATCGCATTAAGCTTGAGATCTTGCTTGCAGAACATTCAGACTCTGGTAGTGTTCGAGCTTATTTAGGAGTTTAAGATTATGTCAGGTGGCAAAATTGATTTAACTAAACTAAAGATAGATCCTTCACGTTTGGTAAAAGGAAATATTTTAACAGACGAGGAAATGGAGCATTACAGGCCTGGCTGTGTTCATATTGTTAAAATTAAAGGAGTCACCTTTACTTTCGGCTGCCTGCATAGTGGAGAAATTACATTTGTATCTCGCGATGTAAATGAATTGTTAAATCCAACAACAGCAGAACCAGATGCACCTACAGCAGCAGCACCTCCTCCTCCGCCTACTACTGCTGCACCTAAACCTCTTGATAAAGAATCTCCCCCAGCATCACCTCAGAGGCCTGCTTCTATAGAAAAAATAGCCCCTTCTGCATCTGAAAGAAAAGGAGAAAGTGGAGAAGATGGGGATGGTGAAGAAGAATTAGAAGAAGAGGTATTGGAGGAAGGCGCAGGAGGAGCAATTACAGGACCTCCCAGAGCTGGGCTTCTTGCAACAGCATGGGGGGATGGAGAAGATTCAGAAGAAACACCGCCGCCTCACGTAGAATTAACAGTTGCTGGTGCTGGAACAATTGGTGGAGGAGCGGGAATTATAGGAGGTGGCGCTTTTGGTGGGGGTATTGGTGGCACCGGAGCTTTTATGGCCGCAGCAGCAGACGACTCTTCGCATTTATAATTATTAATTACTAAAATTAAAAAGTTAATAAATTAACTATTTGTTAATTTGGTGCTGCTAAAATTTAGCTACCCTCTAACTATATAAGGTACTCACCATGCCCAAAAGAAGATACTCCAGCCCAGTAATAGAAAAATATGATAGCAGATTTAATAACAACAAGCATAAATTAGGAGCTGTAAAAGGCCCTTGTAAAGAAGCAATTGAAAGAATTGACCATCTTGGTTTAGACCGAGCTTTTCATGATGGAGATGCCGGCAGGTCTGCAGCAACAAGAGTTGCCAGAGCTGAACGCAGAGAGAAAAAAGCAGCTGATGGAGTTTTTAACAAAACTTCACGTGATTTATATCATGAAGCTTGGGAAGAGTTTACCCATAGGTTTGATGAAGGCACCCCTACTCGCGATTATCACGGCCGTGAATTAAACAGAGCCGAAGCTAGGTTTGAATCTGTAGTTGCAGCTGGAATGTATGCAGCTGCACAAGTATTTATTCATGATGGTACAGAGCTTCAAGCTTATACGGCAGCCAGAGTTGCAATGCGTGCCGAAGTGAATCGCACTGCTAGAATGGATATAGCTCACGAAAGAGGCGAGGAATTTACTGAAGCTGCCCCTCCGCATATTGTGGCAGCAAGAGAAGAAGCTGCAACTACTAGAAATGCACCCCGAACTAAATACAGAAAAGATGATGAAGATGAAAGAGAAGATCCAGAAGATACAGGCGATGGTTTGGATGAAGAGGAACTCGACGGAGAAGAAGGTGCAGGAGCAGATTTACCAGACGAAGGTGACCATACTCCACGCAGTGAGGACATGTTCCCAAGCCTAACAAGAACTCCTCCGCCCTCTCCTGCTACAGCTACTACAGCAAGGGCTAGCGCGCGAGATAGTACAGAGGAAGGTGTAGCCGCTAGAGCGCCAAGCTTATCATTTGCTGAGGTAGTTGGCATAGCAACCAGAGGACAAGCTGCCCCACCGCCTGAAGATTTCTTTGTCCTCACTGTTGGCGGTCCAGTTCGAGAAGCTGGAGAACATCATGGACGTGCCGCCGGAGCTGGAGGAAGAAGATTGGAGCACCATCCTCGCTTTGATTTAGATAGAGAAGCAACAGATGGACTTATTGGAACTTTAAATACTGTGGGTGGAATAGAAGATGGAAGTGGTGGCAGCTTTCACTAACCACCACCAAATTTGTATTATTAGAAGCTGTACTTCAAACCAAGCATGAAGCTATTATCATCTAATTTAATTTTTGTGTTTGCATATGTCACAACATCACCGTCTCCATTAGTGTATGTTACATTTTTCAATTTCGTCTTTAATAGATAACTATAGTTGTATTCAGCAAAAGCTACGAGATTTTTACCAAAATCCACCTCTGTACCTACACCAATGCTAGGGCCGTAGAACATTTTTGTTTCATCAGTTTTGTAAAATCTGGTAAGTGTATTTGCAGCCCAGCCTTCTCTTTCAATTTTATTTCTACTAGCATTGACACCAAATTTTGCGTAAAGATTCATTCGATCAAACCTTGAACCAACCACCACCGAGGGTCTTAAAGAGAATTGATTAATAATTTGGTATCTATCTTTTGCACTATCATAGTTCTCAAATTCTTTATCTGAAAATCCCTTTGAAGCAAGAAGTTCAAAACCATAAAATAAATGATCTTTGCAGTCCACTCTGTAATCCACACCTAATAATACACCGTTTAAAGATTCATGCCCGGTGTTCCTGTTAGAGTTTGATGCTCCTGCATCACTTGAAGAGTCATACCTAAAATGGTTGTTAAGGTTGGTATGCACATAACCAAACTTAACACCCCAAGGGTCATTTTTCTTTGTTGCATGACCACCAGCTGAAGCTGCTGCCATTGATGCAAGACATGAAGTTATTAATGCAGTTTTTATTATTGTTTTAATCATTTGCTATCCCATATATTAAATTTCTGGTTGAAACTGTAATTCAGATAATGATTCTAGGCAATATTTTTTATCTCTTGCAGATAATTTTTCTTATCACTAAGCTAAATATCATGAAAAACACAAAACTTCATAGATCCTTATCACTATTTTCCATAACAATGTATGGCATTGGAAGTATTTTGGGAGCTGGGATATATGTTCTTGTTGGCAAGGTTTCAGGTCATGCTGGCATTTTTGCACCAGCATCTTTTTTAGTCGCAGCAATTGTTGCTACATTTACTGCAATTTCTTATGCCAACTTATCTTCAAGTATTCCAAAATCAGGGGGAGAGTTTGCATATATTTCTAAAGCTTTTAAATCAGAAAAATTTGCTTTGCTTATTGCATGTGGGGTAATGTTATCAGGCAGCATTTCCTCAGCCACTATGGCAAATGGTTTCGTGGGATATTTGCAAGTTTTTACTGGTATTCATGCTAGCATTATCATCTCTGCATTTGTTTTGATCCTAGGAGCCTTGTCAATTTGGGGGATTCAACAATCTGCTTTTTTAGTAACTGCTTTTGCCTTTATAGAATTTGCTGGCTTAATTTTTGTAGTTTACTGCCTGCATGACAATACAAATCTTATAAGCTCAAGACTTACAGAGGCAATTAGTGATTTTAATTTTTCAACAACAACACCAATTCTCGCCGGATCATTCATTGCTTTCTTCGCATTTATTGGATTTGAAGACATGGTTAATATTGCAGAGGAAGTAAAGAATCCTAAACGTAATATGTATTTATCAATAATTTTTGCTCTGATTGTCACATCAACTATTTATATATTAATCTCTTTATTTGCCAGCATATCACTTACACCTGAACAATTACAAAATTCAACAGCTCCCATGGCAGATCTGATAGCATCAAAGGGTTATAATCCAAAAATCATCAGCGTAGTCAGTTTGTTCTCAATATCAAATGGCGCTATAGTGCAAATGGTAATGGCAGCGAGAATTTTATTTAGTATCTCACGCAAAGGAATTATACCCAAGATTTTTAGCAATATTCACTCTGAGACAAGAACACCCATTTACGCAACTTTATTGATAATTTTATTTATTTTATTTTTAGCTCTATTCCTTGAACTTGAAACATTGGCTGAAATGGCAAGCTTCGTAATATTGCTAGTGTTTACCACAATAAATATCTCTTGGTTTCTTATTCAAAGATCTATGGTTGAACGAAGCCTGATAAGTGTAACTATACCCATTGCTGGAGCAATAACCTCGTTCGGTATGGTTGTCTTTAAACTTTACACCCTTATTTAACTAGATAAAACTTATAGGATAAAGTGAGTTGATCTAGATGTTTTACATCTGGATCCTCATCCATTTCTGGATCGATAAAGAACGATACAGGCATCATCATTTCTTGCCCTGGTTGCAGAAGCTGCTCCTGAAAACAAAAACACTGGATTTTATTGAAATAAATCCCAGCCTTAAAAGGTGCCACATTATATACAGAAGTACCAATTATTGGTTTATCCGACTTGTTTTTAGCGAAATAAAATACTAATGCGTTTTCTCCCGTGGTGACTTCCACTTCATTCTGAAGAGGCTTGAATTCCCAAGGTAAACTTGGATCTATATTTGCATCGAATCTTACTTTGATTTTCTTTTTACCAATTTTATCTGAAACTTTGATTGCCTTTTGTGTTGTGCCACCATAACCAGTGATTTTACAAAAGATGTTATATAAAGGAACAAATGCATAGGCGAAGGCTACCATCCCTATGACTATTGAAGCGATCGCAACACCAAGACTTTGATTGCTTTTTGACACTATTTCCTTTTTTGAAGCAGCATAACATAAGCACCCAAAAATAAAAATTTAAACTTGATTAAACTCGTATCTTAATTCTTAATAGAACAAAGATACTAAAGAGGGAAATCTATGAAATTATATGTATACGACCATTGTCCATATTGCGTAAAAGCAAGAATGATTTTTGGACTTAAACATGTTGAATTTGATTTAGAGTTCCTTCTCAATGATGATGAAAAGACCCCTATAGAAATGGTGGGGCAAAAAATGGTGCCAATTTTAGAATTAGATAATGGAAAATATATGCCTGAAAGTATGGACATCGTTCATTATATTGACTCGGAATTTAGTAAGCATAAAATAGTAAACCCCTCTTCTAACGGAAAAATAATAGACTGGATTGATGAAACTACTCATGAAATGTACCAACTTGCCATGCCTAGATGGGTTCAAGTAGATTTGCCTGAGTTTAGAACAAGAGGAGCTATTGAATATTTTATCAAAAAGAAAGAAAAATATGTCGGCCCCTTTGAAGAGCTTCTTCAGGAGTCAGATAGATTTATTGAATCTATGAACAAAAAGCTTATAGAATTAGATAAGCTTATACATTCTGAAGATTCAGCTGAAGGAAAATTATCAGATACTGATTTTCATTTATTCGCAGAGCTCAGATCTTTATCTATTGTAAAAGGTATAATATTCCCTAAAAAAACCCTGTCTTATCTACATAAGATGCACAAAATGGCAAAAATACCTTTGCATGATGAAATGGCTATCTAGGTAAATAATCCCTCTACACACCGAACTAAAGCTTCTGCCGGGTCATCTATTTCATTTGTACAAGTAGTCCCTGCTGCTGATCCAGTTCCGAGCGTTTTTCCATCTTCGTATCGTCTATACGCTACTTGGAAACAATCCAGCATAGTATTAACCATAGAAGATAGATCAGTAAGAGACCCTGAATAATTAGTAGTACTTTCCCAGGTAATACCTGTTCCTGTTCCTGTTCCATAACAGACCTTAATTGAATCTGCAGACGAAAGCTCCCCTGCACTATCAAGCCTTGCTTTCTCGTCTAAAGCAAGTATCGCAGCATGAACATCACTACCAACACCACTGATATCAGCTGTTCCAGCATCTTGCTTCAGATTTAAAATAGCCTCGGTGACTGTGTCACCTACGACACTAATATCATAATGTCCAATCGCACTTGTTATTGAAACAGGAGCTTGAGCTATACCCCCTGTAAGACCTGTACTGAATTTTGCAGATGGAAAAGAAGTAGAAAATGCAATCGTAACTGAGGCAACTGCTGCTGCAAGTCCGGCAGGGGTATCTGCCACACCAGTTCCATCAATAGCTGTATTCAAAGCCCCAGCTACAGAGTCAGCATCAGTATAGGCACTAAACGCACTTCCTGTTCCAGCGATCAACCGTTCTATATCCTGACGTATCTCAGCCGCAGTGAACTCAGATGAGTCGTGATCAAGTGTATTATATATTGCTGTAGCTAGAGAGCTGGCCGTATAACCACTGTCATCTACTGCATCTATTAAAGATGCTTTTGATGTGTCGCCTCCTGTTCCTGTTCCAGTAAATCCAGCAGTTAGCTCGGCTAAAGTAGCGCCAATAGTAACACCTTCCATTGCACTAGCAAGATTACTAATCAAAGATGTACCACTTCCTGTTGCTGATTCTACTGCAGAATCTAGAGCAGACTGAACAGCATCAATATCAGCATAGACAGATGCAGTAATTCCGGCTGTAAATGACCAACTTAAATATGAAACAGCAGAATTTGGATAAGAAGCATAATTTATTGCATTTAAAACTGCTGTAGATAAATCAAGAGTAGTGCTATATGACTTGCTATCCACTAACACAGACTCTAATCTGTCTTTTAATATTGAAGCAGTCGGAGTTTGGGCTGCACCATCACGATCAAATTTATACGATAGAGATACACCTCCAATAGCTTCAGTAATAGTATTTGGAACATAATTCATACCGCCAATCTGAGCGATAGCTAGCTCTGCTTCTACAGCAGAATGAAACTGACTTAAAGCTTGCAATACAGATTTCGACTGAGCACTAACATCTAAACCTCCTATGATAGCGTCCATTCCTGCTAAGGCATATTTGTCACCATTACTACTAGTAAACTCTGCAAAAGTCCCTTCTCCTGTTCCTGTAAAAAATGTGTTAATTGCCCCTGTAGATGGCAATTTGTATGAAATTGCTTGATGTAAATTTTGCAATCTAGTGATTGATGTTAACGCCGCCATAAATTTTACCTTCAAATTGTTAAAAGTAATTTTTGCAAATAAGTGTAAATAAAACGTTAAAGATTAGAATATTTTTTCAACTAATATTTGACTTATTATATTGTCATTAACCATTTATTAACAAAGGAGTGAGAAAATTATAAAAACCTACTAGGTAAGGATGATGAAAGATAAACCAGACTTTTCTGTAGTTAGAACAGAGACAGAGCTATTGGCCACAATGGCTCTTTTTTTTTATAACTTTGCTAAGCAACCTTCATACCAAATAATTATTGACGATGCTCTTCCTCCAGAAGATCAGCTGATTCGGATGAGAGATCCCGTAGATCACGGAGATGAATTTGACCTAGAAGAATTTTTTTCCGAGATTAAGCATGAAGCAGAAGTTGGACTGCATGTTGCAGGTGTTAACCCCTTGGACCTTGAAGTAAGAGAACAAAATGATCACTATATTTATAATGTTATTGTTACTCCAAGAGTTGAAGTTGGAGAGCGAATTGAGGATCAGCATATTATTTACGAAGTAACAACTACTGATCAGTTTGGTAGAGAGGCTGATGCTGATTACAGAATAATTGAAGAAGATGATAGGCAAGTATTAATATTCACACCATTTAACTTGCAATATGAGATGATAGGTCACGAAGCAAGGATAAACTTGGATCGAGTTCACGCAGGAGAAGAGTTTTATGAAGTTGAATACCAATTTACACTGAGACAAGAAGAAGATAGAGACCCTCACCTTGTAACTGCAGAAATTGCACATGAAAGAATTGATGCTTACGATGAAAGACTCCCAAGTCCAGTGGCAGTTAGAGTGAACCCTTTTGCAGCTTTTTTAGACGATGACTCTGAAAATGAAGAAGAGGAGAATGAGCCAGAAACACCCTCTTTGTCAGCAAAAATTCATGGAGACTTACCTCATCATAGCCTAGATGGTGAAGAAGAGCTGCCCTAAGAAAGTTTTTGCTTTAGGATTTCATTTACAACTTTAGGGTTTGCTTTACCGCCTGTTCCTTTCATGGTTTGCCCAACAAAGAAACCAAATAATTTGTCTTTCCCAGATTTATATTGCTCAACCTTGTCACCATTATCAGCAAGTATTTTATCAATAATAGCTTCAATCTCGGAACTGTCCGTTATTTGCTTAAGACCTTTCGACTCAACTATTTTTGTTGCTTCCTCACCTGTTTCAAACATTTCATCAAACACATCCTTGGCAATTTTACCAGAAATTGTATCGTCCGTTATCAGGCTTATTAGACCCGCAAACTTAGCTGGCGTAACTTTAGAAGTAGCTACCGTCTGATCATTTTTGTTTAACCTTGCAAAAAACTCACCAGAAATCCAATTTGCAGCAAGCTTAGGGTTACACAACTTAGAAACCTCATCAAAAAACTCAGCAGCATCTTTATCTACTGATAAAACAGATGCATCATAAGGAGTTAGCCCAAATTCCTGCATATAACGTTTTTTCTTATGATCCGGAAGTTCTGGAAGCTGCGCCCTCACTTTATCAATATATGCTTCATCAAGATTGATACTTAAAAGATCAGGGTCTGGAAAATATCTGTAATCATGCGCATTTTCTTTTGATCTTAAGGTGCGCGTTTCTCCTGTGCTAACGTTAAACAAACGTGTCTCTTGATCAACTGTACCACCATTCTCTATAAGGTCTATTTGACGCTCCACTTCATATTCAATTGCTCTGATAATATATCTTACAGAATTTAGATTTTTTATTTCACATCTTGTCCCGAGTTCATCACCTGGTTTTCTGACAGAAATATTTGCATCGCAACGAAGCGAGCCTTTCTCCATGTCCCCATCACATGTACCAAGATATCTCAATATGTTGCGTAACTTCTTAACGAACTCACCTGCCTCAAAACTTGAGCGCATATCAGGCTCAGTCACAATTTCCATCAATGCAACTCCAGAACGATTCAAATCAATCAAACTATATTCAGGCGATTGATCATGCATGCTTTTCCCAGCATCTTGTTCAAGGTGTATATGGTGGATACCAACTTTTTTTGATTCATTTTCATTTAAATCAATTTCTACAAAACCACTACCAACAATAGGATGGTACATTTGTGAGATTTGGTAACCTTGTGGAAGATCTGCATAAAAATAATTCTTTCTATCAAATCTTGAATATTTATTAATTTCACAATTTAATCCAAGGCCAGTTTTGACGGCTTGCTCTACACAATACTCATTTAAAACTGGTAACATCCCAGGAAGTGCGCAATCCACCAAGGAAACTTGTGAATTAGGTGCTCCGCCAAATTCTGTTGAAGCTCCTGAAAACAACTTGCTTTTAGAAGTCACCTGAGCATGTATCTCAAGCCCAATTACAACTTCCCAATCTCCAGTTTTACCTTTTACTAAGTTCATAATTTCTACTTAATATTTATAATACTTACTTGAGTCCATCTCTCTGAACTCAACTGAAATGCATTCTTTATCTACAGAAAAATTCTTTGCTAAATATTCAAGGTAAGCATTCCCTAAATCATCAAACATACCCTGAGTTCTTTCTGATTTTTTTAAAACTGCAATTGTTAAATGAAGAAATCCTCTGTGGTGATTCCCCATTCCTACTTGTGAGTTTTGCAGCCCGTTAGATCTAAGCTTAATACCATCAGTAGTTACACCTAACACTTTGACCATTTCATCAATTACGAACTTAAAAAGATCATTTATTTCCTTGTTACTGCAGCCAATCTCTTTGCTATGCTCAAATAATACTTGTGGCATTAGAAACCTTCTGGAGTTTTTTTAAAATTAAAACATTTTTCAAGACCTGATGCCGCCCTAAACAAAGTAGCTTCATCAAAGCGATTAGCAATAAGCTGCATAGCGATTGGCAGACCTTGCGAATTCAGCTTACATGGCAACGATATTGCTGGTAATCCAGCCATACTTGCTGGAATTGTATAAACATCATTCCAGTACATTTTGATTGGATCTTTAGCTATCTCACTATCAAATCCAAATGCTGGAGTTGGAGTTACCGGAGCCAAAATCACGTCTACATCTTCGAACGCAGATTTGAAATCATTAGCAATAAGCCTTCTAACTTTCTGAGCTTTAGAGAAATAAGCATCGTAAAACCCAGCCGAGAGTACATAAGTTCCAATCATAACACGTCTTTGCACCTCATGACCGAAACCTTCACTTCTAGTAGCTTCATACATTTCATCTAAGGTCATACCTTTTTCATATTTTCTGAAGCCGAATTTAACCCCATCATATCTTGCTAGGTTTGAAGATGCTTCTGCTGGTGCAATTACATAATAAGAAGACACACCACTCATGGTGTTAGGTAATGACATTTCAATAACTTCTGCACCTTCTCGACGCAGCATATCAGCAGCATCAGACCATAATTTATCAATCTCAGAATCAAGCATATCACTGCGATATTCTTTAGGAAGCCCCACCTTTAATCCTTTTAAACTTTGGCCTATCGCAGCTTTTAAATCTGGCAATTTCTCAGGTGACGAGGTGGAATCTTTTGCATCATGCCCCATCACTGCTGAAGCAACCATCGCCGTATCTTCAACTGAACGAGCGAATGTTCCCGCTTGATCCAGTGAACTAGCAAAAGCCATCATCCCATATCTTGAACATCTACCATAGCTAGGCTTGAAGCCTACCACTCCACAAAACGCTGCTGGCTGTCTTACCGAACCGCCAGTATCAGATCCTAAAGCACACATAGATATGTGAGCGGCAACTGCTGCCGCAGAACCTCCGGAGGAACCTCCAGGAACCAACTCTTCTTTGTTATTAGTTGCTTTCCATGGGTTAATCACATTACCAAAATAACTGGTAATGTTAGCTGAACCCATTGCTGAGTCATCCATATTAGCCTTACCAATCATTATTGCTCCAGCTCCACGTAGTTTACCCGAAACTGTAGATTCATAGGTAGGAACAAAATTATGAAGAATTTTTGAAGCATTCGTAGTTTTAACATTTTTCGTACAAAACAAATCTTTAATCGCTACCGGAATACCATCTAAAGGCTTAGCTATGCCATCTCTATATCTTTGATCAGATTCTTTTGCTTCTTCAATTGCTAGATCAACAGTTTCAGTAATGAACGCATTCAAATTTTTGTGCTTTTCTTGAGCTTTTAAGTGCGCGTTAAGCAATTCTGTTGATGAGAATGTTTTATTCTTTAAGCCATCAAGAGCAGATGCAATAGATATTTTATTTAGCTCTGTCATTATTCAATTACCTTTGGAACTGCGAAATGTTCATATAATTCTTTTGGTGCATTCTTTAAAACTTCTTCAGCACAATTACCTTGAGTTACTTCATCTTTGCGCATTGGCTGACCAAACTCAGACACATTAACCAAAGGAGACACCCCATCCGTATCAACCTTTGAAAGCTGATCAATAACTCCTAAAATCTTAGATAACTCCCTCACATACATATCTAATTTTTCCTGTGGAATTTTTAACCTTGCTAACTTAGCAGTCTTGGTGACATCTTTCTCAGTAATTGACATAATTTTTAAGATAAATTCAGTGGTAAAATAAAACAAATTACAGGCGTTATCAACCTAATTCTTTAGCTTTTAGCCAAAGAGTTTTTCTGGCAAAGTTTTTTGATTTAGCTGGGCAAAATAATAATGTCTTAATTGCTTAGCATATACACTCAAAATTCTTTTGCTCTCAGGTGATAACTTAGATGCATTTACATTCAGCATGCCCTCTCCTTCTTTAGTCAATACAGGCTCTGACATTATTCTTTGCATCTCTTTAGGATTCGAAAGTAATTTATCTATGTACTCTGTTAATGCGCGCATATCTTTAAAATCACTTACGTCTATATAAGATTTTTTATTGAAATATTTGCTCGTTGTTTGTGAATCACCCCAGTAAATCGGAATAGCACCTGCTTCATAAGCATTGATAATTTTTTCAGTAATGTAACCTGGGGCAAAACCATTCTCCATAGATATAACAAATTTATATTTATTGTAGGTGTTTATCGCATTCTTTGGCAAATCTGTTGACGTAGTTTTTGAACATTTCCCTAGCGCATCTACCTTTGGAAACGCATCATGCAAAGCTTTGAATACTTCCTCTCTGTTGCTTGTGCAGTGCCTGAACATGTAAGCAACATTTCGTCTTTCTTTTATCGACTCCAAAGATGGCTTTTTGCGTGGCAGTGAATTCAAAAATTTTATATCATCCTTATGATATGCTGCAAGTGGTACATACGCATGATTCTTTGCAAGAGACAGATTTGTAGTGAACTCAAAAAATGGATAGCCTGTCACTCTGTATCTGCGGTATTTTAAAGGTTTTTTCTCAGCTGACATTGCAATGTATGGAGCCCTATTTTTCAATTGATCAACAAAACTATTTCTAGCTCTGTATATACTTCTAACTACCAGATTTGGTTTTTTGGTATCTGAAACAATCACCTTATATTCTGGGAACGCCAACTTAATAACATTGACGACAAAATTTCCCAGACGAACATGCTCCGCCCTTACAACGAATTCACCGCCTTTTTTGGGTAAATTATTTTCATATTTTACAAAATTCTCATAATAAAAAGCAGGAATAAATGTACGGTATCTATACCCAAAAATTAAAATAATTATTGCAAAAATAATTAATATTTTTCTCTTCATAGTTTTCTTCTTATCTTTCTACTTCCATGTTGTTGACCGATATGCGAAACTTTAATATAACAAAAATCGATCAATATTAAATCGAAATAATGAAAGATCTTGAGTTAAATAAAATATCTGCTGCCATACTAATTGCTGGTATTGTTGCGCTTGTCGCTGGAAACATAGCAGATATACTTTATCAACCAAATCAACCAATTAAACAAAGAGGTTTTTCAGTTGAAGTAGATGCAGGAGATGCAAAAGCCGATACAGAAAAAGTCATCGAAGAAAAAATAGACATCTCAGCTTTAATGAAGTCGGCAAATATTGAAAGCGGTAAAAAAGAAATAAAAAAATGTACAGTCTGTCATACTTTCACAAATGGTGGCGCCAATAGAGTTGGACCTAATTTGTGGGGAATTGTTGGCAAAGAAAAAGGAAGTCACACAGGTTACAAATATTCAAAAGCTTTTGAAGCACTGACTGGGAAATGGACCGTGGATGAATTATTCTATTACTTGCAGAATCCTAAGAAGTTTGCTCCTGGAACTAAAATGGCATTTGCTGGCATAAAAAAACCTCAAAAAACAGCTGACGTTATCAAATATCTTGAGAGCTTAAAATGAATTTTATCCTAGAAATTATTCAAAGAGATTTCTGGATGATAATTGGCATCACAATTCTGCTGTTTTCAATAATCTACAGAATGAAACCTAAACTTTTAGTGATAGCTTGTGCGGCAGCTCTACAACAAATACTTATAGAAATTAGCCATTATGAAAGAGATCATTACTTTGCTCAAATAATAACTTTTTTAATATTATGTGTGTTGGGGTTTATCTTCCTGGAACCTGTTCTTAAGAAGAGGTTTGGACGACAAGTAGATGTTAAAAATAATCCAATAGGAGAAGTAGCCTTTGTTTATAAAAAGCCATTAACAAAAGAATCTATCGGAGAAGTAATGTGGAGGAATAATATAAAACATGCATCTTTATCAGAGGGTAGCTCTCAAGATGAATTGGCTGTAAATCAGAAAGTTGTTATCGTTGGAGTGACAGGGGCTGTTTTAGATGTAGAGCCATATAAAGACACAATAAAAGCAACAGTACAAACCGCAGATGCTTAAAGTCTCGTCATGGAATGTAAACTCTGTTAAAAGCAGGATCTTGAATGTTCTAGAGTGGGTGAAGCAAGAAAATCCCGACATTATACTTTTACAAGAAACTAAATGTATTAATGAAAATTTCCCAAAAGAGCAATTTGAAGATTTAGGCTTTAATGTTGCTGTGCATGGGCAAAAAACATTTAATGGTGTCGCCATTTTAAGTAAATATCCCCTGGAAGATATCCAAACTCAGTTTCCAGACATTCCTAATAATGAGCAAGCTAGATACATTGAAGCTGTAGCTAATGTGAATGGCAAAGTAATCAGAGTAGCCTCAGTTTATGTGCCAAATGGCCAAGATCTCTCCTCTGATAAATATGAGTATAAAAAGAAATTCTTTGCTGCGCTAAACAGTCATTATCAAAAACTTCTAAGTTACGACGAACCTCTTTTACTTGGTGGTGATTTTAACGTAGCGCTAGAAAATATTGACACCTACAGCATTAAAGAATGGGAAGATACAGTTTTATTTCATAGAGAAATTCGCAAAATCATGAATGATTTTTTGAATATTGGGATGGCTGATTTATTCAGATTGCAAAACCCAGGAGAGCATCAATATAGTTGGTGGGATTATCGTGGCGGCGCTTGGCAAAAGAATAAAGGCCTAAGGATTGATTATCTTCTTGGGTCACCTGAAGTAATCGACATCTTGCAAAACTGTGAAATCAACGCGGACACAAGAGGCAAAGAAAAACCTTCAGATCACGCCCCTGTCACTTGTGAGTTGAGTCTTTAACGTTAGCAAATAAACACTCCCACCAAATGCCTACTCATTAAACTCTTTCAACAGAAGCTTTCCATCTATCAAGACTGTCATGATGTTGAGCCCAAGTTCTAGATCTCCAATGGTTTACAGCACTTGGCACTTCAGAGCCAGATGAAGTAGCGTAAGAAATTTGATCGCTTTCACCTTTTCCAAAGCAACATCTCAACATTGCAACTAAACATCCACAGCCAATAACACTTAAAAATGCTATACCAGCTATAGCCAGTGGCTCCAAGGAGCTTTCCCCAGAATCATCATCATCTCCATCTTCAGGATGTGGTGATGGGGAAGGTTTGTAATTACTAAAAAAACTTAATGCACTCCCTCTTCCTTCATTATCTTTACAGCCAATAAATAAATTTGTTTTAAGCTCTGTAGTAAATGCTTCAGGAACATTCACTAAACCAGACGAATGAGGTGTACAATTAAATACTTCATCACTGTAAGTAAAAATTACATTTTTATTATTTCTTTCAATCTTACTATTAAGATTATATTCGCTTGGTATTGGATATGTCATCCGCGAAATATCTATTGTATTTATTGAATATATTTTTCTATCTCCAGAAGCTGACACTGCTAACCCTCCTGAACTATAAGCATTATCCTTATTAAACCAAAAATTCATACCTTCTCCTAAATTAGCTCCGTCCCTTCCAGCTTTAATTACTGCTCGGTCTGAATTAGAAAACCCCGACTCGCTATGAATATACAGATAAATTTTTCCCCCCTCTTCAGCAAATGGAGCGGATATAGCGGCTAAATTAATATCAGGGACACCTAGAACTGAATATCCAAGGTTATCTCCTAGATTCCCTGAAACTTTGAGGACTTTCTCACTCGGTAAATCTGAAATATCAATTTTGGCTTGTGTAAACTCATTAGCTTTAATGATATAAGCTTCAGAGCTTGCAGGACTACCAACTAGCAAATAGTCTAAATACCTTGCTACGCTTGGATCATAGCCACTTATAGAAAAGCCAAAGTTAGCTGAAGCATCACTTTGAACAAGTACACAGCCGTTTTCTCCATTTAAAGCATTTGCATATCTGTCATCTAGAGAATCCGAGCCATAAAATAAATATACTTTGCCGCCATCGGGAGAAGATGGAGCGCCAATTATTACATCATAATAAATATCGTTATTGATATTTGCTACAGCAATTGAGTGACCAAAACCCTCTCCTTCCTCAGCTCCATGGAAAATAAAGCCATACTTACGAATGCCATTAGCATCATGAATGTCTTCCAATAAAAATTCTCGTGGACTAGATGCATGATCATAATCACGGCCTCTAAACTCATAAACTACCCCTGTCGATTCAGCATTAGGTGTACCGATGAGTAAACTATCATAATTCATTAGGGGATTCGAATATGTTTCTAACGAGGCTCCTGTTAAATCACCCTTGTCAACACCCTTTATAATATATCCATTTGCTCCATTAAGGTTTTCTTTGGACATTATTGAGTCGTATTGCTCAAGATTCATCACATAAATTTCTCCAGTTGAAGAATTTGCTCCCGGAGCGGATACTGCAAGCCAGTCTTGTGCCAGACCTTCAGAACTAAAAGATATGATCGAATGACCACAATCATCACCAGGGTTTGAGCATTCAAACTCAAAACCATCACTGCCGTCTAATCCTGCTAAATTAACTGTTTGCGCTGCCATTATACCCTCATTATCTCTCTCAAACTTAGTTATACATCACGTCTTATTCAGAAATCAAGCATTGATTCAATTAACTTTTTGTTAACTTTTATTATCTACAATTAGACGTTGGATTAATAAAACAAGTTTATGCCAACTCAGGAAGAACTGAATAACGCTCTTATAGTTGCAATAACAGAAAATGATATCGAGGGAGTTGCTGATGCACTTGATGATGGCGCTGATCCTGATGCAATAAATATCTCCGATACTCATGCTCTCGTACTTGCAGCCGATACAAATCTGGACATTGCAGAACTCCTACTTCAAAAAGGTGCAAACCCAAATGTTACAACACCTATAGGCGGTCCTTTATTAATTGAAGCCTATAAAAAGAAAAAATCAGCTTATGAATTATTAGTAAAATATAACCCTGACCTCAATGTCCGTGACAGAAAAGGTAGAACTGTTTTAATGTATGCAATCGGAGACAAAAAAATAGCACATGCTAGAATGCTACTAAGACGAGGGGCAGATGCAAGAGTGGTTGATAAAAAAAGAAACTCTACATTATTATTTGCAGCCGCTCTCCATGATACAGACTTTTTAGAGGAGTTAGTAAGACACGGAGCAAAATTAAATGGTGCAAACATAAATAGTGTAACGCCTTTGATGAATGCTATAAAAAACAATCAGCTATTTTCAGTTGATAAATTGCTTGAATTAGGTGCTAATCCGAACATTCCAGATATCAATGGAACAACACCTTTAATGGCAGCTGCAACACAAAGAAACCCTATGGTAGTGTCAGCGCTTTTACATTTTGGTGCTGCCCCAGAAATCGCAAATATTCACGGCCAATCACCGTTGGATGTAGCAAAAGAGTCTGGAGATGACAGATTGATAGATTCTATCGAAAGGGCAATTAGAAAAAAGCATGAAAAAGAAAGCAGAGAAGGATTAGGTGGGGAGGGAGGCAGCGAAGGGCTAGAAGAAGAACGTGAACATAAATCTCCAGAAAGCATCCGGGAAGAAGCAGTTGCTGCAGCTGCTGGTGCTGCTAAAATTTTGAAAGGAGAAGCTGTTAAAGGCACAGCAGGAGCAGCTGAACCTCCACCTACTAGCAGAAGGGTAGTTCTTAAAAGACGCAAAGGTAAATCAAAAGGAGCCGGGAAAGGTAAAGGAGTATAAATGCTGGTTTATCCCTCAACCTCTAGTTCTAGATGCACCTGTTTTCTTAAAGGGAGTAACAGAAGGTGACATATCTCCTAATTTATCTTCTGCCATCATAGCTTCTAATTCAGCATCTAACTCCTCATCACTATACGGACTAGCGCTCCCCCCCATTAATGCTTCAGTTATGTCATCTGCATCTCGTCTACTATCTTCTATTCGTATAGCTGCCTCTGGCGCCTCTAAATCTTCTTTCATTAAAGCTTCTAATTCAGCATCTAACTCCTCTTCTTCTTCGCGAGTGAAATCTTTTGGCACCTCAACTGGTTCTTTTGATTTTTCAATTAATTCTCGCGACTCAGCAATTAATTGTCTTGCCTCTTCTATCAGCTTCTCATCAATTATTTCCGATTTAGCAGGAGGTTGCGCCGGAGGTTTCCCCCCTCCTCCAAAAAAATTTGACATAAAATCCTCTTATTTACTTATTCCACCACTTCTTCCACTACCTGACATTCTAGGGGTTGGTGATGGAGATACGTGTGAACCGCCGGCAATATGATGCTTTTCAGTTGCATGTTTTCTTGCAACAGTTTTAGCAAGCACAGGACCACCATATTCTTCTAATTGTTCTTTAACTATTTTTTGTTGTTTTAGCAATGGTATATATTCTCTAAGAAATTCCTCTTCATAATCTTGCAACTTTTCCTTAGATTTCTTTTTATCCATCAATATTTTTTGTGCCTCCCTACCTACCCTAACTAAGTGACCACGACGTGTTTCTCCTACCTCTAACTTTGGCAATGTACGAGATTCATCTTTCATTACGGGTTCAGAAAGCTTTAATAAAGCTGCCTGCCTTTGCTGAGCATTGATGTTTAATTTTTTTACTAAACTCTCTCTATATAATTTGATTGATTTTATAAGTGCAGTAAACTTCTTATTCCCTTTCCCGCCTAATTCCGCATATGATCTTCTTTGCGAATCATCTAAAGAAGTTTTGTTAATCAATGTCGCAGCTATTTCTTTAGCAAGCTTTACATTGTCTGAAGTAAACCCTCTCGATGCCGTAGATATTCTGCGACGAAAAGATGAAAATGAAGGAAATTCATCTCTGTGTGATTCTCGGCTTGCTGTGATAGCTGTAGCTGGTGCCGGAGTTTCAGTCCTAGGAGCTTCTACTACTGTTGCTGGCATTACAGTAGGTTTAGGCGGCTGTGCAGGTGGTCTCCCTCCCCCTCCAAAAAATCTTGACATATTAACTACCTATAAAATTAATAATCATCCAGATACCCATACCTACCATAGCTAAATTCTCAGTTAGAGATATAAAACCCAAAGGAACACGGCTATTTCCACCAACGCATGCACATTTTAATTCACGCTTATCAATATACACAGCCTTAATGACAGAAATTGCTCCTATAGTTCCGATGAATAATGAAACCGTCGCTACATATTGCATGTAAATATTTGCAACCATGCCTATTCCTGCGAACGCCTCGGCGAATGGATATATGTATGCATATTTCAACCAACGCTTAGCCAAAAGGTCATAAGTAATAAATTGGTTAGAAAAACTGTCAAGATTTTGTAGTTTCAAAATCGCTAACACACACATGCTTAACCCAACAAAATACTGGATTGTCAGTGGCCAATAAATTTCTTTTAAAAAATTCCAAGATATAAAAGCCGCCAAAAGAGCTGTTACTGCAAAAATAGCTGCTACTGGTTTATATGTCACTTGATTTGGATCAGCTATCTTAACCCCCAAATATTTTTGCAAATCTTCGTGCCCCCCTATTCTTTTTTTATTAATAAAAATTTGTGGAGTAGTTTTCACCTTATGTTTAGCCTTAAACTTATCAACTTCTGAACGTGTTTTTAGAATATGATCTTCTACCTGATAGCCTTTACTTTCAAGTAAATCTATTGTTTTCAACCCATAAGGGCATATATGCTTATCAGTTAGCATCCTATATAAAACTGCTTTTTTAGTCATTGTCTCATTTACTTGCTTATGCATATTAGAACAAATTTTGGTTAATAAATTATTAATGTTTTTGAGTTAGAATCGGACTTATAAAAAAACAAATTATTATGCGCTTAATAACAATTTTCGCAGCCCTAGCAGCCGCTGCAGCCTTGCTAGAATCAGCTACTGCAATGCCAAGAAGTCCAGAAGATGAAAGAGCTTTATCAAGAGCAAGAGAGGGAATTGATGAAGGAATGTCATCATTTGGTGAAGAAGGTGAAAGATTATGCTTAGAGGCAAAAGATTTCCTTTTGTCCAATGGCGTTACTGAAAAAATGATTGGTAATTTAGAAAGCAGTTTAGCAGTAGAGCCAAGATTAAATGGATTATGTTTCTTAGAAGGAGAAGAACCTACCAGAAGAATGCTCAGAGAAGCAAAGGACATAGCCGGCTCCATAAGGCGTCACCGTTATACTCCAGAAGGAGAGGAATTAAAAAAATGCGGAGTTGTTACAGAAAGATCTAAGTCAACAAAAAAGAAACTCGCTGATAGATTAAGAAAATCTCCTACTATGAAACGTAGAGATCCTTTAGCAAATGTAGGAGACACTCACGGAATAAAAGGGTTTGAGCATCGCAAACAACACACAAAACCAAAAAAGTCTGGTCGAGGCAGGTAACTTTAATTAATTTAATAACGGAAAAGAGTATGAGAACAGTATTAGCATTAGCAGCAATAGCAGCGCTTGTTGCAGCAGCCAAGAAAGAAGAAACAAATAAAAAACATATAGGTATGCTAGATGATTTAGGAGAAGGAGTAGTAAGAGCAGCAGATGGTATAGGAGGTAAAGAAGCAGTCACAGTATGCTTGCAGGCCAGAAGAGAGATGAGACCTATAGTAGAAGCTGTGAGGACTGATGATATAGCTCAAGGCGGCCTTCGCGGAGCAGAAGAACTAGTGCGGTCCGGGTCAGAAGCCGCAAGAAAAGCTTCTGTAAAGGCTGAAGCTAAAAAAGTAAAAAGTGGGCTTGAGTCATTCTTAGAACAAGGCCAAAAAACTTTGAGTGGCTTTTTCAAAGCAGAAAAAAAACGTGGCGGTAATAAAGGTAAAGGCGGAAAACATCGCGGCCGTTGATTCTTTTAACCTATAATTGTTTTTGCAAAGATTATTGTCTTTATTTCATATATATTTATTATCTCTAAAAATCTAAGCAAATATTATGAAATATGATGCAATAGTAATTGGCGCTGGTGCTGCTGGGTTAATGGCAGCAGTTCAATTAGGCAGTCGCAGCAAAAAAGTTTTATTAGTTGAGCATACTAATAAAATAGGAGAGAAAATTAGAATCTCAGGTGGAGGAAGGTGCAACTTCACAAACTTAAGAGCCTCTCCCAAAAATTATATTTCTGAGAACCCATCTTTTGCAATATCCGCCCTATCGCGTTATTCGCAACATGATTTTATCAAATTAGTCGAAAGTTATAATATCTCCTACCACGAAAAGACTTTGGGTCAGTTGTTTTGCGACGGCTCTTCAAAGCAAATTATAAATATGCTGGTAGAAGAGTGTAAAAAATCGAACGTTACTATTTCCTTAAACTGCCAAGTTTCTGCTGTGAAAAAAAATGAGGATTTCCATGTGCAAACCAGTCACGGAAATTTAACTTGCGACTCTTTGATCATTGCAAGCGGAGGTCTTTCTATACCTAAAATTGGTGCTACAAACTTTGGATATAATATTGCTAAACAATTTGGCTTAAACATTATAACTCCAAGACCTGCTCTTGCGCCATTAACTGTTGCTGATAAGGAGTTAGGCTTTTATAAAAACCTAAGTGGCATTTCAATTGATTCATTAGTCAGCTACGGCAAAGTTCAGTTCAAAGAGAATATATTATTTACACACCGTGGACTTAGCGGTCCAGCGATTTTACAAATATCTTCTTATATAAAAAATTTCCCTGACAATATTATAATAAATTTACTGCCTGATATTGATCTTAAAGAAATATTTACTAGGCAGAAAAACACTACAGCTTTTTTGAGCGCTATACTCAAAGAATATTTACCAAATAAATTTGTAGATAGCTGGTGTGACAAGTATGGAAGTAATAAAAAGCTTACTGACTATAAAACAAAGGATTTACTCAATATTGCTGAAACACTTCATAAGTTTGAGGTGAAGGTAAATGACACAGAGGGTTACAACAAGGCTGAGGTCACTGCCGGAGGGGTTGACACCAAAGAACTGTCATCCAAAAATATGGAATGTTTGAAGGTTCCAGGACTGTTTTTTATTGGAGAAGTGGTTGATGTAACAGGATGGCTTGGGGGCTATAACTTCCAATGGGCATGGTCTTCAGCACAAGCTGTTGGGAGGTAAGGGTTTTTCTTAATTTATTTTTGCTCTTTAATAAACTTATCAATTTCCTCGACAATTCTATCGAAATTTTGGGGGCTTATTGCATGAGCAAAATCATCCCAGACAATCAATTTAGAATTTTTAATTCTTTTAGCCATCTCTTCACCATGACCAGGAAACACTGGATCTTTCTCTCCTTGAATTATTAAAGTAGGTATCTTTATTAATTCTGGAGCTTTGTCGTGCAAATCAAAAGAAGCCCTCATTGCTTTTGCGTGGGATGCATATGAATTATGTTTGTCAGTACGCGTATAAAACAACATTGCCTCATCCCTATAAAACTGCTTATCAAAATTTTCCTGTGAGCCATCAAGCAGCCTCCAAGTTTCAATATAATTATCAACTTTTTCATCCAAACTTTGCTTATCAGCCTGCTGCGTAGCCCATTCCACATAATATTTGTGTGGCTGATTTAAATGGCTCTTACTTTCTATGCCATCAAAAGCATCAAAGCCAGGTCGGAAATCAGTTGATGTGCCTAATAAGATAATAGACTTAGCATATTCAGGCAAATAGGCAGCAATAAATTGATTAATTTGCCCACCCATCGAGAATCCAACAAAATGCGCTTTTTTAATATCATATTTTTTTAGAAGATTTACTGCATCATGTGCTAGATCTAGAACGTCATATGGCTCTTTGTCATAGTCAATTTTTGGTGATAAACCTGCATCTCTATAATCATAACGAACAACAAAATATCCTTTTGCAGCAAGCTTATTACAAAAACTCTCATGCCAAGTAATTGCCTGATTACCTGCACCAGCATTTAAAATTATTGCAGGATTATTTATATCTCCAAAGCTCTCAGAAAATAAAATGATTTCATTTTTTGACATTGCATATACCTTATTTAAGGGCAATAAAAATAATAATATTGAGATTAAAAGATTGCGCATAAACTTTTGCAAAAGTTTGGCTCCCCGGGCCGGATTCGAACCAGCGACCGAACGGTTAACAGCCGTTTGCTCTACCACTGAGCTACCGAGGAACACCAACGAGATCGATTTATAACAAATAAATTTTTATCAATCCAGCATTTTCTTGTATAAAATACCCCTAGAGCAAAAAAAAATGATGAGATGCCTAACTACGAACAATTCTCCTTAAGAGAAGTTGTGAATCACGCCGTTGAATCTGGAGTTTCACTCGCTACATCTGCGTTCTTTGCATCTACCTGTAACCAACTGTCATACAACCCTGTCGAAACTTTTTCGTTTTATACTGCTCAAAACAACTGCTATTATCTGTCTCATTTGTTTTTCAAAGATGCAGTCATAGAATTAGCTGCAGCAATAGGTCACCTCCCCCTATTGAGCATGCCTGGGAAATTTGCAGTAAATTTATTCGGCAAAGAAGGAAATTCACAATCAATTGGTCAGCAAGAATCTTATAATCAGTTAGTTGAGGGGAGCAATAAAATCATTCCAATCATTGCAACAGAGTGCATGTTCCCAGGCCTGGGGGTTAGCATGCATACTGAAATAATGTCATCTTATGCTCGTTCAATAGCATATGATATTTATAATAGCTTCAATCCTAATGCTAGCTACTCTCACTCAGGTCACTTCGCAAATGAATATGAATTACACACGGAAATTGAAGCACCAATAATATTGAGTTTGGTTTTGTTATCTAAGCCCTACGATAATTTACTAAACCATCTTTTAGTCGATGAATTCATGATTGAGTTTTTTAAAGGATTAGCATTTGAGACAGTCGACCAGGTATGCCCATCTTGCTCTGAAAAGTTTCATAAATTCAGAGAAGGACTAATAGGTCAATTCATGCAAACTCCTCAACAAGAAACTTATTGAAATATTACTCATTTACTATTATTCATCTTGTATCTAGCTAAAAAGGTAAAGAATGTCAGAATACGTATACGTAATAAAAGAACTCAATAAGTTCAACTCGCAAGGAAAACAGATTCTTAAAGATGTCTGGTTATCGTTTCTTCCAGGGGCGAAGATTGGAGTTATTGGCCATAACGGTTCTGGTAAATCCACTTTGATGAAAATCATGGCTGGGATTGAAACTGAGTTTGATGGAGAAGCCTGGTCAGCTAAAAACATCAAAGTAGGCTACCTACCTCAGGAGCCGCAACTTGACCCAAAGAAAAATGTTTTTGAGAACATCATGTCTAGCTTGTCAGAAGTGACTGACATAATTAAAGAGTTTAACGAGATAAGCAATAAATTTGCCGAGCCAATGAGTGATGATGAAATGAATAACCTCATTGAAAAGCAAGGTGAATTACAAGAGAAAATTGATGCGGTTGGTGGTTGGGATGTTGAGCGTGAAGCTGAAATTGCGATGCAAAAATTAAACTGTCCCCCTAAAGACGCAGACGTTACAAAAATCTCAGGTGGTGAAAAAAGACGTGTAGCATTATGTAAGCTTCTGTTAGAAAAGCCTGACATGTTGCTTCTTGATGAACCAACAAACCATCTAGATGCTGAATCAATTGCATGGCTAGAAAAATATCTAAAAAATTATGCTGGAACAGTTGTTGTTGTTACACATGATAGATACTTCCTGGATAACGTTACTGAATGGATTCTAGAAATTAATCGTGGTGAATGCATTCCTTGGAAAGGTAAATATTCCGAATGGTTAGACCAAAAACAGAAAAAATTAGCTACAGAATCTAAACAAGAAGATGCCAGACAGAAGCAGCTTGCTGGCGAGTTAGAATGGATAAGACAGTCTCCTAAAGCAAGACAAGCAAAAAACAAAGCTCGTATTAGCGCTTATGAAAAACTAGCCTCGCAACAAAAGGATTATAATGTAGGAACGGCGAAAATAGTAATAGCTGACGGTCCAAGGCTTGGTAATGAAGTTGTTGAAGTTAATGGTTTTACCAAGAAATTTGGTGATCGCACTTTAATTAAAGATCTGGACTTCAAAGTTCCTCCTGGTTCTATTGTGGGGATCATTGGCCCTAATGGATATGGTAAAACAACTCTATTTAAAGCTATCTCTGGAATTGAGAAAGATTACGAGGGAGAAATCAAAATTGGCGATACTGTCAAATTAGGATATGTGGACCAAAGTAGAGATCACCTTGATAACAAGAAAAATGTATGGGAAGAAATTTCCGGTGGTCACGACCATGTATTACTTGGTAAAAAAGAAGTTAATAGCCGGGCTTATTGCTCAAGTTTTAACTTCAAAGGTTCAGATCAACAGAAAGTTCTGGGAGAAATGTCAGGTGGTGAAAGAAATAGAGTGCATTTAGCTAAGCTGTTAAAGACTGGATCAAATGTAATTCTTTTAGATGAACCTACCAACGATCTAGATGTTGATACTTTGCGTTCATTAGAAGAAGCAATCTTAGAATTCTCAGGGACAATTCTTGTTATAAGCCATGATAGATGGTTCCTTGATCGTATTTCTACGCATATTCTTGCTTTTGAGAAAGATAAAATTAATTGGTCAGAAGGAAATTATAGCGATTACGAAGAAAAGTTCTTGGATAAAGAATAATAAATCCAAATTGCTTGAAATGAAAATTAAAAGCAACTACACTCTCCGTCTGAAAATATCACCCAAATAATAAAGGTTTTGGTTATGGGAATATCACTTGCACAATTACTCTTAATTTTGATAGTTGTTTTGATTCTATTTGGCGCAGGAAAATTACCTCAGGTTATGGATCAATTAGGTAAAGGGGTAAAGAATTTCAAAAACAGTATGAAAAGTGATGAAAAAGAAAAAAAAGATAAGGAAGACTAATGAGCATTCCCTCAGGTAATATAGTAGAAGTTCTTCATAACGTATTGAGAAGGCACAAGAAAAAAGATATATCTTTTGAAGAAATTGCCGAACTGTTGGAAGGTCATAGTTTGATGTTAATGATTGCTGTTATAGCATTTCCAATGGCAATTCCGGTACCTACCCCTCCTGGATTCACTACCTTATTTGGCGTGCCTCTTTGCATATTAACAATGCAGTTAATCTTGGGCTATGAAAAACCAAAATTACCTAATTTTATAGCCAAAAGAAAAATAAAGACTGCAACTTTTAAAAGCTTCGTTACTAAAGCAGAGCCACTTTTCAATAAGCTATCTAAATGGTTTAAGCCAAGACAAAAAAAATTCTTATCAAAATCATCAGAAAAAGTAATGGCAACACTAGCATTTTTATGTGCGGTATCAGTTGCTCTTCCTATACTATTTGGAAATGCAATTCCATGCGCCGCTATTCTTATTATGGCTCTTGGAATGCTTTACCAAGACGGTGTTATCGTTGTTGTTGGAATGGCCGTTGCAATAGTTGGGTTGACCATTGCATCAACAGTGGTATTCTTGTTCTTTTGGTTGGGGAAAATAGCATTCTTCAAACTATTTAGCGACTTCTTATAATTCAATTAAACAGGAGCTCTTATGACAATTAAACACTCAAATAAACAAGCAAATCAAACTAGCTCTCCTTTTGTTCTGCCTGAATTACCTTTTGATTCAGAAAGTTTAGAACCTCATATGAGCGCAAGAACTTTAAGCTTCCATCATGGAAAACATCATGCAACTTATGTAAAAAATCTCAATGGTCTGGTTGAAGAACAAAATCTGGGTAAAAAATCCCTGGAAGATCTAATTGAATCATCTCATGGTAAGGCTGATAAAGCTGGGGTATTTAATAATGCTGCCCAAGTTTGGAATCATAGCTTTTTCTGGCATTGCCTTTCTCCAGAGGGCGGAGGTAGGCCCGAAGGTAAGCTTGCAGAAATGATTGAAAAAGATTTTACTAGTTTTGAGAAATTCAAAGATGAATTCAAAAAAGCTGCTGCAACCCAATTCGGTAGCGGATGGGCATGGCTAGTAGAAAAAGATGGCAAGTTATCTATCGTAAAAACTGCAAACGCTGAGACTCCAATTACAGATGGTTATAAAGCCCTCCTTACTTGTGATGTTTGGGAACATGCATATTATTTAGATTTCCAGAACAAAAGACCAGATTATGTTGATACTTTTCTAGAAAAGATTGTAAACTGGAATTTTGCTGAGAAAAATCTAGGATAAATGACGCAGAATAAATCTCTTACTGTTATTGGTTTAATGAGTGGAACAACCTTTGATGGGGTTGATGCCGCTGTAATTAAAACTGATGGCGAAAAAATTAATGATTTAGGCCCTACTATTACTATTACTTATCCGGAAGATTTTAGAAATAAAATTCGCAACATCACAACGGGCTCGATAGATCTTAAAAATATTCTCGAACTTGAAGACGAAATAACTTTGCTCCACTGTCATGCAGTTCAAGAACTTCTCAAAACAAATAAAATTTCAAAAGAAGATATAGATCTTGTTGCCTTTCATGGACAAACAATTTATCACGACTCTAAAAACTGCAAAACATGGCAGCTAGCTAATGGATCGCTGATGGTCAGGGAGCTTGGAATAAATGTCATAACTGATTTCCGCCGCAGAGATTTAGCGCATGGTGGAGAAGGAGCTCCATTAGTTCCTTTTTTCCATAAGGCCATCTCTGAGTCAATGCCTAAACCAATCGCATTTGTGAATATAGGCGGCGTTTCTAATATCACTTACGTGAATAAAGATGGAGAAATGGTAGCATTTGATTCTGGGCCAGGATGTGCATTAATTGATGATTGGGTATATACAAGAGTTAAAACGCCTTTTGATTATAATGGCGAAATAGCAGCAAGAGGCAAATCAAACAAACATAAGATTGATTATTTTATAGAATCCACCCCCTTCTTTAACCAAGTTCCTCCCAAATCTTTAGATAGAAATGAGTTTTCAAATATTTTCAGAAAACTTTCCTCTCTAAATACTGCTGATGGAGCAGCTACACTTACAGAATTAAGCGCTCGTGCGATTCATGAAGGTAAGAAATTCTTACCATCACAGCCGGAGCAATGGGTAGTTTGTGGTGGCGGTAGAAAGAATAAATATTTAATGAATTTATTACGAGATAAATATCAGCTAAACGTAGTTAACATTGATGATTTAAAATTCAACAATTTTAAGCTAGATGGTGATTTTATAGAGGCGCAAGCTTTTGCATATCTAGGCGCGAGAAGTTTCAAGAACTTGCCTTACACACTTCCTTCAACAACAGGAGCTATTCAACCTGCGTCTGGCGGCGCCTTCTATCAGGCCTAGTTTTTTTGGCTTTACGATTCACTAAACAATATTTTATATGATCATCAATAGTCTTATTAAGATCATCCATTTTTGTGCGGAAAAAATGATCAGCTCCATCAACCATTTTATAAGTTACATCAGACTCTTTTTGTTTAGCAAGCTTATCCACCAAACCTCTTACCGATTCTTCAGTAACAATACTGTCAGCATTACCCTGAACAATTAGACCTCGTGTAGGGCAAGGAGCTAAAAATGAAAAATCATATTTATTTACCGGAGGAGAAATAGCAACAAACCCTTGAATCTCAGGTCTTCTCATCAAAAGTTGCATAGCGATCCATGCACCAAACGAGAAACCGGAAATCCAAACATCATTTGAAACAGGGTTTTGCAATTGAAGCCAATCCAGCGCAGAAGCAGCGTCAGTTAATTCACCTATGCCTTGATCATATTTACCCTGAGATCTACCGACTCCCCTAAAATTCATTCTTAAAACAGAAAAACCATTATCTGCAAACCTATGAAAAGTATTGTAAACCACCTTGTTGTTCATTGTTCCGCCCTGCTCTGGGTGCGGGTGTAAAACTAAGGCTACAGGGGGGTTGACTTTGTCACTATGATGGTACCTACCCTCTATTCTGCCTTCAGATCCATTGAACATTATTTCTGGCATAAAATTAACTCCGATAATACTTGACTAAAATACTAGGTTATTTATAATTCGAATGAAGTTAAGATACACATGTAGAGCTAATATTGCAAGCAATTGATTTACTATGAAACTTTCCACAAGAACCAGATATGCCATCATGGCAATAGTTGACATAGCCTATTATAGCAAAGGTTCGCCGGTCAATCTTGCTGATATAGCAAAGCGTGAAAATATTGCGGTAAATTACCTAGAACAAATCTTTGTGAATCTTAGAAAAAATAACTTGGTAGAGTCAGTCAAAGGCCCTGGTGGTGGCTACAAACTTTCCAAACCAGCAGATCAAATAACCGTTGCAGATGTAATGCGCTCTATGGATATTAATTTTAAAATGACAAGGTGCGGCACTTCTAAAGATAAAAAATGCGTTACTGATAGTGTTAAATGTATGACTCATGGTCTCTGGAAAGGTTTAGAATCTAATATTGTTGGATATTTCTCAGCAATCACCCTGCAAGACGTTATCAGTAAAAACGTTAATATTAGACAAGAGACTACAGAAGCCGAGGTAAGAGTGCTATGACAAGAATATTTTTTGATCATAACTCAACTACAAATATTCTATCTAAGGCAAGAGAGGCCTTTGATGCTTGTTTATCAGAGCCTCATAACCCCTCCTCTATCCACTCGTTTGGCAGAGCCTCTAGGCAAGCCATAGAAGATGCAAAGAAAAAAATTCTCGCGTCTTTAAATTTAAGCAGCTTGGCATATGAAGTTATTTTCACTTCATCCGGCACCGAAGCAAATAATCTTGCTATCAATGGAGTTGATTGTGAAGAGATATTAATATCAAATATAGAACATTTGAGTATTCTAGAGGCAGCAAAGCACAGTGGAAAATCTAATATTATTATTTCCGTTGATAAAAATGGTTTGATTGACCTAGACGAACTAGAACAAAAAGTCCAAGAATCTGATTCTAAGAAATTAATAAGCATTATTTATGCAAATAATGAAACAGGAGTTATTCAAAATATTCGTGAAATAGCTAATGTTGTTAAAAAGCATAATTGCCTTATACATAGCGACTGTTCACAAGCATATGGGAAAATCAAACTTGATCTAAGCGACTGTAATCTTGATGCAATCACCATTTCTGGACATAAAATAGGTGCTCATCAAGGCGTAGCTGCCATTATTAAAAAGAAATCTTTAAATCTCAAGCCATTAATGCATGGTGGTGGACAAGAATTTGGCATTAGACCAGGGACAGAGAATGTTCCTGCAATTTGCGGATTAGGTGCAATTGCAAATGATATAATTGAGATTAATAATAAATATAGTGGATTGGCATCTCTACGAAATTTAATTGAGGATGAGTTAAAATCTGCATCTGATAACGTTGAATTTCTTTCAGAAAAAGTTGACAGGCTGCCAAACACATCATCTATTTGCTTCAATGGAATTGATAATAATCTTATATTAATACAGCTTGATTTAGCTGGGTTTGCAGTCAGCGCAGGTTCCGCTTGCTCCTCTGGAAAAATAGAACCTTCTTATGTAATCAAAGCAATGACTCATGATGTTGACAAAGCAAAAAATACAATTAGGGTCAGCCTAGGACTAGATAATACTAAGGAACAAATCAAAAAGTTTATTGATACTTGCAAAGAGATAATTGAAAAGCAAAATTCTAATATTAAAATGAGAGCATAAATGACTGAGTCCAAAATTAAATTACCAATTTACTTAGATTATCAATCAACGACTCCGATTGACAAAAGAGTTGCCGATGAAATGTTGCCATATTTGTATGAAAAGTTTGGCAACCCTCATTCAAGATCTCATTGTTTTGGCTGGGAAGCAGAAGAAGCTGTTGAAAAAGCTAGAGTACAAGTTGCCAATTTAGTAGGCGCTAACCCTAAGGAGATTATTTTTACATCTGGAGCAACTGAATCAAATAATCTTGCTATCAAAGGTCTGGCTGGGTTTTATGGCGACAAAAAAAACCATATCATCACCTTAGTCACAGAGCATAAATGTGTTCTTGATGCATGTAGGCATTTAGAGCAAGAAGGATTTAAAGTTACTTACCTTCCTGTCGACAAAGAAGGATTTGTTGATTTAGATAAGCTTGAGAAAGCCATTACAGATAAGACCTTGCTTGTATCTGTAATGACAGTAAACAACGAGATTGGAACTATTCAGCCAGTAAAAGAAATCGGGTCTTTATGTAAAAAACATGGAGTTTTCTTTCATACTGATGCAGCGCAAGCTTTTGGGAAAATCCCTCTGGATGTGAATGAAATGAATATCGATTTATTGAGTATTTCTGGTCACAAGATATATGCTCCAAAAGGAATAGGCGCTTTATATATAAGAAGAAAGCCAAGAGTCAGAATAGAGCCTCTAATAAATGGTGGAGGACAAGAAAGAGGCATGAGATCTGGAACATTATCCCCTCCTCTGGTTGTAGCATTAGGCAAAGCTGCTGAAATTGCTCAGCAAGAAATGGAGGCAGATCATAAGAGAATTGAAAAATTGTCAGAGAAGTTTATCAAGGCAATTAAAGATGAAATTCCAGATGTTCATATGAACGGCCCAAGAGATAATGATAAAAGATGGGTTGGTAACATTAACTTGAGCTTCTCTTATATAGAAGGTGAATCACTCATTTTATCAATCAGAGATTTAGCTGTATCATCAGGATCGGCATGCACCTCTGCTTCATTGGAGCCCTCTTACGTACTGCGAGCTCTTGGGGTTGAAGATGAACTTGCTCATACATCAATTAGATTTGGTATTGGCAGGTTTACCACTGAAGAAGAGTTGGACTATACAATTAAAACTATCAAGAAAAGTATCGATAAATTACGTGCCATGAGCCCATTATGGGAAATGGTGCAAGACGGAATTGATTTGAAATCAATACAATGGACTGAACATTAAAAAAAGGTAGGTTATGGCTTATAGTAAAGAAGTAATGGATCACTACGACAATCCAAGAAATGTAGGGTCTTTTGACAAAAAAGAGAAGAATATTGGTACAGGAGTTGTTGGCGCTCCAGCTTGTGGAGATGTTATGAAGCTACAGCTTAAAATCAGCGACAAAGGAGTTATTGAAGATGCAAAATTTAAAACATTTGGCTGCGGGTCAGCAATAGCATCTAGCTCCTATGCAACTGAAATGGTCAAAGGTAAATCAATTGATGATGCAGAAAAAATTAAAAATTCTGACATAGCAAGTTACTTATCTTTACCTCCAGTAAAAATTCACTGCTCTATGCTTGCAGAGGATGCAATTAAATCTGCTATCAAAGATTATCGAGAAAAAAGTAGCAAATAATAATGGATAAAAACATCATCACAATTTCAGACAAGGCTGCTGAAAGAATTAAATTTCTTTTAGACCAAAGAGAAAAGACCTCTTTGGGAATTCGTGTTGGTATAAAAAAAGGCGGATGCTCAGGCCTTGAATACACTGTCGAGTATGCCGATGAACAAAATAAATATGATGAAATAGTTGAAGAAAAAGGTGTTAAAGTCATCATTGATCCAAAAGCTGTCATGTATTTAATAGGTTCAGAAATGGATTTTGTGCAGGAAAAAATAAAATCCGGATTCAAATTTAACAACCCGAATGAAAAAGGTTCATGTGGGTGTGGGGAATCATTTCACGTTTAGGATGAATAATTACTTTGAAATTTTTAACCTCACGCCAGATTTCTTAATTGATCTAGATTTTCTGGAGTCTCAATACTTAAAGCTATCAAAAAAATATCATCCCGATAAGTTTCGTGATCAAGAAAGTAAAAAATCTGCCTATCAAAACACTATCACTATTAATAAAGCTTATGAGACTCTTAATTCGGACGTCTTAAGAGCAGAGTACTTAATGAAACTCAATGATATTACTTTAGGAACTGAGAGTGATTCAATAAAACCCACACAGGAGTTATTGATAAATATGCTAGATCTGAGAGAGGAATTAGAAGAAATTTCTAACAAAGAGAATTTAGATACTTACGAAAAAAAAATTTCTACTCTATATGAAAAATCAAAAAGTGAGTTTAGTAAAAATTTCACTAAACAAGACTTAGAAGACGCAGCACAATCTGCTATAAAATTACGTTATTACTCAAAAGCAATTGAAGAAATCCAGAAGAAATTTGAGAAACTAGATGCTGATTGATATTCAAGAACCCGAACAAAGCAAACCATCATCAATCATTAAACCCGCAGTTGGGATTGACCTCGGCACTACCAGGTCCTTAATAGCTTTTAAGAATAAGGATGTCAAAATTGCTAAACAACTAAATGGAAAAAATTATCTGAACTCAGCAGTTAGATTTTCTCAAGATAAATGGCAAATCTCTGATAGCAGAGAAAATGCTCTTTTATCTTTCAAAAGGCATATGGGCAAGTCTACTAAAGAAAATATGGTACAATTGAATTATGGGGGGGAAAACTCAACTCCTGTTGAGCTTTCTTCGGTTGTTCTTAGTGCATTAATGCATTCTACGAAAGATAATTTTGGCAAAGAATTTACTGATGCAGTAATAACAGTTCCGGCGTATTTTGATGATGCGGCTCGTTCAGATACTTACAAAGCAGCAAAGCTTGCTGGAGTAAATGTTTTACGTTTATTAAATGAACCTACAGCTGCTGCACTTGCTTATGGTATAGAAAACAACAAACAAGGCACCTACCTAATTTATGATTTAGGTGGAGGAACTTTTGATGTATCACTTTTAAAAATTATGGACGGGGTCTTTAAAGTTATTGCAACCAATGGTGATACAATGCTTGGCGGCGATGACATCGATGATCTGCTCGCTGATTATTTATCTAAGGAATTAGATACCCAAGACGATAATTTAAAACATGAAGCTAAAAAAGCAAAAGAAATTCTGAGCTCTAAAGATTTAGTGGAAATCAAGTTTGATAACAAATCGACTTCAGTAAACCTGCATGAATACGAAAAGTTAATTACTCCATTAATTGACCGAACCATAAAATTAACCGAAGACACTCTTAAAACTGCAAAAGCAAAAGCAGATAATATTGATGGTATTATTTTAATTGGTGGATCATCAAGAATTCCATTGATTAAGAAAAAACTCACAGATAAATTTAACTGCAAAATATTAGACGATATTAATCCAGATGAAGCTGTCGCAAAAGGTGCCGCGATTCAGGCCTACAACCTTACACATGAGACTGATGACCTTCTTCTTGACGTTATTCCACTTTCTCTCGGGATTGAGGTGATGGGTGGATTAAACGATAAAATAATCGAAAGAAATACAACCATTCCGTTCTCAACTAAAAAAGAATTTACAACTTATGCTGATGGTCAAGCAGGCATGCAATTTCATATTGTTCAAGGTGAAAGAGAGCTAGCAAAAGATTGTAGGTCCCTTTGCAAATTCGAGATCAAAGATTTACCAAGACAAGTCGCTGGGAGTGTCAAAATCGCGGTTGATTTCAATATTGATTCAAATGGAATATTGAATATTACAGCAACTGATAAAACAAATAATATATATAAAGAAGTAGAAATTAATCCTAGCTTCGGAATGAAAGATTCCGAAATAAACAAGATGCTAGATGATTCTCTAAAATATGCCAGAGAAGATGTGAGTGCTAAGCTTTTAGCGGAATCTAAAATCCACGCTGAGCAAATTATGCAGTATATTGAAAAATACCTCAAAGAAGATAGAGAATTACTCTCTGAGGAGAGTTTTAAAAAAATCTCAAAACAAATAACCACAGTAAAAGAATCAATTCGGAATAAAAATAGAAATGAAATTGACAATAATGTAGAATTATTAGAAAAACTAACTTCAAACTTTATTCAGGATAGGATGAATAAATATTTGATGCGTGATTTAGAAGGAAAAAATATCACCCTAGTTGAAGAAATATTTAAGAATAAAAAAACGTAATTTTTTTCGGAGTTATATATGCCAAAAATAATTTTTGTAGAAGCTGATGGGAATGAAAAAGAATTCGATGCTCCTATCGGTCTATCAGTTCTGGAAATCGCTCACAAAAACAACATTGACCTTGAAGGTGCATGCGAAGGATCTCTTGCTTGTTCAACTTGTCATGTTGTTGTTGATGAAACATTTTTTGATAAATTAGACGAACCAACAGAAGATGAAGAGGATATGCTTGACTTGGCTTTTGGACTAACCCACACTTCTAGGTTAGGATGTCAAATCAAAATGACTGAAGATTTAGATGGGTTAAAAGTAAAACTTCCCTCAGCAACAAGAAATATGATGGTAGATAAGTAAGAATGCGTAAAATAAGAAACACCTTAATTTCATTTTTAGTCATTTTTTCTGTCTCTTGGTATGTTGCAGGAGTATATGGGAAGAAAATTATCAAAAATAAAATAGATGAAACTGGGTTCCTTCATTATAAAAAGATCTCACTAGGTGGCTATCCATTCGCTTTCAAATACAGAATCGATGATTTATATATTGCTGGTGAAAAAAGCGCATATAGAGACGCAGTTATTGAAAAGTCATATATCAAAATAGATTTGTTAAGCAAAAATTTTGTTTTTGAACCGGCATCGCCAATTCAAATTCAATCACATAATAACCAAGTGAATTACTCTATTACATTTGGCAAGAATTCTAGACTTAGCCTTTCAACTTCTAAACCATTCTTTATTAGATATTTTAATAACGAAAAAGCTCAGATACAAAAATACACTGATGGCTATGAAATGCACATCAATGACCTTGCAGTGACAGATAAAAATTTAGATAAGACATTAATTGCACTTCCTAAATTAGAGTTTGAAAATGAAATGCGGAATTCTGCAAAAGAAATTACTAGCAGAATTAAGTTCTCTCTTGAAGAAAAAGGGGGTGATGAACTAAACATGCTGTCATCTGGTGATGCGTCATTAAATTCCGAGATTGAAATCACTTCTAACAAAGAAAACATTATTAAGATTATAAGAATAAAAGACTTTGATCTTTCAGCCCCTACATTCAGAGTAAAGGCGTTAGGCGCAATTAACGCGGATGATCCTCCGATATATACAAACTCTATCAAAGCAATTTTCAGCGAATCAATTGACCCTAAACGCTCTTCTTTACCTGATGATAGATTAGAGTACATAATTAAAAATATTTTCCTGCAATCTTCAGAAAACCCAAATAGCACAGAAATGCCAATTACCATTACTGTCTCCAAAGTAGGGGAAAACATCAACTTTGGTAAAAATAATATTTTTGGTTTGTCTTTCTTGAGCTTTTATTTCTATGAAAAATATAATGCAGAAATGCTAAAGAAAAATTCTGAAGAAGAGCAGTCTCCTACGCAGGAAAAAAACAAAGCAGAAGAGAAAGAGCCCTCTACATCAGAAGAGACAAAAGACAAAGAATCCACTATTCAACCACATGAAGAAGCAGAGTCCATTGCTGAATCTTCTCCAACAGAAGAGTTCCCTCCTGAAGAACAAAAAGAGCTTCCGGAAGCTAATGCACAAGAAATGAGTAAAGAAGAAGCTAGCAAGTCGCAAGCTTTAAGCAACTAGTTTCAAGCCATCTTTCTTCTCAGTGACTTTGACAACAGAGTTCTCACCAACTTTACCTGATAAAATCATTTTTGCTATTTGATTCTGTATTTCTTTTTGAATCAGCCTTTTTAATGGCCTTGCTCCATAAACTGCATCAAACCCATGTTCAGCAAGCCAACTTTTAGCTTTATCGTCGAGCTTAATTATAATGCGTTTATCATCAAGAAGTTTCTGCAGATATTGAATCTGAACATCCACAATGAATTTTAAATCTTCTTTAGACAGCTTATCAAAAATAATAATTTCATCTAATCTGTTGAGGAATTCTGGTCTGAATGATCCTTTGAGCATTTCCATAACTTCTTTATGTGCTGCTTGACCTTTATCAATTAAAAGCTTCGCACCAATATTTGAAGTAAGTATTATGATGGTATTCCTGAAGTCAACAGTTCGACCTTGCCCATCAGTCAGACGGCCTTCATCTAAAACTTGTAGTAGTATGTTAAATACATCAGGATGTGCTTTTTCAATTTCATCAAACAGAATCACTTGATAAGATCTACGACGGACAGACTCTGTGAGAGAGCCACCCTGCTCATAACCAACATATCCTGGAGGAGCACCAATCAAACGCGCCACTGAATGTTTTTCCATATATTCAGACATATCAATTCGTGTGATATTTGACTTATCATCAAACATGAATTGCGCTAAAGATTTAGCAAGCTCAGTTTTACCAACGCCTGTAGGTCCCAAGAACAAGAAAGACCCAAGTGGTCGATTAGTGTCTTGAACTCCAGCACGAGACCTTCTCAATGCATCGCTAACTGCACTAATTGCATTTTTCTGGCCAATTACATTCTCACCAAGAATATTTTCCATATTCATGAGCTTCTCACGCTCACCTTCAAGCATTTTATCAACTGGAATTCCCGTCATACGCGAAATAATGCTCGCGATATCTTGCGAAGTAACAATATTATTCGCTTTAACTGACTCCTGCAAATCACTTGATTGATCTATTGCTTTTTGAAGATTAGGTATCGTGCCATAAGCTAGCTCACTTGCCTTAGTAAGATCCCCAGATCTCTGAGCAACCTCCAACTGGTGCTTTGCATCATCAAGCTTTTCTTGCAATTTATTTGCATCTTCAAGCTTTGCTTTCTCACTCTTCCATTTACTTGTCAATTCAAGAGATTTCTCTTCTAAAGTAGAAAGCTCTTTCTGAATTTTTTCCAGACGCTCTTTTGCTTGTTTATCGTCCTCTTTTTTCAAAGCGGATTCTTCCATTTTAAGCTGGATAATTTTACGATCCAACTCATCAATATTTTCTGGCTTACTAAACACTTCCATACGAAGTCTACTAGCTGCCTCATCGATAAGATCAATTGCCTTATCTGGTAAAAACCTGTCTGTTATATATCGATTCGATAGGTTTGCTGCTGCAACAATCGCTGCATCAGAAACTTTCACACCATGGTGGAGCTCGTATTTTTCTTTAATACCACGCAAAATGGAAACCGTATCTTCGATAGTTGGCTCAGAAACGTAAACTGATTGAAATCTTCTTGCTAGCGCTGCATCTTTTTCAATATGCTGACGATATTCATCTAGAGTTGTTGCGCCAACACAGTGAAGCTCACCTCTAGCCAATGCTGGTTTAAGCAAGTTAGAAGCGTCCATGCCCCCTTCTGCTTTTCCCGCACCTACAAGCATGTGAAGCTCATCGATAAACAGAATCAAATGCTCATTACTGTTTTCTATTTCATTTAGAACAGCCTTCAGTCTTTCCTCAAACTCACCTCTGAATTTTGCACCCGCAACTAATGCACCAAGATCCAACGAAATTACTTTTGCGTCTTGTAAATTGTCTGGAACGTCACCATTCGCAATACGCACAGCTAATCCTTCAACAATTGCTGTTTTACCAACACCTGGCTCACCAATTAACACTGGGTTGTTTTTAATACGACGCGATAAAACTTGTATTGTCCTGCGAATTTCGTCATCACGACCAATCACCGGGTCAATCTTACCTTGCCTTACAAGTTCCGTTACATCTTTTGAGTATTTTTTTAAAGCCTCATAGCTATTTTCTGCGGAAGAAGAATCTGCCTTTCTTCCCTTACGAATTTTGGCAATTACTTCTCCAACTTTTTTTGAAGTAACACCATTATTTTTTAAAGACGGACAATATTCTGCTAATGCCTGTAATAAACGATCAACTGAGATATACTGATCATCAGCTTCTTTTGCTAATTTTGTGGCGCTATTAAATACTTTTGCAGTTTCCGGCGCCATATACATTTGGCTATCACCCTCAATAACTGGATATGTCTTCAAGGTAGCTTCTAAGTCAGAGTAAACTCTTCCAATGTCAGCTCCACAATCTGTAATAATCTGTGATACTAAGTCATCTGACTCGTCCACCATTGCTTTTAAAATATGTTCAGGAGTGAATTTCTGATGCCCTTCAGCTAAAGCCGCTGACTGCGCTGCTTGAATTACTCCTCTAGCTTTATCTGTTAATTTTTCTAAATTCATTTCCACCTGCAATTTATAAAGTTATATATAATAATATTGGTACGAAATCGAAAATTTCAAGTGCTTGAACTTAAAAAGCTTAGAGTGCCACCTCTCCATCTGCTGAAATATAAGCCTCTTTGCCAGATAGCAAACTAATTATTTGTCGATAGCCATCACAAGCCTCAGGAGTAGTATAACGCGACTCCTCGTCACAATGATTATGCAAATCGCTATTATTATTTGAACAAGCGCATTGCCCTAGATGGATCGCCATATCCGTAGCCGTGTTATTATTTGTATCCGTAAGGCTTTTATCAATTCCTAAATCCACTAACTTCTTAACTAAGTTGACTGATTCTTCGACTGTACGATGATCAAAGTCCAAATGAACTGAGTGCATCAACACTGTGCTACCATGACTGCATCTAGTATTAATATCGGCACCATTTTTTATAGTAGATTCGATTCTAGCTATATCACCGCAACGGACAGCCTCAATTAACTGAGCATTTAAGTCCTTAATGTCTTGTTCAGATTTCTCTGAATTTTCTATCATCCCTCTAAGCATAATCAACCAATATTATTTGGATTAATTATATGCTTTCTAATGATTTTTGGCCAAATAAAAAACCCCGAACTAGCCGGGGTCTTTTTTGTTATTTTCTGACTGTTAAAGACTAACCGAAAGAAGCATCATAAAAATGATGGTGACCTCCCATTACATCTGAATCATCATGACTAGCTTCATCGGATGATCCTTCTCTTTCTGAACTTCTTGAATGCGCTCTGCTAGGTGGTATAATAGGTGATAACGCTGGGCCATAACTACCACGGAGCATAGGAGATGGTTCCGGAGGCTGCTCTCCACCTTCTCCACCATCAAGATCTCCAGGCCAAATTCTCCTTCCTTCACCAGATGCAGCGCCTTCTTCACCATGATCTCCATCATGCGTCGTAACTGCTTCTGTACCGCTTATCGCTTGAGGTAACCAACTTTCTTCATCCTCATCATCTTGACGAGAAATTTTTAACTCAGGACCACCAGAATTCTCGCCTTCTCTCTCTTCCTCACTTTCTCTCTCTCTCTTTTTTCCAGCCAAAGGAGAGCTAGACGCCTCCTCTGCTTCAATATCAGGGGTAAACCGCATATAACCGGGACCCAGAACACCACCAGAACCTAAATCTACAGGTGCATCTTCTACACCACCATCAACTGTACGAGAGTCATCAGCAAATTCACTTACTGCTTCAGGGTTATGCTCAGCTGCAATATGTAATGCTGTATCCCCATCATTATTTATGGCATCCACATTAATTCCTGCAGCAAGTAAGGCAGGTATAGCCGCAGGATTAAATCGAGCTGCAACATGTAATGCTGTCCAACCATCCTCATCACCTGCATTTACATCAATTCCGTCTGCAACAAGTAAGGCAGGTATAGCTTCAGGATGATACCGAGCTGCAACATGTAATGCCGTCTCCTCACGCAGAGTTTTGGCATTCACATCAATTCCTGCAGCAAGTAAGTCAGGTATAGCTTCAGGATTATACTGGGCTGCAACATGTAATGCTGTCAATCCATTATTATTTATGGCATTAACATTAATTCCGTCTGCAGCAAGTAAGGCAGGTATAGCTTCAGGATTATGCTCAGCTGCAATATGTAATGCTGTCAATCCATTATAAATCCAACTATTCATCCAACGACCATTGGCAGCTGCATTTACATTAATTCCGTCTGCCTCAAGTAAGGCAGGTATAGCCGCAGGATTATGCTCAGCTGCAATATGTAATGCTGTCAATCCATTATTATTAGCAGCATTTACATCTGCACCTGCTGCAAGCAATGGCTCTATAGCCGCAGGATTATACTGGGCTGCAATATGCAAAGGTGTCCAACCTCTTCCAAATGATGTAAAATTGTCTATAGTCTTAGCTTCTTTATTAGCTCCGGTACTAACTAATGGTCCTATTGCATCAGGATTATACTGAGCTGCTATGTGCAAAGGAGTCCGACCCATAAAACTGGTTGCATCTACCTCAGCTCCGGCACCAACTAATAGACTTATAGCCATAGGGTAGTATCGAGCTGCAACATGTAATGCTGTCAACCTATCATAAGTAAGAACTTCATTTATATCACCACCACTATCAATATATTGACGAACTGCCTCTAAATCCCCTCTTTTAACTGCTTCGTAAAAGTCTCGTGATCTTCTACCACCGCCGCCTGCACTCATATTGCCTCTCTTAAAATTAATTATTATAATACCTCCATATATGTAACACGGAAGTTAATAAATGTCAATAGTTTTGTAATTTACGCATTATAAAATGCTCCACTCTAAATAGTATGTTTCTACTCCACAACAAATAAAAAACCCCGAACTTGCCGGGGTCTTTTGTTGTTTGTTTTTTTACTGTCTTTAACTAATCGTGCAAGAACAACAGTGAGCATGTCCCATTACACCTGAATCATCGACTAAATCATCAACATTTTGCCCTCCTACTTCACCTTCAACCCTTGGTAATGGAGGAAAATCACTCTCAGCATTTAATAATGGATCCTCCCATTCTGCACCTGCTGCTGAATCTGAACCTACCGCTGCTGCTGGATCTGAATCTACCGCTGCTGCTGCTGGTTCTGCACCTGCTCCAGCTGGTTCTGCACCTGGTCCAGCTGGCTCTGCTGCGTTTACATCTGCTCCAGCTCCTAGCAATGCTGGTATAGCTGCAGGGTTATACCTAGCTGCATAATGCAATACTTCTCGACCATAATTACCAACTGTATTTACGCCAGAACCATCAGCAATAAACTGACGAACTGCCTCTAAATCCCCTCTTCTAGCTGCTTCAAAAATATCTTGTGGTCTTCTACCACCTCCGCCTACACTCATTTCTGCCTCTCAATATGTTTTTGTTTACAAATCACTATAATACACAAGAGTTAATCAATGTCAACTCTTTTGCAACCTATGCATTATAAAAACACTCCACTCTAAATAGCATGTTTCTACACCGCTACAAATAAAAAACCCCGAACTTACCGGGGTCTTTTGTTGTTTGTTTTTCGCACTGCTAAAGGTTAACTAAAAGAAGAATCATCAAAATGGTGATGACCTCCCATTACATCTGGGTCATATCCAGCTGCTCCAGCACCTTCACCACCGTCACCATCCTCTCCACTAACTCTTGGGTGATCAACTAATGATGAAAGATATTCATCTTCTTTGAATTCCTGATATTCATCTTCTTCACTACCTAATATGACCATGTGTTTGTCATCATGACCTTCTGAACCAGGCGCGACGCTTCTGAACTCAAGCAAGCCTACAACTTCAGGATGATATTGATCTGCAATATCTAATGCTGTCTCGCCTCGATTATTCTCAGCATTTACATCTGCACCAGCATCAATTAATGCTTGCATAACTTCAGCGTTATACTGAGTTATATGAGAGAATACTACTTCACCCTCTTCGTGTTCTTCAACTAATACATATGTCTCTCCAGGGTAATAACGAGCTGCAACATGCAACGCTGTCATACCATCTTCTGTAGAGTTTATATCAGCTCCCGCTTCTATTAGAGATTTGATACTTTCAGAATCTTTATTTCTGATCGCATCAAATAGCTCTTTTGTTAAGTCTTTTTTTCCGCCTGCACTCATTTTTGCCTCTCTTAAAATTAATTATTATAATGCGCCAATATATAACATATAAGTTAACAAATGTCAATGCTTTTGCAACCTCTTTTGCTGTAAAATTTTATATATTGCACAACATAGCGTTCCTGCCTAGACCAAATAAAAAACCCCGAACTTGCCGGGGTCTTTTGCTGTGTTTATTTTGTTAGATTGCAAAATCAATCAAGAAATGGGTCATACTCGTAAAAGTGACCACGACCTGCAACATTTAATCCATAGTTAGAATCTCTATGAATCTCAACATCTGTTAAATCAGGCATTAGAATAGCACCTAAATGTGAACTCTCCTGAGAAGGTCTAGCAGGCACTTGAACAGTCCATAGATCCATATCTTCTCCACCTTCTCCGTCACCAATATCTTCAGGGTAATCTCCCTCTTCTTCTTCAGGGTAATCTCCCTCTTTTTCTTTAGGCTTTTCTTTCTCTTCTTCTTCACCTTCTCCCCCTCCGATATCTCCAGGATATTCTCTTTTTATGCCAAAATCTGCCACCTGAATCTCTTCCTCACTAGATTTCTCTTTTTCTTGACTTGAACTAGGTTCTAAAATCTGCACAGTAAATTCTTCAATGTCACTATTATCATCTTCTGTTATTTTTCCTACAACATCCTCTATTAAATCTTCAACAGGAGTTAGTCTCAGATCAAACTCATCATCTACAGAGATTTCTTTATCTATAACAGTTTCAGGAACTTCAAAATAATCTAAAGCTGCAGGGTTATACTCAGCTATAAAATTTAATGGTGTTAATCCTTGCGAATCTCGAATATTCTCATTAGCTCCTAAATGAAGTAATTTAGGTACAGCTTCAGGGTTATACTGGGCTGCAATATGCAATGGAGTCAATCCATGACTATTTTGAATATTAACATCAACTCCTACCCAAAGTAAATGTTCCATAGCTGCAGGGTTAACTTTTGCTGCCAAATGCAATGGAGTCAATCCACCATAATCTTCTAAAGCACCAGCATCCACACCAGCTTCAATTAAGTGACGTATAGCTATAGGGTTATATCGAACTGCAGCATGTAATAGTGTTGATCCATCTTTTGCTACAGCATGAACATCCGCACCAGCTCGAATTATCACACCCAAAGGTGCCAAATCCGTAAAAGATGCAATATTCCTCGAAACTGCATAATGCAACACTGTATTACCTAAAATATCAGCTGCATCAAAATTCGCACCAGCTCGAAGTAGCGTATACACAGGTGACAAATCCGTCAAAGATGCAATATTCCTCGAAACTGCAACATGTAATGGCGTCCTACCAGAACCATCAACTGCTTCAATCTCCGCTCCTGCTTCAAGTAATTTATCTATATGATGGCCAGAATGAGCTGCAACATGTAATGGTGTTGATCCATCACCATCTACAGCATGAACATCCGCACCAGCTTCAATTAATCTAGATACGGCCAAGTGATGATATTGAGCTGCAACATGTAATGGCGTCCTACCAAAACGATCAACTGCTTCAATCTCCGCACCAGCTGCAATTACTAAAGGTATAGCTAGATCAAAATATGCTGCATGATGCAATGCTGTCCCACCATTGTCACCTTCAGGTAAAAATATTGATTGAATTGTCCTCAAGCCACCATTTAAAAACTCATAGATGTCGCTACAGATAGTTTGTGGTCTTCTACCACCGCCGCCTGCACTCATTTTTGCCTCTCAATATGTTTTGTTTACAAGCCATTATAATACACAAAGGTTAATTAATGTCAATGGTTTTGTAACTTACGCATTATAAAACACTCCACTCTAAATAGCATAGTTCTACACCACAACAAATAAAAAACCCCGAACTAGCCGGGGTCTGTTGTTGTTTGTTTTCTTATTGTTAAAGATTAACCGAAAGAAGCATCATCAAAATGATGGTGACTTCCCATTACATCTGGGTCATATCCAGCTGCTCCAGCACCTTCACCACCGTCACTGTCTTCACCGCTAGCTCTTGGCTGAGCTCCGCTTAATGATGAAGGGCCTACAACATCTTCAAGAGTTGGACCTTGATCTTCTTCGTCTTCCTCTTCCTCATTATCAACTCTAGCACGCTTAGATCCTTCTCCTTCTTCATCTTCTTGACCTGGTCTAGACCTCTTAGTTCCAACTTGATTTGCAGGATCTGCAGGATGCGCTTCTTCTTCTGGTCCTTCCATGATAACCGTATCTGCATCATGATCTGCTGAACCATGCATAGCACCTCTCAATTCAAGCATCCTTATCATTCCAGGGTCTGTCACAAGATCTAAAGCTGTAGCACCAAAATCATTAGCAACATTTATATATACCCCCCCTTCTAGCAATGCTGGTATAGCCTCAGGGTTATGACGAGCCGCAATATGTAATGCTGTCCAACCATCGTTATTAGTAGCATTTACATCTACCCCCCTTTTTATCAAGACTGGTATAGCAGCATGGTTATGACGAGCCGCAATATGTAATGCTGTCCAACCATCGTTATTAGTTATATCCTTATCTACCCCTCCTTCTATCAATTCTGGTATAGCAGCATGGTTATCCTGAGCTGCTAAATGTAATGCTGTCATGCCATCATTAGCCGCATTTATATTTGCTCCCCCTTTTAGCAATTCTGGTATAGTTTCATGGTTATGCTGAGCTGCTAAATGTAATGCTGTCCAACCTTCTTTATCCCTAGCATTTATATTTGCTCCTTCTCTTAGCAAGAGTGGTATAGCTTCATGGTTATAAAAAGCTGCAATATGCAATGCTGTCCGACCATTATTAGTGGCATTTGTATTCGCTCCTTCTCTTAGCAAGAGTGGTATAGCTTCATGATTATGCGCAGCTGCAATATGCAATGCTGTCCAGCCTTCTTTATCCCTAGCATTTATATTTGCTCCTTCTCTTAGCAAGAGTGGTATAGCTTCATGATTACGCGCAGCTGCAATATGCAATGCTGTCCGACCATTATTAGTGGCATTGAAGTCAAAACCATCAGCAATAAACTGACGAACTGCCTCTAAATTACCGCTTTTAATTGCTTCGAAAATGTTTTGTGGCCTTCTACCACCTCCACCCGCTCTATCTCCTGCACTCATGTTGCCTCTCAATATGTTTTTATTGACCTTAATACAATAAAAAAGTTAATAATTGTCAATGATTTAGTTACTTACGCATTATAAAACACTCCACTCTAAATAGCATGTTTCTACACCGCTACAAATAAAAAACCCCGAACTAGCCGGGGTCTTTTTTGTTATTTTCTGACTGTTAAAGACTAACCGAAAGAAGCATCATCTGGATGATGGTGACCTCCCATTACATCTGGGTCATAATCAGCTGCTCCAGCACCTTCGCCGTCACTGTCTTCACCGCTAGCTCTTGGCTGAGCACCTCTTAGTGATGTAGGACCTACAGCATCTGCAAGAGTTGGACCTTGATCTTCTTCGTCTTCTACTATCTCTTCGTCTTCTACCGGCGCTTGACCTTCTCCTCCTCCAGGACCAAAAGCTCCACCTACTCCCGTGGTTGGCGCCCCTGTATACTCTTCTTCATCTTCTTGATCTTCTCCACCTCCAGCTCCATAAGCTTGTTCAACACCATGCAAATATTCTTCATTTTCTGTATCAGTTGGCATTGCTGAAGATGAAGATGACGACGACGAAGCAGGCTCACCTTCTTCTCCTTCTTCACCTTCTTCGTCTTCCTCTTCCTCATTATCAACTCTAGCACGCTTTGAGCCCTCCGCTTCTTCTTCCTCTTGACCTGGTCTAGACCTCTTAGTTCCAACTTGTTCCCCAGAGAAAGCAGCTACCGCTCCCGCTGCTTCCAACTCTGGTATAGCTTTAGAATTATACCTAGCTGCTATATCCAATGCTGTCTCACCTCTATTATCTGTTAAATTTACATCTGCTCCCGCTGCTATCAACTTTGGTATAGCCTCAGGGTTATGATGAGCCGCAATATGCAATGCTGTCCTACCTAGAAAACCTTTTGCATTTACATCTGCTCCAGCTCCTAGCAAATCTGATATAACTGCAGGGTTATGATGAACTGCAAGATGCAATGCTGTCCTACCTCTAGTTGTTGCATTTATACTTTCTCCTGCTCCCGCTGCTAGCAAATCTGGTACAGCTGCAGGGTTATACTTAACTGCAAGATGCAATGCTGTATTACCTCCATTATCTGTTAAATTTACATCTGCTCCCGCTGCTATCAACTCTGATACAGCTGCAGGGTTGTTATGCTCAACTGCATTATGCAATGCTGTCCTACCTCTATCATCTGCTGCATTTACATCTGCTCCAGCTGCTATCAACTCTGATACAGCTGCAGGGTTATACCTAACTGCAAGATGCAATGCTGTCCAACCTCTATCATCTGTTGCAGCTACATCTACTCCCGCTGCTATCAACTCTGATACAGCTGCAGGGTTGTTGGTCGCAGCTGCAATATGCAATGCTGTCATACCATATTTGTTAACTGCATTTATACTTTCTCTTGCACCGGCATTAATTAATACTGGTATAGCTTCAGGGTTATGCTGAACTGCAACATGCAATGCTGTATTACCATATTTGTTAACTGCATTTATACTTTCTCCTGCTCCAGCTTCTAGCAACTCTGATACAACTGCAGGGTTGTTGGTCGCAGCTGCATGATGCAATGCTGTCATACCATCTTTGTTAACTGCATTTATACTTTTTCTTGCTCCCCCTTCTAGCAAATCTGGTATAGCTGCAGGGTTAAACCTAGCTGCAAGATGCAATGCTGTATTACCATCTTTGTTAACTGCATTTATACTTTCTCCTGCTCCCCCTTCTAGCAATGCTGGTATAGCTGCAGGATGATTCCTAGCTGCAACATGCAATGCTGTATTACCTCCATTAACCCTAGCATTTACATCTGCCCCCGCTGCTAGCAATACTGGTATAGCTGCAGGGTTGGTCACAGCTGCAACATGCAATGCTGTTGCACCATCATTAGTCCTAGCATTTATACTTACTCCAGCATCTAGCAATACTGGTATAGCTGCAGGGTTATACTGAACTGCAAAATGCAATGCTGTCCTACCATTAGCTGTTACATTTACATCTGCTCCAGCTTCTAGCAACTCTGATACAGCCGCAGGGTTAAACCTAGCTGCAATATGCAATGCTGTTGCACCATCATTAGTCCTAGCATTTATACTTACTCCAGCATCTAGCAATACTGGTATAGCTGCAGGGTTATGCTCAACTGCAAGATGCAATGCTGTATTACCTCCATTAACCCTAGCATTTACATCTGCCCCCGCTGCTAGCAATACTGGTATAGCTTCAGGATTATAACTAATTGCAACATGCAATGGTGTCCAACCATCTTTAGTCTTAGCATTTATACTTTCTCCTGCTCCCGCTGCTAGCAATACTGGTATAGCTGCAGGGTCGTTATACAGAGCTACATTATGCAATGCTGTCCAACCATCTTTGTTAACTGCATTTATACTTTCTCCTGCTCCCCCTTCTAGCAATGCTGGTATAGCTGCAGAACTATACATAGCTGCAATATGCAATGCTGTATCACCATCTTCGTTAACTGCATTTATACTTTCTCCTGCTCCCGCTGCTAGCAATACTGGTATAGCTGCAGGGTTACACCTAGCTGCAACATGCAATGGTGTCCAACCATTATTATTAGCTGTATTTACGTCAAAACCATCCGCAATAAACTGACGAACTGCCTCTAAATCCCCCATTCTAATTGCTTCGAAAACTGCTTCGAAAATGTCTTGTGGCCTTCTGCCACCTCCGCCTGCACTCATTTTTACCTCTCAATATGTTTTCTTTACAAGCCACCATAATACACAAGAGTTAACAAAGATCAATTCTTTTATAACCTATGCGTTATAAAATGCTACACTCTAAATACCATGTTTCTAAACCGCTACAAATAAAAAACCCCGAACTCGCCGGGGTTCTTTTTGTTATTTTCTGACTGTTACTAATTAACCGAAAGAAGCGTCATCAAAATGGTGATGACCTCCCATAAAGCTTGAATGAACTTCATCCTCGGGGTTATATCCAGCTGCTCCTCAGCCTATATGCGGTTCTGTAGGGGTTGTAATACCTAGTAACACTGGGCCACCATGACCACTACGAAGCATAGGAGATGGTTCCGGAGGCTGCTCTCCACCTTCTCCGCCTGCAACCTCTCCAGGATAAATTCTCCTTTCTTCTACTGCTTCTTCACCTACACCATGATCTACAGGTTCAAGCAATAGATCGATTACATCTATTGCTTCCGGGTGGAAATGAGATATAAAATCTAATACTGTCCAACCATCATTAGTTCGAGCATTAACATCAGCTCTTGCTTCAATTAATGCAGGTATAACTTCAGGGTTATCCTGAGCTGCAATATGCAATATTGTCCAACCATTTAAAGCTTTAGCATTAACATCGGCTCTCGCAGCAATTAATGCAGGTATAACTGCAGGGTTATCCTGAGCTGCAATATGCAATGCTGTCCAACCATCATTAGTTCGAGCATCAACATCAGCTCCTGCAGCAATTAATGCAGGTATAGCTGCAGGATTAAATTCAGCTGCAATATGTAATGGTGTCAATCCATCATTAGTTCGAGCATTAACATCAGCTCCTGCTTCAATTAATGCAGGTATAGCTGCATGGTTAAAAACAATTGCTCTGTGCAATGCTGTTACACCACTGTTACTTGCATCATCAACGTCCTCTGTCACCGAAAACATTGATTGAATTGTTCTCAAGCCACTATTTAAAAACTCATAGATGTCGCTAAAAATGTTTTGTGGTCTTCTACCACCTCCGCCTGCACTCATTTTTACCTCTCAATATGTTTTTGTTCAAGAACCACTATAATACACAAAAGTTAATTAATATCAATAGTTTTGTAACTTCTGAATTTAAAGAAACTATTTTCTGCGGGTAACAGAATTTTTGAAAAATGAAAGGATTGGAATAGAAATAAAGACTGAAGAATACGTTCCAATAACTATTCCAGCAAACACTGTCACGCTGAAGCTTTTTAGCGCCTCACCGCCATAAACTACTAATGCACCAGCAGCAAGAAGCGTGGTCAACATAGTAAATAATGTTCTGTAAACAGTTTCATTAATCGAAAGATTAAGAATTTCAATAAATGGCTTTTTACGAATATTATATAAATTCTCACGGATTCTATCATACATCACAACTGTATCATTTACCGAATAACCAAGAATCGTCAAAATCGCTGCGATGCACGTAATGTTGAATTCAAAATCCATATAGATCAAATAACCCATAGTTAGGATCACATCATGAATTAGACCGATTACAATCCCAATTGAATATTGCCAGTTAAAGCGATACCACACATAAAGCATAATACCAATAAATGTTAATAGGACAGCAATTGTACCATCCCCTATCATTTCAGCTCCTACTTCAGCACCAACATATTCAACTTTTCTAAACTCTACCTTACTGTATATTTTGTTTTTGATTGTTTTCTGAACCAATGCAGCATTATCCATGACATTTTGGCCCTCTTTATAACCAGCTTTAATAAGAAGGTCTTTACTACTTTCCATGGTCTGAATTGTAACTTCGCCGATGTTTAAAGAGTTTAATTTTTTTCTTACTAAATCAAGGCTTGGGGGGGTTTGGAACCTCGCTTCAATTAAAATACCACCGCGAAAATCTATACCTAGGTTAAGGCCTTTAGCAAAAAACCCGTAAAATGTTGCGATAATCAAAAGACCAGAAAGCGCAAGGCCAACATATCTAACTTTTAAAAAATTAACGTTAAGATTGTCCGGTAAAAGATTCCTTAGTAAAAACATAGATTACTCTTTTAGATGCTTAAGTTTCTTTCTGACTTTGAGATTGATCAACTCAACAAACATAGAGAAGAACATCGCAAAATACAGATATTTTTTGTTCAAAGTATATGTGAATCCGTCAAGCGTTAAGAATACACCAATCATTAATACAAACGAAATTCCGATAATTTTAATTGATGGATTTTTATACATAAAGTCACCGATCGCTTTTGATGAAATCAACATGACAACCATTGCTACCAAAATTGCTGCAACGATAATTGGAATGTTATTCACCATTCCGACCGCAACAATTACTGAATCAAAAGACAGCACAAGGTCTACAAAAATAATTTGTAAGATAATTCTCCAATAAGGTCTCTTTGAATAAAGGTCGGTGTCATCTTCTGCATGGCTGGGATCATCAGCAGAACTCAGCATGTCATAAAGCTCGTACACACCCTTAACCACCAGGAATAAACCGCCCATAATAAGTAAAAGTGAACGGCCAGAGAATGTAATATCAAAATATATAAATAAAGGTTTTGTTAGGCTCATTATCCATGAAACACCAAACAGCATCACTATCCTCATTGCGATAGCAAGAGTTAGACCAAACACTCTTACTTTATCCCTGTGTTTTTTTACAACTGGGTGAACGATAATCGCTAAAAAGATAACATTGTCGATTCCTAAAACAATTTCTAAACCTGACAGTGTTAAAAATGTTATAAAGTTCTGTAAAGTTAGTAATTCTTCCATTAGATATATTTTTTTATTTAATTAGCTGTCTAATTGAAATATGATTTTTACTCAGAGTAATTTAGTTCAAATTACAGATTATTCAAACAATTTTAAAAAATATGTTAGTTAAATCCAGCTTTATTTTCTCTTTTCTTACATTTATATCAAGGATTTTTGGCTTTGTAAGAGACTTGCTTTTAGCTAACTATTTTGGCACTGGAATGTTAGCCGATGCTTTCAACGTTGCATTCCGCCTTCCCAACTTATTCAGAGCCATATTTGCTGAAGGTGCATTTAGCGCAGCTTTTGTTCCTTTGTTTAGCAGCAAATTACATACTAAAGGAAAAAAACAAGCACTGCTTTTTGCAGGTAAAGTTTTATCATTCCTAACATTGATATTACTTACCCTGATGGCATTATCCCAAATTTTTATGCCAGAAGTAGTTAAAGGAATCGCCCCAGGATTTGAAGACAACCAATCAAAATTTGATCTAACAATACAACTAACAAGAATTACAACACCTTATTTGTTCTTTATTTCACTTGTTACTTTTTACGCCTGCATCTTAAATTCTCTAGACAGGTTTGCAGCAATGGCTGCTTCTCCTATCGTTTTAAATATTGCAATGATTATTGGCTTATATTGCTTTGGCCAAAATAATGAATCAAAAACTATTTCTGCCGCGTGGTCAGTTTTCATCGGTGGCGTGGCTCAGCTCATCATCATGTTCTATGCGGTTTATAAAAAGAAACATCTACCAAAATTCCAAAACTTAAAATCCAACAAAGATTCAAATAAATTTTTTAAAAACATAATGCCAGCAATACTTGGAAGCGGTGTAACTCAAATAAACATTTGGGTTGGAACAATTATTGCAACAGCAATTCCAGGGGCGGTCTCAATCATTTATTACGCCGACAGAATCGTACAACTTCCTTTGTCTTTAATTGGTGTTTCAATTGGCATTGTAGTTCTTCCTAAGCTCTCTAAACTATTTAAGTCTGGTGATAAATCACAAGCAGTTTTCTTACAAAACAGGTCATTTGAACTTGCTCTTGCTTTAAGCATCCCATGTAGTGTGGCCTTATATGAAATCGCCAAACCTATAGTCTACATTCTTTTCCAAAGAGGTGAATTTAGTGTTGATGACACCTTCAAAACTGTACCTGCTCTTCTTATTATGGGCTTCGGTATACCAGCATTCGTAATCAACAAAATTATAGTTTCAAGTTTTTTTGCTAATGAAGACACAAGAACTCCGGTTAAAATTTCTGCATTCTGCGTCCTGATTAACGCCATCGGAAACTATGTTTTAGTAAAATATATTTCTTATGTGGGTATAGCCGTGGCAACAACTACAGCCGCATGGATCAATGTTTTACTGCTAGTGATATTTGCCATTCGCAAAAATATATTCCAATTTGATTTTTCTTTTAAAGTCAGATTTTTGCGTATTCTAATCTCATGCGTATTTATGTATATATATCTTGAAGCAGCACACGGGCTGTTAGATAAATATATTTACTCTTCTGAGAAGATTCTCTCCCTTGTATCTTTTGTGGGAATGATCGGCACAAGCTTAATTGTTTATTTCATAGCTTTATTTGTGACAAGGGCATACACAAAAGAGTCGATTCAAGAATTGTTAAGAAGTTAATCTTTCGCGATTATTGACCTTACTTTTAGTAATGCTAAAAAAATTGCTACTGATAAAATAAAAGTTGTCGTGATCAGCATTTTTTGCATATCAAAATTAAAGCTATTAATCACTACACTTAAGGTCGCTACAGATACTAGCTGTATAAAAAAATGCAGGCTCAAAGCATCAGACGAGCAATACTTAAAATGACGCAAACTAAGCGCCTGACAAGAGGGCATACATACTCCACAACTCATTAAAATAACAAAATAAAATGCCGTATACATGTTCGGAGTTATTTCCGTTTTATAACTAGTTATCAATAATATAGATGAAGTTATTAATGTAATGATTGAAATTATAATCATTATTTTTTCTAGGGCGAAATTCTTAGCATAAAAACGAACAACAAAAGAACCAAGAGCATAACCAATAGCTGAGCATGCAAAATATTTAGAGTACTCAGAAGCAGTTAAATTATACACTTCTTGAAATATAAAAGTGGATGAATTCGCATAAATAAATAGCAATGCCCAAACAGCAGAATTAATTGACATTAAAAACAAGAAAGTTTTATTTTTAATTAGTAATCTAAAGTTATTAAAGGTCTCTTTTATTTGAAAAGATTTTTGCACATGCATTTTTTTAAGGTTCATTTGGATTGCAATAAATCCAACTACTCCCGCAGAGGTTATTAAATAAAAAACTGACCTCCACCCATATACGTCATTGATCATACCTCCGAGCATTGGCAAAAGCGCTGGGGAAACAGCAGCAACCGTCGACATATATGATAACACTTTGATTTTACCATAATCACTGAAATCTTTATCTACTATTAACCTACCCAGTACAGTTCCCGCGCCAGCTGTTAATCCCAGAAGAAAACGATAAATAATCAAATTATCAATGCTTCTAGTTTGCGAACACAATAATGATATAACTACATACGCACCTACACTAACAAGCAGGACATTTTTCTTACTATATCTTTTTGCAAGAATACCACTTGTCATTGTTGAGATGCCAAACCCCACCATATAAAGACTCATGGTCAGCTTTACTTTGCTCACTGTGGTGCCAAACTCTTCCTGAATATCAGCTAAAGATGGCAAGTACAAATCCATCGTAAGCCTGGTAAGAAAAATAAGATAAAGTAATGCTGCTATTCGCAACCAAGAATTTTGAGCCATCTCATTAAAAAACTTAATATAAATTTAAGTTATCAAAAAAAATAATAAATGGACAGCTAAAAACTAACAGTCAAAAGAATCAGGAACTAACGCGTAATTAAGGCCATAGCACAGACCAGAAGCTATAACACTGCCTAGTCCTACAAGCTGAACTAGCAACTCAACAGGCTCATCATCAAAACCTTGATGAATAACTGCGCCAACTATACCCCCCATTCCTAAACAAGTAGTATGCGTCGCAGGTTTAGGTGTACAAATTGTCATAAGCAATCTGCATTTGAATTAATAACAACTAAAATTGTCGCCTATAAAAGTTAATAAAACGTAAAAGAATAAAATTTATTTTATTTTTTTTACTAACAATTATCTAACTCTACTGTGACCACCTATTCTGCTATTACGAATAGCACCTGCATGCGGACCCGTAGCAATATCTTTCTTTGTTTTTACTGTACGTCGATTAGCTGTGCGTCGTTTTTTTTCTGCAGCAGCTTTTCTTGCTTCTTCTTTCTTCAAAGCCTCAAGACGTGCTTTTTCAGCTCTTATTTCAGAAGAAGTCATTTCATCTTTATGAATTGCACCCATTCTTCTTAACGCATCTGCATCGCTTCTACCTCTTCTCGAACTAATTGAAGGTCTTCTGCTTGAAGAAGCTTTTGACGAACCTTTTTTTGGCTGAGTTTTTTGTTTAGCAACTGGCTTTGATCTTTCTTCTTCAGCTGCAACTGGTTTCTCACCCCAATAAGCTTTGGCTCTTCTTTCGTTGTCCCTTTCTGGGTTAAAATCCCTAGCTACTGGCTTTGGCTTATCCTCTTTAGGCGTACTAAACCAATTAACTGGATTTAGATAACTCAAAAACTGAGTGAAGCCTGAAAATAATCTTCCGAAAAAACCTTGTTCTCTTTTTGGCATAAAAACTCCTAAATTACATTCTATAAGACAAAGATATTGCTCCAAATTGATCTGAAGATGTTTGTGTTTTAAATTCACGAGTTCTAACAACATGAGTATAGCCTATACGCAAATCACGCCAAGTCATAACTGCACCAACCTGAAAATCTCCAACCAAACCATTTTTCTTTACATGCCTAGATGACCTAAATGTATTACCATCTAGGAAAATATTACGGGCAACAGCCCTGCCCTCAACACCAGCAAATAAATACCAGCCAAGATCCTTCTTAGGAATGAAGAAGTCAGATCCTGGGATTGATGGACGAATTCTTGGCGGACCGTAATCAAACGGAATATCCCTACCGAAACGAGTCATGATCCCAGCTGATAAATCAGTGTAGACATTACCTAAATTAGCCCCAACAGATGGGGTGACATTAAATTTGAATGCACTTGTCTCAAACTGATATTGGTTTCTCCACTGTCTATCGTATGACAAGAATACACCCAGTTCATTTTTTAACTGATGATCCCAACCTTTTGGATCTGGAGAACCAACAACTTTGTGAACTGTTTTTTGAGTTTGTTCTGCAAGCGATGCAGGACCAACCATACCAACCGAAACTTCAAAGTTATCTAGTCGCTTCTTATTTGAAGAAATTATCCCCATAGATACATAAGTCCAACCTGCATAAGGCCTGTCTCTTGTACTTGGGTTTGAAACTTTAATGTTTTTAGGAGTAAACATCGATTGCCCAAAAGAATAACTATATCTTTTATAGGCCCTCTCTTTAAACAATAATAATTTATTGCCTAGTTTCTCAATATGCTTTGAAACTGAGGTCTCTGGACTTAGATAAGATACTCTTGCGCCATTTGTGTAATGCTTATCTGCATTAGCAAAAACGTCATTCTCGACCATCACACTAACTATGCCCTTTTCATCTTTTTGACGTCTTTTGGCATAAGGATCTAGCTTTGCTTCTTCTGCATAAGAAGAACACATAAAAAAAGCTAATGAACAAAAAAATAGTTTACGCATAATTTCACCCCAGTAATATTTTAATTATTAAGGATAAAATTCACCATGTAAATTAATAGCTGCTATTTACTGAAGATTTTTTTTATAACTCATCTATATGTGATTCAATAACACCAAAAAACATGCATGAATTACTAGAACAGCATGTATCTTTATACCCCAGACCCTCCATCTGCGGAATCTCGCGATTATAGCTCAGGCTTTTAAAACAATTCGCATTATATACCTCAGCGACAAAACCTGTATGTGAACCCTTAACAAAAACGTCACCTTGATCAACTACGACCTCTTTAGGTGCAAGCGATGCTTTGACATTTTCACATAGAGGGTCTTGCTTACAATCACCCTTATATGCCAACTTCATTGCGTATGTCGCAAAAGTGCCTGGAGCCTTAACAAATTTAGCCACTGCCGAAGAACAATCTTGCGCTGCAAATTCTTTATTTGAATATTTTGCATCCGCTCGCGAACCTCCAAATGCATATCCGAGATTTGGAGTTATGAGCTCTTGGTTGTTTGAATTATAGTAGAACCAACTGTTAAATTCAGAAAACTTTACCGGAGTTCTCACACCTTGAACAACTGGACTTTTTATTACATCATAAGCGCCTCCTATTAATGTACTTACCGCTTCTAGATTATTTAAATCAGCAGAAACTCTTAAAGCAGCAAGAAAAATAATTTGGATTAGGTTTAAATCTGAAGTGCCATTAGCTGAATCATCGTCAAAGCTAGTTGGCCTGTGTGGAATTAAACCATTTGATTCGAACACATTACCATCACACAAATCAAAACCACTATCAACTTTGTCCTTCGCCAGCTTAAATAGTAATTCATTCTTATTACTCTTTAATGCAAAAGATGCTCTATTTTGGTTTTTAGTAATGAGTTGATCAAACCTTCCCTGAGTATCTATGTCATATTCTATCACACCACTAACCGCTTTGTTAACACCCCCATCACAAATAAAATTATTTTGGAAAAATTGAATTAGAGAGCCAACTTCAGCAAAAGAATTAACTCTTCTATACTCTTCATGTTGAATAAATTTTTTTAAAGACTTAGCACTCATAAGTTAAATAACATGTAAAATTATGTTATAGTTATATCATTAATTGTAATGCTGATGAAGTATGGTTTTTTCTGAGCAAGCTATCGAGGCCCTAATCCACGGATTTCTTATTAGCATAACAATCATTACTTCCGTCGGGCCACAAAACGCATACGTAATTAGATATGGGCTTGCAAAACGCTTTGTTCCTTATGTTTTGCTAACATGCATTCTTTCAGATTTTATTCTGTTTGGAATCGGAGTGTACGGAACTGCCGAAATCTTTGAGAGATATTATTACTCAGGTTTAGTGGTGGGTATTTGTGGTATATTATTCCTACTTTATTGTAGTTTCGATAATTTCAAATCTGCCTTTGGTAAAGACGAAGACTTTCATATTGGCAGCAGAGTTTCTGACAGTTTAAAAAGAGCAATTCTTCAAGGACTGGCTTTTGCATTCCTAAACCCTGCAGCTATTATGGACACTGTTGTTATCGTTGGTGGTGTTTCGAGTCAATATGAAACAGATGACGAAACATTGTTGTATTTTATTGGAGCCGCACTTGCTTCTATCACATGGTTTACTTCAATAGGCTTGTTTACAAAGATACTATATCCATATTTTCAAAAACCAATTTCTTGGAAAATTCTAGATTTTATTTCTGGAACTATAATGCTTCTAATAGCCTATTTCTTAGCTGATGGATTATACGAAAAATTCTGCTTATAAGGCATGAACTTGCTTTTTCGAGGATTTTATGCTAGTATAATAGATCTACATGAAAAAAAATCATAATGACTGAAAACTTAAATGGTTACTTAGAACCGCTACTTAGTGGTCTATTAATTACATTTTCATTTATGTGTTCTATAGGACCACAGAATGCTTTCCTTGTTAGGCATGGACTAGCTAGAAAATTTGTCCCTCATATTGTTGCATTTTGCATCATGAGTGATTTTATTTTAATTGGCCTCGGAGTCTTCGGAGCCGCTGAAATTCTAGAGCAATATTATTATGCAGCCGCTGTGATGGGCTCAATAGGAATATTATGCCTTCTAGGATTTAGCTATAAATACTTCAAGAATGCTCTAACTATTGATGAATCAATGAAGGTAAGTGGAAGAGTATCAAAAAAACTCTCGAAAGTTATTGCTCAAACATTTATTTTTACTTTCGCAAACCCAGTTAATATTATTGAAACTGTAGTGTTAATCGGTGGTTTATCAAGTAAATATAAATCAAACGAAGCAAATGTGCTTTACTTCTTAGGAGCCGGAGCTGCTTCAACCATTTGGTTCTCATCTCTAGGTTTCTTTACAAGATTTTTATATCCTTTTTTTAAGAAGCCCATCTCATGGAAAATTTTGGATATTCTGTCTGGAACCGTAATGCTGATAGTATCAGGAATTATTTCTTATAATTTATATTATAAATACTTTTAACTTAGCGCGCACCCCTTCCCGCACTCTTGTCTGATTTTACTTTTGGAGTCGCTGGCGGCGAATAAACACCTGGTTTTAAATGATCAGCAACTAGTTGCGCCTTGACTGTACCTTTGAGTATATCGTCAACTGATTGTGTTAGCTTTTTCCTTGCATCTCTCGTCGGGTCATAGAGATTCATCATATAGTCCGAAACCATTGCTTGAGAAAAAGATTTACCTTGCGCCAATTTGATTGCTGGACCCACCACAGTAACTGCAAAAGCAATTTGCCCTGCTGCACCAGCAAAAGTTTGAAGCGCCTTAACTGCCGCACTTCTGTTTTCTGCCGCCTTGTATGCATGCATAAATTCTTTTGATGCCTTATTAACTCCATCAAAAATTGCTACTTCTTCGTCCCATGTTAAATCACGCTCAAATGTTTTTTGAACAAAACCTTTTATTTCACCCAAAAACTTCCTTGCAGGACTCCCACCTGCTCTTCCATCTATTTCACCAGATGCACTTGCAAGTGCAAATTTTTCTGCAGATTTCATGAAATTTGTTGCTAGCTCTTCTGACTGAATTTTAAATCCTGGAATATTGCTGCATAACTTATTAATTTTTTCATCAAGCAAAACCTGAATACCATCCATCTTTAAGTCCTCACGCCCTATAGGAGGATGAAATTTGGGCTTATGTAATATAATTTTTTCGCCAGCTATCATCGGCCCAAAAGCGAATTTAGTCATTAACTCAATGTCTTTTTCTAACTCTTTAAGATTCCTAGGAGGTAAAGCTTCTAATTCATGTAGACTTACTCTTTCAAATTCAACAACATCTTCATGAGTCGGCGCGTATAGATCGACTGGAACAGTTGCCTCTCTTACAGAATCAGCGACAGGAGATGAAGCTGCGCGTCTTTTAGACTTCTCTACTGTTGCTTTCTTATATATTTTTAGAACTTCAGCAAAAGTTTCATTTCTTTCTATATCATGTAGAACAGAGTCAACATTTCTTTCCGTTACAGATCTACCATTATGCTTTATTACTACTCCACCCCACACTTTTGCTTTGCGGACAAAGTCACCAAATGATTTTTCAATTTTGATAAGAGTAGAATCTGCTGATTTTCCAGCTTCACCAGGCTTTTTTATTTCTTCAAATGCTTTGTTTAAAAGATCTGCCACTTCATCACGTTTCTTCCAAATATCGGGTATAATACGCTTTCCTTCATCGTCTTGTTTTTGAAGTGCTTTATCAATTTCTTCATAAACGTTGGCATATGACTGATACCATGAAAGCCTCTTGGCTCTCAGATACTTATCTGGACTATCAACTCCTTGACCTGCATATTTTTTTGCCCCTCTTTTTGCTGTGGCAGAAGTATATCTTTTCATGAATTTAGGTGTAGGCATAGGAGGCTCCTTGTGTTTTTCTGATCTGAGTCTTCTTCCTGAAAGCGAAAACATACGTCTGAACTAATTATCTATTGTGAATATTAGCATCACAAAGTTAATTTTGTGTTAATAAAAACGGCCACAAAATTGCGGCCGTAATTTGTTCTAATTTAATTTGAATATTCTAAGACGTTTCTTCAGCTTCTGCTTTAGCTTCAGGCTCTTTACCGTCCATAGAACTAAACACCTCATCCCAACTTCCTTCTGTAGAAGCTTTTGAATACTCAGTAACACGGTTTTCAAAGAAATTAGCATGCTCAACACCATTTAGAATCTCATCCATCCATGGCAAAGGATTTTCTTCTGACAAATAAATCTCTTTCATTCCCAACTGAAGTAACCTTCTATCAGCAATAAACCTAATGTATCTTTTTACTTCTCTTGCTGTTAAGCCGTTAACATCGCCCACTTCAAAAGCAAGATCAATAAACGCATCTTCAAAATGAACTATTGTTGCACAAGCCTCATAAATTTCACTTCTTACTTCTTCAGTCCACACTTCAGGATTTTCCTGAATGAATGTTCTGAACAATTTAATGATAGATAATGTATGTAATGTTTCATCACGCGCAGACCAAGTTACAATCTGACCCATTCCTTTCATTTTGTTAAATCTTTGGAAGTTCATTAAAATTGCAAATGAAGCGAATAATTGCAAACCTTCAGTGAATGCACCAAATACAGCAAGTGTTATTGCAATTGACTTTTTATCACCAACCCCAAATTTTTGCATGTAATCATATTTATCTTTCATCTCTTTATATTTCATGAAAGCCTGATACTCAGTTTCTGGCATACCAATTGTATCAAGAAGATGTGAGTATGCTGCGATATGAACTGTTTCCATATTAGAGAAAGCAGCAAGCATCATCTGTATTTCAGTTGGTTGGAACACTTGTGAGTAATGCTTCATATAGCAGTTATTTACTTCAATATCAGCTTGAGTAAAGAAACGGAAAATCTGCGTAAGAAGATGCTTCTCTCCTGGACTTAAATTATGTTTCCAGTCCTTAACATCATCAGCCAAAGGAACTTCCTCTGGAAGCCAGTGAATTTTTTGCTGTGTTAACCAAGCATCATATGCCCATGGATATGAGAATGGCTTATATATTGGTTTTGCGTCTAGTAAACCCATTTGTATTTCTCCTTTATTTTATTGACAAGCTAAACATTCATCATATTTACTGTTGCCATCATCAACAACAACACCCTGGCTTTCTTGAGCAACCTTTTCAACTTGCTCCATCACAGCCTCTTCTAAACCACCTGTTTTTGCAGTTATTTTCAACTCTTCAAAAGCAACTTTGTGAGCCACCTTATCTGAACGCTGCACAGATGTCGAACGACAGTAATATAAACCCTTAACTCCTTTTTTCCAAGCTTGGAAGTGAATATCATGCAATACTTTTTTGTTCACATTCCCAGGAAGGAATACATTCAGAGATTGCCCCTGACAAATATTCTCGACCCTATCAGCAGCATGTTCAATTAACCATCTTTGATCTAACTCTTGCGCTGTCTTGAATATGTCTTTCTCGTCTTGAGATAAGAAGTCTAAATGCTGCACAGAACCTTCATTCGTAGAAATTGAAGACCAAATTTTATCACTATCTTGACCTTTTTCTTGAAGTAGCTTTTTCAAGAATTTATTTCTTACTGTGAAAGATCCAGACAGAGTTTTATGTGTGTAGCTATTTGCAGCAATTGGCTCAATCCCAGGAGAAGAACCACCACATATAATTGATATCGAAGCAGTTGGTGCAACAGCCATTTTATTTGAGAATCTTTCCATCATGCCGCATTCCTCAGCATCTGGACATGGACCTTTTTGCTCAGCTAATGTTTTAGAAGCAGCATCAACTGACTTCTTAATATGCTTAAACATTTTCATATTCCAAGATTTTGCCATAGCAGACTCAAATGGAACATTTTTTAACTGTAAGAATGAATGGAAACCCATAACACCTAAACCAACACTACGCTCACGCATAGCTGAATATTTTGCTTTTGACATTGTGTCAGGCGCATTATCAATAAAGTCCTGAAGGACATTATCTAAGAACGCCATGATATCTAGGATAAATTGCTCATTACCATTCCACTCATCCCATTTCTCAAGATTTAGCGAAGATAGGCAGCAAACAGCTGTTCTTTCATTACCTAAATGGTCAGTACCAGTTGGCAAAGTAATTTCATTACATAAGTTTGAAGTTTTAACTTTTAAACCTAGTTTCTTATGATGAGCAGGAATATGTTTATTAACATTATCGATGAATAACATGTATGGCTCACCAGTTTCAACTCTTGCCATTAGGATTTTGATCCAAAGATCACGAGCTTTCACAGTATGCATTGCTTCGCCAGTATGAGGAGATTTTAATTCCCAATCTCCACCCTTCTCTACAGCTTCCATGAAATCATCAGTAATAACCACTGCATTATGGATATTAAGCGCTTTACGGTTTGGATCACCACCTGTTGGGCGTCTCAACTCAATAAACTCTTCAATCTCTGGGTGCCAGACTGGCATGTATAATGCTGAACTGCCCCTTCTTAAGCTTCCTTGAGAGATAGCTAATGTAAGAGTGTCCTGAACACACATAAAAGGAATAACACCTGAAGTTTTACCATTTCCTCTTACTTTTTCACCGATAGATCTTAGATTACCCCAATAACTCCCAATACCACCACCACGAGCAGCTAGCCACACATTTTCTGTCCAGATGTTCACAATGCCATCTAAACTATCATTTGCTTCATTAAGGTAACATGAAATAGGCAAACCCCTGTCGGTTCCACCATTACTTAGCACAGGCGTAGCAGGCATAAACCAAAGGTTACTTATATAATCATATAATCTTTGCGCATGCTCTTTACTATCTGCATAATGAGAAGAAACTCTTGCAAAAAGATCCTGATATTTTTCACCCTCTATCAAGTATCTATCTGTAAGCACAGCCTTCCCAAAGTCTGTAAGATTGCTGTCCCGGCTTTCGTCTGTCTTTATATTGTACTTCATGTTCCGCACCCTTGTGTAATAGTTAATATGTGTTAATTTTGGAGTCTAAAGTCTTTGTGAACCTTATTGGAACTAATAGTAGCAACTCATTTTATTCATGTCTACAGCAAATCATACATATAGTGCTATATTTTATGGGGGTATACTATATATAGTGTGTGAGTAACTTTATCACTTTTTCAGAATTTTCAGAAACTTACGCACATTTTTTGATGTGGATAAGTATTTTTAATTTTTTTTCAAAAAATTTTTTCAACTAAAAGTGTTTAAAAAATCTTAATAATCACGTTGTATAATTGTGACGATTTGAAATTATTTTTTTACTGCCAGTTAGTAATAGTTTTTTCAAGATCAACTAATCCTACCACCTGGTTCAGTAGACGCTTTGTTTCTACCTCAGCTATCATAGACCCCATACCACCTCTTCAAAACAAAATATATCACTCCTGCCAGAAGAATCTATAGCTTCCTGCATGGCAGAAACAATATCATTAATCTCATATAAATAGGAATATAGAATTTGAGACTCTACAAAGGCCACGATTGCGAGCACAAAAAATCCTAGGCATTTGCCAGTGACATCACATTCAAATGCAGCAAACGTTCCCGAAAACAAAACAGACGTAGCTGTAGATCCATAAAAAAGATCAATAGATGTTTTTTGCCAATCAAATAAATCTTTTTGATTCTGATCACGTATTTGCTTAAGCAATTCTTGAAACTGTATGTGTAACGGCTCAACTTCTTCTTTGGGCATATCTTTTACCTGTAATAATAAAGACGCCCCAAATATACTGATTTACTTTACTAGAATACCACCAAGATAAGATTTATCAGGAGTATCCTTTCTCCAAGAGAAATACTCTAACTTTGATATTTTAAAACCTATATCTTTAGTGAGCCTAGCATAATCATTTAAAATTGCAAAATTAAGATAGTTTGGAAAATTCCTCTTATCTTCTGGATGTGTCTCCCAAAAATTCTTAACCTCCCCAGCCCACTGGACTCCCTTCTCGGCTTTCTCTTCTATATTGTTTGTAAGTGAAGCACATCTGGAATTATAAATACTAGCGTTAACGAAAACAAACTCTCCTCCTTTTTTAAGCCATTTATACACCTTAGAAAAAGTCTCAGCGATTTTTTTTGGAGTTAAGAAATGAGTCACACAGATAGCTCCGATAATATCAAATTTACTCTCAGAGAAATCTAGATCGTCTGGAACCTTGCCAGGCGCTAGTATTAAGTTGCTATGTTTTTCTTGATCGACATTATTTATTACAGCTGCAAGATGGCGTACATCCATATCATTAGCAGTGACAGTTGGGCTACGTGGACCATTAAGGATTGAGCTTGTCATAAATCCAAATCCACAACCTATCTCCAAAACTTGCTTGGACTCTCTAGCTTTGTTAATAAAATAATGGCTGTATGGATCAAAATTATACTTCTTGACAGGTCCCATCGCATTAACAGAGTACACACGATCACCCTCCTCTTCAGCATTCAATATAAAGTCACTACTGTATGCCTTATTGAACTCATCAACATTATATAGCTTCATTCATCTCACCTAGATCTAGTGATTTTTGGCTTAGTATACTCTCTAGAAAAGCCTTCTTCGCTTGCAAAATCTGCAGATCTTTCCCTGATCATAGCCACAGCCTCCCGCACATCTCTCTCATCTACCTTCATCATTAAATTATTTGATATAAGCAAGTTAAAATCTCTTACTTCTCTAGGGCTTAATACATCAGATAGTTTAACCAATTTTCGTGCTTCATGAATATCAATACTAATTGGATTCTCACCCTTGAAACAAAGAGGTATAATTTTGGGAATGCTTTTTTCATCGAACACTTTTCCTTTTGAACCAAGAAAATCCGCCAAACTTTTAACCACCACATCTTTATCATTCAAGGCTGCTTTCAGCCTTTTATATGCTGTCTCAAGCGAAGTCAGAAGTTTAGAAGGAGAGCTTACAGAGATACCTTTATGACGCTTAGTCTTAGGTGTTATTTCTTCTAGCACAGAAATATCAACTGTTTTTGGAAGGTCATAGAAATCAGTGATTTTTGAATCTAAAAAAGCTATTCTGAGATCTTTTGGCAAATCACTTGCATCAATCAAAATATCTTCTGTGATTTTTCTAGCCTCATCTAAACACCCAAAAAGCGCATATAAAGCTGACCTAGAAATTACGCCGTTACGCATCCTTTCAAGGTGAGGTGTAATAAAGTCATATATTGCCTGCTTTTCGCTTTCTTTCATGCTTTCTCTTTTATTATTTACATTAAATAAAACCATGAAATAGTCTTATTGCAAAGAAGATACTATCAATCTATAGCTAATTCCATGTTTTTATGAGGAATACCTGCTTCAATATATTCTTCGCCACAAACTGTAAATCCAAGATTTTCATAGAATTTGATAGCATGAGACTGAGAGCCAAGAAAAAGCTTCCGAACAGCTTTTTCTTCCTTTAAACAGTCAATAATTCCTTGCATTAATTTCTTTCCCAAGCCCTTTCCTTGATGCTTTTCTAAAATCGCAACACGTTCAATTTTTGCTACTTCATCATAATAACGAACACGTGCAGTCCCAGATGGAGATTCATCAATCAAAAGCAAGAAATGTTCACTTTCTCCATCTCTGCCATCTATTTCTATATCAACAGGAACCTTTTGCCCTTCAATAAAAACTACACGACGTATCTCTAAACACTGATTTAGTTGAGATATATTTGAAATTTTTTTTACAACCACTCCCATACCCTTAACCTCATACAGATATGCCAGAATGTATACTAAAACTGATCTTGCAAAGCAAAAGCTTTCTGATATCATTCCAAAATTAATAATCTCAGTCTTTTATGAGTACGATAGATATAAGTATTGTTGTCGTTTATTTGATTGCCACGCTTTTGATAGGTTTGTGGCAAAGTAAAAGCATCAAGTCCATGAAGGACTATACAATTGCTGAAAGAAACTACTCTACCTTTGTTATAGTAGCTACTGTTGCTGCTAGCTGGTTTGGAGGCGGGACCTCAATAGGAAAAGTTGAAAAAATCTTTAATCATGGCACTGTCTATTTACTAACTACAGTAGGACTTGTAGTACAACTTCTTCTTATGTCAGAATTCTTAGTCAAAAAATTTGAACCATATATGGGTCTTCTAACGATAGGTGACATAATGGAAAAGATGTATGGTAAGAAAGCAAAAATTATCACGGGTCTTTTCGGAACAATTATATCAGTCAGCTTTTTAGGATCTCAAATTGCTGCTCTTGGGTACTTTATGACAACTATTTTTGATATCAGCATGCTTACAGCAGTAATAGTCAGTTACGGCACTGTAATTATTTATTCGTCTTTTGGTGGAATCAGGTCTGTTGCGATCACTGATGTATTCCAATTCATTATAATAGTAGTCATGATTCCTACGGTTGTTTATCTGACATTCAGAAATTATGGACTAACCTCCTCTTTTGTAGAACTTATACCTCGAACCAAGTTAAATTTTACAGACATCTCTCATGATAATTATAAGTATTTTTATATGATGCTTGTATTCACAGTTCCAACATTGATACCGATGTCGATTCAGAGAATCTTAATGTCTAGAGATGTTCAGCAATCACGTCAATCTTTCAGGTGGTCAATAATCATTTTACTAATCGTATCGGGATCGATGACATCTATAGCATTGCTAGCAACCATTACAATGCCAGAAGTAAACGCAAATCAAGTGATTCCAGTAATGATCAGAGATCTAATGCCAATTGGTATTAAAGGACTTGTAGTAGCTGGCTTTCTTGCGATCATCATGTCAAGCGCAGACTCATTTCTACACTCATCAGGGGTATGTATAACTCATGATTTATTAAAACCAATCTTGAAAAAATCCTTACCCGTAAAGAAAGAGCTGCTACTCACAAAAGTATTAACCTTTACAATTGGCGGGCTATCAATTGTTACAGCCATACATACGGACAGTCTTGTGGAAACAATACATAGAGGATTTGGCTTCTGGATGCCAGCAGTCTTAGTACCTTTAATTGCTGGATTACTAAAGCTTAAAAAAGACAAAACTGCATATTATATGTCGGTTATAGCAGGAACTTCTTCTGTATTTTTATGCATGTATTTGGATGTAGTGAACGCTGGAGTGACTCTGATAGCTCTACTTTCAAGCTTGGTTGCTTACTGCATTTTCGGCAGAAGAACAGCAAAATAGTTATTTCATATTGTGCGCATCTACTGTAATGGACTCTCGCGCTTCTTCTACTTTTTTTTGCTGATCAATTTGCTCATACAGCTTAGGAACCCATTTCTTAGGATCTCTACCCACATCAACCATCAAATCAAAACAATGGTCTGAGAATTCCTTTGACGCAGATAACAAATCTAGTTCTGGCATAAAACCATCAAGGTCAAGCTCAGAAACAATCGATACATCAGACTGCCTAATAATAAATTGCCTATTATTTTTATCTAGAGCTTCTAAATACATTTCCTCCTCAGGGGATAGCTGAAAAATAGACTTAATACTTTCATAACTACTATCACCAGGTAAAAAGAATTTTGTTGCCATTTTAGCGTTCATAGTCTGCGCAACTTTTGGATTCCAATTACCCTCTTTGCTTGAGAAAGAAGATGTAGCAACAACTATTGAATTTCTCTTGGTAAGGTCATCTAAAATGTTGCTAAAGTTGTTTTCGAAATAAATACTATCAAATAAGGTGTTTGCGTTTGTAACTGAAAGAACCGAAGGAGTCCCCAAAAACTTAATTTTAAAGAAATGCAGTAAGTATGTTAGGACTGGTAGGTTCTCAGACCCATCAGATTCATGAAGTTTTGTAACATCTACTCCAATCATATTATTGTTGTAAATTAGGCTGTCTTCCGGATTATCAAAAATATGCGCATATTTCCCATCTCCATACCAAATTTTTGTTCTTGTAATAATTTCTTGGTTTGTATTGCTGAATTGCTGATCGCTAAAAAATTCAGGTATGTTTCTTAGAATCCTTTTCTCTTTAGGAGAAGCATAAATTTTCTCAATAGCCTTCACAATGGCGCTGACATATTCATCATTCTTAGAGGTCTCAACATATTTATCTGCTAAGAATAAAAACCAAAATTTAAGGAATTCCCTGTTTTCTTGACTATCTTCAAGCAATAATGGGTTAAATCCTGTTGAAACATCAGTTTTCTCGAAATCAAAAACCAAATAGGTGCCTCCCATTGCCCTGACATATACTTCTGACTCTTTGTTGCAGTCAAGATAGAAAATGTTAGGATGTAGTTTTGAAGCTTCACTAAGCAAGAAATTACACATAGTGCCCTTACCAGAAGTGGAATCTCCTACAATGATTGTGTGACCCTCATCCCCAACATGAAAGTTGAAAAAATATGGCGTACCTAATGCAGTCCTAAGTAGTGTAATCGCATTTCCCCATTTGGAAGTAAGAGATCCAGCAGGAAAGTTGTGTAACGAAGCAAATCCACCCATAGCATAAGAAGGCAAATTAGTTTTTCTTGTTATGTAGAAAAAATTCCCTGGTAATTGCGACCAGAAGCAATGCTCCAAATTCAAATCCTCCCTAACAAGCACCACTCCAATTTTAGATAGCTCTTTCTGAGCTTTTTTTACTTCGTTTTCAAGGGCGTTAAGCTCATTGGCAACAACCATAATTGTCACCTGACTTTCACAGAAAGAAACGGGCGATCTTTTATCAACCTTGTCGATCTTATCAAGCTCCAAGATTTGACGCATCTCTTCATCTCCAGATAATCTCAAAAGATATTCTTGATTTTTGAGCTGCTTAAGGGGCTTCTTAGGAGGTATAAAGTTTATTGTCTGCGTAATAACAAATTGCTGTTCAAGCTGCAAGAAAAGATCAATAGATTCAGTAGAGACTTCTTGATATTCCTTTACAGACAAAATAGCTGCAAAGAATTTATTATCTTCTTTTCTGACTTCCAGAGCATCATTACCAAAAGCTATCTTGTAACGCGCTAAGTGACTTGATAGGTCGCCCATTGGCAATGAAATCGGTGATGAGTCTAGATGAATAATATTACCAAAAAATTCAAGGAGCTCAGAATGATAACCCTCCTTCTCATCGTAGACTAGCTCCAACCTCTCAGCCCCGTATCCAGAAAGAGCCTGCAAAACATTGTTCACCAGATGGTCTAACTCTTGAGAAGCCTGTACAAGAGCTTGATCATGTTTTGATTTAATACGATTATAAGCTAATTTAGAAAGCGCATTATATTTATTCACCGATAATGGCATAGCACCACGGATGATAGATATATGCAACTCATTGATATACTTATCATGCCATTTATTTTTATCGACCCATTTTCTGTGCAATTGATCAGAGAAAAATGAATCAAATTTTGGATTAGGGTCCAAATTCTTTTTTTTACGAATAGTATTAAAGCAAAGAGAAAAGTTAGGAGAATTTATATTTTTAGTAATCGCATCACGAACAACTTCCCTTAAAGAAGCGCTGACCCCACCTAAAGTCTCATAAGTAAAACCAACAATCTTAATTGTTTGTAACAACTCCCCGTTTTTTGTAAGTATAGTTCTTTTATCATAATGACAAGCGTAAGGAATAAAACTTGCAGAAGGCGCCTCTAAAAATAGATAATTGGACTTGTTACTTTCTGCCTGAGAATCACCATCAAACTCTAGATCATCAAGATCATCGTCCTTCTTCTTGAGTTTCTTCATTAGGTCAGCAATCATAAACAGGAGGTTTTATATCACAATACAAATTACAATCCCCAAGCTTAAATCTTATTCTTTTTTTAAGCAAGGATTATGTTCCTGAGTACATTATTGAGGCTTATCTCTTAACTCGAGATTTATTAAATCTTCCTAGATTTTGCATAAAATCTTTTAATACACCCGTGTCGTCGCCACGAATAGGGCTTTCTTCTTTCTCAAAGTTTAAACTTTTAATTTTATCATCTTCATAAATGTTTAGGCTATTTATAACATTTTTCTTAAACGATATTTGCAGAATATTCTCGTTAATGTTTTTTGGCTTCAACATAGATATTTGCTTGGTTTGCGTATGTATATAGTACCAAATGTTTTTATCAAATGATGAGATGACAGAAGGCGTGCCCATAATTTCTAAGACCTCTGCCTTAGTTGTTTTATTTTCTTTTAGTTTTTCTAAACTTGTCTTTTCAAATACATACCCGTGATTAGCAACTTTTATTGTGCACCCGGTTACTATTAATAAAACTGCTAAAAATAATTTTGTTTTACGATATAAATTCATATTATTTTTTTCTGGATTTTTTAAAGGAATTAAGTTAAACCTTCTGTTACATTTTAATTTGTTAGTTAAAATATTAAAATTAATCTCTAAATACAATATTTATTTTAAGGTTTAGAAATGGCAGTACCTAAGAAGAAGATATCGAAATCTAGAAGAAATCAAAGAAGATCTCATGATAAAATCGATAAAATCAATGTAGTAGTGGATTCAAAAACAGGTGAATATAAACTACCTCATCACGTATCTTTGAAAGATGGTTATTATAATGGTAAAAAATTATATAAAACCCGAGAAGAAAAAAGAGTAGAGAAGGCTAAGCAAGAAGAAGAAAAAAAATAATAGGCTTTCTTCATGACTAAAATGTCGTCGGGCAGTATTACAATCGCCATTGACGCAATGGGCGGAGATAAGGCACCAGAATCAGTGATTCATGGTGCTGAATTATTTTTAAAGAAGTATCCCAAGAAAAACTCTTATTTTAGAATTTACGGCGACAGGAACAAAATAAATTCACTCGTGCGTGAGTGTGAATTACTTAGAGACAATTCCGAACTTATTCATACCGACCAAGCTGTGTCTCCAGACGAAAAGCCATCTATGGCCTTAAGAACTGGCAGGAAATCCAGCATGCAGCTAGCAATTAATTCAGTCAAAGCCAAAGAAAGTAACTGTTGTGTATCAGCAGGGAATACTGGAGCTTTGATGGCCATGGCTAAAATCACATTGCGCCCTATGCATGGCATACACAGACCCGCAATATGCGCAATCTTCCCAACCATGAAGAAACAAATTGCTATGCTTGATCTTGGAGCAAACGTCGAATGCGATGCTAACAACCTATACCAATTTGCAATCATGGGAGAGGCTTTTGCAAGAGTAGCTCTTAATGTTAGAGTTCCGAGAATTGGATTGCTTAATATTGGCTCAGAAGACCTTAAAGGCAAAGATTCAGTCCAATTAGCTCATAAGATGCTGAATGATACCAACCTACCACTTGATTACAGAGGTTATGTAGAAGGGAATCAAATTGTTCAAGGCAATCACGATGTAATTGTCACCGATGGCTTCTCAGGCAACATAGCCCTTAAATCAATAGAAGGGGCAGTAAAGCTTTTCAAGCATATGATGACCGAAGGATTTAAATCATCTATCCTTTCCAAAATAGGCTATTTGATGTCAAAAAAAGCAATGAAGAGCACAAAAGATGCTCTTGATCCAAGATATTTTAATGGGGCGATGTTCGTCGGCCTAAAAGGAATAGTTGTAAAAAGCCACGGTTCAATGGATGATGTTGGAATTGCTAATGCTATCAAGGTAGCATATGATTTGGCAGCAGCAAAAATTCAGGAGCAAATTGCTGAAGAACTCAATGAAAGCGTAATTTCAGATATTTAGAATGATTAAATCTTTTATAAAATCCGTCGGCGGATATTTGCCAAAAAAAATTGTTACCAATGATGAATTATCAAAAACTGTTGATACTTCTCATGAGTGGATTTTCACAAGAACGGGAATATCACAGAGGCATATCGCCGAAGAAAACGAATATACTAGCGACATGTGTTGCAAAGCGGCAGAGATCGCCATAGAAAATGCTGGTATTAAAAAAGAAGATATCGATTTAATAATTGTAGCTACAACTACACCGGACCAAACTTTTCCATCGACTGCTGCTCTTACTCAAAAAAAACTTGGCATGAGTAATACTGAGTGTGCTGCATTCGATGTGCAAGCTGTGTGCTCTGGATTTGTTTATGCACTCTCAATCGCCGATAGCTTAATAAAAACCGGTAAGCACAAAAATGCACTCGTATTAGGAGCAGATAAAATGTCTTCTATTGTCGACTGGAATGACAGAGGCACATGCGTTTTATTTGGAGATGGCGCTGGAGCTGTCATCCTCTCAGTAACCGAAAATGATTCCGAATCATCAATAATAGACTTTGACATTAAAGCTGATGGATCTCTTGATGAAATTCTGTATACGGACGGAGGGATTGGATCAAATAATAAATCTGGCGTTGTCAAAATGAATGGGCGCGAAGTCTTTAGGCACGCTGTAGAGAAGATGTCTAGATCTCTTCTTGAACTGATGCAAAGGAACTCGATTAATCCACAAGATATTGCTTATGTTGTTCCACACCAAGCTAACTTAAGAATAATCAACGCAGTAGCAAAAAAACTTTCCCTAGATGAAAGTAAGGCTATTGCTACGGTTGAGAAGCATTCGAATACTTCTGCTGCCTCTATACCTCTTGCACTTTACGAAAATTATACTAGATTTAATAGAGGAGACATCGTTCTAATGACAGCTGCAGGTGGAGGATTCACTTGGGGGTCAATGTTGTTGAAATGGTAAAAAATGGCTTTAACAAAGAAACAAATCTCGAAGAAAATTAATAGCAAAGTTGGCATAGCTAAGCTTGAATCATTAAAAATTGTTGATAGTTTTTTCAATGAATTAAAGAAAGCCGTTAAGGAAAAAGATATTGTAAAATTAACACATTTCGGAACTTTCAAGACCATACAAAAGGGTGAAAGAATAGGCAGAAATCCTAAAACAAAAGAAACTGCTGTTATAGAAAAAAGAAAAATTGTATCATTTAATCCGACAACTAAACTTAAAAATAAAGTTAATAAGAAGTCGAAATGAGTATAAACAACGAAGAAAAGTTGTATTTTTCAATTGGTGAAGCAAGCAAAGAACTAGATCTTGAACACCATGTGCTTCGTTTCTGGGAAAAACAGTTCAAACAAATAAAACCAATCAAATCTAATAACAGACGCTTATACTCGAAAGATAATCTAGCTCTAATAAGAAAGATTAAAGATCTTTTATATAATCGCGGCTTTACCATAAAGGGCGTACAAAAATATCTATCTTCAGATGACAAAGACCCAGGCTCTGTTATGCTAGACAAGCAACAACTTGTCCTTGATAGCATCAAGCAGCTTAGGTATATTCAGTCTAGATTAGAAGACAGTGCTTAAATAACATGACATACTCATATGCAGACCTCACAACTGATGCTTTGATTGACTGCATCAACACACAAACCAAATACTACGCAGACCCCTCAATAAAAGTTCAAGTGCAAAAGCTTTTAGCTCAAAAAAGAGATGAGGTAAGAAAGTTTGTTGACCAGTTGATTGACCTTTACCACAATAAGCATCCCGAATTAGTGGAGTCTATGGTTTGTATAAACTCTATATGCTTATTTGAGCATGCATTTTTAGATACACCCATAACTCATGATGAAGATTATGTTCCTGATCCTCTGTACAATTTCTTAACCGCCAAATCTCAAACCAAAAAAAACTCGCCAAAAGATGTTTTGAACGCTGCAGAGTTTAATAACGGGTATAAATACAACAAGATTATAATGCTTGAGGCACCTAAATTTCTTGAGTTACTTGAGATTTGTGAAAAGGATGCATATGAAAGATTACATAGTCAAGATCATAAAGTTGCATTAAGAGCAGCAAGAGATATTGAAGACCTAGCTCTGATTCGTCACGACCATACCCTGCAACCAGAAAAACTATTTAGCAAAATTCTTAAACTCTGTAACTTAAAACCCAAAAACTCTCTGGAAATGCTAAAAACAAAACTTTACATGAAAGTAACTAAAAATCTTACGCAATGAAGGGGCTATCTCTAGGGGAAAAAACAGAGTATGCATCTGAGTATGATAAATCTTTGCTCTTTCCTATACCTCGATTATCAAAGAGGAAAGAAATAGGAATCAATTCAGAAACTCTACCCTTCTTTGGATCTGATTTGTGGACCGCATACGAAATATCATGGCTCGATCTTAAGAATAAACCCCAAGTGGCAATTGGCGTGTTCTACATTGATTGCAACTCAACAAACATAATTGAGTCTAAATCTCTAAAGCTTTATTTAAATAGCTTCAATAACACATGCTACACATCATCAGAAGAAGTTAAGAAAATTATATCTAGCGATCTTTCAGAAGCCACTAACAATAAAGTTGATGTGACGCTTTATAGTTTGCATGAATACTCAACAAAGATTTATACATCTCTCCCTGGCAAGAACATAGATAACCTAGACATTTACTGTGATATATCTTCTCCTAGCAAAAATATTCTTAAAACTGGGACTACGGAAACAGAAGAGATTATAACTTCCGATCTGTTGAAATCAAACTGCTTAGTCACCAACCAGCCAGATTGGGCTAGTGTAATGATCCAGTACAAAGGTAAGAAAATAAATCACGAATCTTTGTTGAAATACATTATTTCATACAGGAACCATAATGAGTTTCACGAGCAATGCGTTGAGAGGATATTCATAGACATTATGAACGCGTGCAAACCAAATGAGCTGACTGTTTATGCAAGATACACACGAAGAGGAGGAATAGACATTAACCCCTTCCGAACTAATGTCAAAAACAAACAAATTGAAGACTGTAGATTAGTTAGGCAGTAAAACTAAGCACCAATAGCACTCTTGATTTGCTTATTCATTACCTTATATGAGTATGGTTTTCTTAAGCAACTCACAGCTCCTTCTGACATAGCACTAGATATCTCTTGATTTTCAGAAACACCTGTTTGAATAATAACGGGAATTTTTCTTAACTTCGGGCTTGAAGCAATTTTTTTCATAATCTCTACACCACTTATGTCTGGTAGCATAAGATCCAGTAATATCACTGATATATCTTTGAATTTTTCTTTCAGAACTATAAGTGCTTCTTTACCAGATGAAACAGTTTCTACGTCATACCCCCCACCCTCCAACATTAACTTGGTGGAGACAATACAAGAATCCTCATCATCAATTAACAGCACCTTACCCAACTTCCCAACTCCCTAAATATCAACTTGTCTAATTAGAATATTAGTACAAATATACATTTAGTCTAGAAATATTATTTCAAAAATTACAGAGATACTCGTGCTCTTTTGCAGCAAACCTGTCAGTCATACCAGCAATGTAATCACATACTACTATATATGGATTTTGCTTTTCATATTTAACTTTGGAATACCAATTATCTGGCAAGCACTCAAGATTATTGATATAGACATCAAAGAGTTCAGAAACGATTTTTCTTGCTCTATAGGTCATTCTATTCACATAACTGTGCTTATACATATTCTCTAATAAGAAGCTTCTTAAATTATCTATAAATGAAGTTTTATTTTCCGAGAAAGTAACGATGGGCTGGGTTGCGTTCCTAATATCTTCAACCGTTTTGATATTTAGTTTCTCAATGTTTTCTAAGCTATTTGCAATAACGTCATCGACCAACTCATCAGTAACTCTTCTAAGAATCTCATGAATCACTCTTTGTTTCTCAGCTCCATTAGATTTTTTCTGAATAGCATCAAGGATTTCATTCATGAAGTTCGCTGATCTTATATCTTCAATTGTGAATAGCCCTGCTCTCATACCATCTTCAAGATCATGAGCGTTATACGCAATGTCATCGGCAATAGCCGCTATCTGAGCCTCGATAGAGGCAAATCTATCAAGCTGAAGATTAAATTTCTTGTCGAAATCTAGAATGATTTGTGAGACTTTTTTTCCATCTGAGTATTTCCCCAACAAAGGACCATTATGCTTTACAATCCCTTCTATACTCTCCCATGTTAGATTTAGTCCGTCAAAATCAAAGTACCTCTCTTCTTGTTCGGTAACAAGCTTAAGTGAGTTGGCATTATGATCAAACCCTCCATGCGCTTGCATTTTTTTATTTAAGGCTTCTTCACCAGCATGTCCAAAAGGTGGATGACCAAGATCATGTGATAGACAAATCACCTCGGTTAAATCTACAGATGCCTTTAAAGCGCTAGCAATTGCCTGACCAATTTGGCTCACCTCTATTGAATGAGTCAATCTAGTTCTATAATGATCCCCCTTGTCATTAACAAAAACCTGAGTTTTGTACTCAAGTCTTCTGAAGGATGCTGACCTCGTGATTCTATTAAGATCTCTCTGAAAATCATTTCTAAATTTAGCTTTTTCAGTTTTATATAGTCGGCCTTTTGACTTCATTGGGTCACAAGCATAAGATCTTAAAGCATTTTCCATATTGTAATTTTTTATATAAACTTTATATATTATAGCATAAAAGTTAATTATTAACATGAGCAGCATTGAAAATAAACATAATATCACTCTCTCAGATAGCGCAGCGCAAAGAATTGGTTATCTGAGCTCTCAAGAAGAGGATAAAGGCAAGAAACTGAGAATATCGGTTATTGGAGGAGGTTGCTCAGGTTTTCAGTATAAATATGAATTTGTAGCTTCTACTGATAAAGATGATTTAGTCATTCATAAGGACAAGGCAACAGTTGTGATCGACCAAACATCAGCTGACCTTATAAACAACTCTGAGATTAATTATGTTCAAACTCTTGGGTTTGAGCATTTTGAAATAAGAAACCCAAATGCAGCAAGTAAATGTGGCTGCGGGAATTCTTTTTCTATTTAGCTTTAATTATAGCTTTGACCACCTCTCCTGTTGTCAAAATTGGTGGCAGAATGATTCCATGTGGATATTTTCTACTATAGATTATGTTTAAAGGAATAGCATATCTATTATGCATACTAAGAAATTTATTTATCTCTTTATTTCCCCTCGTGTAGTCACCACGCAAAGAAATGACTTTATACTTCTTAATAAAATTTAGAACATACTCATTATTCAGAACCACAAATTTATTGTACTTACAGGTCACGCACCAATCTGCAGTAATATCAACAAATACAATTCTTCCAGAATCAATAGCTTTATCTAATTTACTGAAGCTAAATTTTTGCCAGGCTTGATCAATATCCTCTTCCCTCTGAAGGTTGTTAAGCATTTTTTGATATGGAAGGTAAAAAGATAAAGCTATTAAAACTATAGCTACGGATAGCCGTATATAATAATTAAGTTTGCTTGTAGCTTTACTAATAGAAAATTTAAATAACAAACATAGCAAAAATAAAATAATCGCTGCTGACATTCCTAATAATCCAGAAACAATGAATAGCAACCAAACAACCGTCAGATACAATAATACTTGCATAATTCTTTTAAACTTATGCATCCAAGGTCCTGGCTTTGGAATAAATGATTGAGTTTTTTTACTTATAGACAACATCAAATATGGCAAAGACATTCCTATTCCAAGAGAAATGAATATAGCTAGAACCTCCCACGAACCAGCGCTAATTGCAAAAGCCACAACAGTTCCAACATAAGGGGCTGCACAAGGAGTAGCTATTATCGTCGCAAGAGCCCCATTAAAAAAACTGCCAACAACTGTATAGTCATTTCCTTTAACAATAAATATATTTGCTAACCATTGAGGAACTCTAAAACTTATATCCTGAGCAACAAACGAAGCCAGAAAAACCAGAATAAGTATGATCGCAATCACAAAATAAGGATTCTGAAAATGTATGCCTAATCCAGCATAGGAACCTACTGCTTTTAAAAAAATCACGAAGCATCCTAAACATACAAAAGTGATAATAACTCCTAGAGATGTTGCTAAAAGATTTCTGCGAATCAATTTGACTGACTTATCCGTATTTTTAACTACAGAAAGTATTTTTAAACTAATGACAGGAAGCACACATGGCATTAAATTTAAAATTAATCCTCCTAGTAAAGCTAGCAAAACGAACTGCGTCAATCTCTTTAAATTAACACCTCCCTCCAATGACTCGACAAAACTTAATGTTTTACTGTCATAGTTATTTGGCAATTGGGCTCTAAACTTAAACTCTTCTGGGTAACAATTAGTCTTACATACTGAGAAATTTACCCGGATATCCAGTCGACCATAATTCTTGTTATTACTAAGTTGAGCAGAAAATGGGAGATACAGATCTTTCTTACTCTCTATTATCTTGGGTGTTGAATTAAAAATGCTGACGTTTTGTAAATTTCTCCAAGAAATGCGAGGTATTACGTTGTTTTCTTGATCAAAAAACAAAAGGCTTCTTCCAGTTTTTGGTGTGATTTTAATTACACCCTTTATTTTTGTACTTTGTGGAGCAATCTGAGATACAAAAAATTCTGCAGAGTAATTATGATTTTCAGCAATTCTTTTTATTTCGCTGTAGGAATTTTGGTAGCAAAACAGCAGTACAGATAGTATAAAAAATCTAAAAAAAATCATTAAAATTCTCTTTGGCTCTTTAAATTTAATTTTTTATAATTAAATCATACAGCACATGAATTATAAATCTAAACTTTATGTATAAAAAATTTTATAATTTAGCCGGTAAAATATTAATCTCTGCACCGTCTACTGATCCTCATTCATATTTTGCAAAATCTGTAATATATATTGCAAAGCACGACCATGATGGAGCTATAGGTCTGATTGTAAACCAGCCCGTAAACAATTTGCCAAAAAATTTATATATAAAAAACTCTTGGGACCAGGACGGGGAAGACCTAAAATTCGATCATATCCAGTCATACATTGGTGGGCCAGTAGATGTGGAGAAAGGATTCATTCTACACAGTAATGATTACACAAAAAACGTTTTGGAAAAAAACAAGGAGATTTATCTGAGCTCCAATATAGAAGTATTAAAAGATATACGGAAAGGCACCGGTCCAAAAGAAAGTTTGTTCTTGTTTGGATATTGCGGCTGGGACAAAGGCCAACTAGAAGAGGAAATAAGAGAGAATTTATGGATTATTTGCGAATCAGATGAAAACACTATCTTCAAAGTAAACAATAATGAGAAGTGGAAACAAGCAATTAATAAATTAAATATAGATCCAGCCTTTTATTCAACTGCAGCAGGAACTTGCTAACATTCTATTATTTGCTTTTTTGACATTTTAAGGCTATATTTCGGGGAAATATTAATTTGCTCACATGACTGATTTCTTAGACGAAGTACAAGAGTTCCATAAACAAGAATCTATTTCCAAGTTTCTCCATAAATACACCAAATTTATTATAGGTGTATCGATTCTTATTGTTTTGGTTAGCGGCTCATACGTTTATTATCAAAATTATCAGGAGAGCAAACAAAGCAGGCACAGTGAAAATTATTATACAGTATTTGAGAAAAATGATTTAAAAGGAATTCAAAAATTATCCGAAGAGAACGCCGAAGGATTTTCTGATTTTGCAGCTTTGAATTATTCGTACATTCTAGAACAGAAAGGACAAAATAAAGATGCATTTGAGAAATACAAGTCTTTAATCAAAAATTCAAATTACGTTGAAATTGTCAATTATGCAATTTATAAGGCTGGTATGATAGCTCTCAAACAAAATGATAAAAATATGCTTAAGGAGTATGTTTATTTTAGCAAAGAAGCTTCAGGGTCTGCATTTAAAGAGCTTGTAACCATTACTGACAGTCTAATCTCATATCAAGAAAGTAAGAATAAATCACAAGTTATTTCAAGCTTAAATAAAATTAAATCAGATTCAAAAGACCGAGAGATTATAGAAATGATTGAAAGCCTGATAACAAAAATAAAAAATTAGAACCATGAAACTCAAACTCTTATGTATCCTGTTATCATTTTTTCTCCTGGCTTCATGTTCAGGTAAGAAAAAGAAATCTTATCTTGAAGGTAAAGATTTTATTTCATTAACTGAAGAAACCTATAAGGCGGTTCCGGATAAAGATACTAAAGATGTCGCTCTAAATCTAAGCTCTCCAGAAAAATTAGGCAGTTGGAAAAGTAGTGATTTTAATTTGGCAAAAAAACCTGAGAATATTCTCATCACCAACTTCAACCCCAACACCAGCAAGAGCTACTCTATATACCGCAATGATAATATTTACGGTAGTGATTATACGCCAGTTATAGATCAAGATGTAGCTTACATTGTTGACAATAATAATATCGCTCACGCCTTTGATTTAAAGACCAAAAAAAACAGGTGGTCTCAGAAACTAATTAACAAGTATAGAACCAAAGAATTCGCTGGCGGAGGTATTGCTAAGCAAGGCAACACTCTTGTAGCAACTTTTGGTTCTAATAATATAGTCGCTTTAGACGCAAGTAATGGAAATGTAATATGGGACTATAAACTAAGTAACGTGGCAAGGGCAACGCCAACTATTGATGGTGATTATGCATATATAATAACTATCGACAACAGAATTTATTCTTTAGACATTGAAACAGGCATTCCAAAGTGGACAATTAGTGGAGCTGTTGAGAGATTAGGGATTTACGGCGCTGCTTCACCTGCTGTCTATGATAGATCTGTAGTTGTGCCCCACTCCTCTGGTCAACTAATCTCCATTGAGACAAATACTGGTAGGGTTTTTTGGGATTTAAGCCTTATAAAAACTAATCAGAACGCCACATCATTTTATCTGAATGATATTGATATGACTCCAATAATTGATAACGGAACCATATATGTATGTAATTATAGTGGGACATTCTTTGCAATTAGTGTGAATGATGGATCTATCAAATGGGTAAATGATACTATTGGTGGCGGTAAGTATATGTGGGACACTGATGAGTTTATTTTTACAGTGAATAAGTACTCGCAGTTACTTGCCGTATACAAATTGGATGGAAGTGTGAAATGGGCTCTTGATCTTGACACAGGCAAAAAGAAATCTGAGAAAACCTCTTTTAATGGACCTATTATGATTAACAGCAAATTATATATCTCTTCTTCAGAAGGACAGTTAATTGAAGTTAATCCGCATAATGGTAAGCTGACTAATAGCTATAAGATACCAAAGAATATATATTCACCTCCAATAGCTTCAAATAACTCTTTGTATCTATTCAGCAATCAAGGCACTTTAACAATCATAGAATAAAACATGTTCACCATTGCTGTTGTTGGAAAACCAAACGTTGGAAAATCCACTTTATTCAACAAATTATCTCTTGGGAAAAAATCTATTGTACATGATGAGCCAGGAGTCACGCGAGATATTACAATAACTAAAGCTTCATTGAGCGATTTGGAGTTTGACCTAATGGACTCAGCTGGGTTATTTGACAACCCATCATCTGTTCTAAACAAGAAGATTTATGCTAATACTTTAGTAAGCTTACAAAAATCCGATCTTTTGCTTTTTGTCATAGATGGACAAACTGGAGTTACAGAGCATGACTACTCTTTAGCAAAAGTCATCAGAAAGGTTAACAAACCTATTCTTTTAGTAGTAAACAAATGTGATAGCAAAGCTTATAAAAAGAATATCCATGAGTTTGAAAAATTAGGTTTCAAAGAACAAGTTTATATTTCCGCTGAACATAAATCGGGGTTTATAGATTTATATGAAGCGATTAAACTTTACATCCCTGAAGATCAATTATCTCCCAATGGAGATGCAGAAGCCAAAATAAAATTGGCTGTGATTGGCAAGCCTAACACAGGTAAGTCGACTTTTGTGAATAAGGTCATAAAAGAAGAAAGGCTCATCACAGGACCAGAAGCAGGAGTAACAAGAGATTCTGTGAATATTTCTTGGAGATATAAGGAGCACACTTTTGAAATCATTGATACAGCTGGCCTAAGAAAAAGTGGCAAAATCAAAAAAGACACTATTGAACAATATTCAATCAGCCAGACAATATCAGCAGTAAATACATCCAATATTGTAATTCTTTTAAATGATGTAAATGAGCCATTATTTAAACAAGATCTTAAAATTGCTAATTTAGCTCTTAAAGAAGGCAAGCCGATTATTATCGGATTTAATAAAGCTGATCTTTTTAAAAATCTTGAAGAGATGAAACCCAAGTTAAATAAATATGCGCTAGAAGTTATAACAAATATACAGGATCTACCTATTTTTTATTTTTCAGCTCAGAATGATAAATCATTTAATAAAATCTTTGATGCTGCTATTGATCTTTATGAATTGTGGAACCATAAAATTAGCAAAAGAGATCTAAACGCTTGGCTAGAATATGCCACTGAGCAACATCCACCGCCATTAGCAAAAAACTCCAGACGGATAAAATTGAAATATATTGTACAAGCTGCAATAAGACCTCCAACATTTAAAATTTTTGCGAATATCGCAGAGGATATTCCTAGAAGCTATATAAAGTATTTATCTAACTCTTTGCAAAAAAGCTTTGGTCTAGAGCAAATCCCAACAAGAATCATAGTTCAAAAAAACTACAACCCTTATCAATCAACCTGAACCAAACTATACTTATTTACTATTTCGATTATTTGCTTTTTATCGAAAGGCTTGTTTATATAGTCCACCGCGCCTAGATCTAAAGCTTTCTGAATCTGTAATTGATTTACTATCCCAGTTTGTATAACGATTGGTCGATTAAATAAATTGTCTTTCTTCACTATTCTTAAGAAATCAAACCCATCAATCCCTGGCATCATAAGATCGAGCAAAATAAGTTCGATATCATTATGTGTTTCGATTAACGCTAGTGCATCAGAAGCGTTATCAACCAATATTGGATCAACATTTGTTCCATAGAATTGCATCGACAAGCTTGTAAGACAAGCCTGCTCATCGTCAACAATAAGAATCTTCATTTTGTCAGACAAAATACTAACCGCACATTACTTAATTCGCTTATACAACTTATAATTTGCGATGTAAAATAAATTTGTTAACTAATCTTCTTCTTTATCTGAGCTACCTATGGTCTGCCCCCCTTTTATAGAACCCGCATGTGTACCGGAAGTTGCTTTTGTGAATGCGTCATAACCACTCGCTAAACCTTTACCGACCGTACCAACGCCGCTTGCCAAACCTTGGCCTGCCGACTTAAATCCTTTATAGGCCGCTGTCGATCCTATCGCGGAAGCAGCACTACTGACTGCACGTCCAGGAGCACTCTTAACGTTACCCCAAGCACGCTGTCTAGCACCTGATAAGTAATTTGCAGCGCCCCCAAGGAAATTGCCTCTGCTAAATGCCTCTGCTCCTGATGACATTTTATCTATTCCTTTCGATATATCTGTTTGTCCGGCTGCTTTAAAGGCAGCGGCAGCATCTGAAGCCATTCCAGAAAAAGTCGGAGTATTACTAGTATAACGTCCGCTTAACTTATCCATATTTATTCTATGCTGCTCAGCAACATGTCTTGGATCAGCTGTTGACTTTTGACCCATCATACCAAAAGTAGCTTTATGTACGGAGCCTGAAATTGCTTGCTTAGGTGCATGATACATAGTATCCACAAATCCACCAACTGTATCACGCGCTGAATTAAGTTGTTGTACCCAAGGTCTGCTATGCTCTTCTTTTCTATGCAATCTAAATGGAGAAGTTGCAGCTTTATACAATTTTTGACCTGGAGCCGCCCTAAATTCTGTTGCTTTACGGGTGAAGTAACTTCCTACACCTTGTGCCCCTTTACTCAATCTACCTTTAGCATAGTTTGCGCTATCTTGAATTGCTCTATGTGGATCTAAGACAGTCTTAAGTACACCTGCTGTCGGCTTAAATACTACATTCTTAACCAGTTTAAATGGACGTTTGCCTACCACAAGAGGATTTAAAGTGGAATTAGCTGCTCTTTTTAGTAAAAATTTCCCAGGTGTTTTACCCATCATGAAATCACCGGCTGCACTACCAGCCTTTCCGATCTTATATCCAGCAGTGCCGATTCCTACTCTAATACCTTCAATCCCTCTTCGAGCTTTTCCTAGCGCTTTACTTATCTTGGCCCCGGTCACTCTTCCGCCGGTCATCTTATCCAAACCAACCCCAGCCGCAGACGCAGCCGCTTTTAATGGAGCTTTTGCTATATTCATGATACCGCCACGCATAGCCCCAGCTGCTGCGTCCATATCCGACATTTGCATTGGAGTGCCCCCTAGATCTTTAGCAATCTCTGGAACAAGCTCTGCAAATCTTCTCATGAATATTATCATTACTATTAATGAAATAATATCTGTGAACTGGGTTATGGTGTTATAATCCCCAGTTTGGAATTGTTGTATTCTTTTTGAATCCGTAGGATCTGCAGGATCTAAATAAGGGTATGCAGGGTATCTGTCTCCTTGGCATTCATAAGGCTGACAAACTGTACAATTACAACCTTCCTTCATAACATTCTTATAGCAACCTGGCTTCGAGGTATCACATTTGACGTGATAATTAGGAATGGCTATTTTTTCTATTTTTGCATCCTGAGGCAAAACTGGTTTCCACTGCCCCACTGCAACTGTAGCATATTTTGTACTAACGTTTGTTGAGTTGTAATAACAAACATTATATCCAATCAGGTAATATATTTGATTCATGATTAATTGAAACAAAAAGAAAACAAAGGCTAGAATAATAATAGGCTGTATAAAATAACTGATTAAATACTTCAACCAATTTGCAAATAGTGGTCTTGTGAAATCAAAAAGCATAAAAGGAAGAAACACAGGCGCTAGAACAATAAGTAAAGATAACCCTAAATACGAAAGTAAATAGAAACATATGCTTTTTATAAGCACAAATAGGAATATGACTAGCACAGCAAAAAGCGTCACCCATAAAAACACACCTGCAGCGCTTTTAAAGGTCACAGCACCCAGCTTTGCCATTGTTGGCTTTGAAAAAAGTTGGTCTAAGGCGTTGTCTATGGCCTCAAAACCCGACATATCCATCCACTTACATGGACAGTCTGACCCTTCAAGGCCAGTTGGCATTATCGCTGATCCAGTGGTTTGAGAATCATTGACACCAAAAATCATCCCAGTAATTTCACTCATTCCTTGGCCAAAGAATTCAAAGAAATTATCATTAAAGAAATCCCAAGCTCCTGGACTTATCAATTGCAAAATCACTGCAATTTTAAAAACCCTCATCATTAAATCTTTTTGGGTAATTTGAACTAAACCCATCAAGAAGGAAATACCATAAACAACTATATATAAGATTAATAATGCTTTTACATAAGACTGAAACTGTGAACCATTAACTAAATTCTGGAATATTTCTGACCTTGCCCAACATAAAGATGTTTGAACAGTTGAAACAATATTAGTTATTATGCCTGGATTTCCAGTTTGAACTCCTGATAAAAGTTCAATTTGTACAGAGCCAAAGTTATCAGAATATATTTTATCAAGCATCTTGAAATACACACCACAGCTCTGAGATGATGTACATGGCGATGTCATTGACACACCGCCTGTTTGTAAATTAATACTGTAGAATGGAGAACTGTTTAGCTCGTTTACCCCTACATGTACTGGAGGAGCGGCAGCAGATACATCTGGTGAAGTAGATGCATTCTTTCCTATTCCCATATACACACCCAGTCCATGATCCATAAAACAAGGGTTATTAGTAACCGGAATTTCCGATAGCATCGAAGCTGCACATTTTGATTTATCCTTACAAGTAGGATCTCCTTCTTCACACTTGCTTACACACGCATTAACTGGTGAGCTGATTGAGTTACAAGAGTAACAAGCTTTTTGTTTACTGCTTTTGTAATTTTTACATGTATCATCGTCTTTCTTATTGCAAAGCTTGCACCTTCCGCTTGATGCCATAAGACTCCCTAGAGATGAAGTATCTGGATTACTTCCACCAAACATATATGCCCATCCGTATAAAAACTCTCCTGGGCTGTCGCTTGCCAAAGATGTATAATTATCTCTATTAAAATAAAAATTATCATTAGGGTTTTGAGCGTACCCGTAGCTATTTGAAACAACAAAGTAAATTTCTTTTCCATTCAGGTAATAATTAGATTTTTGCCATTTGGCCATCTCATAGCCATTAGCTTTTGGGTAATTATGTGCATTGGGATTTGAATTCACCGATATAACTGGGTTACCCCAATTTGTGGCATCATAACACACCTTCTCCGAGGTACAGCTAGCAACAATTATAAGCAGTAATGTAATTGCAATATTTTTCATATTCATCACTTAAGTTTAGCTCTATTTTGACCTTCAGCCTGTGCATCTTCTTGACCAGCTCCTGCTCCTCCACTGTCACCGCTCTTAATTTTAGCTTGCGTTGCTTTATCCATTCCTACCGGCTTTTTCAAGTCATCGACAGTCCCTTTTGCCACATCATCAATTTTCCCAGCAGAAGCACCAGCACCAGTATCAAATAAATTTCTAGCAATCTCACCTGCAAAGCTAGGCATAGACTTTAACATTTCTGCTAAAATATCCAGCGTAAATACCAATGCCATAAGACTAACTAGTCCTATTGATGGGAACCACCAATAAAATGTGAGCAACGAGATTTTCGTATCAGCGAATGGGACGTAAATAGTAAAAACTGGATGAAGATTTATAGTAGTTGATGCTATCTGATATACAAGACCAAGGATAAGCTTGGTAATTACTGTAATTCCTGCAAACATAATAATTGGTTGGAATGCAAAAGAGGTCATCACTTTAAGCCAGTTATTGAAAGTCTCTCTTGTTTGTTTAAACAGGACCAAAATGATGAATAAAGGGGCAAGCCCTATAAATAAACCCAAAGCAGTCATCGCCATCAACCATGCTACCATTGCTACAACTATAGCGTTTAAATAAGTAAAAATGTTTTTAATAAAGAATCCTATAACAACAACCCCCATGGGAAACCAAAGAACTAAGATAAATAAAATTTGGAGAAAGCTTCTACTAAAGAAATACTCTATAACTGAAGTTATATCCCCAAAGAGTCCTCTATAGTCAAGTATATATTCACCAGTAGACTGATTTTGTATTGGCTGCGTATCTGTGACGTATGAGATAAGATTTATTGTGCCATTCCAAAACAGATTCAATAAATATTCATTAAAAAATGCTTGGGCATTATTGCTGTTCATAAATGTTAAAATCACACCTATTTTGGCTAAACGAGCAACAAGGTCTTTTTGAGTAATGTCTGTATTACCCATTAAGAAGCTAAATCCAAATCCAGTGATGTACAAAATGAGCATCGCATTAATTATTCTTTTAAAATTCTCCGTTGAAATAATATTTGAAAACATTTGCTGTGATATCGCGAATATCTGCTCTTTTACAGGCTCCAAAACACTTGCAATTGTAGTGGCCAGAAAGTCCATCCCGTCCTTAGGATACGAATAAACTGAAATTTGATAGTATCCTGAATTATCAGAGCGACTACCGTCATCTCTTATTCTTAGGTATAAATCAGAGTCTGAACCACCTGTGGAAGAAAGCATATTTATAAAGGCGCTGTTTTCACTTTGCCCTGTAACCATTCCTGTTCGAGGAGTGCTTCCTCTAACAACTTTTCCTTTATTAACAATCAAATATTCAAGTACACCATTATAATTTGAAGTATTATTGCCAACTGGTTGCCCCCCTATTGCATAACACCCTGAAGTCTCAACAAATAAATAACTGTTTTGCAAAGTATTGTCTGTTTGTGTTGGATTCCACATCTTTTTGGGACGTGGAATCAGGTAGTAATGAGAATTACCTAAAGAATAGTATTTGTTTACTTGATTTTCTTTGGGTTTATCTTTGTATGGTTGATAACTACTTCCCATACTTGCAACTGTGTCTCCCTGTTGAGCCAAGTTACTTCCACTTCCTGCGAAAGAAACAATTAAATCACATTCTTGCCCTGAACATTTAGGCAAATTAAATATATCAGATGACTGGAAAATTACATTTATAGGGTCTATTTTATTTTGAAAGCTTTGAGACCCAGTCCAAATAGAACCCAATCCCCCAGCAGACTCAGAGCCATCTTTAGTATTCCCATAACCTATAGTCACACCCATGCCATTATAAAATATACACTTTCCCACAAAATCTTGTGATAACCCTCCTCCATCATAGGCGCTTGAACACGGACACATAGCAGGAGGAATAATGTCTCCATCAGAATTAGTTTTTGATATATCCAACATATATGGACCGGCATATGGACCTGGGCTATCTCCACAACTTCCAGCAGGTATACCACAGGAATTATTACAATTTGGATTTCCAAGACAATAAGTCTGATCAAATCTTAAAAATGATTGCTGCTGAGGAGCGCAAGATCCAGAAATTGTTTTAGGAGAGATATTGTCTCTGTCATTCGCAGTTAGAAATGCAGTATATAATTTGCCCTGAGATTTTGCAGAACCTTTTATACCTAGGCCTGCATAGCAATCTGCTGATCCGGTGACAGGATTTTCACCTAGATTACTGCAGTTTAAACCATCATTACTACCGAAAAGACTGCTTAACGCGCTGGTTTGGCTTTGATAATTGTAACATAGACTCACAATATTATTCTGAGCAACCCCTTGTGCTCGATTAGGGTTTACATCTGATGGTTGGGCGGATCCAGGCGTAAAAGCAATTTTAAAAGGCGAATAAACTTCCTTAAAAGTCGCTACTTTGCTCCACTCTCCCTCAGCAGCATAAATATAAAATGGACTTCCACTCACTGGCTGCATTTCTTTTTTGTCAGTAAACGCAGGTAATCTCATAGTTTTTGAAAAGGGAGCCTCTGGTTGTGGACTTGAATGGCCACCTACGTCTGATGTTATCAGACCGCAGCTTGACAAACAAAACAATAATATGATTACAAGCTTAGACATTATTCAGCGCCCCTCCTTGAAGTTGTCGATGGCGTATCTCCTCCTCCAGAACCTGAATCAGAATCTGAACCACTTCCATCGTCTCCTCCTCTACCTTCTGCGCTTCCACTTGGACTTGGACCAGCAGCGCCACCTCCATCATCTCCTCCTCTACCTTCTGCGCTTCCACTTGGACTTGGACCAGCAGCGCCACTTCCACCCATTGTTCCTCTTAGTTGGGAACCCGAGCCCTGCGAATGACTGCCACTTCCAGAATCGCCACCTGAAGGCTGATCACCATCTCCCTGTCCACCAGGCCTATCAGAGGTCACTTCTGCATTTGTTTTTCTCATATTAAGCCTTTCGCTTATCTCACCTGACCTTCTTGCTTTACTTTCAGCATCTTGTCCCAACATATACGCTGCAGCCTTACCTGGAATATGCGCTACAGAAGGTCCTCCTCCTCCGCCACCTGTCGTCACAAATTGTTGCAGTCTCAAAGATGAAATCCTATTTACTATATTAGATATATAAGACCCATAATTCTTCATGAGCAAAAGCAGCATGATAAAAATCATAAAGTAAGCAAAAGATGTAGTGAAAGAATATTGCGTTGCGCCACCGCCACCAGCGCTATACCCCATAGGTGTAAAGAACTGCAACGCAAAGAAGCCTGTGCCAGAACCACCAGCTGCTGCAAGGCTTTGTGGTACATTGAGAGTTATCAAATTACCCATACAAACTTGAAAGTCTAAAATCTCGTGCAACACCATGTACATTAACATAGTTAGAATGTTAAGGCCTATTAGCAGTAAAACTGGCTCTAAGGTTCTTTGAATTAAATATTTTATCCAGTTTTCAAACAAACTTTGCGTTAGTTTAAACAACATGAATGGAAGGAAAATTGGCGCCAGAAGAAGTAATATAGCTATAGATATAATACTCATTATATAAGTGACTACAGCCTGAAATATAGCCACTATATACAGCCAGATTCCATATACCATAATCCAAAACAACATTTGCGTCAGTGGACTTAAATAATAATAAACAGCTAATTTGTACCAAAGAGTTGAGTTGGTAAACAACATGTTAAATCCAAAATCAGCAAAGCAAAAAGGATTCAAAACGTATCCAGCTGGACATTCACCTGTAGAAGTAGCTGCTTGTGTAACTCCTTGAGTCATACCAGCTGGTATACATTTACAGGAAGCTGCAAAATACCCTAAAAAACTTTGATTTACTGACTTATTAATTAAATCTGCTGTTCCACCAATAAACACTTGGAAGAAATTATCATAAAAAAAATTCCAACTATCTGGCCTTGTTAAAGCCAAAAGAACACCAAACTTAAATAACCTTGTTATTAAATCATATTGGGTTATCTTCGTCATGCCCATAATAAAGGTAAGGCCCAGACCAACGATATAAAACATCAGTAAAATTCTAATGTAGTAAAAATAACTGTACGCACAATTGTCCAGACCACTAGTGCAACTGCAAGAACCAATATCACCTGTGCATGTAATATTAACAAATTGCTCCTTCAATGAAGCCATTACATCTGTCGAAAAATAAGAAACTACATCTGCGATTGTATCAGAAAGTCCTGCTGGCGCAGTTCCATATGCATATTCTACATTTAAACTACCTTTGGAATAATAAGGTGTGGCATTATCTTCTGGCTTGACTCTGAACCAAACTTTAACTCCTCTTTCAATCTCTTTTTTGCTAAAATTTGCAACTAAGTCTTGAGGCTTAATAGCATAAAAATTAGCATTTGAATCTTTTGAGCATTGATCCCATGAAGGACAAAATTTCGCTTTAGAAGAGCCGTCTGAACATGGGTCACAAAAAGTATCATCGCCATCGTTCTTACATTTTGAAGAATTTGCTGACTTGCATGTGTTGTTTTTATAACTTTTTAAATCTAAAGGCACTATTTTGGAGCAGTTAGCTGTGTCATTTGGCGAGCAGTTAGCAGTCATAACAACTTCTAATTTACCTGATCCATTGCTATTTGCTAATGTTGAAGCCCCGTTTGAAGCTCGGCAAGACTCATGCTCAACATAAACTGTGTATCCACCATGGTTGTCATGGTGGCTGCCTTCCTCGTCGACTATCATAGAGCCAATTAATTGTATTTTTGAACCCGTACCATTCACAAAGCTTCTACTTACAGATTGGCAAGTTAGATTACTTTGTTTTTTTCCTCCATCTCCGCTATAAGCGCAACTATCCTTATCACTTGAAGATTGGCAATTAGGACTTCCACCTAATTTAGAAAAGTTTGGCAAGCTTGGTGTCACAATCGATGAATTAGGAGGAGGATTAGTTATAGGATCGTTATATAGTCCATTTTGAGGATAATCTTTTGACCCATTACTTTTAGAATCAGACATCACCAAACAATTTTTTCTATCTTGATCACCCGTATAACAGGTCTGACTAGTTCCCATAGTAAAAACCAAACCTGTACCTGTAGAAATCCAACATGGTCTGCTGTTATGCCTACCCACTCCATTTGTTCCATCTTGCGTAGGAGTGCATGCCGCGTCTGCCGCATTTTGATTGTCATTAAAGGAGCTAGAATTTTGAATGCAAACAAGATCTTTTGGATAAGGGTATGTATTTCCACCAAAGCTAAACCTGTTAACATCTGGATAATCACCTGCAAAATTACCACTTTTTGGACGAGATAAAAAAGGCCCACAAGGATTTGGCGCATCGACAAAAAACGTCACCTTGTCAGTGGGGTAAACATCGTACGTCAAATGCACAGGATCTTTTGCAGTGGCGCCCACAAAATATTTAGACCCATATTTACAGTTAAGGTCGCACTGCTCTGGCACATTAGGATATTTAAAACCTAATGGGCAATCTTTTCCTGGATTAGAATTACAATAATCCAAACAGGTTGTACCAGCAGCATTATTACAAGATGAGGCTTGGCAATATGAAGGAGCCGACCCATCAGCTAGTTTATTACTACATTTTCTGCAAATTGGTGAAACCACATTACTCTTTGTGCCCATAAGTTGACTAGCACGTCCATTACACATGCTGACTACACCACTCACTTTAAGATTTATAGTAGTTAAAATTGAAGGATTCACTACAAGCTCTGAATCAATGTACTGATTATAGTGAGATAAATTGGTATCTACAGCTGAATTAGTGCTACCATCGCTTTTAAAATAATAACCATCTGCTCTTACAGTTGTGCTATTACTATATGAATAAGAAGGAGATTTACTTAAAGTAGCTGCTGGATCATCTGGAAAACACACTTGCTTTTTACAAGAAGAAATGAGAATCAGTGTCAACAATATCCATATACTGGCTCTGAAATTACTCATGCCCCCCCTCTTGGTGCTCCGCCGCCAGAATCACCACTTGTCGATTCTCCACTGGCAGCGTCTTGAGCTTGCTCAGCTGCCGCTGCACCAGGACCTTTAGTTACAGAGTCTTTTGCAAATTTCACAGCCTTATCAAACACTTCAGTTGCGCTTCCAGCAGGAATTGCAGCACCTGATGTTATTTGAGCACTAAACTGCCCTAACTGCTTGGCAAAAAAGTAGAAGAAAAAGATAAACACTATACTTTTTAATAAACTAGGGAATAAACTATATAATGCATATGGATTAATTACTGAAAACTCTAAAAACAAAGCATCAAAAGTATTTATTCTGTTTGAAGTTGAATGATACAGAACATAGCCAAAAGCTTTTTTACAATTTTTGGGCTGATCATCACTCATAGTCCAGAAATAAAACTTTTCAGAACTAACTGAAGAAGTGGCTATTTTAGTATCCCAATGACAATCGGTAAAAATCATATCGTTAAAAATTCCTAACAGCAAAGATAAAAATGCAATTGCTACAACTGGTTGCAGACTAAAAGAAAGCATAATAGAAAGCCATTTATCAAAGTAGGGTTTTGTATGGCTGAATAAGGCGAAAGGGACAAAAATTACTGCCAGATAGGACATCAGTGCCAATGCAACCATAGCCATGATAAATAATTTTACAAAATAAAATGCAATGGAGACTAAAAAGGCAATATAGATACCTATAAATATTACAAAAACAAACTCAAAAGTAACCACAGTTAAAATCCCCAGATACAGTAATGAAGTCTCTCCCAATAAAGAAAAGAAAGTATCAATACCGTTAACCCTAGTGCCATCCCATTTCGCTTTTAAGTCATTATATGATTTTGCAACTGAAGCTAAACCAGTTGTATAAGCCAAAGTACAATCAAGTCCGTCCCATAAAGACAAAGAGCTATAATTTTCTCCTGTTTTTGGATCAATATATGGATTATTACCATCTTTCATAACTTTTACAAAATTGCACAGCTCGCCAGAAGAACCACTCATAATGAAATTTGAAAATGAATTCATAACTGCATAAAACCCGCCGAAGACATACTGATCTACACCGTTTTGGTATTTACCATTTGAATCCTTAATGCCCACTGAGAAATATAAAACTGCAACTATTTTGATAATAAACCCAAAAAACTCTCCCTTGGAAACTAACTTATCTCCCAAGGCAATATTTATACCAAAAAATATTGTGTACAAAATAAGAGCCACTGTCACCGCTGGTCTTAAATTATTCTGCAAATCTGCAAGTAAACTTTTTGCCTTCTTCTGATTAGGACATTTCGAAGGAGCACCATTAAATAGATACTCAATAGTATCTTTTACACACTCAACCATTTTCCCAAAAATAGAAAGCATAAATAATGAATGATTTGCCCCACTTGTGCATGCCGTAGATCCAAAGCAGAAATCGTTGCTCTTCTTCTCAGGAGGAGGCACTGTTGCTATGTTAGATTTGCAAGCAATATAATTATATCCAGCTGGCACTAACATTGTTAAACAATTTGATCCAACCATCTGAACCAGCCTTAGCGTAACTCCTGCCCCAATATTTATATCTTTATTTATATCACTGGAAGTTAAATTAAAATTGTATGGAGAACTACCATCAAATGGATAAAAATTCCCACTAATTGATCCGTCCTGTATATCACATTTTATTACTGGACAGGCACTTCCATTTTGATCCTTTCTTTTTTTATGAGTGGTTGCTTGAGTAATGTCGCTAGTATAAGTAAAGGATCCACTAACCCCTTTTAAACAATTATCATACGAACCAGTACACTTTACAAACTTACCTTCATTCATTGTGCTGTCAAAATTCACAGTATCAATAAGTGTGTACCCTCTAGCTGAAGATCCGTTAGTTCCAACAGTACCTCCGTCTAAGAAAGGGTAATGTGTTATCAAAGTTTGTGATATAGGTCCAACGTCGCTAGCAGTTATCACTACTTGACCACAACTAGAGTTCTGAACTTGAGCACACTCGCTACTAAGGAATGCTTGCTTACTCATTGCATCGTAAGCAAAGGCGTGCGGGATTGAAGCAGATATCAGTAAGGTACTTAAAATATAAATTAAATATAACCGTACCTTATTAGACATATCTAATTATTTTTTATTTAATTCTCTGCATTTCTTAAAAAATACTGGTAACCATTGTGAAGGATCATGCCCGTACTCTCTCATAATATCGTATAGCAAAAGAACTGTATCATTCCTTCCGGATAGAACGTTAATTATATCATCCATTCCACTTAAATCTAATTTAGCTACGACTGCATCAGTACCCTGTTTTACAAGAAAATATCTGCTTCCTGGATCTGTAGTTTTAATTAGAGAAAACTCTCTTTGACTTAACATGAAAGACTTCTTATAAGCCTCTGTAGCCTTTAAATTAGGTAAGAATATTTGTGTCGCCGTTTGCTGGATAAGGGTGTCGCTAATTTTACTTTTAGTGGCATCTTCAACACTTTGTGTAGCAAATACTACCATAGCGTTCAATTTACGAAGTACCTTCAGCCAGTCTTTGATTTTTGGAGCGAATATATCATTGTCTATTAAAGCCCATGCCTCATCCAAAATAATCATTGTTGGAGTTCCGTCCAGAGAAATGTTTATCTTGTGAAACACATACAATAAAACAGGTCCTAAAGACATTGGATCTTTGAGTAATTCGGCCATCTCAAAACCAAAAATTTGTGCCTTACTAAAATCTAGCACCTCCTCGTCGTTATCAAATACATTTGCATGAGACCCCCTTGAGTGCCACATTGCAATTCTACTTGCAAGACTACCTTCACTGTCCATTCCAAGAAATGGCACTATATTTCTTAATTTTCTATCCTCGTACCTAAGTTTGTAATTACCGTTAATCGCCTCATTTAATAGCTTAATGTCTTCTGCCGTAACCTTTTCGTCGTTAACCGTCACCAACAGCTTTAGCCATTCAAGCAAGAAAGTTCTGTTTTCTGAGTTATCAGGAAGCTTTAATGGGTTAAAACCACACTTTTTTCCTGGATCAATAACTGTGTATACACCTTTAATTGCTCTAATGAATATCTCTGCACCGCGATCTTTATCAAAGAAAAACATTCTACAATTGAATTTTAAAGATTGGGCACATAAGAAATTCATCAGAACTGTTTTACCAGCGCCCGTAGGACCTATAATCGTCGTATGACCAACATCTCTTAGATGAAAATTAAAGTAATATGGTGTTCCAGATGTAGTATCCAAAACTGTTACAGCGTCACCCCAATGATTGCCCTTTGCTTTACCTAGAGGATAATTGTGAAGGGATGCAAAAGCTGATAAATTTAGCGTATTAACAATAGCCTTTCTTACAATGAAATCATCATTACCGGGTATTTGTCCCCAATATGCTGGCTCAAGATTCACTTTTTCTCTTACTGGCTGAATACCGGTATTGCTCAGTTCTACCACCGCCTGATTCAGTGACATTTCAAGGGTTTTTGGAGTGTCTTCGATAACAAGAATGGTCATATGGTGATTGCCAAAACCTATTCTACCACTCATAGCCATATCTAATGCATTAGAAATCTCTACCACCTGGGAGACCGCTTTATCTTCAGCTTGAATCATTCGATTTTGTTGCAACTGCATTTTGCTAATTGCTACCTGTCTGTTAGTAAATGAAAAGGACTGAGAAATAATGAGTTCAAATGGCATTTGTAAGAACCCATCAAACATTCCAGCAGAGGTATTGGGAGAATATTCTTTTATGCTCACTATACCTGCATATTTTCTGCCACAAGCACCCCTCACCTCTATTGACTTATCGCCAAAATATAACCTATGTGTTGGTAAGTAATGATTAATCTGACCCGTTGGAGGAGTATAGTTTGAAGGAAATCCGCAATTCACAATCTTTCCAAAAAATTCTAATATTTCTGAATTGTACCCCTTCTCTGTTTTTACAGTCTGAAGGAGCCTCGCATCATAATCTGCAAAGGTAGTGACAATTCTACCAGTGATTTCTTCTAGCTCCTCATGGCGATCTTTCATTTGAGATTCCCAGTTACTCTTATCCGTAGTTTGCTGGAATTTTTTCAAAAGATATTCGAAAATAGCTGCGCCCCCTTTATCAGGCCTTTTGATTACCGATATATACAACTCATTAATAAACGCTTCATGATTTTCTTGACGCTTCTTCCATTCTCTATCCACATACTCACTAAAAGTTTTAGGTAAAGAATTACTTGACCCTTTAAATAAACCACCATCTTCATAAATATTATGCCTTCTTCTGATGGTATGAAAATAGAGCAGTATCCCCCCTGAAGACAGTCCTTTGAAAAGAGTGTTACGCAACCCCTTTTTTATATCCAAATCTTCATCATCTGCTGTTTGGAAGGAATATCCTGATACTTTTATAACTTGCACAAGCTCATCCTTATGCGTCATAATTGTATTTTTATCCCAATGACACTTAAAAGGTATAAAATTACCCTCAGAATATTCTTGCTTTGCATACCCATCTTTTGGGGAAACAGTTCTATGAAGCTTTAATTTCTTTAAATTTTTAAACATTATTTAGCGTTATTAGTACGGATCGTATGAATTAGCTCCGTGATATACCTTATTTTTACAATGCGATGTTTTTTGACCCTTCTTTAAATAAAGCTCTAAGAACAAAGGCTCTTTAAAACAGATTATGTATGCACATAAATGCATTAATACTGCGATAAAAATAACTTTAAGGCTGGGATCGTTAATATAAGCTATCAAGCTCACAAAACCATTAAGTATTGCAAACATAAAACTAACGCCCAAAAACATTGGAGGTCTTGTAAGACCAACAAATAAAGGATCTATATGTACTTGCCCAGTTTCTCCAGCCATAATCCCTCGGAATTTAACTTGTATTTTAATACAAAGGTGCTAATTTTAGCTACCAAATATTCTATAATTTTTTAAAAAAATTTCAGATACCGTGTTGCTAAATAAAATATCCACACCCAAGGATTTCAAACATCTTAATTCTGACCAACTTTTGCAGCTTTGTAAAGAAGTCTATGACGAAACTGTGCGAATAGTTTCAAAAAACGGTGGGCATTTGGGAGCAAGTTTGGGAGTTATTGAGCTGACCGTCGCTTTACACCATGTTTTCAACACTCCAAAAGATAAAATAATCTGGGATGTAGGGCATCAAACATATCCTCATAAAATACTTACTGGCCGAAGAAAAAAAATGGAGAAATTAAGGCAAGAAAACGGTATTTCAGGATTCACCAAAAGATCAGAAAGCGAATATGACCCATTTGGGGCTGGACACAGCTCGACTTCCATATCAGCTGGCCTTGGAATGGAGATAGGCAATGCACTTAAAAACAAAAAAAATGATCGAGTTGTATCAGTTATAGGAGACGGAGCAATGAGTGCTGGTATGGCCTTTGAGGCGCTTAATAATGCCGGTGCTTTAAAAAATAAATTAATAGTTGTCTTAAATGACAACAAGATGTCAATTTCTCCGGCGGTTGGCGCTTTTAGTTCATATTTATCAAAAATTGTATCATCTGAAAGATATTTAAATATTCGTGACTCAGTAAAAAATACTCTGGAAAAAATACCTGGATCAAACTTTATTAAAAAAACTCTTAAAACTATTGAACAGGATATAAAGCTTACAAACTCTCATGCAAATGTTTTTGAAGGTTTGGGATTTTATTATATAGGACCAATCGATGGCCATAATCTAGAAGATTTAGTTAAAATTTTCCGCAACATCCAGCAAGATAAAAATATTCATAAACCTATTCTGGTGCATATATTAACCGAAAAAGGTAAGGGATTTAATTCAGATAAAGGATTAGAAGAGAAGTACCACGCTGTAGGTAAATTTTGCACAACAACTGGCAAGCAGTTCAAAAAAAACGTCACTAACCCAACTTATACAAATATTTTTTCTAACTCGTTGATCAATGTAGCAAAGAAGGATAAAGATGTTGTTGCTATAACAGCAGCTATGGAATCAGGAACTGGTTTACAGGAGTTTCATAAAAAATTCCCAAATAGGTTTTTTGATGTAGGGATTGCAGAGCAACATGCTGTAACGTTTGCAGCTGGATTAGCATGCTCAGGCTTAAAGCCATTCGTGACCATTTATTCAACATTTTTACAGAGAGCATATGACCAAATCATTCACGATGTTGCCATCCAAAATCTTCCAGTTAAATTTGCAATTGATAGAGCTGGACTAGTAGGAGCAGATGGATCTACTCATGCTGGAAGTTTTGACATCGCCTATCTTTCAATCTTACCTAATTTCGTAGTTATGGCGCCAAGTTCTGCAAATGAATTACAAAACATGGTTTATACCGCAGCCAACTACAACAAAGGCCCAATTGCATTCAGATTCCCAAGAGGCGAAGTTGGAGATTGCATTTTAGACAATCAACCAAAAAAATTGCAGATAGGAAAAGGCAAGGTAATCATAGAAGGAAAAGAGGTTGCTATACTAAGTTACGGCGCAAGAATTTCTTATGCGCTACAAGCAGCCGAAACTTTGAAGCAAAAACATAATATATCTTGTACTGTAGCAGATGCTCGCTTTGCAAAGCCAATAGATGAAGCGCTGGTCAAAGATCTTTACAACCATCACAAGATCTTGATAACTCTTGAAGAAGGTTCTATCGGGGGCTTTGGTTCTATCATAAACGACTATCTCCTAAATAAGGTTCCGGGTAAAAATAAAATCTCAAATATATACTTAAAAGATGAGTTTTTAAATCAAGCATCCCAAGAAAGGCAACATGAGTTGGCCGGAATATCACCTAATCACATAGTATCTCGTGTATTAGATTTACTTGAGAAATAATATGCCGATGTAGCTCAGTTGGTAGAGCAACTGTTTCGTAAATAGTAGGTCGGGGGTTCGAGTCCCTTCATCGGCACCACAAATTTTCTACTCAAAAAAGTCGTGATATACGTACGATTCAGGTTTAATAGAATGGAAAACATTTTCATCTCTATAAATACCGAACAAAATTTTCATATTATCAACAAAGTGATAATGTGATTTTGTAGTTTTAGGAAAAACTGGTAAAAAATAAGTCGGGGGAAAAATTACAGACTTATCATGTAGGCTTTCACTCTCAATAAAAACATCTGTTAAAGGTAACATGGACCTATGAGATGCTATATGTCCGACCGGAAGATGATTATAATTATTCCAATTCTTTCTAATCCTCTCTAAAACCAAATCAAAGATCTTATTTCCTGGATAGGTCGCTATTAAGCCATTTGATATAACTAATTTTCCATATGTTAAAGGCGGTTCAACTCCAGCAAAAAACGAATATTTACCAACTATATCGTCAAAACTTGTCAAGCATGCTTGATCTATGTCTAAATACAAACCGCCATGTTTTCGAAGAATCTCATAACGAAAAATATCAGCTTTCTCAGGAAGCGAACTTGTTTTGTCATATAAATCTTTATTTTTTAGCTCAAAGGCTTCAAGATCTTTGTCCGTCCATAATTTATATTTCCAGTACGGATGTTGAGCTTTACAGGTATTGGCATATTTTTCATATAACTTAGGCAAAGGTTTGCCACCTATCCAAATCTGATGAATAATTTTTGGTATTTTTTCAACAGGCTCTTTCACTTGACCTGGATGATTTCTTTGCCACAAATTACGAAAAAACTTAAGATTGCGCTCACTGTCAGTTTTTCTAAGTAGCATGTTGTACCTAGATCTATTTTTAATTCCCAGAGATTCGTTAAAATCAACAACAGGTATATCTGCTACTGCAAAAATACTGAAAAAAGATATAAATAAAAAAGTCAGAGCAACACCCATAGGGCCATTATCTCATCTTGAGATGCTTTGTAAAACCTAAAATTTACTACAGACCTAAGGCGTTTCTATATAAATCCAAAAGATACTCTTCTTCTTGCAATTTTTCTGTATCCATTTTTCTGATTTTGACAACTTTACGAACTGTTTTAGCGTCAAATCCAACAGCTTTTGCCTCTGCATAAACTTCTCTAATATCCTCCATAATATTAGCTTTTTCTTCTTCAAGCCTTTCTATTTTTGTAATGATATTTTTCAGATGGTCCGCAGAAATTGAACCAGTAACTTTATCTTTTTGGTTTTCTATGACGTTATTTTCTTGGTTTTCCATATTATACTACTCCTAAACATTAAATCTAAAATGAATCACATCGCCATCTTTAACGACGTATTCTTTTCCTTCCAACCTCATCTTACCTTTTTCTTTAGCTCCACTTTCACCATTACAAGATATATAATCTTCATAACCGATAACTTCAGCTCTAATGAAGCCTTTCTCAAAGTCGGTATGTATAACACCAGCTGCTTCAGGAGCTGAGGAGTTTCTCTTTATTGTCCAAGCATGAGCTTCTTTTGGACCAACTGTAAAAAATGTGTGGATATCCAAAAGTTGATAGCCTTTATTAATTACTCTATTTAGTCCAGTCTCCTTCATTCCCAATTCTTCTAGAAATGACTCTTTATCATCTTCACTTTCTAATGCAGCAATCTCAGACTCAATCTTTGCTGAAACCGCTACATGCTGTGCATTTTTATTGTTGGCAAACTGCTCAACCTTCTTAGAAAACTCATTACCAGAAACTGTTTGATCTTCTTCAACATTACAGACATACAATACAGGTTTTGCAGTAATGAGATTTAACTGTTTCAAATCATCATAACTAATGTCGTCATTCAGCACATCTCTTGCTGCTGAACCTTTCTCTAAAACATCCAGGGTTTTCTTCATTATATCCATTAACTTCACAGCTTCAGGATCTTTATTAAATTTATTCTTTTTAGAAAAATTTTCATATCTTTTGCTCAAAGAATCTAAGTCTGAAAGAGATAACTCAGTTTCAATAAGCTCAATATCTCGAATTGGATCGACTGTCTTTTCTACGTGTGTAATATCATCGTCCTCAAAGCAACGCACCATGTGAATGATTGCATCAACTTCTCTTATGTTACCAAGAAATTGATTACCTAGTCCCTCACCTTTACTAGCGCCTTATACTAATCCAGCAATGTCAACTATATCAATAAATGTAGGCACCAACTCTTTAGAAGAAGCTATCTTAGACAGTTTTTCTAAACGATCATCTGGCACAGCAACCCTACCCACATTAGGCTCTATTGTACAAAACGGGTAATTTGCCGCTTCGGCCGCGATCGTGTTTGTTAAAGCATTGAACAAAGTAGATTTCCCTACATTCGGCAACCCTACAATACCACATTTAAACCCCATCGTTCATCTCCATAGAAATTTTAGTCAGAAAATCTTCACGCTTCCCATCAAGTAAAATCGAAATATTTTTTGTAACTACGTCAAAAACTTTATCTAAATGTTTTTTTTCTTCATCAGAAAAATCTGACAGCACATAGCTTTCAACCTGGCTTTGATGTTCTGGCCTACCTATGCCAATTTTTAACTTAACATAATTATTAGAAACAATAGAATTTATTGACTTTAAACCATTATGACCTGCAGTTCCTCCTCCAATAGAAACTTTTACCTTCCCAAAAGGCACATCTAAATCATCATATGCCACTAAAGTTTTATCAGGGTCTATTTTGTAAAATTGTTGAAATTTAGAAACAGCTTTACCAGATAGATTCATAAAAGTTTGCGGTTTAACCAAAATCACTTTTTTTGAGTTGAGGTCTCCTTTGAAAAACTCTCCATCAAACTTAGATTGAGAATTCCCGAATTGGTACTGCCTTGCAATTTCATTTACAAGAAGAAAGCCTGCATTATGTCTGTTAAATTGATATTTCTGACCAGGGTTACCCAACCCTACGACGAGGTGCATTATAGTATGTTACTATTAAAAAATTAGCTTTTATCTTTAGCTTCCTCAGAGGACTCTTCTTTTTTATCTCCCTCTGATCCTTCTTCAGAACCTTCTTCAGAGCCTTCCGATGCAGTATCTTCTTCAATTTGAAGCGAACGCTTACCAACCACTTTAGCAACTGTAACTTGCATGTTCTTCTCAAGAGGAATAACGCCGTCTGGGAGTTTTATATCTTGAAAACGAATAACATCACCTACTACTGTTCCAGACAAATCAATTTCTATATATTCCGGAATATTTGAAGCTTGCGCTTCAACTTTGATGCTTCTAAAAACAGCATTCAGAGCTCCACCCCTTTTAATACCAACTGATTTATCTTGGTTACTATAATAAATTGGCACATTAACACGGATAGTTTCTTTTTCATTTAGAAACACAAAATCAACATGCTCAACATTATCAGTTACTGGATGTAAATTAACTTCCCTTGGCAAAACCTTATACTTCTTTTTATCAACTTCTACGTTGATTGCCTTCGTTTTAAACTCAAAAGTATTTGCTAAGGCATTTATTTCTTTTGTTGGAATTGCAATGTGAATAGGATTCTGTTTTTTTCCATAAATCACTCCAGGAGTCATGCTTTGTCTCCTCAAGCTTCTTGCATAACTTGAACCCAGATTATCTCTCACGCTTCCTTGAATTAAAACTTCAGTAGTCATCTCAAACCTTTAACTAATACTCTTGAAAATGTTTTGGGATAATACATAAAAAAAATTTCAAAGTCAAAATTTATCTATATTTTTTTACTTTACTGAATTATTGAGCTATAAATTAACAAACAAAAGCCTAAATAACTTAGTTTCTTATGTTAACCATTACTGCTGAGAACCTTGAATCTCCAATAAAAATAGAGAAATTTCTTAAAAAAAATAGTTCATTACCTTTTTCATTAATTCATAAACTACTAAGAAAGAAATTGATTTCAGTTGATGGGAAAAAAGTTAGCTCGTCTCATTTAGTTGAAAATAGACAGAAAATCACAGTGAGAGCTGAAGTTACTAATACAAAGAAAGAGTCGCCTGTTAATACCAACTCTGCTGAATATAAAAAACTACATCAAACACTAAAGCAAAGTATTATTTCTGAGGACTCAAGCTTTCTGGTTTTCAATAAGCCTTCTGGAATTAATGTCCAGGGAGGATCAAAAATCAAAATTTCCATTGATGATTTATTAAATGAATTTTCAACAAACAAAATAAAACCCAGACTTGTACATAGGCTTGATAGGGATACAAGTGGCATTCTTATAGTAGCTAAAAACCTTGAGGCATCTAATAATATTAGTAAATTGTTTCAATCACATGATGTGTACAAAAAATATTTAGCAATCACCTGTGGCGCTCCTCTTAAAAAAACAGGAGTCGTTAAAATTGATATAGGAGATGAAGAAGCAAAGCCATCAGAAACAAAATATAAAGTGAGGCAAAAACTTAAAGACAATTTGCACCTATTGGAATTTTATCCAAAAACCGGCAGAAAGCATCAAATCAGGATTACTGCTAAACATCTTGGATGCCCTATCTTAGGAGATAAGAAATATAATCCTGAGAGCAAAGAAAAGAAACTGCGCTTGCACTGCGAAGAAATGGAGTTTTCTATTTCAACAAAGAAATATAAGTTTAACGCTGCAATCCCTGATCACTGGAATGAAACAGAGAGTTAAGCGTCAATATTTTCAACATATTTTGCGTTAGCCTGAATAAAATCACGCCTTGGCTCAACAACATTCCCCATTAATGTAGAAAACATTTCTTCAATTTCATCTATCTTGTCTGCATCTACTCTTAACAATGTTCTTGTTTCGGGATTCAAGGTTGTTTCCCACAGCTGCTCTGCATTCATCTCACCTAATCCCTTAAACCTTTGCAGTGAAAAGCCTTTTTTGCCCAGGTCAATAACATATTGGTGCAGCTCACAAGGAAGAGAAATATTATCAACTTCATTATTCTTTTTTATAATTTCACAGCCATTTACAAATACTGGCTGTAAAACTTTTGATATCTGATTCAACTTCTTGAAATCAGCTTGCTGTAAAAACTGTTTGTCAAAACTATGACTCTCCTCAATACCTCTAACAGATCTAATCATATAGACTTTCTCTTCATCTATTTCATAGCGCCAAGAAATATTATACGTATCCTCTTCAGCAAGTGACAATTTTGCTGCTGAATTAACCAAAGCTTCTTTAAGTTTACTTTGATCATAATATAAATTTTCATCAAACAAACCATACAAAGACATAACCTCTAGAATATTTGCAGGCATCTTTCTGGACATTTTTCTCATTAGATCTTTAAACGCAGAAATATCTTCCAAGTATTTTTGCAATTCCGAGCCTGTCCTAGCAGTGCCATCAGAGAATTTTACATTTATCTCGCTAGTTGCTTCACCAAATAAAAACTCCTGAAGAGCAGCTTCATCCTTAAGATAAATTTCTTTGCTACCTCTTTTTACTTTATAAAGAGGCGGTTGGGCTATATACAAATTTCCATTTGTGATCAAGTCTGGCATTTGCCTGTAGAAGAAAGTTAGCAAAAGGGTACGTATATGAGATCCATCTACGTCCGCATCTGTCATTATTATCACTTTGTGATATCTTAATTTTTCAAAATTATATTCTTCTTTACCAATTCCAGTACCCAACGCAGTAATGAGCGTTCCAACCTGCTCTGAAGCAAGCATCTTATCAAATCTAGCCCTCTCAACATTCAGGATCTTCCCCCTTAAAGGCAAAATCGCCTGAAACAGCCTACTTCTACCTTGCTTAGCAGAACCACCAGCTGAATCACCCTCAACAATAAATAGCTCAGATTTTGCAGGATCTTTTTCCTGGCAATCGGCTAATTTACCCGGAAGGTTCGTTATCTCAAGCGCTCCTTTTCTTCGGGTTAAATCACGAGCTTTCCTTGCTGCTTCTCTTGCAGTAGCTGCTTCAATAATTTTAGAGATAATTATTTTTGCTTCGCTAGGGTGCTCTTCAAACCACTGATCAATTTTATCTCCAGCAACACTTTCTACAGCCGGCCTAACTTCAGAACTAACCAACTTGTCTTTTGTTTGAGAAGAAAACTTTGGATCTGGAACCTTCACAGAAACCACGCAACTTAAACCTTCTCTGGCATCATCTCCCGTAAAAGTGACTTTTTGCTTCTTGAAAATCCCATGCACATTAGCATACTTGTTGATAGCTCTTGTAAGCGCAGCTTTATAACCAGCTAAGTGAGTTCCTCCATCACGTTGCCTGATATTATTAGTAAAGCACAAAATATTTTCATGATAACTATCATTCCACTGCATAGCCACTTCAACTGTAATACCTTCACTATTCTCACCAGAAAAAGCAATGACTGGATGCATCGACACTTTTGTTCTGTCTATATACTTAACAAATTCAGCTATCCCGCCATCATATACTAATTCCACAATATTAGGCTCTTCACCTCTTCTATCCTCTAATGAAATCAGCACCCCGGAATTTAAAAATGCAAGCTCACGCAATCTATGCTCCAGCGTACCAAAATCAAATTCTATAGAACTAAATGTTTCATCAGAAGGGTAAAAAGTAACTTTCGTTCCCTTATTATTTCCAGCATCACCAACTACTTCTAAGTGCTTGACTGTATTACCATGTTCAAATCTAACATTATGCTCTTTGCCATTTCTCCATATAGTTAACTCTAACCATTTAGACAAAGCATTCACCACCGATACACCAACCCCATGTAAACCGCCTGAAACTTTATACGAATTTTGATCGAATTTACCGCCAGCATGTAGCTGAGTCATAATAACTTCTGCTGCTGAAACACCCTCTCCTTCATGAATATCAACTGGTATACCACGACCATTATCACTAACAGATACTGAACCATCAGAATTTAATGAGACTACTACTTTATCACAATGACCTGCCAAGGCTTCATCAATGGCATTATCAACTACTTCATACACCATATGGTGCAAGCCAGATCCATCATCAGTATCGCCAATATACATTCCTGGTCTTTTCCTAACCGCCTCAAGACCTTTAAGGACTTTAATCGAATCGGCGCCATATTCTTTCATTTCTGGATCTAAATTTGTTTCTGTCATGTCTAAACTCAATTAATAAGACTTCCTTTCTCAATGCTTACTCTCTGTATATCTGCATCTGATTCAGACGTATCTGCGTCAACAGCAGTTATAAATGTTTGAGCATCTAAAACTTTTATAGCATCAAATATAATAGCTCTTTTTTGTGCATCTAAGTGAGACATTATATCATCAAGCAATATGATTGGTACTCTATTATGCCAATTCATATGAGAATATATCTCACCTAAAAAAATGCTAACCAGCAAAGACTTTTGCTCTCCTGTTGAGCACTGTTTTGCATTAACATTTCTTGCACTATCATATACTATCAGATCGGAACGATGAATGCTAGCATTTGTACGCCCAGAGGCACGATCTATATCTCGGGTATGTTGCAATATTTCACATATTTTATCCTCAAGCTTCAGAGCTGAAATTTGACCGATTTCTTTTTCCACTTCTCCATCAAATACCACTTTGGCTTTTGGTAACTTAATATCAATATTTTCAATTATATTATTTAAATATTCACAAAAACTGATTCTAGCTTCAGCAATGATCAAATAGGTTTCAGAGATTTTTCTTTCAATAATCTCAACCCATTTTTTGTCATACTGACTTTTTCGAATAATATTAAGCCTCTCTTTTATTAAATATGAATATTTCGCTAATGATGACGAATGATTTTTTACAAAGCCACTAATAATTCCATCAAAAAACCGTTTTTTATACGAGTTGCCCTCAAGAAAAATTTGATCCATCTGAGGCGCAAGCCAAGAAACACTGATATTTTCTAGTATCTTATTCTGAGTTTTTAACTTTACTCCATCAAACAAAAACTCCTTATTGCTTTGATCCCCTTCCACCCCTCTTCTAACTTCCAAATCAAACTTACCAAAATCTCCCGAAGCCTCAGCAATCACTTTCCAACTCTTCTCAGAACTATCCATTCCAATTTCCTGCAAAGTTGCTCCCCTAATGCCTCTCCCGGGAACAAGTAAAGAAATTGACTCTAAAAGGTTCGTTTTACCAATACCGTTAGCACCATAAATTAGCACAGTCGACTTCTCAGGAGAAAACTCAAGTTTAGAATAATTCCGGAAATTAAATAATTTTATTTTGTGTATTTTAGATTTATTCAAAGAGCGAGCCATTTACACACGCATAGGCATCAAAATATGCTGATAATTATCATTCCCCTCTTCAATAATAACTACCGGAGAAAAAGAATCTTTAAACCTACAAATAACATTTTTTCCTTTAAGTATACTCATTATCTCCAAAAGATATTTTGCATTAAATCCTATATCAAACTTTTCACCTGCATCACTACCTATTTCAATACTTTCAGTGGCAACACCACCAGCATCACCAGAAGATGTCAGAGTAAGACTTCTTCCCTCGAATTCAAGCTTTATGCCCCTAAATTTTTCATTGTTGATTGTCGACACACGATCTATTGCCTTAATAAGCTGCTCTCTATTTATAGATAAATCCAAATTATTATCACTAGGAATTAATGATTTATAAGAAGGAAATTTAGCATCTATTAATTTTGTGATCATAACAAAATTAGCTGCAGAAAATTTTATTTTATTGTCTGAGAAATCAACACTAATATCAGATTCTAGATCCTCAATAACTCTCCTAAGTTCCAAAATCGCTTTTCTTGGAATAATCACACCATCAAAACTCTTTAGGCTCTTCACATCTTTTGTATTGTTTATACTCAGCCTATGACCGTCGGTAGAAACGAACTGTAACGCCGCGCCATCTTCTGAGTGACAAAAAACACCATTCAGATTATATCTGGTCTCTTCATTAGAAATAGAAAATTTTACTTTATCAACAGAAGCTATTAAATCTTCTGCTGATAGAGAGTATCGGGTATTGTAGCCGTCATCTTCAATCTTAGGGAAATCTTTAGCAGGAAGTGTATTCAGCGAGAATGTACAAGTAGAGGAAATGATTTCCATTAGGTTATTTTCCCTTTGCACTAATTCTGCTGAGGAATTATCATCTAATTTTCTTATAATCTCATATAACAAATGAGCTGATACCGTTACAGATCCAGCATCTATAACATCAGCTGATACTTTTTCAGAGAAAATTATATCCATATCAGTCGCTGTAATTGTTAAGGTGCTGTCTTCTGCATTTAACAAAACATTAGATAATACGGGGATAATATTTCTCTTCTCTACTACACTCTGAACGTGCGCAAGAGATTTGACAAAGTCCTTTTTACTAATTTTAATACGAAATTTTTCCTTTTGACTGCTGTCCGCAGACCTACTTTCTTCAACCATTTCGTCTAGCATTCTAGTACCTTTCTAAGCAATTTAATATCTTCAGTAAAATCACTATCCTCATCCATCAATTTCTCAACCTTTTTAACAGCATGCATCACGGTTGTATGATCTTTTCCTCCAAACTTCTTACCAATCTCTGTCAAACTTTTGTGCGTATGTTGCTTTGAGAGATACATTGCTATCTGTCTTGGACGCGCTATAGATCTCGCCCTCCTTGCGGAAGATAGATCGGAAACTTTTACATTGTATCTTTCAGCAACTTTTTTCTGAATTTGCTCTATAGTCACGTTTTTCTCATTCGATCTCAACAAATCTCTGAGTATTTCTTGCGTAGCTTCAAGAGTTATCTGTCTGCCAATTAAGTTCGAATGAGCAATGACTTTATTTAATGCACCTTCCAACTCTCTAATATTTGATGTGATTCTGGCAGCAAGAAATTCTATTACAGGTTTTGGAATCTCAATCCCAATGTTAGCAATTTTTGACTCCAAAATTCCAACCCTCAACTCATAAGTTGTATTATGAACGTCAGCAACCAACCCCCAACCTAATCTGGACTTGATTCTTTCTTCCATATTCTCAAGGTCAGACGGAGATCTATCACATGAAATAATTATTTGCTTGTTGTTATCTATTAAAGTGTTAAGTGTATGAAAAAATTCTTCTTGAGTTCCTTCTTTGCCGCAAATAAACTGGACATCATCAACCATTAATACATCTACAGAACGAAAACTCTCTTTAAAGCTCATTATATCTTTTGATCTAAGGGATCTTATGAATTGATACATGAACTTTTCTGCAGAAATATAAACTACTTTTCTTTCTGGTGTATTTCTTTTTATATACCAAGCTACGGCATGCATTAAGTGAGTTTTACCTAAACCCACTCCTCCGTACAAAAACAAAGGGTTTGACCCAGGCATGACTTTAGCTGATTCTGCAACAGAACGAGCAGCAGCATAAGCAAGCTGATTAGGCTTACCCACTACAAAGTTCTCAAACGTAAATCTCTGGTCTAACTTTGACCCTAAAACATCAACATTTGAAATTGGTTTGTTTTCAAAAACTGAAGGATCAGATATAGACTTATTATAATTAATCCTCTGCGAATTTGATCCAACATTGTCAGCTTTTGAAGCAATAGAAAAGCATATCTTTCTAACCGACTGATCAAAGGTTTTCCATACCTTCAAAATTTTCTTTTCATAGTGCGTTGATATCCAGTCACGAACAAATCTAGTAGGAACAACAAGATGCACTACGTTGTTTTCATACTTTTCAAAATTAATTTTAGCAAACCAACTTTGAGACACTGCCTGGCCAAACTCTGACTCTAAGCACTGCAAAGATTTTGACCATACGCCGGCCCCACCATCTTGACAAACATCATGTTCTCCAGCTTTCGCCATCATGACTGCCTCCAAGGTAAATTGTTATACTTCCAACCATTCATTTCATTTCTGTGCATAGTTGATGGATTCATTTCGCCCTCAAAACCATCCTCGATATTTATACATTTTGAATAACCTTTATTGACCGCACTCTCAGCGGCGTGTAGAGACCTGCCACCAGACCGACATATAAAGTACAGCTTAGCATCTTTGCTACCTATAGATCTATCGAGTTCGTCATGAAAATTAGTATTGAAATCCATTTCAGGATAATTCACCCAAGATATATATTTCGCTTCCTTGCCAATAGAAGATAAATCAGGAACACCCACAAAATTCCATTCGGCAGATGTCCTTACATCTACCAACTGAGCTTCATTTTCAAGGGATAAAGATTCCCATGCTTGAAGAGAATTTAAGTGCAAAACCCTACCAGACATTTTCACAAAAGCCTTTATTTTCTAATATAAATATATAAAATGTGTTAACGAACTTTGAAAACCTTAATGAGCAAATTTTGCTCGCCTTCGAAGATTAGGATGCACTATAAAAAAGATCTAGTAAACAAAAACTTTTTATTTTTTTTGATAAAATTTTATTGACATTGACACACCTGTTATTTTCTCTAGCTTATAAAAAAAATTAACTTTTTTATGGATAAAAATTTAAAATTAAGGAAGAAAATTATATATAGAAGTAATTATAGAGGTTGCAAAGAAACTGACCTTATTATAGGCGCTTTTGCAAAAATACACACCCCATCTATGAATGAAGATGAACTTAATGAACTCTTATTGATACTAGATGAAAATGACAATTTCTTATATAGATGTGTAACAAAAAAAATTGAACTGCCTTTTAAGTACCAATCAAGTAAAGTTTTTAACAACTTGATTGATTTTGCAAAAGACTATTATAAATGACAAAAAGCCTTAGCATTAGAACCCTAAACTCAAATCCTGGATCAGAATTTTTCTTTTTGTATAAATTGTTTGAGGAGAAGAATGAGAACAACATTGTGTTTGTTGCTCGTGACAATAAAAGATCTCAGGAAGTGTTTAATGAAATCTCCTTTCTTCATCCTCAAGATACTATCCATTTGCCAGCATGGGATGTTCAACCATATGACTTATTATCTCCGTCATCTGAAATTCTTCATTCAAGAATCGCTGCATTAAATAAAGTAGCTCACTCCACTAAGAAAAAAATCATCGTTACTTCTGTAGAGGTCCTTGCTCAGAAAATCATTCCCAAAGATTTTCTGGAATCAAAATGCTTTTATGTTGAAAGAGAACAAAAGATTACCCAAGAAAAGATTATATCTTTCTTAATTGAAAATGGGTACGAGAGAACATCTTCCGCTCATGAGCAAGGAGAATTCGCTGTACGAGGGGACATACTAGATATTTTTGCCAATGGGTACAAATTTGGACATAGGATAGATTTCTTTGGAAATCAAATAGAAAAAATTCGGTCTTTTGACCCTGTGACACAGGTGTCAAAAAAAAATATAGACTCTTTAACTATTTCACCCCCCTCTGAAATAATCCTGAACGAATCCACAAAATCATTACTAAAAGATAATCTAATCAGCAAATTTGGCACTAAGGCCCTGAATTCTCAAATTCTTGAGAAATTAGAAAATCAAGTTCGACCAATTGGAATAGAGCAATGGTATAGCTTTCTATACAAATCCATGGGAAATATTTTTGAATACATTAATAATGCCGCTTATGTTTTTGACTTTCTTGCTGATCAACAACTTGAAGCACATATGGAAGTCATACAAACAAATTTTCAGTACAGAAAAGATTCTTTAAAGCATGATAAGTCTAACAGCTTAGCTTTAGAACCTACCCTTCTGTATAATGATTTGGAATTTATTAACTCGAATCTCACGTTTTTTTCTGAAGAAAAAATAAAACATGTGCCAGTAAAGAAATTAGATTCTTTACTCTCCACAGCGACAGAGAAAAAGACCACTGTTTTTAAAACTTTGTCCGACCTACTCAATGCCAACAAGCCAATTTTAATTTGTGCAAATACTGAAGGTGGCAAAGAAAGAATAAAAAGAATTCTTATTGAGTATGATACAAATATTAACGACATAGTTTTTGATTTAAATAAAATCAAGGATAGCGGAATTTTTGTTGCACCGTTTTCTCATGGTTTTGAAACAGACTTATTTACATTATTGACAGAAAACGACCTGTTCGGAGAAAAAATCTTATCCTCCAAAAAAAGAAAACATAGAAAAGTTAAAAATCTCTTAGAGCAGTCATATCACTTTCAGCCTGGAGAAATTGTCGTCCATCAGGAACATGGAATAGGAAGGTTTGAAGGACTAGAAACTCTGTCTGTGAACAATACGGAGCATGATTGTTTGAAGTTGATTTTTCACGGTGATGATAAATTATATGTCCCAGTTGAGTATATAGACCAAATTAGTAAGTATGGCTTAGAGGGCGATGTAAAACTAGATAAATTAGGTAACACCGCTTGGCAGTCAAGAAAATCAAGAACAAAGAATCAAATACGCTTGTCTGCAGAATATCTAGTAAAGATAGCGGCAGAACGTTCTTTAAATAAGTCCCCAATAATATTACCACTATCTGGCTTATATGAAGAATTTTGTACTAACTTTCCTCATGTTGAAACAGAAGATCAACTGAATGCAGTGGAAGATATTCTTGAAGACTTCAAAAGCTCAATCCCTATGGATAGATTAGTATGCGGAGATGTTGGGTTTGGAAAAACCGAGGTGGCATTAAGAGCCTCATTTGTCACTGTCAAATCTGATTCAGGCAAGAAAAACCAGGTGGCTTTGATATGCCCTACAACTCTCTTATCTAGACAACATTACAGAGTTTTCTCTGAAAGAATGAAGAAATTTGGCATTGTAGTTCACCAATTATCACGAATGGTCAAATCTTCTGAAAGAGCGCAGACTATAAAAGATCTTGAATCAGGCAAAGTAGACATCTTAGTTGGAACACATGCAGCGCTTAGTGATAAAGTGAAATTCAACAATTTATCACTATTAATCATTGATGAAGAACAACATTTTGGAGTTGAACAAAAAGAAAAATTAAAAAAACTCAAATCAGATATAAATATTCTGACTTTATCAGCTACTCCAATTCCTCGCACATTACAGTTATCATTATCAGGCATTAGAGATTTAAGCCTTATATCTACCCCCCCAGTAAATAGATTACTCACAAAAACCTCTGTGATGCCTTATGATCCCGTAATAATTAAAGAAGCAATTATGCGGGAGTATTACAGAGGCGGACAAACATTTTACGTATGCCCAAGAATAAGTGAACTCGACGAAATAGAGAATAATATTAAATCTCTTGCTCCAGAATTAAAATATATTGTTGCACATGGTCAAATGCCTCCAGGGAAATTAGATGTTATAATGAATGATTTTTATGACGGTAAATACGATATTCTGATTTCAACTACAATTATAGAATCCGGAATAGATATCCCAAAAGCGAATACACTTATTGTCCATAGAGCTGATAAGTTTGGATTAAGTCAACTTTATCAAATACGCGGAAGAGTTGGTAGAAGTAATGTGCCGGCTTTTGCATATTTTACTCTTCCCAATAGAAAAAAATACACATCTGATATTATTGAACGCTTACAAATATTACAAAATATAGACAGTTTAGGAGCTGGGTTCTCGGTAGCAACGCATGACATGGACACGCGAGGTTTTGGTAATTTGCTGGGGGATAAACAATCTGGTCACGTCAAAGAAGTCGGCGTAGAACTTTATCAAGAGCTTTTGAGAGAAGAAATTAACAAAGTTAAAAATAAAAACCAAGAAGAAAAAAATCAAGAAATTAACCCACAAATTAATATTGGATTGTCAGCTCTCATTCCAGAGGAATACATCGAAGATATTGACACCAGATTAAACCATTACAGAAGGACTGGATCTTTAAAGACTGAAGATGAAATTCAAGAATTCATTGCTGAGTCAGTAGATAGATTTGGTCCTATACCAGAAGAATTCAATAATCTAATATTAATTATAAAATTAAAACTATTGTGCAAAAAAGCATTTATAAAAAAATTAGAGTCAGGCCCAAAGGCGATTCTTGTGCAAATAGATGAAAATATTATCCCCTCTTCAGAAAAGCTTCTGAATTTCATTCAAAAACATTCTTACAAATTAAAGCTTAGATCAAATAACGAAATTTTATTATTCAAAAGCAATCTTTCTAAAGAGAACGATGCCAGCGTGATCGAGAAATTCATCAAAAGCATGTATGAGGAATGCTTTACTTAGCACTAAGATAACAATGCAACATTCAATAAACTAGTTATTGATTGACAATTTTATCAAAACCCATCACAAGTCTATAAGCACTTAAAAGAATCACCTTATGAAACACAAAAGAATACTTGTTATTTCTTTGCTAGGAAATATCCTAGAATATTTCGACTACACAATATTCGCAGTTTTCTCAATCCAGATAGGAAAGTATTTTTTCTCTGATTATGATCAACTAACCCAAGTATTATGGAGTTTGACTATATTTGGTGCGGGATTTATTACACGCCCCTTAGGGTCAATGCTCTTTGGACATTTCGGGGATAAGAAAGGACGTAGAAAAACTTTAATTTATACTATTTCTGGTATGGCATTCTCTACTTTGCTGATTGGGATTTTGCCTTCATACAATCAAATTGGTATTTATGCTCCCATAATGCTTTGTTTATTAAGACTGTGCCAAGGTCTTTTTGTAGGTGGAGAAGGTGCAGGGGCTGCCGTATATGTATTAGAACAAAACAAAGTGTATAATAAGGGTGTTATAGGCGGAGCAATTATGTCTTCAAATATTTTTGGCGCAACAATTGCTATGATTGCCGGACTTGTGATTAATCAATTTACCAGTGAATCAATAGCCTGGAGATTGTTGTTTGTCACTGGCGGTGTATTTGGCATGATTATTATTCTGCTTAGAACATCTCTGCCAGAAACCGCAGAATATATATTAGTAAAGAAAGATGCAAAAGTGATTAGATTTCCTATTGTCCAACTCTTCCAGAAATATTGGAGACAAGTAATCATCTCATTCTTAGTTGGCGCCTTCACCTCATCGGTTTCATACTGCACAAAAGCCTACGTGAATGTTCATTTCCAACAAATAATGGGTTACAGCATTAATTTATCTTTAGCATATTCGATATTTGCATTGTTTTTTTTCATGACATTGCTGCCAGTTTTTGGCTTTTTTGCTAACAAACATGGAGACAGGAAATTTATGTTGAGTTTTACTGTCGTAGTTATACTGATTACTCCTATAGCATTTAAGTTGATTTCTATAGAATTTATGTCAGCAAATTTACTAGGTTTGTTTTTAATCGGCTCTTTAGCAGCAGGAATATGCTCACCTATCTATCCTTACATGGCAAGCATGTTTCCAGCAAACGTGAGATATACTGGGGTTGCAGTAAGCTTTAATCTTGGAATAGCATTTTTTGGGGGCTTTTCTCCTCTATTCTCAACGCTTATAACAAATTGGACTGGTATGAAATCAGGAGCCTTTTTATATATAATAACTTTAGGTATAATATATCTTATCACTGAACTAATAATCGATAGAACAACTAGTGCAAAAAATAAATCTTAAATTACTCCCATATTTAGTTGGCGGGATTAATTTTTGTGTTCTCATTGCTTCAGACATTTTCACACCTTCCTTACCATCGATAGGTAGTTTTTTCTCTATCTCAGAAAACGAAGCATCTAAAACTGTCACTTTATATTTAATTTTGATGGCAAGTTCAGGGCTTGTATTTGGACCATTATCCGATCAAATAGGCAAACGAAAAGTAGCTGGAATATTAGCATCATTTATGATCATTGGTTCACTTATTAGTGTGTCAGCAAATAATTACACCCAACTAATTATAGGAAGGGCTATTCAAGGAGTTGGTGCATCTGTCATGACTATTTGTGTTGCAATGATGCGTGACCATATAAAATCCAATTCCTTTTCATCAGCTATGTCAACAGTTGCAATGATGCACGCCATAGCACCTGTAGTTGGCCCTCTTATTGGTGGCATAATAATTATTTATTTTGCTTGGCAATTTAATTTTTATGTAATTTTAGCAGTATGCATATTGGTTGGAATGCTAATCTATTTAGCTTTCCCAAAAGACGAAATGCAAACTCTAAATAATGAGGAAATAGGGGTAAAAAGAATAATACATGATTATAAACTACTGCTTTGTAATAAAAATTATGTTTTATTCATGTTAATAGCTCCACTTAACTATGGCGTATTTTGGGCAGATGTATCAAACATGCCTTTTATCATTGTTAACTCTATGAATTATAAACCAATAATATTCAGTTATTACATAATGATGGGGGTCTCGTTTTATATTATTGGCAACATGATCAATAAGAGACTTGTGATGAAATATTCTATTCACAAAATTCTTTATTGGGGAATACTTCTTATAATAATCTTTAATATCTTAGCTCTTATGATTAGAAGTCAGACTATTATAAATCCATTAATAATACCCCTGTTGAAAGCTGGCTCTACTATTGGGATGGCTTTTGTTCACGCAAACACAAACTCTCTTGCATTAGGCTCAACCAGAAATAAAAGCGGAAGTGCTGTTTCCTTAGTATCGTTTTGCCAGTTAGCTTTTGCATCCGCGTTTGTGTGGTTCACTACATTTTTCTTTAACGGAACAATTTACCCGCTTTTAATAACAGCTATAGTGTCAGGGTTTCTAAAATTAGGACTGTATAAGTTGACCTCAAACAACCAACCTAGCTCAGCTTAAATGCCGTATTTATTCCATTAATTAGCATCTCTACGCCAATAGAAGCTAATACTAACCCCATAATACGTGATATAATATTCATGCCTGAGACTCCAAGGAATTTAGAAATTTTACTTCCAAAACAAAACACACCCCAGATTAAAAATAAAATCGCGTACACTGCTGCTAAAACAGAAGTGTATTCATTTGTGTGATGCTGTATTTTATTTGTAAAGAGTATAATCGTAGCAATTGATGCTGGGCCAGCAACTATTGGTATAGAAATTGGAACTATCGAAGGGTCATCAGAAGACTTATTTTCTTTATGCTCTTCAGGAGTGGTATTATTCATAGTGCTTGTTTTTGCATGTAGCATTGACATACCTATTAAAAACACAACTATTCCACCCGCTATTTCAAAAGATGCCACGCTTATTCCTAGAGAGCTTAACGCTTTTTCTCCAAAAATCACCACAAGTGTTAAAATTACAGCTGCTCCCAAAATACCTTTTGTTGCGAATTTAAATCTACCCCCTGGATTTGAGGCAGTCAGTGATAAAAATACAGGTAATATAGCAAATGGATTTGCTATTGATATTAAAGTCATAAAAAGCTTTATAAATAAAGACTCAATAAACATAATTATTTCCTAAATTAATTGCTCTCAGAATTTGTATTAGATCCATTGTCTTGCTTAGAATCTTTTACTGTACCAACTGTATCACCAGTCATTCCAGCACTACCGTGAACATCAGAAGGAGATTTTGCTGTAGCCACACTAGGAGCTTGGTTCGTGGCTCCTTGAGTAGGCGCTGCATCAGATGATACAGAGCTAGTATGGTCTGGAACTTCAGTTACTGGAGGTGCTGCGCCTTCAGATGGAGCCTGCGGTGCTGATTGAGTAGAAACAGACTGCTGCTCTTGTGTCTGAGCTGGGTTTGTAGCAGCAGGTTGTGGAGTATTTTGCTGAACTGACGCACTATTTTGTTCTTCACTTTGTTGCGTATGCTGAACAGGCTGCTGCGTTGATGGTGCAGCTTGATTGTTTTGCAATTGCTGTTGGTTTTGTTCTACAGCTTTTTTTTCTATTTGCGCATCATTGTTGTGTGGAAGAGTTTGATCATGTGGAGACAAAGGCGCTCCACCAGACCCTTTCTGATTTTGATCGCCCAAAGAATTTTCAATCTCATCCTCAGACTTTCCACTAAATAAACTTTTTATAAAATTAAATATTCCCATGGTCCCTCTTTTATTTTACTTACGAGACTATAAAAAAAAGATTAATATTTAGTTAAGATAATGAAATTAGTGAGATTTAAACCTTCTGTTTCTCTCAGCTTGCATTTTAGCAAAATCATCACCCGCGTGATAAGAAGATCTTGTAAGCGGACTAGCTGAAACCATTAAGAACCCTTTTGCTCTAGCTAGATTCTCGTATTCTTGGAATTCCTGAGGAGAAACATACCTTTCCACTTTTGCGTGCTTATTTGAAGGTTGCAAATACTGTCCTATAGTAACAAAATCAATATTTGCTGTTCTCATATCATCCATCACTTGGATAACTTCTTCACTTCTTTCACCCAAGCCAACCATAAGTCCTGATTTGGTAAATATTGTTGGATCTAATTCTCTTACTTTCTTTAATAAATTGATTGAATGAAAATATCTAGCTCCAGGTCTGACCTTTGTATATAAACCAGGCACCGTCTCTATGTTGTGATTGAACACATCTGGCTTTGCTTCGACAACTTTTTCCATCGCCCCCTCTTTTCTTAGAAAATCAGGAGTCAATACTTCTATAGTAGTAGCAGGAGAATACATTCTTATTAAGTTGATACATCTGGCAAAATGTGCTGCACCTCCATCATCTAAGTCATCCCGATCAACCGAGGTAATAACCATGTGTTTAAGACCAAGCTTCTGAGCAGCCTCAGCCAATCTCTCAGGTTCATGAGGATCTAACTTATCTGGAACTCCAGTATCTATATTGCAAAATGAACAGTTCCTCGTGCAAACAGAGCCAAGAATCATCACAGTAGCATGTTTCTGTTGCCAGCATTCTCCTATATTAGGGCAAGCAGCCTCTTCACAAACTGTGTTTAATTTTAAATCATGAATTATATTTTTAGTCTCTTGATATCCTTTCGAAACAGGAGCCTTTACTCGTAGCCAATCGGGTTTTTGCAGATTGTTTGCTTCCCTGTTTCTATTTGCTAACTTTGATACATCTATAACTTTGGCCAAAATTGCCTCATTTATTATACGTGTAACGCTTTACCAAATGCATCAAGCACAGACTCATGCATCATTTCTGACATCGTAGGATGAGGGAAAATTGTATTCATCAACTCTTCCTCTGTTGTTTCAAGGTTCATTGCGACCACATAACCCTGAATCATCTCAGTAACCTCTGCGCCAACCATGTGAGCTCCTAAAAGCTCACCTGTCTTCTCATCAAAAATAGTTTTAACCATTCCTTCAGTATCTCCCATAGCAATGGCTTTGCCATTCGCAATAAATGGAAACCTACCTATCTTGACTTTGTAACCATGCTCTTGAGCTTTAGCTTCTGTCAGACCCACGCTCGCAACTTGAGGACTGGCATATGTACACCCAGGGATTAAGTTTTTATTCATTTTATGAGGATTCTTGCCAGCAATTCTTTCCGCGCATATAACTCCTTCATGGCTTGCCTTATGCGCTAACCATGGAGCTGCTGTAACATCACCTATAGCATATATACCCTTCTCTCCTGTTTGCATATATTCATCAGTCACAATAGTGTTATTTTCAACTTTAACTTTTGTACTCTCTAGGCCTATATTCTCAACATTCCCAACAACACCAACAGCCATGATAACAGCATCAAACTTTTCTTTAGTTTTTTTTCCTTTAATATCAAGATGACAACTTGCAGATGATTTATCCTTATCTATTTTCTCAAGTTTAGATTTTGTATAAATTTTTATACCTTTTTTCTCAAAGGATTTTTGAGAAAAAGCTGATATTTCTGCATCTTCTACAGGAAGTATTCTATCCATAACCTCTACAATAGTTACATCAACGCCTAGCTCATTATAAAAACTAGCAAACTCAACTCCTATGGCACCAGACCCTACCACTAAAAGCTTTTTAGGTAATTTATCAGGAACCATAGCTTCTTTATAAGTCATCACAATTTTATCATCTGGTTCAAAACCAGGAAGAACTCGAGCCCTAGCACCAGTTGCTATAATTATGTTTTTTGTTGAGATTGTTTTTTTTGTTTTGCCAGTAACTGATACCAAACTAGAAGAAAGAATTTTTGCTGCGCCTTCAATAACTTCAATTTTATTCTTTTTCATTAAATGAGCTATACCGCCTGAAAGTTGTTTTGCGACAGCTCTTGAACGCTCAATAATTTTTTTAAAATCAATATCAACTTTACTTACTTTTATGCCAAAATTTTCTGCATTTTTAATTAGATGATATACCTCGGCTGATCTAAGTAATGCCTTAGTTGGAATACACCCCCAATTCAGACATATACCCCCTAGCTTCTCTTTTTCTACAAGAGTTACTTTTAGACCAAGCTGAGCAGCTCTAATTGCCGCAACATAACCACCTGGACCACCGCCAATAACGGTAATATCATAATCTGCCATATCTTCCTCTAAATCATCATTCTCACAGGATTTTCTATTACCTGTTTGATTGAATTAATTAAGTTTGCTCCAACCGCTCCATCAACAACTCTATGGTCGCAAGAAATAGTAATAGTCATCATATTACATATACTTAGTTCTCCGTCAACAACTACAGCCCTCTCCTCTGTAGCACTCACTGCTAAGATACAACTTTGAGGAGGGTTGATGATTGCATTAAATTGTTTGATACCAAACATTCCAAGATTTGAGATACTAAAACCACCCCCTTGAAATTCTTCAGGAGACAAAGTTCCTGATTTTGCTTTACCAATCAATTCCTTCATTTCTTCTGAAATTGCAAAAATTGACTTTTGATCAGCATTTCTCACAATAGGAGTTATCAACCCATCTTGAATAGCAACAGCAACAGCCACATCTACATTGTTATATTGCATAATAGAACCATCACCCCAAGAGGAATTGGCTTCTGGAACTGCTTTTAAAGCTAAGGCTGAGGCCTTTATAATCAAATCATTCACCGAAATCTTAAACTCGGGATTATCTGGATTTGTCATTGAATTAATGTCTTTTCTCATTTCCAACAACTTATCCATTCTACAGTCTACTGTAAGATAAAAATGTGGAACATTTTGCTTTGACTCTAGGAGTCTATCTGCAATTACCTGACGCATCGTAGAAATAGGTAGGTCTGACGTTTCAGGCTGAACTCTAGAAACGTGTCCGCTGCTCATTGAAAAACCTCCGCCCGACACAACTGGGTTCAACACATCATTTTTGACAATTCTTCCTTTAGGACCAGAGCCTTTAATTTTGGATAAGTCCATATTACTTTCAGCAGCCATTCTTTTAGCTAGAGGAGAAGCAAAAGTTCTAGATTGAGGCGCCGCTCCCTCTTGTGTTGAAACTTCTTTTGGTTTGGAAGCATTGGGATCAGGAACCTTAACTTCAGGCTTCTTAGCTTGTTGATCCGACTTCTCTTCGCCTTCTTGGCTATCTTTTTCATCTGATTTTTTGTTCTCAGATTTTTTATCTTCATTTTCTTCAGACTTATTTTCTTCTTTAGATTCTCCTTCCTTAGGCTCATCTTTTATTGAAGAAGCTTCTTCACCTTCCTCTAGCAACATTGCTATAGTTGAATTGACCTTGACGTTTTTTGTTCCTTCTTTAATAAGTATTTTTCCTACTTTACCTTCATCTACTGCCTCTACTTCCATAGTAGCTTTGTCAGTCTCTATTTCTGCAATAAGGTCCCCAGCGTTTACTTGATCACCCTCTTTGATATGCCATTTAGCAAGATTTCCCTCTTTCATAGTGGGAGATAACGCTGGCATTAAAACTTTTATTGGCATTCTATCCTCGTAAATTATTAGCTAATATAACAAACTTTTTTACACGCCTCTATCACATCTTCTAAACTAGGTAATGCTAATTTTTCTAGATTAGCTGCATATGGCAACGGAACATCCTTTGCATTTACACATAAAAATGGAGCATCTAAATAATCAAAAGCCTTTTCCTGGATGATAGCCCCAATAGACGCACTTACACCACTAAAGAACCACCCTTCATCAACAATAACAACTCTATTAGTTTTTATTACTGACTGAAGAATTGTTTCCTCGTCTAAAGGTCTAATTGTTCTTAAATCAATTACCTCTGCATCTACCCCTGATTTAGCCATCTCTTCTGCTGCCTGCAATGCAAGACCTACCTGAATTGAATAAGCGATAATTGTGACGTCGGTTCCTTTTCTTACAACCTTCGCTTTACCAATTTCTACTTCTTCTTTTACAACTTCAAACTCTTGTCCATAAAGAATTTCGTTTTCTAAAAATACTACTGGAGAATCATCCTTTATAGCCGCTTTCAATAAGGCCTTATGATCTGACGCTGTATAAGGAGCAATGACTTTCAAACCAGGAACATTAGAGTACCAACTTGCATAATTCTGAGAATGTTGGGCAGCAACTCGAGCAGCAGCGCCGTTTGGTCCCCTAAAAACAATCGGACAGGTTACTAATCCACCAGACATATATTTAGTTTTAGCTGCTGAATTAATAATCTGATCTATTGCTTGCATAGCAAAGTTAAAAGTCATGAATTCCACAATTGGCCTTAAACCATTCATTGCAGCACCAACTGCTATACCAGCAAATCCATGTTCAGTAATAGTTGTATCAACAACTCTTTTTGGACCGAACTCATCCAACAATCCACGGCTTACCTTGTAAGGACCGTTATATTCAGCCACCTCTTCGCCCATAAGAAAGACTTTTTTGTCTTTTCTCATCTCTTCTGCCATAGCATCACGTAGGGCGTCTCTAACAGTAATAGTTTCCGACATACAAACCTTTAATAAATTTCAGTATACAACTCAGATTCGTCTGGCTCTGGGCTTTTTTCTGAAAACTCAATACATTCAGCAATTTCTTTTTTCACCTGATCCTCAATCTTCTTAAACTCTTCTTCATTAAGAATGCTTTTAGACAGAATTTTCTTTTTATAGTGAATAATAGGATCATGCTTTTCTTTCATGTTATCGACTTCAGAGCGCTCTCTGTATTTCGCAGGGTCAGACATAGAATGGCCTCTATATCTATATGTCTTCATTTCAACAATGATAGGCCCTTTCCCAGACCTGATATGACTAAGAGCTTTTTGCGTCGCCTCTTCCACCTCATTTACATCCATTCCATCTACTTCAAAACCAGGAACACCAAAACCTTCGCCTCTTTTATAAAGTTTTGTTTGCTTTGTAGATCTTTCAACAGAGGTCCCCATTGCATATTCGTTATTTTCGATAATGTATATCACAGGCAAGTCCCACAACTTTGCCAAATTCATCGCTTCATATAATTGCCCTTGATGAACAGCACCATCCCCCATGAATACAAAAGTGGCCCTAGTTTTATGACCATTGTAATAATCTGCAAAAGCAATACCGGGACCAATAGAAGTTTGTGCGCCAACTATTCCATGGCCACCCCAAAACTTTCTTTTAGGATCAAACATGTGCATTGAACCTCCTTTTCCCTTGGAACATCCATCCGATCTTCCCATCAACTCTGCCATCACAACACCAGGAGGAGTACCCATTGCCAACATGTGTCCGTGTATTCGGTATGTTGAAATTAAATTGTCATTTTTGTCCGCTGCTTCCAAGATACCAGTCACCACAGCTTCTTGACCAATATACAAATGACAAAATCCAGCAATCTTGCCCATTCCATATAACTGACCTGCTTTTTCTTCAAATCTTCGCATCAAAAGCATTCTATGATAAACCCTTTGAGCCTTACTTTGAGGAGATTCTGATTTGGAGGTTTTCTTTGACAAGACTTATTCCATGTTGAATTAATTAATCATATATAAATAAAGCAAAATGCTTATTTTGTCCAGCTTGAAACTATATTAGATTTTAATAAGAGAGCTTATTATTTTGCACAGCTAAGCAACTTTAAATCATATTGCTGATGCTCAATATTAGTTAAAAATGAATTATCTGAAAAAATCCAACCTGAAAATATCTTTTTTTGATCGTTTGCACCATAACGCTCATAAACTCTTACGAATGCAGCATTTTCTTGGTCAGCATGCGAGGGAGCTTTCCAGCATTTAAGAAGCTCAAAACTCAAATTTTCAAAATAATTCTTACTACTGTTAGACTTAGCCTTAATTTCTACAAACTTATCTGTAATTTTATTTAATACCCTAAAATTACCATATTCGTAAAAACTATTTTTTTTAGGTTCTAATGCAATCTTTTCTTGAGCAGAAACAAATAGCGGAAGCAAAACAAACAACGAGACTACAAGATATATTATTTTTCTACAAATCACTTCTTTTTTGAAGCTTTATTTGGATCTTGAGGGCTGCCAAAAGCAAACTTTCCTATGAGATTTTCAAGATTCATTGAAGACTGAGTATACAATATTTGATCTCCCCCCTCTAACATCTCATCATCTGAGCCAGCTTCAAGAGCAACATATTTGCTTCCTAACAGACCTTCGCTCACAATTTTTGCAGAGCTGTCTGATGGCAATTTAACTGTATCACTAACTGCTAACGTCATTTTGGCATAATAATCTTTTGGATCTAGAGATAGCGCTTTAACAACACCCACTTTTATACCGCTAATCGCAACATCACTTCCAACAACTATACCTTCAACCTGATCAAATTTTGCAATTAAATCATACGTACTTTCTAACTTCTTAACATCAGCAACCTTGTACGAAAACACAAAAAAGATTGCGGCTATAACAATTACTAAAAAACCAATTATAGTTTCAATTAAATTTCTTCTCATTAAGTATCATCTATTAATTGTCATTCGGCTCCCACTCTTCTATATCAGAAGAAACCCTATCTCGCACCCCTCCTTGCGACACATGGCCTGGAGGCCTGTAAGCTAAATCAGTTCCTGTTAAATTTGGCAGATAACCCTTCTGCCAACTATAATTTAGATCAGCATTATCAACGTCATCAATCATATAATGCAGCCAAGCATGCCAAACCGGAGGTACTTTAGTAGCCTCAGCATCACCGTTGTACCATACCATTCTTTTTTTCTTTTTCAAAACACGATCTTCTTTTTTAGCAATAAAATATTTATTACCAAATTTATCAACTCCGTATTTTTTATAGTTAAAAAACAAATTAATTTTTGTGCTTAAGCTCATAATCTAAATACTAACTATCTTTTCTCTAGCTTTTACTGCAAGCTCATCAACTCTATTATTATAGATATTATCACTGTGACCTTTTACCCAGTGCCAATCTATGTCATGTTTACTCACCAACGAATCTAATTGTTGCCATAAATCCACATTTTTTACTGGCTTCTTACTAGCAGATTTCCAATTATTTTTCTTCCAATTATGTATCCATTTAGTGATACCGTCTTTTAAATATACGCTATCCGTATATAAATCTACCTTACAAAAAGACTTTAAAGCTTCTAAGGATTTGATTGCTCCTAACATTTCCATCCTATTATTAGTAGTATCACCTTCGCCACCCGAAAGCTCTTTTTCATTATCACCATATATCATGATCGCTCCCCATCCTCCGGGCCCAGGATTCCCAGAGCAAGCTCCATCTGTATATATAGTTACTCTTTTCATTGTAATTAATTCTACTAAATTGTGAAACCAACTATTTTTTTAACTTCAGATAACGTCGCCGAAGAAACCTCTCTAGCTTTTTCTTCTCCCAATTCTAATATCTTGATAAGCTGAGCCTTATCGTTAATTAAATCAGCATACTTTTCATTAACTGGCCCTAACAAATCAGATACTAATTCAGCTATATCCGTTTTAAAATCAGAAAAACCTTTGCCCTTGTAGTCGAGAACTATATCCTTAACTCCTTTACCAGAAATTGCCGAATAAATATTCAACAGGTTACTTACTTCAGGTCTTTTTTCTTTGTCATAATATATTTCAGTAATAGAGTCGCTCTTAGCTTTTTTAAATTTTTTAACAATCGTATCTTTCGAGTCTGTAAGATTAATCCTCGACAAATCAGACTCATCAGATTTGCTCATCTTCTTATTGCCATCCTTCAAACTCATCACTCTTGTAGCTGGCCCAGTAATGACTGGTTCAGGAAGCTTAAAATATTCCGTCTTCATATTCCTATTAAATGACTGCGCAATATCTCTGGCCAACTCAAGGTGCTGCTTCTGGTCCTCGCCAACAGGCACAATATCTGGCTTGTACAGCAATATATCAGCAGCCATTAAAACTGGATACGCAAACAATCCTAATGACCCTGCGTCTTTATTTTTTGCCTTATCCTTAAACTGAGTCATTCTATTCATCCAACCCATTTGAGTAAAGCATCCTAATATCCATGCTAATTCAGTGTGTTCGGGGATTTTTGACTGTCTGAATATTGCACCCTTGTTGAAATCTAAACCACAGGCGATATACATTGCTGCATTAGATAAAACTGTATCGTGCAAATCTTTAGGATTTATTGGCACAGTTATTGAGTGTAAGTCTGCAATAAAAAAATACGATTTGTACTCTTTCTGAAAAGAGAGCCAGTTTTTTATTGCCCCCAAATAATTTCCTAAATGTAGTGTGCCAGTAGCCTGTATTCCAGAAAGTAAAGTTTTCATGTGACTGTATTTTTTATAGAGCAATGATATTGGATTTTATTTCGATATCAATTGTTTTTGTTTCAATGATTATAATTACACTTCCTTAGATTCTATATTTTTTATATTAAGATTTTCTCTTAATGCGTTGAAAGCAGATTCAACTTTATCATTATCTTTACCTCTCAACACCACCGTCACAGACCACCTTCCATCACTCATTTGCGATGGATAACTGCCAACAGCTATTGCAGAATATTTTTCTTGCAACTCTTGCAATGTAGGTGCTAGGTGACTCTCTCCTATGATTACAAATAAGGACTTTGAATAAAACCTGCTTGAAGACTTTAGAGCTCCTCTTATATTAAGAAACATGTTTTGCATAATATTAGGGATACCAGCAAATACAAAAACATTCTCTATTTGAAATCCCGGAGCGGCAGACACATTGTTTGCAATAATTTTTACTTTTTCAGGAAGTATGGCCATTTTCTTTGTGCCATCATTCATTTTAATATCAAGCTCTTTACAACGCAGGCTCATCAACTCGAAGGCTTCTTCGTTTGTCTCTAGCTTTCTATTAAATGCTTTAGCAATCGATTCAGTGGTAATATCATCATGCGTAGGGCCTATTCCTCCAGTTGTAAAAATGTAATCATCAACTTCTTTAAGTTCTAAAACAGTTTTTTGAATAACGTCACTCTCATCTGGTATAATTCTTACCTCAGATAACTTTATCCCCATCTCTGACAAATGTTTGGCTATAAATGCAACATTGGTCTCTTGAGTACGTCCAGACAATATTTCATCACCTATAACGATAATTGACGCAGTTTTATCTTTATTATGCATAAATTGACATGATATATTATTGCTGATAAATGTTAGTTTAAATTTAGCTCTAAATCAATAAAGCCTTATGGGAATTATTATTCACAAAGATGAAGAATTTCAGAAAATGAGAAAGGCCGGCAATCTTGCTGCAAAGATCCTTGATCATATCTCTGATTTTGTGGAGCCTGGCATAACTACAAATGCTCTGGACAAGATTTGTCACGAAATGATTTTAGACCATAATGCTATCCCTGCATGCTTAGGTTATAGAGGCTCACAAGGGTCTCCTCCTTACCCAAAAGTAATATGCACATCAGTGAATAATGTGATATGCCATGGAATACCTAACGACAAAGAATTAAAAGATGGAGATATTCTCAATATCGACATAACAGTAATATTAGATGGTTATCATGGCGATACAAGCAGAATGTACTGGGCAGGAGAACCATCTATAAAAGCAAAAAGGCTATCAGAAATTACATATCAAGCTATGATGCTTGGGATAGAGCAAGTGAAGCCTGGTGCATTTTTTGGAGATATTGGTCATGCAATACAAACTTTTGTAGAAGGCCATGGCTATTCTGTGGTGCGAGATTATTGCGGTCATGGGATTGGCAAAACATTTCATGCAGAGCCTAGCGTTGTTCATTATGGCTCTCCTAAGACAGGATCCGAAATTAAAAAGGGAATGTTTTTTACAGTTGAGCCAATGGTTAACGCTGGAAGGCCAGAAACTAAACTGAATCAAAACGATGGCTGGACAGTAACTACGCGTGATAGATCTCTATCAGCTCAGTTTGAACACACTATAGGAGTCACAGATACTGGATATGAAATCTTTACTACTTCCCCAAAAAACAAGCACTGCCCCCCATACAACTCTCAGTAAGGGCAGCTCCACAAACATTAATGCTGGCAGGAGAAGTAGGGTTAGAGAACGCTTACTTAATGCCAAACTTGGATCTCTGTACGACTATGAAATACTAGAGATGTTTTTATACCTATCTATTCCACGCAGAGATGTAAAACCTCTAGCAAAGAAGTTACTACATGATTTCAAAACTTTAGCATGCATTGTAAACACAACTCCAGGTGAATTAGCAAAGATTACTGGCATTGGATCAAATACAGTTGCTAATTTAAAACTTTTGAGAGAAATAATTCATAGGATTAATAAAGAGGAGATATATAAAACGAATGCAATAAATAATAGAGAATCTTTGATTAAGTTTCTTAGGTCGTCAGTTGGCTTCCAAACAAATGAAAACATCCACATTCTTTATTTGAATAGTAAAAATCATTTGATTGATGATGAAATAATTGATTATGGAACTGCAAACAAAATCACTCTATATCCAAGAGAAGTGGTAAAAAAGGCTTTGGATACAAATGCAACAGCAGTCATAATATGTCACAACCACCCTAGCGGTGACACTACTCCATCTAGAGCTGATATATTAATGACAAAAAATCTTGAGTCTGCACTGCAAGCTGTAGATGTGATACTGCACGACCACGTAATAATCAGCCCTTCAAATTATTTCAGCTTTAGAAATAAAAAGCTTATTTAGAACTCTTTGAGCTGCCTAATTGTTTTGGCAGTTTTTTTTCCTTCAAATGCTTGTGTACGTTTTTTACTCTTATGCCCACTGTGCCATCTAATACAGCTTCTTTCATGTTAGTATTCATCAGAACGGCAGCTGTTAAATTAGCCCTTTTTAAATCTGCATGTGAAAAATTCGTTGCAACTAGCTTACTTCCTAATAATTTAGCTCCTGTCAAATCAGAACCAGTAAAAACAGCCTGAGTTAGATTTGCATTGGTAATGATCGAATTATTAAATTTTGTTTTCTTGAAATCACCTTTTTCTAAATTAGCCTGCGTAAGATTGGATTCCGAAAAATCCGCTCCCAAAGCATAAGCCGAACTTAAATTAGCGCCGCTTAAATTAGAATTATTGATTTTTGAGAAATCAATATTTGACCACACTAAATTAGCTTTCTGCAAAGAAGAATTATTAACTAACGCATATCCAAAGTTAGCAGACTCCATATAAGATGAGTCAAATGTAGAGTTGTTTATTGAAGATTTATAAAAGTTAGCCCCATACAAATTTGAAGTTGAGAAATTTGTTGAATCAATTTTTGAACCAGGAAAGCTAGACATATTAAAGTCTGTATTGCTAAAATCAGCATTGTGCATTGTTGATTCAGCATAATTAGAATGAGAAGATGAGCCGTCTTTAAATACCACCTTGCTCAAGTTTGTCTGATACATATTTGAATTCTCAACACTTGCTTTGTTTAAAATTGCATTCGTAAAAACACTAAACTCGAAATTAGAATTATCTAACGAAGCACCTGAAAAATTCACATTCATAAAATTGCAATTACTACAAATAACCCTATTTAATTTTGCACCTTCAAAATTTGCACCATTAAAATGAACATTCTTGAAATTAGAATCGCTTAAATCTGCACCTTTGAGATCAGCTCCACTCAAATCAGTGTTTTCGATATGAAGCTTCTTTAAATCTCTCCCAAATTTACTAACTATGTCCGCTGGCTTATGCTTAGATTTTTGTTCCGAAACGAATTTTACTATTTTTTCAGATGAGCTCTCTTTTATGGATGAAATTGGCAAGCCAAATTCCAAATGCCAGATATACCCACCAACTCCAAGAATAAGCAACAAGATTACAAAAATATACTTCCCCTTACTATTCCTAACATCTACATCTTGATTGATATCTTGGTTTGCATTCAAGTTATTATTCATCTGACTACCGGATGAAACATTATTTTCTTGCTCCACAGCTTGTTGGGGGTTTTGTGGTTGCGGCTGATTTAATTTACTTCCAGCAGCTGTTTTATTTTCCTGTTCCATACTATTTTTATAAATCTATTATTGCATTATTAAGATAGGTAAATTCTTATCTTTGTTCAATAAAAACATTTTTTATCAGACCTGTTCTAAGAAAAAATTTTTCTCAAAAATTTAATTCCTAATTCAACTCCGTCTTTGTTAATCGTGTGCTCAAGATTTTGTAATATGTTGACATCGACTTGCACACCTAAGTTTCTTAAAAGATTTGCCGCTAGAATAGATTCTGAAGGTTGTAAGATTTTATCGTTGTCGCCATGTATTAGTAATATTTGAGGCTTGGATTTTAACTCGTCTGCGATCATTCCCGGCAAAGACAAAGCACCACTGTAACCTAGAACCCCTGCGCATTTCTGGTTCATTCTGAGAGCTACATGTAAAGACACTCTTGTGCCCTGAGAAAACCCAACAAATGCAAAGTCTTTGTATGCCAAATTAAATTCTTTCAATCTATCTTCTATAAACCCAGTAAGTAAAATTGATGTTTTATTAGCTGTGTGTTGAATGGCATTTTTGTCCCAGATCTTACCATCATATCTAAGCCAGTCATATCTTCTTCTATCTTCAAACCCTTTACATTTATGAAAACCATTAATTGAACAGATATATGCATTAGGAATGTTTTTTGCTATCGACTTGCCGATTAGGTTCATCATATGGGAAGCTCTTTGAGCAAATCCGTGCAGTAAAAAAACTATTTTACATCGATCCGGAACCTTTGGTCTTATCAAAAGATACTCAACATCTCTATCTTTTAACAGCATACAAGATATAATTTACACTTATGTCATCAGTAGTGACCCAGTCTTTTGCAGATATGGGCTTAAATTCAATTCCTTTTATCTCTTTAATTTCTGCACCCTCACGAGAAAGAAATCTGCTAAGCTCTGAAGGCTTAATGAACTTCTTCCACTCGTGCGTACCTACAGGCAACCACTTCAGTATGTATTCAGCCGCCATAATGGTTGTCAGATAACTTTTTAAATTTCGATTAATTGTTGAGAAGAAAATAATTCCTTTTTTATTCAATGCCTTGCAGCAATTCTTAATGAACTCATCAACACTGTCTACATGCTCTAAAACCTCAAGGCAAGTAATGCAGTCAAAAGTTTTCTTCTTTTCAACAAACCTTTCAATCGTAGATTGTAAATAACTAATTGCTAACTTCATTTCTTTTGCGTGAGCTTTAGCTACTGCAATATTCTCTTTTGAAGCATCTATGCCTACAACATTCGCACCTAATCTTGACAACGGTTCGCAAACAATCCCCCCACCACAACCAATATCAAGTATATCGAGATTATTTATTGAAAACTTATTGCTAATGACATCCACGATATATTTAACTCTACAATGGTTTATGTCGTGAAGTGTTTTAAGGGGGCCGTCATAATCCCACCACTCACTTGCAACTTTAGAAAACTTTTCTACTTCTGATAAGTTGATGGAAGAACTCATAAAATTGCTTTAGAACGCTTTATTTAGATAACAAACCACTTCCGAAATCACCAAGCAAATCAAAAGCTTTACCAATCTTCTTATGAGTCTTATTAGGCACTAGATCTTGCAAAGTATTTTGTATTTCGTTGGCCATAATTTTCAACTTGAATGTTCTCCATTTGCTGCCAAACTCACGAGAGCTATACTTTCCAACAGCCGGATACTTTTCACCAAACTTTTTTCTGATCGTATAAGAAATATCCTCAGATGAAGAATTGGGGTCATTAGAAACCTCTTTCAAGAACTCTTTAATTTCATTTCTAGTCTGCGGAGTGATATCAAACTTACCTTTACCCAGAAGCATTAATATCATTTGTCCTGAACCAACTTGTTTAATATAATCTAAACAATCATCAATAAATACATTGTATCTATCAATTTCGAGGTCAAAATTATATTTCTGATCTTCGCTTTTTTCTGCATAGTCTCCTTTCGCGACGTAAGAATATTTATCTGTTTTTAAACCCATTCTTGACACACCTAATTCAAACTGTCCTTTAGAAATGGTCTTGAAATTAACCTTGCTGTTAATTTTTATCATCCCTAGATCCTGAAGCTTAGGCACAAAACTTGCATTCTTCGAAGATTTGGGAGTGAAGATATTATTGAAAGCATTCAAAAACGAAGAGGATCCGCTGTCTGAAATAGTCAAAAAATTGAACAAGTTTCCATTGTACTTTTTAGCATATTTATTGGATAACTCGTACCATTTATCAGTGAACTTACCTTCAATTTTCATATTTGCATTAAAATCAGGCCCAAAAGATTTATGCTTGTAATCAACAGTTCCTTTTGCATCAACGGAAGTTAGTAAATCTTTTATATAGAATTTATTGATGTCTAACTCAAATTGAGGGTCCTTTGAAGAAAAGCTACTAATGTATTTAGCATCTATCTCATGATTGATTTTCCCTCTCTCTGACAAATTAAGAACTCTGAAGTAATTTTTTGTATTGCCTTTTAGACTTGAGAAAGGTTTTTCAATCACTGGATACGCAGCCTTAGCATTATCCCACAAATTCATTACTTCCGGTCCAAACACTGCATTAATCAGATTATCTTCTATGCTAACTTCATATAGATTTTTCCCAGACTCTTCCAAGCCAAGCTTTACATTATATCGTTTGATTTTAAGTAAATTGGATTGAGAAGAGTGATTATACACGCTTAATCCTTTACCGTTCACTCGCAAGTAGTCCACAACATTAAAAATTTTTAATGGTTCTTTCTTGATGTCTAAAATATTACTTATAAAATTTTTAGACAAAGGAGACGACTTAAGCTGCAAAACGTAAGAAGTATCTTCATCAGCCTCAGCTTTAATTTTAAAATTATAATTATTTAGATACCCCTTTAAAGTCCATGGGCCATTACTTGAAAGGGTCAATTTTGTTGCAAATAACCCTGCACTAAAATAGATGTCTCCATCTACTTTCATCATGAAATTAGCTAGACGCGAATCAGAAAATCTATAAGTTGGCTCTCTAAGTATGATTTTAAAATCAAAAGGATAGCCTGATACAGATATTTCTTTATATTTCAAATCAAGGTTATTTTCAGAAATCACATTGTCAAATTCACCTCTTATTTTGGAAGCGACAAAAAACCATGCTCCTGTATACAGAATCAAGACAACAGCAACTATACTTATAAGAATTTTTTTCATTTTTTTTACTTTTTACACAAATATTTCTTTCCACCTTCACTAACAAAATGTAGGTGCTCTATTTTATTTACCACTTGGGTAAGCTTATCGAGATTGATAGGTTTGTCAAAAAACGCCACAGCCCCAAGTTCAGTATATTGCTCTGAATCATCTTCACTTATAACTCCCGAGAACATAACAACAGGTATTTGCTTAAGCTTCTTATCTCGCTGAATATGCTTAAGAACCTGATCGCCATCCATAGTAATTAACCTTTGGTCTAAAAGAATTAGATCAGGATACTCAGTGATATTTTTATATTTGTTTTTTCTTTCTAAGTATTCGACAGCTTCAATACCATCTCTTACGTGATCCATCTTCACCTCGGTGTTTTCACGACGCAGGATCATTAAATTTAAGTGGTATTCGTTCTTACTGTCTTCTACAAAAAGAACTCTTGCATACTTCTTGCTATCCATAGCAGCCTCTCCTAAACTTAGCACTGAATAATACTACTATAAATAGATTCATGCAACATACACTGAAACTTAAAACACATTAATGCACTAAAATAGCGGCACTTACCTTAAATACACCAAATCTTCAAAAAAAGCTCCGATACTACCATCTGACACTTGAATCTCGACCATCCAAGCAGCATATTCTTTAAAGTCGAGAGCCGTCTCATCTGGCCTTATTTTTATCTTGGATTTTGGCGTCGGGAAAATACCGAGAGAGTGACCTGCGCTCTTAGAAATCAAAAAAAGGTTACTTTCTTTAGCATAGCCCTCAATAACCTTATAAAATTCTGCAGGAGAGTATTTACTAAAATTTTGTTCCAATTCATTTAGAGCTTTATGCAGAATTTCCACAGCCTTATTAGCAAGCTGTTTGGCTTTTTTATTAAATCCAACAGTCACGCCATAATCTATTTCAACCCCGTTAATAATCAGACCAAGGTCAATAATAGCAACCTCATGCAGCAAAACATCCTCCGAAGGCTTGTGCAACACTCCGTCTATTAGCGTCGATCTATCAAATTTGACTGTTATCGGGTGCCAAATTCCTTCTATATCAGGATCATTTTTGATTGTTTCACGAGCGAATTTATAGACCTCTTTTTCACTAAGATTAGGTTTTAAAAATGAAGCTACTTTTGCGACAACTTCTTTTGCTTTATTCTGCAAAATTAAATGTTCGGCAGCCGTTATCATCCTCCATCTCCTTGACATAATAAAAATTTATTAGACTATGAGCTAACATAGTGGTGCAACCGGCAGGATTCGAACCTGCGACCCCAAGATTAGGAATCTTGTGCTCTATCCAGCTGAGCTACGGCTGCGCAAATTACTTTTTTGCTAAATTACAAAAACTTAAGGATGCGAGCAATAATTTTTTAATTTTATCTCTCAGAAGCTCAAAAAGAAATGTCGAAGTAACTAAATGTGTTAAAAAATCTGCTAGGAAAATTGCAAATAATGTATCACTTAGCCAATGCGCCCCACTAAACATTCTTGGCAAAGAGAAAAAGACAGCGACAGGAGTAATAATCATAAAATATTTTTTTGGCATAAATCTAATTGAGAAGAAAATCCAAAAAAACATAGCAAACGCATGATCCCCTAAAAATGACCTGTTAGAAGAATCTTTAATTTTGTCCTGGGGGAACATCTCAGAAACTCGTGTAAACCCATCGATTGACATTGATGGAGAATCTCTACTTATATCCAACAAATCAATAATAATGTATTTCTTTAGGCCAAAACATATATTCAAATACACCCACAACAAAACTACGTTACTCAAAGATTTGACCTTCTCTTTTGAAGAAAGGATATAAAACACAGTGATTGATAATAATGCTGCTGCATTTGCATATGATTCAAACTTCATATTAAGAAATGCAACAATTCTAGCTGCAATTTTATTATCCAGCGTTAGGTTTAATAGCTTAGCAAATTCAACATCAACCGTTTTAAGATATGCATGGGTTACAGGCACGTTCCATAACAACAATGAAATTGCCATCAAAACGAGGCCTCTATATAATGAAATTTTATTGCTCATTGGCTCTGCAAAAATTGTTCTTCTAATTTTTTTATTTTATCGCGCATACTTGCGGCTTTCTCAAACTCAAGATTTTCCGCATGAAAAATCATTTCTTTTTTCATTTGAGTGATTTTCTTCTTATATATTTTTTCATCCAAAAATTCTACAACTTCTTCGTTTAATTCAACAGCTTGTTTGTTGATCTCAGAATCATCATACATAGCCTTAGCAAGCGACTTTTGTATGGATTGAGGAGTTATATTGTGCTTTTTATTATGCTCTATCTGAATTTCTCTTCTTCTGTCTGTTTCGCTCAACGCTTTTTTTAGAGAGTTTGTCATCACATCAGCATATAGCACAACCTTACCGTCAACATTTCTAGCAGCCCTGCCAATGGTTTGAATTAACGCAGTTTCAGATCGCAAAAACCCCTCTTTGTCCGCATCCATTATTGCTACTAAAGAACATTCAGGAATATCAAGCCCCTCTCTTAACAAGTTGATTCCGACCAATACATCCACAACACCTTTTCTAAGGTCCTGAATTATCTCTATTCTCTCTAGGGTGTTTATCTCGGAATGCAAATATGTAACTTTAATTCCGATATCCGCCATATACTCAGACAAAGATTCAGCCATTTTCTTGGTCAGAGTTGTTACAAGGACCCGACGTCCTTTAGCCACGACATCCTGTACTTCTCCTATCAAATCATCCACCTGATGTTTGGCTGGCTTAACTACGCATACAGGATCAACCAGACCAGTAGGCCTAATTATTTGCTCTACTATTACACCTTGAGTTTTATCAAGCTCATAAGGACCAGGTGTAGCAGAAACAAATACAGTTTGTGGTCGCATCTCTTCCCACTCTTCAAATTTAAGAGGGCGGTTATCTAATGCTGATGGTAATCTGAATCCATACTCAACTAATGTACTTTTTCTTGCTCGGTCACCATTATACATCCCTCTAATCTGAGGCACCGTGACATGGCTTTCATCAATAAAAATCAAAGAGTCTTTTGGAAGATATTCAAATAAAGTTGGAGGTGGTTCCCCCTCTTTTCTACCAGATAAATATCTAGAATAATTCTCGATCCCTTTGCAAGTTCCGGCCTCAGTCATCATTTCAATGTCATATTCTGTTCTTTGCTTAAGTCTCTGCTCTTCAAGAAGAAGGTTCTGCGATTGAAAATATTGAAGCCTATCTTTTAGGTCCTGTTTAATCTGCTTTAGAGATTGATCTAAAGTTGGTTTGGGTATAACAAAATGGCTATTAGCATATATAACCGCTTCATCCAGGGTCGAAAACTTTTCACCAGTCAGTGAGTCGAACTCAAATATTCTATCTACTTCATTACCAAAAAACTCAATCTTCCAACCCCGCTCTGAATAATGTGAAGGAAAAATATCTATTGAATCGCCTCTAACTCTAAAATGACCGCGGCTAAAATCGACATCATTTCGTTCATATTGAAGACTGATCAAATCTTTCATGAATTGATTGCGGTCTAGCTTCTCGCCCTTTTTTACTCTTATAACCATCGAGGAATATAGTTCAGGAGAACCTAAACCATAAATACATGAAACCGAAGAAACTATAATTACATCTTTTCTCTCCAATAAAGATCTTGTTGCAGAGTGGCGCATCCTATCAATTTGTTCATTGATCGAGGAATCCTTCTCGATGTATATATCCCTACGCGGAATGTACGCCTCGGGCTGGTAGTAGTCGTAATATGAAACAAAATACTCAACTGCATTATTTGGAAAGAATTCCTTCATCTCAGAATATAATTGCGCGGCAAGAGTCTTGTTATGAGCCATGATTAAGGTTGGCTTTTGAACCTTTTCGATAATATTTGCCATGGTGAAAGTCTTTCCAGAACCAGTTACTCCAAGAAGCACTTGGTCTTTCTCCCCTTGCTGCAAACCCTTTGTAAGCTCCTTGACAGCAGCGGGCTGATCTCCAGCCAGACTATATTCTGAAACAACTTCTAATTTGGTCATATATAAGTAAAATTTTCTATGGGCAGCATAACATATTTATACTAACATAGCACCCACATAACAAATCAGAGGGAAAATGGCTAAAGTTGAAATTTATACAAAATCTACCTGCCCATTCTGCGTTAGAGCTATAGATCTTCTCAAAAGAAAAAATATAGACTTCAAACACATAGAAGTTGGTAACGACCCAGAAAAAAGGGCTAAGTTAGAAGAAAAAGCTAATGGTCGTCATACAGTTCCACAAATATTTATTAATGGAAAAGGAATTGGTGGCTGTGATGAATTATATGAATTAGAAGAATCTGGCAAGTTAGATAAAATGGTTGGTTAATCATCAAATATAGCAGACCCAATACGAACCTGAGTGGATCCGCATTCAATCGCCTCAACAAAATCTCCACTCATTCCCATACTTCTATCTGGAAGTTTGTTGATTTCAGCTAATTGCAGTAAGCGACAAAAATATGGAAATGCTGCTTCTCCCTTTGGTGGAATGCACATCAGCCCTGTGACATTTAACTTTTTATCCTTAACACAAAAATCTATAAAATCCTGAGCTTCCTCTAAAGCAACCCCAGATTTTTGCGGCTCATTACCGACATTGACCTGAATATAAAACTTTTTAGTGGTTATTTTTTTAGGATCATGCTTGCAGATTTCATTAACTAACTTCTCTCGGTCAACTGATTCAATTACATCAAATAAATCCAGGGCCTCTTTGACCTTATTACTCTGCAAAGGTCCGATCATATGTAATTTACAACCGAACTTATCACTCATCCATTTACCTTGTGCCTCTTGCACTTTGTTTTCAGCAAATAATTCTTGACCTAAATCGACAAGTTTTTTTATTTCATCAAGATTGCGGTTTTTACTTACAACACATAAAGAGGGATATGTTTTTAAAATATTCTCATATCTTGGCTTAAACTCACCATAAGCATATTCTACCGAAGCAAGCATTTGTTTATAGCGTTTTTCTAAATTCATTACTGACTACCGGCCTTACTAGATTTATATTGCAAATATACAACAAGAAGTTTGAATTGTGATATTTAACTATAGGCTTTTTCAATCACTTGTTGCTAGCATACTAATAATAGATTTACACTTTAGGTCAAGATAACTTGTTTATCACAGTTGAGTGATTCGCGTGTGGATTTCTTAACGTTTTTTTTATTAACTTTAATATAGGGTTAAATAGTTATGAAAAAGTTACTATTAACAACTACAGCTTTAGCTACTATGGCAGCATCTTCAGCATTTGCTGGCGGAATGGCTAAAGACAGTGACCTAGAAATCAAATTGGGCGGTGAATTTGACGCTCAAGCTGGTTTCAGAAGTCAAAAATCTGAATATGTAAAAGCTACAAGTGTAGGTTTGTACAGAGCTAACACACAAACAAACGGAGATAACGCTACAGACACTACAGTTTTCAAGCGTGGTGTTACACCGGGAAATAATTCTATTGGTTTTGATACAGTTGCTGCTATGCATGCAACAATTAAAAACAAAACTGCTAGCGGTCTTGTTTATGGTGCGCAAGTTGGTTTGCAAACAACAACAAGAAGCACAACTTCTGCTGGTCAAAACGTAATGGACAGATCTTATTTGTTCATGGAAAATGACATGGGTAGAGTTGAGCTTGGTTCTAATGAATCAGCTGCTAACGCTATGAGAATTGGTGCAGACAGATTAGCAAGAGCTACTGGCGGTATTGATGGTGATTGGAAGAAATATGTTGAGCTAGATACTTTTACTTCTACTGAGTTCACACTACCTAGAGTAAGAGAAGCTAACTTTATTACTTCTCCAGGATTAGTTCTTGAAAAAGTGGAAGATGGCGGATCTCCTATAAACCAGTTCTTAAAAGGAGACGAAAAATCAAGAAAATTAACATATTTCACACCTGAATTTAACGGTTTCCAAGCTGGTGTTTCTTACATCCCAGATACAAGAAATTCTGGTCAAGATTACATTAATGATCTTGGAACGCAAAGTAGTGACACTTCAAGCTACGGTCAATACTGGGGAGTTACGGTTAAAAATGCATTTTCTGGTGGATTTAGCTGGAAAGGTACTTTTGATAAAGCTCATCATGTTAAATTATCTGCTGTTGGTGAAACTGGTAAAGCAAAAGCATCTGGCCTTATCGGAAGCGATTATGATGATTATAAAAACGTAGCTTCTTATGTATTAGGCGCGCAATGGAACTGGAAAGAACTTGGCTTAGCTGCTTCTTACGGCTCTCATGGCGATAGTCTTGTGAATAAATCAGCTACAAGCACAAATAAATTTAAAAACGGTTCGTTCTGGACATTAGGCGCTTCTTGGACTCAAGGTCCTTGGGGAACAAGTGTTACTTACATGGACAGCTCAAACAACAAAAATAAATTTAGTTTAGTTTCTGTTGGCGCTGACTATGAAGTTGCTCCTGGTTTAATGCCATATGCAGAAGTTTCTATGTTTGATATGAAGCAAAAAAGAGACTATAGGGGTCCTTTAGTCCCAGCTTTAACAACAACCGCTGGTACTTTTACTGCTGGACAAGGCGACAATAAGACACAAAGTAATACAGCGTACAAAAACAAAGGTACTGCGTTTATTCTTGGTACAAAAATTAACTTCTAATTTATTAGAAGAAAAATTTGAAAAAGGTAGTTGGTTCGCCAGCTACCTTTTTTTTATCTAAAACTCCTGACATTTTCATTTTTGATTGTAAAAAAAACAAACATATTGTAAGTTCATTCCTGATTAAAACTAATTGAATTCATCCTTTATGAAAAAATTCTCTCTATTATTTTTATTATTATTTCCATTAATTGTTGAAGCTTCTTCCGGTGATGATGAATCTACCTATCCAAAATCTGCACGTCGGGAAAGATGGGCTGAAATGGACTCTATTATAGGTGGTGAAGAAAAAGGCATAACAATCTTTGACTCTAACCCTGATAAAAAATCATTCTTTGCTGGTGGTGGCAGACCTTCTGGCGCATCTGCGATGACAGTAAATCCATATTTATGGCAAGCGGCACTTGATATCGTTTCATTCATGCCAATTAAATCTTCAGACTCTGCTGGTGGCGTTGTTTCCACTGATTGGTACGAAGATCCTGAATATCCTGGTGAAAGATACCGTGTGAATGTATTAATCAAAGCAGTAGAGCTTAACGTCAACAATCTTAAAGTGACTGTTTTCAAACAAAAGCTAAAAGATAATAACTGGCGTGAAGTAAAACCAAGCGATGAAATCTCTCAAGATCTTGAAGCAAAGATTCTTACTAAAGCACGCGAAATGAAAATTGCTCAAGAACATTAAAATGTCTGCTTCTCAGTATGATTTTAAATCTATAGAAGCTAAATGGCAGCAATATTGGCTTGAGAACGAATCATTTAAACCGGAAGAGCATTCATCGAAGCCAAAATGTTATGTCCTAGAGATGTTCCCCTACCCTTCAGGTAAAATTCACATGGGTCATGTGCGTAATTATTCGATTGGTGATGTTTATGCACGTTTCAAAATGATGAATAATCATAATGTTTTACACCCCATGGGTTGGGATGCTTTTGGTTTACCAGCTGAAAATGCTGCTATCGAAAGAAATATTCACCCAAATGAATGGACGCATCAGAATATTGAGAATATGCGTTCTGAGATCCAGAAAATTGGCATTTCTTACGATTGGTCTCGTGAATTTGCATCATGCGACTCAGAATATTACAAGCACGAACAGAAAATATTTCTCGATTTTTATAAGCAAGACTTAGCTTATCGCAAAGAATCTGTTGTCAACTGGGATCCTGTTGATCAAACAGTACTTGCAAATGAACAAGTAGTTGATGGCAAGGGCTGGCGTTCTGGTGCTCCTGTTGAGAGAAAATCTCTAAAACAATGGTTCCTTAAAATCACAGATTATGCTGATGAGCTGCTTGAATGCCTTGATGACCTTAAAGGTTGGCCCGAACATGTTCGTTTAATGCAAGAAAAATGGATTGGCAAATCACAAGGAGCAAATGTTAAATTTCCTATCAAGAACAGCTCTGACCATATTGAAATTTTTACTACTACACCTGAAACATTATATGGAGCTTCTTTTCTTGCAATTGCATTCGATCACCCAATTGCAAAAGATTTAGCTAAAAAGAACAAAGAAATAGCTGATTTTCTTGATGAGTGTAATCATCAATCCACTTCTGAAGAAGATATTGAGAAAAATGAGAAAAAAGGAATCGATACAAGAATCAAAGTCTTACATCCTCTTGATAAAAATTGGGAAGTTCCAGTTTATATAGCAAATTTTGTTTTGATGGAATTTGGAACAGGTGCAGTTTTTGGCTGCCCTGCTCATGACGAAAGAGATTTTGAGTTTGCGACTAAATATAATCTTCCTATAAAACAAGTTGTCAGGAAGTCAGACGGAAGCAAAGTTGATCTTCCATACAAAATTCATAACAGCGATATGGTCTTTGATTCAGATTTCTTATCTGATACCAAAGCATCGGATGCAAAGAAAAAAGTAATCCATAGGCTTGAAGAAATACATCTTGGAGAAGGAAAAACTAATTACCGTATAAAAGATTGGGGTGTTTCTCGCCAAAGATACTGGGGTTGCCCTATTCCTATGATTCACTGCGCAGATTGTGGCGTTGTCCCAGTGCCAGAAGATCAGCTTCCGGTAACGCTTCCGGAAGATATAAGATTTGGCGAAGGTGGTAATCCTATTGCTTCTCATCCAACTTGGAAAAAAACTAAATGTCCAAAATGTGGCAAAGATGCTGAAAGAGAAACTGATACGTTTGATACTTTCTTTGAATCATCATGGTACTTCCTTAGATTTGCAAATCCAAATGTATCTTCACCAGTAGATAAACATGATTGTGAGTATTGGTGCCCTGTTGATCAATATATTGGTGGTATTGAACATGCGGTTATGCATTTGCTTTACGCTCGCTTCTTTACAAAAGCGATGCGAGATTGTGGTTATTTTAATATCGATGAACCATTCCAAAATCTTTTAACTCAGGGAATGGTAACTCATATGAGCTATAAAGACCAAAATGGTAAATGGGTTGACGCTTCTGAAGTTGAACTCCGAGGTGATAAAGCTTATTGGGTAAAAGATGGTTCAATGGTGACCCCTTACCGTATTGAGAAAATGAGTAAGTCTAAACGTAATACTATTGCTCCACTTGAAATCAGCGAACAATATGGCACAGACACTGCAAGGTTATTCATGTTGTCTGATAGCCCTCCAGAGAAAGATCTGGAATGGACAGAGTCTGGCGTGGAAGGAGCTTTCAAATTCATATCTAGACTGCATAGGTTCACCTCTGAATTTATTAGCACACATGGCCACGATTTTAAGCATGAAAATATAAACCATACAAAAGAGCAATCAGACCTAATTAAGTCTCTGCACAAAACTATCGAGGCAGTTACACATAACATCTCATCATTACATTTAAATAAAGCTGTAGCTTTGCTTAGAGAGTTGTCGAATAAAATTTTTGCATTCAAAATTCATAATGATAATGATGCTGCAGTTTTGTTATCTGTCTTAAAGCAGATGATACAAATGTTTAATCCTATAATTCCGCATGTAACTGAAGAATTATGGAATTTATGCGGCTCTCATCACAGTTTAGTTGATGTTGACTGGCCAAAAGCAGATAAAAAATATTTACAGGATGCTGAAATCAACCTACCTATACAAGTCAATGGTAAGCACAGAGCAAATATTCTAGTAAAAAAAGAGATCGACAAAGATACCTTGCTGGAAATAATAAATGCTGATTCGCAAGTAAAAAAATTTACAGATGGAAAACAACTTGTAAAATTTATCTATGTTCCTGGAAAAATTGCTAACTTAGTCGTCAAATAATAATGAAAAAAATTCTAATTGGTTTTTTATTTTTAGTGTCTTCTTGTACTTTTACACCTATCAATCAAGTGTTGGGAAATGAAGATTATAATGATGTGCTTGCCAGTGTGGAGTTAGGAAAAATAGATTCGAAATATCCATATATTCTGAAGAATTATTTGATTCATCAATTTAATCCTCAAAATTTAGACGCAGAAAAAAAATACATCCTTAATGTCAAAACGACCGCTAGTATTGAAGATATGCTTGTGCAACAAGATAGCACGGTTACTGTGAAAGTAGTTAGAATGAGTACTGACTATTCAATAAAAAATAAATCAACTAATAAGATTATCGCTCAAGGATCATTCCCAACTTCTGTTTCATATGCAGAAACAAGCTCACATTACTCTTCTTACGTTAATGAGGAATACTCATATAAAAATGGTTTAAAAGAAGTGTCTAGAAATCTTAAGTTGCAGACATTAATTCTAATCAGCAAAGATACAGTTAGTGAAAATATCAGCAAAAGAAGTAAATAAATTCATAAGCTCCGACTTTGAAAAATATTCCGCTACGCTAGTTTACGGGAATGATTACGGTCTTATTTCAGAGAAAACTAACGACATAATAAATAACTCTCAAAATGAAAATTATGATGAAAGTTTTAACTTCCTAAAGCTAGATTTCAATGAAGTAAATGCTAATCCTGCAATATTAGAAAATGAGATTAACTCTATCTGTTTTAACCAACATAAGAAAATTATTCACTTATCTCATGCATCCTCAACAATAAAGCCAGAACTGTCCAAGTTATTAGAAGCCAATAAAAACTCAATTATTGTAGTTTCTACAGAAGAATTAAAACCCTCTTCATCTTTAAGAAAGACTTTTGAATCATCTAATACGCTTGCTTGTATCGCGTGTTATCATGATACTGCAGTTGTAATCAGCGAATTGGTCAAAACCATGCTGAATAAAGCAGAAATTAAATACGACTTCAACGTTATAAATTATATATCTCAACGCCTAGGAAATGATCATCAAATAGCCGTAAATGAAATAGATAAAATCTGTCTCTATTTTGCTGATTCTAAAAATATTAGCATAAATGATATTGCATCCTTTTATACAGACACAAATGCAGAGTTATCTTTGGATAATTTTCTAGAAAATTTGATTAATGGAAAAACTAATAAAGCCATTGACGAAATTCACTACTTGCTACTGCAAACTAATCATATCTCAATCTTACGCCAAATATTGGCATTTCTGCAGAGGCTTAAGTCAATTAAGTCAAATATGAAACTAGGGCTTTCAGCTCAACAAGCTATGTCTCAAATCAAGCCGCCAATTTTTTATAAGTCTCAGCCGATATATCAAAAAGCTTTATCTAAACTACACGAGAAAGTTGTTGATTCATTGATAAATAAAGCAATCCAGTTAGAGATCAGGCTTAAGACTGTTTATATTTCTCCGAAAATAATGATAGATAAGTTTGTCTTAGAAATAGGTAAACTCTTCCATTCTGTACGTTGACATTGATGGTTTTCGTTTTTAAATTACCAACAAATATGATAAAACATACTCAAATTTAGTGATTTTCAATGAAGCTATCAAAATATTTTTTACCCATTATCAAAGATGATCCCTCAGAAGCGCATGTAATTTCGCATAAATTAATGCTGCGTGCAGGAATGATCAGACAGCAAAATTCAGGAATTTATTCTTGGCTGCCTCTTGGGGTAAAGGTGTTACAAAATATCTCAAATATTGTACGCGAAGAAATGAATAAAATGGATGCGATTGAGATTATTCTTCCCTGTATTCAACCAGCAGATTTCTGGATTGAGACTGGGCGCTATGAAAGCTATGGCCAAGAGATGTTAAAAATCAAAGATAGGCATAATGTTGACTTGTTATTTGGTCCAACAGCTGAAGATGCAATCACTGATCTCGCAAGAAACAACATAAAATCATATAAAGAATTACCAATGAATCTTTATCAGATTCAATGGAAATTCCGTGATGAAATTAGGCCTAGATTTGGTTTGATGAGAGGCAGAGAATTTATGATGAAAGATGCGTACAGCTTTGACATAGATCAAGAGAGCGCAGAAAAAACATATGACCGAGTTTTTGCTACATATTTAAAAATATTCGAGAGAATTGGTTTAAAGGCGATTCCTGTGAAAGCTGAAACTGGACCTATTGGGGGCAAATTAAGTCATGAATTCCAAATAGTTGCTAAAAATGGTGAAAGCGAAATTTTTTATGACTCAAAGCTTGATGATTTATTGAATAGTAAGGAATATGACATCTCCACAATAAAAAATACTTATGCAGCATCTGACGAAATTCACGATTCTAAGAATTGCCCTGTAGATTCATCTTCTCTCAAAAAAGCAAGGGGTATTGAAGTGGGCCATATTTTTAACTTTGGCACTAAATATTCAGAAGCAATGAACTTCACTGTTCAAGGTCCAAAAGGTGAATTAATTCATCCTATTTGTGGATCTTATGGAATAGGGGTATCAAGATTTGTTGCAGCAATTATTGAAGCTAGCCATGATGACAAAGGAATTATATGGCCAGAATCAGTTGCCCCATATGACTTGGCTATCATAAACTTAAATATAAATAATCAAGAATGTGCTGAATTGTCAGAAAGATTGTATGCTCAATATGATAAAAAATTGAATATATTGCTTGATGACACATCACAAAGCGTAGGTAGTAAATTTGCTACAAATGATTTAATTGGCACTCCTTATCAGCTAGTAATTGGACCAAAATTAGTAAAAGATGGTAAGGTTGAAATAAGAAAGCGTAAAGACGCCTCTTCTGAAATAGTTGATATAGATAAAATTGATGAATTTTTTAAGACTTTTAAAGCTTGAATTACAAATTTCAATAAAGTATCTCCAATCAAAAAATAAAGAGAAGTTTATTTCTATCAATACTCTTTTCTCATTCTTTGGCATCATGATTGGGGTAGCTGCATTACTAATTGTAATGTCGATAATGAATGGTTTTCGTGAAGAACTTTCTAATAAAATTATTGGATTAAATAGTGACATTGTGGTGTCCAATCCTCAGAACCAACCAATTAAAAACTACGGCACCTTAATAAAAAAACTTAAAAAAACTAAAGAAGTAAGCAGGGTATCAGGAGTTATTGAGAAGCAAGGCCTTATTGTGAAATCAGATAAATCTTCAGGTGTAATTGTAAAATCTGCACCAATAAAAGATTTATTGTCTCAGACAGATCTTGGTTTTACATCTAAATCATTGAAAAGCTTTAAGGGCAATAAAGTGCTTATTGGCATAGGATTAGCAAATACATTGAAAGCACGTGTAGGTGAAAAAATTTCATTGCTAGCTCCTGAATTTAATACGACCATATTGGGCAGAATGCCAAAAACAAAAGATTTTATAATCTCAGGAATTTATCGTTCTGGATTAACTGAATATGACGAAACAGTAGTTTTTATTCCATTTAAATCGGCCCAGATATATTATGATATGGAAAACTCTGTAAATCAGATAGAGGTTTTTTTAAATAATCATGACAAATCTTCCTTAGTCTCTCTATTAGTACGAGATATATTAGACTATAAGTACATAGTCAGAGATTGGAAACAGCTTAATTTTTCTTTATTCAATGCTTTAAAAACTGAAAGGGTTGCCATGTTTACCATTCTCAGCTTGATAATCATAGTTGCTGCTTTTAATATTATTTCCAGCCTAACAATGCTAGTAATGGACAAAAGCAAAGAGATCGCTGTGCTAAAAACTATTGGTATGATGAAGGGCTCTATTATAAGAATCTTTTTGTTATGTGGACTGTTTATTAGTTTAGTTGCCACTATAGTTGGATTGATTTTAGGTTATTTCATTTCAGATAACATTCAATCGATAAAAGATGCTCTGTCTAAAGTTGTCGGAACAAATCTTTTCGATCCTGTAGTCTATTACTTAGACTCACTACCCTCTAAGACTGAAATGTCTGATATTAAATCAATTGTAGTAATCGTTGTGATCGCAACTATTTTTTCTACACTTTATCCTGCATGGAAAGCTGGAAAAATTGATCCTGTGAAAATATTAAAGGCCAAATAAATAATGTCCGTACTAAAACTTAAAGATATTTCTAAGAATTTCAGCCAAGGAAATGAAGTGATTAAGGTTCTTCATAAAGTTGATTTAGAAATCAATAGAGCTGATGTGGTCGCTTTGGTAGGAGACTCAGGATCAGGAAAATCTACATTACTTCATATAGCATCCACCCTATTAATGCCAACAGAAGGAGAGGTTAGGATTGACAATCAAGATACGAAAGATTTAAGTGACGATGCAAAATCTAAGCTAAGACTTACAAAAGTTGGTGTAATCTATCAAGATTCAAACCTGTTGTCCGATTTTACAGCTCTTGAAAATGTCTGTATGCCTCTTAAGCTAAGTGGACAAGATATCCACAATTTTGCCAGTGAAGCAAAGACTTTACTTAATGAACTTGGGCTAAAGTCTAGAATGAATCACTACCCCAGTCAGCTATCCGGAGGAGAACAGCAACGAGTTGCAATCGCGCGAGCATTGGTGAATAAGCCAAAAATCATTTTTGCAGATGAACCAACTGGTAATTTAGATGCAAAAAACGCAGAGAATGTAATTAATTTATTTATTGAATCGGCAAAAAAGAATAACACTGCGGTTTTAATCGTAACACATGACCCAAAAGTTGCTGCAAAATGTAAAAAGGTTTACGAGCTAGAAAATGGTGAAATTAAGAAATAAGAATATTGCCGCTCTAATTGTTGCTGGGGGCACAGGCTCTAGACTAGGTGGCGACACTCCAAAACAATATCTAAAAATTAATAACAAACCTATAATTTCATATACGGTTGATAAATTTAGAAATCATCCAGGAATAAATCATGTTTGCGTTGCAATCTCAAAAGAAAAAAAACAAACCTTCACAGAGATATTCAAAGATACAGTCGATTTTTGCTTTGGTGGCAATGAACGGAAAGATTCTGTAAGACTCGGTTTAGAATATTTAACTAAAATAAACCCAGATTTTGTACTCATTCATGATGCTGCTCGACCATTAATCAACGAAGAAGATATAACTCAAATCATAGAAAAACTAGATGGCGGTTGTGGAGTTGTTGCCGCAAAAAAAATTAATGACACGGTTAAGAAAGTAAATGGCCAGAACATTTTACATACAATCTCGCGCAAGAGTTTGATGGCAGCGGAGACCCCGCAAGCATTTGATTTTAATAAAATATTTTTACTACATCAGGAGCACAAACACCTTCATTTTACAGATGACAGTATGCTATTTGAAATGGAAGGGTTGCCTGTAAAGTTTATTGAAACAACCTCAAACAATATTAAAATTACTTCTAAGGAAGATTTACTTATTGCAGAATCAATTATAAGACAGAATGAAAATTAAAGTTGGTATTGGATATGACGTACATAGATTTTCTACTCAGGGAGAAGATCTGCATGTAGTTTTAGGTGGATGCAAAATCTCAAGTAACCGTTCTATTATTGCTCATTCAGATGGAGACCTGGTTCTTCATGCTCTTACAGATGCCCTACTCGGATCCATTGCAGCTGGGGATATAGGTTCTTATTTTCCACCAAGTGATCCAAAGTGGAAGGGAGCAAACTCAGAAACTTTTGTTAAGCATGCTTTAAAGTTATTAAAGGACAAGAATGGCAAACTAAGTAACGTTGACATAACTATCATTGGCGAACACCCAAAAATTAATCCTCACCGGAATGAAATTCAAAAAAGTTTAGCAAAAATCGTTGAGCTCGATGTAGAGGATGTTAGCGTCAAAGCAACTACTGTAGAAAAACTTGGGTCAATTGGTAGAGAAGAAGGAATTGCTTGTCAGGCTATAGTTTGTATTTCATTGATCTAAATACTTGGACCTTCTGAGTCTCTACCTTTGTTAGGAGGTGGGACAGAAGGAACTGAAGGGGGTGTTGGCTCGGTTTTTTTACCTACCCACTCTTCTTTACTGCCAAACAAAGCTTCTCCCACTCTAACTGCCATTCTTTTTGTATAGTTGGCTCTTTTCATCTGCTCTTTAATTTCAGAATCAAGAATAACGCTTTTATCAGCTTCTTTCTTATATTCAACAAACTTATCACGCGCAGCATCAGCTGAAATCACTGATGCAGCATGTTCTTCAACTACTCTCTCTTCAGCTCTAAGACTACTCATCTTACCTCTAACAAAAGAAGTTAATTCTGCTGTGTTCTGACAAGGAGGTACGCCCAATTCTTTTGAAAGCAAATTTATTCTTGCTTTGAGAACCGCTTCTTTGTCAGCTCCTTGAAACTGCTCTTCAGCTTCATGGGCTACTCCTATTGTACCCTCTCTTATATCTGCAGATTGACTTGCTATGTCTCCTCCAGTATGCGCTCCACGTATTGCAGCATGAGCAGAGTGTATTCCTTTAGAAAACTCTACCGCACTTCTAGGTAAGGCTGTAGCATCCAACGCCGCTCCCGCTACATACAGGCTGTTTGAGGCAGCTGACTTCATAATTTCATTTCGAAGAGTTGGGAGGTTTCTAGTATGGGTTTTACCGTCTGGTCCAACAGCTCTATGATCATCAACCTGAGCGATACAATCTCTGTGAGAATGGATAGATTCATGTTGAGACTCATGAGTCCTTGACTTTATTTCTTCGATTGTTCTTTCATGACTTATAACTTTCTTTTTTAGAGTCCTTAATAAATCTAGCTGGTGCTCGAGACTATGCATTTTATTTTCATGTTGAGCCTTAAATCCAGCCTTTACTAATTTTGCCCCTATAGTAACAGTTAATGCAGCAGCAGGTATAGCTAAAGCAATTCCTCCAGTGCCAGCAACAGCAAGTGCTCCCAAAGAAACCGCTAAAACAAAAGTTACTGTTTTTCCTAGAGGGTGTTCGAGTGCATCATTAACTTTTCCTGCAGTCCATCCTATGCCTTTCCCAACAGCTGACTCACGTACAAATCCCACAGGAGGAGAATTCCAAAAACCATTAAACATCCCCACGAGAAATCCTCCTATCCTAGATTGAGAAGCTCTTTTGGATATCACCGCCGACTTATATTCAGCTTGCGATAATATATCTGCATCACTCATCTGATCTTCAGAGATCACGGGTACAGTTTCTGATTCATTAGACATATAATTTAATAACTCTCAATACAAATAGCATTCGACATTCCACCCCCTATACACAAAGTGGCAAGTCCTTTTTTCTTTCTATTATTTTGCATTGAATACAATAGAGTTGTCAAAATTCTAGTACCAGACGCTCCTATCGGGTGACCAAGAGCAATTGCTCCACCATATTTATTAACTATATTAGCGTCCCAACTCATCTGTTTATTTACAGCAATAGCCTGAGCAGCAAAAGCTTCGTTAGACTCAACAAGATCCAAATCTTCTACTTTCCAATTAGCTAACTGGAGTGCTTTTTTTGATGATTCGACAGGAGCAATTCCCATAACAGCAGGGTCCACACCGCAAGATGCATATGACCTAATAACTGCCTTTGGTGTTAAGTTGTATCTCTTTACATTCTCTTCATTCATCAAGAGAATAAAAGAGGCGCCATCATTTAATCCTGAAGCGTTGCCTGCAGTTACTGTGCCTTCTTTTTTAAACGCTGGCTTTAGTGTCGCTAAAATTTCAGCACTCACACCATGTCTGATAAACTCATCTTCTTCAAAAATAAGCTCTTTTTTCTTATCAAAGATCTTTATTGGAACTATTTCATCTTTAAATTTTCCAGATCTCTGCGCTTTCTCGGCTTTATTTTGAGAATTTGCTGCGAATATATCTTGTTCCTCACGTGTAATAGAATATTTTTCTGCAACATTTTCTGCGGTAAGGCCCATATGATAATTTTCAAACGCATCAGTTAGTCCATCACTAATCATTGTATCTGATAAATTATCAGAGCCCATTTTAATCCCTTGTCTGATGTATGTAGAGTGATGCGCTTGAGACATGCTTTCCTGACCGCCTGCAATAACAATTCCAGATTGCCCTAAAGATATTGATTGCGCTCCAAGCATTACAGACTTAATTCCAGACCCACAAACATGACTAACTCCATAAGCTGGAACTGATGCTGGAATTCCTGATAAAATTGATGTTTGTCTAGCTGGATTCTGCCCTTGACCTGCAACTAAAACCTGACCGATAATTAACTCTGAAATTTCATTTTTATCTATTTTATTCCGGGCAACTATTCGCTCTATTACCGGTACTGCTAATCTACTAGCTGGCAAATTTTTTAGCGAGCCTAAGAAACTTCCGATTGCTGTTCTTGCCGCGTCGACAATGTAAACCTCTTTGAGCGCCATAGTTTTTCCTTTATTTATTGCTTTTATACTTTAAGTAATCCATCCTATAACAAAAATGAGATAAATAACCATTTTAAAGTTTTATTTTCATATAAAAATGTAATTTTTCTCATCAATTTAATTTAAATTTGTTATCATCTTATAGTGGTATACAAACATTTGTAATTATTTTATGACGCCCAGACAGAAAGTCTTAGTTTTTATAATACTAGCTGCTTTAGTAGCTGGAGGTTTATATTACGCTGGAATTGTAGGCGGTACAAGTGCCAAAAAGGAACATCTAATAGTTGTTGGAGTCAAAAAATTAGAGCCAACAACTGCAAAAATCAAAAGAGAGTTCCCCGCAAGAGTAAAGTCAAACAGATGGGCTGAAATAAGGCCGCAAGTAAGTGGTATTATCAGCAAGGTGATGTTTGAAGGCGGTGAATATGTCAAGAAAGGTCAGCAGCTATACCAAATAGACCCATCTAAATATCAATCTATATATAATGCAAAAATTGCAAGTCTTAAAAAAGCAAAGGCTAACCGTAAAGCTTTATTGGCAAGAAAAATCAGATATGACAAATATGCTGGCAGAGGTAAAGTGATTAGCACGGGGAGGTATGAGGAAGCAATATCTGAATATGAGCAATCTGAAGCTGATGTAAAAATGGCAGAAGCTGAGATGGAAAGTGCCAGTATCAACTTAGACCGCACTAAAGTGATAGCTCCTATTTCTGGGTATATTGGACGTACACATGTTACAACAGGATCTCTTGTCACGGCGAATCAACCAGAAAAGCTAAGTATTATTACCCAGTCAGATCCTATTTTTGTAGATATAAAAGTTTCAAGTAACGCTTTATCAAAGCTAAAAGCAGCCTTAGGAGATTTATCAAATATTCCTGCAGAAATTGTAATGAGCAACGGACAAAAATATGAAGAAAAAGGGAAAATTTTATTTCATGAAATTCATGTAGATAAGTCGACTGGTTCTCTAAGATTAAGAACGAGCTTCCCAAACAGCAAAGGTGCAATATTTGATGGAATGTTTGTTAGAGTATTAATTGAAGAAGTATATAAAGACTCTTACTTGATTCCTCAGAACGTAACCTGGAGAGATAGCGATGGAAATCTGTTCGTATGGGTTGTAGATAATAACAACGTAGCAAATCATAAAAAAATCTACTCAAATGACATTGTTGGAGAAGATTGGCTTGTAACAACTGGTATCGAGAATGGCACGTTAATTATTGTTGATAATTTTATGCATCTTAAACCTGGGACAAAAGTTAGCATAGCAAACCCTCCTGCGGAAGAAGATGAAAGCAATAAATCTGATGAAATTTCTGAGGCTAATAAGAATCCTAAAAAAACAAATAAGGATAAAGAAAAGCCTTTATTGAGTGACAACATAAAAAGCTTTGTAAAAAAATTCTCAATGTATAAGTCAGACAAGGAGCAAAGCGACAAACACTTGCCCATGAAAGATCGGGATCATCAAACTCAGCATAAAGCTACAGATAATGGGGAAGAAGAAAAAAAAGAACCTGAAGCATCTAGGGAGAATTAATGTCGCTTTTTTTTATTCAAAGACCAGTCTTTGCATGGGTGATAGCAATCATCGTGATGCTTGCTGGATTATTGTCGATGAAAAACTTGCCTATCGAACAATACCCAACAATCTCACCTCCTTCAGTATCAATTCAAGCAACCTACCCTGGCGCCTCTTCTAAGATAATTGAAGATAGCGTTACACAGGTTATCGAAAGAAATTTAATTGGAATAGATAACTTAAGGTATATAAGCTCTAACAGTGACTCTGCTGGACTAAGTGCAATTGATGTGGTTTTTGAACCTGGCACCGACCCAGATATTGCTCAAGTTCAGGTGCAAAATAAAGTACAGGGAGCAATGTCTCGACTACCTGCTGAAGTACAAAAATTTGGCGTGACTGTCACAAAGAACAGTCTAGGATTTTTATTAGTAGCTGGGTTTTACTCAACAAATCCTAATGCGACCCAATCTGATATAGGAGATGTAATTAATAACCAAATCAGAAATCCTCTAGCTCGTGTAAATGGTGTTGGTAAAGTCCAAGTTTTTGGAGCCTCCAAAGCAATGAGAATTTGGCTTAACCCTCATAGAATGAATGAATACCAATTAACTACTAAAGAAATAAAACATGCGCTAGAAGTGCAAAATAATGATGTTTCATCTGGGCAGCTAGGAGGATTGCCAGCAACTAAAGATCAGCAAATTAATGTATCTATCACCACTCAGTCTAGATTAAGGACCGCAGATCAATTTAAAAATATAATTCTTCGAGTCAATGAGGATGGGTCTCAAGTTAGATTAAGAGATGTAGCCAGGGTTGAGCTTGGTGCAAATGACTACGATGCATTAATCCGCTACAACGGCAGGCCAGCATCTGGTATTGGTGTCAGCTTAGTATCAGGAGCAAATGCCCTTGATACTGCAGTCGCTGTAAAAGAAAAACTTAAAGATTTAATGCAATTCGTTCCCAAAGACATAAAACTTGTATACCCATTTGATAGCACTCCCTTTATTAAACTCGCAATAAAAGAGGTTGCGTTTACTTTGCTAGAAGCTCTAATTTTAGTGTTTGCAGTAATGTTCTTATTTTTACAAAGCTTGAGAGCAACATTTATACCTGCTATTGCAGTTCCAGTTGTTTTACTTGGAACCTTAGCGCTCCTATACGCCTTTGGATTCTCAATAAATGAGTTAACAATGTTTGCCATGGTGCTTGCTATCGGATTGTTAGTTGACGATGCAATTGTTGTAGTGGAAAATGTTGAACGGGTCATGCGTGAAGAAAATCTATCCCCTGTAGAGGCAACAAAAAAATCTATGTCACAAATCACAGACGCAATCGTTGGTATAGCAGTAGTATTATCAGCTGTATTTATTCCAATGATGTTCTTTAAAGGGTCGGCTGGGGTGGTTTATAAGCAGTTTTCATTTACCATAGCAGCAGCAATGGGTCTTTCTGTTGGCGTGGCATTAATATTATCTCCTTGTCTATGCGCAACTATGCTATTAGCAAAACCACATCAATCATCTGGATTCTTTGCTAAATTCAATGAAAAATTCGACATCTTGAGATCCAGGTTCATCGCCATAGCAAATAAAATAATAGACGGATTTAGAGGGTATATATTGGTATACATACTGCTTATAGGAGTAATGATATTCTCCTTTTTAAAAATCCCGACCTCATTTCTCCCTAATGAGGATAAAGGTGTCATGTATCTTATGTTAAGCACTCCTCCTGGCTCAACCATTCAGCGAACTCTCAATAAGGTTCAGAAAGTAGAAGATTATTTTTTAAATAAGGAAAAAGGTACTGTTGATCACTTGTTTACAGTGACTGGATATAGCTTCACTGGTCAAGCGCAAAATGTTGCTCTTGGTTTTGTTGGTTTATCAGATTGGGAAAAAAGAGAGTCTGACCATCAATCAGTATTTAATTTAGCCAAAAGATCAATGCAAGAGTTGGGGCAGCTTAAGGACACTTTTGCTTTTGCTTTCTACCCTCCTCCAATTCCAGAGCTGGAAGTATCCTCGGGGTTTAACCTACAAATAATTGATAATGCTTCAATTGGTCATGAGAAATTGATGAAAGTTGGAAATGAGATTATAAGCAAGGGAAGCAAACATCCTAAATTACAAGCCGTTAGGCTAAATGGGTTATATGATGTACCACAATTTAAAGTAAATATAGATCATGAAAAAGCTGGGGCTTTAGGTCTTAGTATATCAGATATAAATGATACCCTGCAGACAGCTTGGGGATCTTCATTTATAAATAACTTTATTGATAAAGGTAGAGTGAAACGAGTATATGTCCAATCAGATGCTCCATTCAGAATGATGCCTGATGACATTAGTCATTGGTACGTGAAAAACAATAAGAATCAAATGGTTCCTTTGGATGGGGTCTCTAATTTCAAATGGACTTACGGTTCGCCAAAATTAGAAAGGTATAACGGAGCAAGCTCTATTAATATCCAAGGATCTGCGATCCCTGGCATAAGTTCCGGTGAAAGTATGGATATAATGGAAAACATTGTAAAAGACTTACCTTTCAAAGTTGATTACGCATGGACTGGATTATCATATGAAGAAAGATTAAGCTCGAATCAAACTTTAAAGCTATACTCAATGTCAGTTCTCGCTGTATTCCTATGCCTTGCTGCATTATATGAAAGTTGGAGAATTCCATTTTCAGTATTGCTCGCAATACCATTAGGAATAATTGGTGCTATACTTGCTGCTTTGCTATTTAGATTAAGCAATGACATCTACTTTCAGGTTGCGTTAGCTACCACAATTGGACTTGCCTCTAAAAACGCTATATTGATTGTAGAATTCGCCAAAACCCTTCATGAACAAGGAAAAGGATTAAAAGAGGCGGCTCTTGAGTCTTTAAAAATAAGATTTAGACCTATTATTATGACATCTATGGCTTTTATTCTGGGTGTATCTCCTTTAGCATTTTCTTCAGGAATTGGCTCTGTCAGTCAAAATGCAATCGGTATAAGTGTAATAGGTGGAATGTTGTCGGCAACGTTCATTGCAATATTATTTGTTCCTATGTTCTTTGTCTTAATTAACAGATTTAAACGTAAAAAGGATCAAAATGCAGGAGAGGCATTGCGTCAGAATTCTCCTTCTGAACAGTAAAAATCAAGTTCTTTTAATGTCAATTATTGACCCAGACACCAATGAAAAATATTGGTTTCCAGTCGGGGGCAAAGTTGAACATGGAGAAACTAAAGAGCATGCTGTGATTAGAGAGTTGTTTGAAGAAACAGGGTTAACAACTAACGATGTTGTTATCGGAGAATTTTTCTACAAGGAAACTTTCGAAAAGTCATTAAAAGGCGTCATGAATTTATTTATTCAAGACTATATTTTTGTTAAAACTAATAAAAATTACATTTCTGCTGAAAATTTCTCTCAGGAAGAAAAGGAAGTTTTTCAAGAGTTCAAATGGTTTTCAAAGAAAGAAATTCCAGATTATCATGAAAAGATCTTTCCTGAGAATTTAACTGAGTTACTAAATCATGCAAAGCAATTCTAGAGAGCTATTTCAAGCTAACATTGATACACCTTTAGGCAAGATGGTTGCTATTGCAAACGAGAGTCAGTTGCTTCTTTTACTTTTTGCTGATCAAAAGAATCTTGATCAAAAGCTAAAATCAATTTCTTCAACTGCAAAAATAATTAATAAAAGGAATCTTGTGCTACAAGAAACCGAAAAACAATTAAATCAATATTTTAACTCTGAACGAGAATACTTTGACTTACCTTTAGAGCTAACTGGAACTAAATTTCAAAGAAATATATGGAAATTACTCACCAATATTACTTATGGAAAAGTTATATCATATGCAGCATTAGCAAAGAAATTCGGTAATGGACAGGCGTACAGAGCCTGCGCTAATGCAAACGCAGCAAATAATGTTGCAATTATCATTCCATGTCACAGAGTTATAAATTCTAATGGAAATCTTGGCGGCTATGCTGGAGGCATTGATCGCAAAAACAAATTATTGAAAAAAGAAAAAGCTATTTCTGATATTTTATGCAGCTAATTAAGTGATCATCAACCATTCCCACAGCTTGCATAAAAGCGTATATAATAGTTGTGCCGACAAATTTCATTCCGCGTTTTTTAAGATCCTTTGATAAAGCATCGCTTTCTTTAGTGGAAACCGGCATTTCAGTAATATTCTTCCAGTGACTCTTAATTTGCTTTCCACCTACAAACTCCCACAAGTATTTATCAAATGATCCAAACTCCTCCTGGATGCTTAAAAAGACTTTAGCATTTTGCCTAGCAGACTGAATTTTTAATCTATTCCTGATTATTTCAGGATTATTGCGTAATTCTTCTAACTCTTTATCAGACATGTTTGCAACTTTATTAGGGGCAAACTTATGAAAAGCTTTGCGGTACCCTTCCCTCTTCTTCAAAACCGTCTCCCAGGATAAGCCAGCCTGCGCACCCTCGAGAATTAACATCTCAAAAAGCTTTTGATCATCATGCACGGGAATCCCCCATTCATTATCATGATAATCAGCATAAAATTCTTGACCAGGCTTATCTCCGAAACAACGCATATTTTTTTATCTTATTTATATTCCATTATTATTCAAAACTACAAATGATTCAATTTAATTGAGTTTGCTTAAAAATTGTGCAATAATCACCCTCCTTATTTGGTTTTGTAATGATAAAAATTGGCAATATTGAAATTAACGATCCAGTGATCTTGGCTCCTATGTCAGGAGTTACTGATATGCCGTTCAGACGCCTTGTGAAGAAATTTGGCGCAGGACTAGTTGTATCTGAAATGATAGCTAGTCGTGCTATGATCATGCAAACTAAACAATCCCTACAAAAATGTGCGATGTCCGAAATAGAGGATACTACTTCGGTACAGCTTGCCGGATGCGAGCCTGAAGTAATGGGCGAAGCTGCCAAATTAAATGAGGATATGGGAGCAAAAATTATTGATATCAATTTTGGTTGCCCTGTAAAAAAAGTAGTTAATGGCTATGCAGGATCTGCCCTAATGAAGGATGAAAAGCTAGCAACAGAGATTCTTAAAGCTACTGTTAAGGCTGTAAAGGTGCCGGTTACTCTTAAAATGAGAATGGGCTGGGATGAAAAAAATCTTAACGCTCCAAAGCTTGCAAAAATTGCTGAAGATGTTGGGATCCAAATGATTACTATTCATGGCAGAACTCGCTGCCAGATGTATAATGGCACAGCAAATTGGAAATTTATTCGCAAAGTAAAAGATGCTGTGAAAATTCCTGTTATTGCAAATGGAGATATTAAGACAATTAAAGATGCTCAAATTTGCTTACAAGAATCAGGGGCTGATGGCGTAATGATTGGCAGAGGAACGTATGGGAAACCCTGGTTAATCAATATTGTTAATCAAGCAATCAAAAACAATGCAACCCTTAATGAACCTAGCTTAGAAGAAAAACTAGAGGTGATTCTTCAACATTATTCAGATATGATTGAGCATTACGACGAAATTGGCGGAATAAGAATAGCTAGAAAACATATTGGCTGGTATACAGCAGGATTAAAAAATTCGGCAGAATTTAGGTTTCAATTTAATCAAATTAAGTCATATAATAAAGCTATTGATTTCATAAAATCATATTTTCAGGAATTAATTGAAGAACCTTATTATGAACAAAGACTACAATCTGCTTAATCTAGTCGATGGTTGTATAGAAGAGTTTTTTAACGATCATAAAGGTTCTACCCCAGATTCAGGTTTGCTCTCAAGAATAGTAAGCGAGGTAGAAAAAAGAATAATTTGTAAAACTTTAGAACATACCTCTTTTAATCAAAGTAAAACCTCACAGATACTTGGAATCAATCGAAACACTCTGCGAAATAAAATCCAGAATTACAAAATAAATGTTAAATAAGCTATTTCTAAAACGATCATTCACAAGCAAATTGGCAATAGTTGTTGCTGTAGCCTCTGTTATAGCAGCTATATCAACTTATATAGCTATGACTTCTAGTTCAAGCTTAATAACCCCAAATTCTAAACAAATCACAATCTTGCTGTTTGTTGATTTAGTACTCTTCCTCACATTTGCAATTTTGATTTCTAGAAGATTAATGCAGTTCTATACAAAAAAGCATATTGTTGGATCTAATTCTAAAATCCAAACTAGGATTTTAATGGTTTTCTCAATTATAGCCTGTATACCAACAATAACAGTTGCCATATTTTCTACTGTTTTTTTTAACTTTGTAATTGAATCTTGGTTTGATAAGAGAATCACTACAGCTCTTGATGAATCCGTCATAGTTGCAGAATCATACTTAAAAGAACACAAAGACGTCCTTCGAGTCAGGACTAAGGCAATGGCTATGGAGTTAGACAATAACATAATTTATTATGATCTCACTTCAAACATGCCAATGTTTTTTCAAATATTAAATACTTTTGTTGAGCTAAACGCTGTATCCGAGGCGGTTGTATTTAATAATAATATACCAATTGTAAAATCAAAATATGGTAACTCTCTTTCATTCGAGCGTTTTCCGATAGAAGCATTCCAGAAAGCAGCCGAAGGAGAAGTAGTTATACTTGATAACAACCCAAATAAAATTCGATCTGTAGTGGCTCTATCCAGCCTCCCAAGTACCTATTTGGTAGTAGGCAAACTAATTGATAGTAACGTTTTAAACCACATTGCAGAATCTCAAGGAGCGGCAAGCAAATACCGAGCTATTAAGGATAGATTAAATAGTTTGCAGATAAAATTCTCCCTGATTTTCCTTGCTGTATCTTTATTGATCTTGGTTATCGCATTATGGTTTGGCATCACGTTTTCAAGTAAGATTACAAAACCTATCCAACGACTTTTGGAAGCTACAGAAAAAATCAAAGAAGGTAAGTTTAGCTTTAGGGTAAAAGAGGGCAAGAACAACGACGAACTTTCATACTTAGCAAAAGCATTTAACTTGATGACTAAGCATATTGCAGGGCAGCAGGAAAAATTAGTCGATGCATACAATAAAATTGAAGATAAGCATAAATTTAGTCAAACTGTACTATCCGGAGTGTCCGCTGGTATCATTGCATTATCTTCTGATAAAAAAATAATTCTTATCAACGACTCAGCGCTAAAAATGCTGCAGCTAAAATCTAAGGATGTGCATAAAAAAAATATTACAAACATTATTCCTGAGCTAAATAATATCCTACAGAACGCCACACAAACTCCTGATACTTTAGTTAGTGAAGAACTCAGTATTAAAATCAAACGTAAACTACTCAACATTGTTTTCAGAGTAGTAGCAGAAAGTGATAATAAACGTATAGATGGCTTCATTGTAACTTTTGATGATATGACCCAGCTTGTTCAAGCTCAAAGACTTGCAGCTTGGTCAGATGTTGCACGAAGGATTGCTCATGAAGTAAAGAACCCTCTGACTCCTATCCAATTAAGCGCAGATAGGCTAAAAACTAAATTTGCTGATCAAGTAAATGATAAAGAAGCTTTCTCTAGATATCTTTCTACAATCATCAGGCATACAGCTGACATTGCCGAAATAATTGGAGAATTCTCTAACTTTGCCAAAATGAAGTCACCAACTCTAGAAGAGTTCGATATAGCTAAATCAGTTAGCGATATCGTTTTATCAAGGCAGTATCTTGATAATAAAATCAAATATTCTTTTGAGTCTAACAAACAATCTATAAATATATTCGCTGACCAGACTCAAATAACCCAGGTTATTGTTAATTTGCTTAAAAATTCTGAAGAGTCTCTCCACGGAACAAAGATGTATGAAAGTGGAAAATCCTATATAGACGTTAAACTTGAAAAAGTGAAAAATTCTGTCAAAATAAAAGTCGTCGATAACGGGAAAGGTTTTGACAAGGACATTATTGCGCGTCTAACAGAAGCTTATTTTACAACAAGAACTAAAGGCACGGGTTTAGGCTTGTCTATTGTGCAAAAGATTATTGACGATCACAAAGGTAGTCTTGATTTATATAACAACAGTAATGGAAGGGCTGTTGTTGAAATCGAACTTCCTCTTAATTAACTAACAAAGGCGAAAAATGAATAATACAATTTTAATTGTAGATGATGAAGAAGATATCAGAGATCTGGTATCAGATATTTTAACTGACGAAGGTTACCAGTGTTGTACTGCAGCTAATAGTGTGGAAGCTTTCGCAGAAATCGAAAAAAACAAACCTTCTATAGTTCTTCTAGATATATGGTTACAGGGAAGTGACCTGGATGGTCTTGGAATACTTGAAGTAATCAAAGAGAAATATCCATTTATTCCAGTAATCATGATTAGTGGACACGGGACAATTGAAACTGCTGTCACTTCAATCAGATATGGAGCATATGATTATATTGAAAAACCATTCACACCAGAAAAACTTAATATAACTGTTAAGCGTGCATCAGAAGCTTCAAGGCTAAAAAGAGAAAACATAGAGCTAAAGAAAAAGATTGCTAGCAAACCAGAGCTGATTGGTGAATCAAATGCCATTCAACAACTAAAAATAAATATTGAGAAAGTATCAACCACTTCTAGTCGAGTTCTTATAAAAGGAGAGTATGGTTCTGGAAAGGAGCTGGCTGCAAAGCTTGTTCATAAATTATCAGATAAAAGAAATTATCCTTTTGTTACAATAAATGGATCGGTAATCAATAACACCAAAGTAAAAAACGACCTTTTGGGAGATCCTTCTGTAAAAAAATTTGGAGTTGCTGAATTAGTTGCAAAAGGTACATTATATATCGATAATATTTCAGAATTACCTCTAGACACTCAGAAAAACATTCTTAAGTTTGTTCAAGGAAATAAAGATAGTCAATCTTCAACAAAGTATAATGTAAGAGTTATCGGATCTATTAGTGAAAACCCAAACGAAGCAATTAAATCTGGAAGATTGTTCAAAGATTTATACAACAGAATTAATGTAGTATCTCTATCAGTACCCTCTCTGAAAGAGAGAAAAGAGGATATTGAACATTTGTCTAGATTCTTTATGAAAAACATTGCTAAATCAGAAGGGTTTGCTCCTAAAGAAATCACAAAAGAAGTAATTGCTAATTTACAAGCTATGGATTGGCCAGGTAATATTAGGGAGCTTGAAAATTTCCTTGAGAAACTATTTATCATAGCGAACATAAGGAAGCTTCACACCATATCCTTAGATTTATTGGAAGAAATTAAAGAGCAAAACGGTAAGGCAAAATCTAGTCAAAACTTATATGGAGACATTGACTTCATGTCTTTATCTTTAAGACAAGCTAGAGAAGAATTTGAACGCCATTACCTTGCATCGCAAATGTCCCGCTTCAACAATAACATTTCAAAAACTTCGGTCTTTGTAGGTATGGAGAGATCCGCCCTTCATAGAAAGCTGAAAATGCTTAATATTCATGGAAGCAACAATCCTGACTCAGAGTCAAAAGAATCTACTTCAGAAGAGGAGATGGCATAAATGAAGTATATCGACAAAACCATTAAGCTAGAAACTCCCGAAGTTATAATTTTTGACTGGGATAACACGCTTGTTGATGCTTGGCCTTTGATTTACAAAGCTATGGTAGAAGCTTTTAAGAAATATGACAAAGAACCCTGGAGTTTGGAAGAAACAAAAATAAACGTTCACCGCGCTCTCAGAGAAATGTTACCAAAGTTATTTCCTAATAACTGGCAAGAAGTTGGTGACTATTACCGCAAGGTATACAAGAAGAACATGGAGCTTCTTAAACCGCTCCCTAATGTTGAGAAAATGCTTAAACTTCTTAATGAAAAAGATATTAAGGTTGCGTTAGTTAGTAACAAAAAAGCTTATTTAGTGCGTAAAGAAGTCGAACTTCTGGGGTGGACTAAATACTTCCAATCCGTTATGGGATCTGGAGATTTAGATGTAGATAAGCCAGATCCAAAAACTGTAGTTATTACTTTGGAAAAACTATCAGCTTCTTCAGCTAAAAAAGTTTGGTTTGTTGGGGACTCAGTGACAGATATGGAGACTGCATACGCATCAGAATCTCTGCCTGTTTTTTACGGACCTGAAGACTTCAACAATGACAGATTTAAGAATTGCTTCCCTAAAGTTCATATCAGTGGCTACAAGGAGTTAATCGCTTTTATTCAAAGTAAATATGATTGAAAATAAGTCATTTGATGGAATTAAAAATAAATCTTTACTTGATTTCAGATCGTTTATAAACGGCGAGTGGAAAGACTCTCCTGATAAAACAGAGGTTTTTAACCCCTTTAATCAAAAATTAATTGCTACAACTTCTGTTCATGGATCTAAAGACACGAAGTTAGCAATTGAGGCTGCACATTCTTCTCTAAATGAATGGAAAAAAATTCTTCCTCAAGAACGATCCGATCTTTTAAGAAGTTGGTTTGATTTAATAAATCAGAATATTGATGATATTGCTCGCATTATGACAATTGAGCAAGGTAAGCCTTTGGCAGATTCAATCACAGAGATAAAATATGGCGCAAGTTTTGTAGAGTGGTTTGCTGAAGAATCTAAACGCATTCATGGAGAGGTTTATCCCACTAATAAACTATCTAATAAATATATTGGCATTAATGAGCCCATAGGCGTAGTAGGAGCAATTACCCCTTGGAACTTTCCAATGGCAATGATTACAAGAAAAATTTGCCCTGCTATTGCAGCTGGATGTACTATTGTTTTAAAACCCTCTGAGGAAACTCCTTTAACAGCCATTGCATTAGTAAAGTTGGCAGAACAAGCTGGCTTTCCCAAAGGAGTGATAAACCTTGTGCTTGGAGATTCCAAAGAAATAGGATTAGAACTAACAAATAATAACAAAGTTCGTAAACTTAGCTTCACTGGATCAACTGCAGTAGGAAAAATACTTTATAAACAATCAGCTGATACTCTAAAGAAACTCTCTCTTGAACTTGGTGGAAATGCACCTTTTATTGTGTTTGACGATGCCAACTTAAAACTTGCTGTTGCTGGCCTGGCAGCTGCTAAAAGTCGCAATACTGGACAAGCCTGTACTAGCGTTAACCGAGTCTATGTATCTGAAAAAATCTTTGACAAATTTGTTGCTCTTTTATTACCCGAATTTAAAAAACTAAAAATTGGCAACGGTCTAGACAAAAACATAAATCAAGGTCCGTTAATTAATAAAAAAGCTGCTGACAAAGTTACTAAATTGGTTGCTGATGCTATAAGCAATGGCTCAAAGATTATACATCAAGATAAAAATGACCTTGGTGGATCTTTCTTTCCACCAACTTTAATTGAGGTAACAAAGCAAAATTTGGATATAGAAAAAGAGGAAATCTTCGGTCCTGTAATAGCTCTGTATAAATTCAATTGTTCAGATGAGGAAATAGTAGAACGTGCAAATAATACAAATTATGGATTAGCCTCGTATTTTTATTCAGAATCTAAAAATAGAATTTGGAACATCTCTTCGAAGTTAGAATATGGAATGGTTGGGGTTAACGAGTCTATGATTTCTAATGCATATATTCCTTTTGGTGGTGTTAAGCATTCTGGTTTTGGTCGCGAGGGTTCCATACACGGAATTCATGAATATTTACAAATCAAATATATTGCTCTCGGTGATAGTGAATGACCACAATTCGTGAAGCTATCAATCAAGCTAGTACTCTTTTACAGAAACAAGGCATACACAGCCCCGCATTAGACGCACGAATAATTCTTCAACATGTTTTGGCTATATCTCATGAAGAGATTATTTTAAATTCAAATAAAAATATTTCGAAAATAGATCAGCAATTATACGATAAACTGATCAAGAAAAGAACTGTTAACACACCTGTATCTTACATAACCGGAAAAAAAGAATTTTATAGCAAAACTTTCATTGTCAATGAATACACTTTACTTCCTCGCCCTGATACAGAAACCATAGTTGAATATTGCTGCAAGCTATTTGCTAAAGATTATCAAATAAAAATCCTAGATATTGGTACTGGATCAGGATGCATAGCTATATGTCTTGCTGACAACTATAAAGACTCAGAAGTGATTGCTACTGATTGTTCAGTAGATGCTTTGACTGTAGCTAAAAAGAATGCGGCTACTCATCAAGTTGATATCAATTTCATCAAAGATAATAATTTCTCTTCAACGATAAATGAAAAGTTTGATCTGATAATCTCAAATCCACCTTATATTAAAACTGATGACATTAATAATCTGAGCCGTGATGTCAAAGAGTACGAACCTCACACAGCTCTGGATGGCGGGAAAGATGGTCTTGATGCTTATAGAGTTATTATTTCTCAAGCCGTAACTAAACTGAAGCCAAAAGGTTATTTAGTTTTTGAAATTGGTATGAATCAGCATCAAGAAATTCAAATGATTGCAAAAGAAAATGGCTTTAAATTACAGGAGCAAGTTAAGGATTTGGCTGGTATCATACGCTGCATCTCATTTACTAAAATTTAACCTTGTAAAGACAATTTCTATGGTATAAATTGATCAACTCTCGTGGAGGGGTGGCCGAGCGGCTGAAGGCGCTTCCCTGCTAAGGAAGTATACGGGTAACTGTATCGAGGGTTCGAATCCCTCTCCCTCCGCCAGTTTGATACCTACAAACTCAATCCCCATTAACTTTTTAATATTTTATCAAGCCTTGCTAGGCCACTAATATCGGCACTTGATGAGTTTCATTAGTCGTCTTTTCCTCTTTCCAAAAAATCATAAAAATTGCTAAAATCGGGGTAAAAATTCTCTCCGTCTCCGCTTGGGTCGTCCTTTTCCAAAAAAGGTGGACATTGGTAAGCACTGTTTTCACGGGATTTTTATTGAACTTTTCTGCGTGGGTGTACGAGCGTATTTCTTATAATTTTTTAAAAAGAAAAATATGAGTAGTAGTTGGAATCCATTGAGATGTCTTATAGAGAGAGCAAGAGAAATCATTAATGATGTATTAGTAGAAAATAAATAAGATGAACTCTGAATGGGCAATCTGGCAATGATTGATTTGACTTTTCGTAGTTGAAAGATTCTTCAATCAATGTTATGGATTTAATAGAAGATTTGGAACAGGGGTCAGATAAAATAATTCCATCCGAAATTAAGGAAGATTTATCTGTTAATTCCTTTAAATTTACAGTTGCAAATGGACATGTTGTTGTCAAAAATAAAAACAGTAATTTTGCTATAAATCTTCAAAGAAAATTTTGTATAAATGAAGATTAATTTATTGGCAAACTACATTTATGAACCTAAAAACATATAATATTGCTTCTCCATTAATTATGGTGTCTGTTTTTTTTGCTTTATTACCAGTAGTTAGTGGTGATTATTTAAGGCAAGATGATTGGAACGCTGCTTTATGGAATGGTAAAAATATTTCTGATCATGTGGAATATAGAAATGCAACATTTGAAATGTTTCGTCCAGTTTCAATGTTTATATTTTATCTAACTGATATGGTGTCACTTCACATAGAATATGCAAAATATGTTAGACTCATTAATGTTTTACTCATAGGATTAATTGGTATTTGCCTTTATTCATGGGGACAAAAATTTAATAAAAATAAAATTTTTAATCTTTGTTTTTCAATATCCTCCTGCACTCTTCCCGCCTTTCAAATATATGCCGCTACAGCAAATTATTGTTTTATGATTATAACAGTACTAATGTCTGCAATATCTATTCATTTTCTATATAGGTGGTACTTAAAAAAAAATAATCAATCAAAGTTTTATTTAATCGCTGGATGTGTATTCTTTTTCATCTCATTAATGAATTATACATTAGCAGCAATGTTCGTCTGGGTAATGCTGATGATGTTGTTTATAAACTCAAAGAAAGAGCTTAATAACCCTAATATAAGGTTTCTTATACATAGCTCCCTAATTTTCATAGGACTTATGCTAGCTTATTTTTTATGTGCAAAATTTATCCATTGGGGTTTTAACATTAAGATTGTAAATCCAGATAGAGCTGTGAACATTAGCTTCGATATAATGCAGAAAATTAACTATATTTTTGTAGTTATTACGTTACACACTAAGCTGTGGTTGATGAGATCATACGAAATTAGTATTGTTGCGCCATTAATTATATTGTCACTATTTATAGCATCTTTGAAAATATGCTTGTCAGGAGATAAAAATGGCAACTATTCCAATATATTTTTCTCCTTTTTTGTAACATCATTTTTGTTTGTCCTGTCTTTTTCTCCAGCTTTGGCGCCTTCAGTAGGATTAGTTTGCTTTAGATATACTGTTAGTACCATGCCATTCATACTGTACATATTATTCTGGTCAATATGTACAGTATCAGTATACTTTTCTAAAAAGATCACCTCAAATCAAGAAGTAATATTAGGTGTAAAAAACGTTATACTAATAATCGTAACGATTTTTGGAATTATAATATCTAATATATCAGTATCAGAGCTCATAGTCGGCCCTCAAAGATATGAATTAAATTTTATTAGACAAAAAATTTATAACCAGGCCCTTCCTGCACTTAAAGATGGTAAAAAGGTAGCAATAGAATTGATAAAAGATGATGGGAAATCTTATGTAAAACCGGGGCTAGCAGGATTTGAGTATGGAATGACAAGTAGCGGATTTAGAGGTATGTTTATAGGTTCCATGGTATATTTAATGCGTGAAATTGGATTTGAAACCAATGATAAAAAAGTAATTCCAAAATGGGGAGAAAAACAAATTTTATTAGATGATTTACCTTGGGGAGCGTTGTTTATACGCGACTATGATGTTAAGAAAAATAAATATATAAAACAGAACTGGAATAAAAATTATTTTAATGTAACTATAGACATGCGAAATATTGGTCCCTATAGGTAATTTTTTAAACATGATAGAAACAAAGATAAAAAATGATTTTTATATTTTTCTTTTTATATTAGCATCTCTCCTATTTGCTCACTCTCCAGTCTTATGGGGAGATTACCTTAGGCAAGATGATTGGAATGCAGCATTTTGGAATATTTATAAGTTCAGTAAAATTGTTCGTCATCCAGAGTTTTATAACTCAGCGGTGGAAATGTTTAGACCAGTATCAACTGTTTTTATTCTTATTGGAGATTATATATCCCACAATATTGAAAATGCTTCTTATATAAGATTGTTTAATATTTTTTTATTGGCTATAGCGTCCTATTTAACCTATTTGTGGCAAATAAGATTGTCTCCTAAAAAGAAATGTTTTGCCATATCCTTTGCCCTATTAGCGTTTAGCTTGCCGGCTTCACAATTACACTCGTCTACTGTCAGTTATGGGAATATGGTTTTTTCTATAATATGTGGACAAATAGCAGCATTCTACAGCGCCAAAATATTTTTAGAAAATCACGATAGGGCTACAAGGAAGAAATATTATATTTATGGAATTTTATTTATATTTCTAGGCTCGTTGAACTATGTTCTCAGTTCAATGTTTTACTTTGTATTCTTGCTAATGTTTTACTTAACTAGCTTAAAAAGAGATGACTTACAAAAAGATCATAAAAATATCAAATTTATATTCAAATCAACAATATTTATCTTTGCAGTAATGGTTTGTTACATAATAATTGCAAAGATTTCATTTTTTCTATTAGGTATAAAAGCAAGAAACTCAGAAAGGTCAGTTAGTATAGATTTGGATTTTATAGAAAAAATCAAGCATGTAATAAATATGTTAAAATATTCCTTCAATTTATTTGATATTGCTGGTTATTTTAAGTTCAATCACTGGTATTCTTTTTTTACGATATCTTTTTTTCTAATTTTAAGCTTATTTTTGTTACAAAAAAAAAGGAAGTTAGAACATGTCCCAAATCAAAATAAATTGCTAAAATTTGTTTCTAACACCATGTTCAGCCCATTAATAATATTGGGGTTGTTAATTCTTGCCTATTCTCCAGCACTAGCGCCAAAAGCCATATTTTCTTCTTTTAGATACATGCCTGCAACCATGCCGTTTGTATTGTATATATTTTTATGGTCTGTGGTTCAAATATTTGAAAGTAGCTTTGCCACGTCTTTAAGAAAGACTAAAGAAAGCTGCTTTAGATTAATTACAAAAGAAGAGGCAGTATTTATAGCAATCACCTTTTTTGGTCTAGCTTTGTGCAATCATAACCTATTTAGCTATATAGTGGGTCCACATCTACACGAAATGAATTATATAAGATCTAATATAGAATTAAAGGCTTTGGATAATATAAAAAATAATGGCGAAACCACAATTTACATAATAAAGAATAATGGAAAATCATACGCAAAAAATAACTTCTCATCATTAGAATATGGCTTCTCAACTAATTATTCTCATAATTGGTTAGTTTCCGCAACAACGTATTTAATGCGTCAATATGGCTACGAGTCAATAATTGGGCAACCTTATGAGTTTTTACAATGGGATGATAAAGCAATACATCTTAAAACCTCTTGGGGTAATATTATATCAGGCAAGAGCATAGATAGCGTTAATATAAAAGATAAAACTAACTTAGTCGTTATTGACATGAATAAACTAGGAACTTTTAGATAATTATGGACATTACTTTAATAATAGGAGCAACTGGACTTCTAGGGAAATCTATCATGGGATCCAAAGAAATATCTAAAATAAGCTCAACTAAGCTTCTAGGCGTCACACGCAACAGAAGCTTGGAGCCAAGTGAAGAATTAATAATTTCTGATTATTCTAAAGAGTCTGCAAAGAAGATCCTATTTAATTATTCAAACAGGATTAAAAATATAATACATTGCGCAGGATTTCCTTCTGTATTTATGTCACTAAGAGATCCGATTAATGACCATATTAATAATTTTGACCCAGTATTATTCTCATTAGAAATCGCAAAAGAAAGTAAAGCAAAATTATTCTATATTTCCACCGTTGAAATGTATGGTACTGATGATTGTAAGGATAGGAGTGAAACTTCGCCTAGAAATCCCCAAAATCCCTATGCTTTAAATAAAATGTTTTCTGAGGAATATATTAGGCTCTATCAAAAAATATTTGGCATTAATTTTAACATTCTAAGGCCAAGTATTTTTATTGGAGATACTATTAAAAAGAATATTGTTTTTGAAATAATAAATGCATACCAAAATAGCCTGGAGTCAATTCCTATATATGTTGATTTAAATTCAAAGCTTAATTTCATTCATGTTGATGAGGTGACGAATATAATCAGGTTCTTGTTTGAAAAGAATATAAATAATGAAATATTTAATGTTGGAATGGAAAAATCTCTTAGTGTGAATGACTTATTAAAATATTTTAAAACTAAATATGATTTTGCTCCAAAAATAAATCAACTCGATGATGAGTATCAATATAAAACTGCACCAATTGAGAAATTAAAGAGTTTCGGGTGGAAACCTAAAAGGGATATTTTTCATTATTTAGATGAACTCGTTAAAATTAAAATATAGAATAATATTGTTCTTATGAGTTTAAAAAACAAAAATCCGAAAGTATCTCTCGCTATCATCAACAAGAATGATGTGATAGGAGCTAGATATGTTATTCCTAAAATTAAGAGAGAGTTATTTTTTGAAATATTTTCTGTTGATGGTGGCAGCACCGATGAATCAATCGAATTTTTTAAATCAGAAAACATTAATACTGTTGTAGTAAATGCCGGAGGGCGAGGTGGAGCAATGCGTCATGCAGCTCAAATATGTAAAGGGGATTACATAGTTTATCTTAGTACTGACGGAGAAGAAGATGCGAATGATTTAGGTAAGTTCATTGAATTATTTAAGAATGGGGCTGATATGGTGATAGCCTCAAGAACAGCTAAGGGTGCTTATCACAAAGCTAAATCAAAAATTACATACTATCATAGATTCTTGTTTTTAAAATTTATTACCAAATTAATTAATATTTTTTTTAAAGGTAACTTAACCGATTGTTGGAATGGTTACAGGGGGTTTAATATAAAAAAATTGAAATCTGTTGATATAGATGCAAAAGACTTCATGATTGAAGCTCAACAAACTATTAGATTTTTAAAGAGAAAATATAAAATATTTGAATTTCCAACTCATGAGGGTAATAGAATTGCAGGACAATCATCAAACCCAATATTTAAATCTGGCATAGGGCATTTGTGGATGTTATTTGATG